>JACQBG010000028.1 GCA_016194585.1 Gemmatimonadota bacterium
ACGACCTGCTGCGCGAGCTCGACCTGCTGGCCGAGGGGTTGGTGATGGTGCGGGAGCGGTTCGAGACCGACGAGCGGCGGGCCGAGGAGATGGCGCCGCTGCTCAACGAGCTGCGCGGGGTGACGCGCCGCCTCGCCAATGCGGGGGACGCGCTGCGGAGCGCGCTGCGCCCGGGGCCCGCGGGGGCGGCGCGCGTGCGGTGGATCGAGGGGCGGCGGGCGGGGCCGCGCGGACAGGGGCGCGACGGCGCCGGCGAGCGCGAGAGTGACGATGCGACGGGGGAGCGGAACGTCATCGTGACGTCGGTGCCGCTCGACCTCGCGCCGATCCTGCGCGAGGACCTGTTCCGCCGGGTCGAGACCTGCGTCGTGACGAGTGCGACGCTCGCCGTCGGCGACGGCTTCGAATTCATCGCCGGTCGGCTCGGGCTCGACGAGGACGACGTCGAGCCGGTGACGGCGTCGCTGCCGTCACCGTTCGACTACGCGCGGCAGGCGGTGCTCGCCATCCCCACCGACTTCCCCGCGCCGAACGAGGACGGGGCGTTGCACCTGCGCCGCACCGTGCAGGCGGGGGCCGACCTCGTCGACGCGGCGGGGGGCGGGGTGTTCCTGCTGTTCACGAGCCATCGCGACGTGCGCGAGGCGGCGCAGGCGCTGCGGGCGCTCGGCATCGAGTCGCGACATCCGATGCTCGTGCACGGCGAGGACTCGCGCGACACGCTGTTGCGCCGGTTCCGCGAGCACGGCGACGCGGTGCTCGTCGGCACGGCGACGTTCTGGGAAGGGGTCGACGTTCCCGGGCGCGCGCTCCGGGGGCTGCTATTGGCGAAGATCCCGTTCCGCGTGCCGTCGGAGCCCGTGACGGCGGCGCAATGCGAGGCGATCGAGGCGGCGGGGCGGGACGCGTTCGCGGAGTACATGGTGCCGCACGCCGCGCTGCGGCTCAAGCAGGGGTTCGGCCGCCTCATCCGCACGGCGACCGACCGAGGCGCCGTCGTGATCTGTGACCCGCGGGTGCTGCGCAAGTCGTACGGGCGGGCGCTCCTGGCCGGGTTGCCGCCGGCGCGCCGGCTCGACGGGCCCTGGCCCGTGTTGCGGGACGAACTCGTACGTTTCTATTCGACCCATCCACACTCTTTGGGGTAGATTCCGGCATGGACCGTCCAGGGAAGATCGTCTGCGTGGGCCGCAATTATCTCGAGCACGCCAAGGAGCTGGGGAACGACGTCCCCTCCGAGCCGTTGCTCTTCCTCAAGCCGCCGTCGTCCGTCATCGACGCCGGCGTGGCGATCGAGCTCCCGCCCGACGCGGGGCGCGTCGATTTCGAGGGGGAGGTCGGCGTCGTGATCGGGAAGCGGTTGCGCAAGGCGAGTGCCGCCGAGGGGGCCGCGGCGGTGCGCGGCATCGTGGCGGCGAACGACGTGTCGGCGCGCGACTGGCAGAAGAACGACGGCCAGTGGGCGCGGGCGAAGGGGTCGGACACTTTCCTGCCGCTTGGCGACGAGTCGCGCGCGCCGTTCGACCTGGCGGCGCTCACCGTCGTGACGCGGTTGAACGGGGTGGAGAAGCAGCGCGCGAGCTCGGCCGAGATGGCCTTCTCGATCCCGTCGCTGCTCGCCTACATCTCGAAGTACATCACGCTCGAACCCGGCGACCTCGTGCTCACGGGGACGCCGGCGGGCGTATGTCCACTCTCGCCCGGCGACGTCGTCGAGGTGGAGATCGTCGGGCACTCGCGCGTGTCGAGTCCCGTGGTGTCCGGCCAGAGCTGAGCGTGGCGGCGCCGCGACCGATCATCAGCACTCCGGGTGACCGGAGGGATCCCGCGCGCCGTGGACCGGCCGGGGTGGTCGTGTCGCTCGTGCTGCATGCGATCGGCATCGTGATCCTCGTGCGCATCGCCGTCGAGCCGACGGTGTGGAACCTGTTCCGCGTCGAGATGCAGCAGCCGCTGCAGGTGGAGCACATCGGCATGGTGGCGCTGCCGCGCCATGCCGTGCCGACGACGGAGCGGCCGAAGAGTGGCGGGAACGACCGCGCGGTGACGACGGGCGCGGTGATGGCGCCGCCGCCGATCGTCGCGCCGTCGACGGTGCCGACCTCGCTGCCGCCGGTGCCGAAGGCGCCTGTCACGCGCGAGGCGGAAGGGGGGAGCGGGCCACTCGTCGGCGGGGGCGGGCCCACGAAGGGGGTGCGCCCGTCATACGGCGATCCGCGCGTCTGGATCCCGCCCGGCCCGACGGTGCGCGGCCCGAAGACCAACACCGAGCGGCTCGACAGCGCCGTCGCGGCGGGGGTGCAGCGCCTCGAGGATTCACTCGCGCTCGCGCCGGCGGGGCGCCAGGGCGGCGACTGGACGGTGACGCGCAACGGCAAGAAGTACGGGATCGACCAGAAGTACATCCACTTCGGCAACTTCTCGCTGCCGACGGCGATCCTCGGGCTGTTGCCGATCAACGCGGCGGCGAATCCGGTCGCGCTCGAGCGCGACCGCCGGCTCACGCAGATCCGCGGCGAGATCCAGGAGCAGGCGGCGCGCATGCAGCGCGACGACGATTTCCGCGCCGCGGTGAAGGAGCTTCGCCAGCGGAAGGAACGCGAGCGGGCGGAGAAGAAGGCGGCGCTCGACCCGAGCGCGGTGCCGGCCTCGGGCAAGCCGTAGCGCCGGTCCGCGCGACGAACGGCCGCTCGCGAATCCCATGGACGACCTCCACCCGCGCCGCGCCTGGCATCCGCTGACGGCGGCGTTCGTCGCGACGCTCCTCGCGCAGGTGGCCGGACTGTTCGCCCACTACTTCGGCACCGACGACGGCGGGCACCGCGTGTTCTCGTCGCCGCTCAACATGCTGATGATCGCGGTGCCGCTGTACGTCAGCTGGTGGTTCCTGATCGCTGCGGCGTTCGCGGTGCTGTGGATGGCGGTGCCGCGACTGCGCGCTGCGGTCACGGCGACGGGGTTGGCGCTGGCCTTCGCGCTGCTCTGGCTCGTGCCGGCCGATTTCGCGATGCAGCACTTCCGCGGGGAACGACTCACGCTCGCCCAGATGCGCGACTACGGGCTCAGCGCTCTGTTCAACAGCGACGTCGCGGGGCCGGTGCTGCGGCATCCCTGGTATCCCGCCGTCACACTCGGGATCCCGCTGGCGGCGCTGCTGCTGTTCGCGTGGCTCTGGCGCGCGGCGCGCGGCCGCCTCGCGCATCCGCCCTCGTGGCGCGGCGCTGGGGCGAGCGTCGTGATCGCTGCGGCATGCTACGCGCCCACGATGTTCGCGTACTACCACCAGCGCGACATGGCGCAGCCGCCGGAGGTGGACTGGGCGCTACAGCTGCTGCCGCGCGCGCCGGCCCCGGCGCCGGCCCAAGAGGCCGCCAGCCGGTCCGAGCTTCGCGGCTTCCTCGACCCACGTGGGACGGCGACATGGCTCAGCGACTCCTTCCCGCTCATCCGGTCGGGTGGAGGCGCCGGCGCGGCGCCCGTTGTGGAGCGGAGCGACCTCCCCGACATCGTCGTCTTCGTCGTCGAGTCGCTGCGGGGGCGGGACGTGGGCTACGGCCTATATCCGCCTGCGCCGGGCGCGTCGCCCACGCCCCGACTCGACGCGCTCGCGCGGGAGTCGGTGGTCTTCCCGCGCTACATCGCCAACGGGGAGCCGACTCCGCGGGGATTCATCACGATCAACACGGGCGTGTGGGAGCACCGGAGCGGGTTCATCACCGCCGACTTCCCCAATCTGCAGCTCGACGCACTGCCGAACCGCCTGCGGAAGCACGGTTATCACACGATCGCGCTGTGGGGCGCCAATCCGAGCTTCGATAACGAGCTCGCATGGGCGCGCCGCTGGTACGATGAGGTCGATTTCGAACTCCCGGGGAACGGCCTGTTCTACTTCCACACGCGCCCCGACACGCTCGTGATGGACCATCTGCTGCAACGTCTGCGGGCCCACGACGCCGCGGCGCCGGAGCAGCCGGTGTTCGCCTATGTCTCGACGAACGGCACGCACACACCCTACCAGCCGGAGGACGGAAGCGCGCAGCCGGGCGATGGGCCGGCCGCGCGATATGCGCGCTGCCTGCGGCACATCGATGGCCAGATCGGACGCGTGCTCGACTTCCTCCAGACGCGCCGGCGGGCGGCGAACACCATCGTCGTCGTCATCGGCGACCACGGCGACCGCACCGACGAATCGTATGACGAGCGGTTTCGCGGGCTGCCCAACGACGCCGCGGTGTGGACGGCGGCGCTCGTGCACGGGCCGGCGCGATTCGTGGGCGCGCCGCGGCGCGAGCAGTTCACGGCCAGCCACGTCGACCTGTTCCCCACGGTGATGCGCTGGATCGGCGACACGGCGCCGCGCGTGACGTTCGGGCAGGACCTCTTCGCGCCGATCCCGGAGCACGAGCGCGTCGCGGTCTCGATCAACAGTCGAGGCTACCGGCTCGATCGGGACGGCTACACGCTGCTCGTCGACCGCGGCGACCCGGCGCATGCGCTCGCGTTCCCCTCCTTCCCGCGAGGGCAACCGGCGCCGGTGCCACTCTCTCAGACCCCGTTCGCACCCGACGATGCGCAGCGACTCGTCGGGCGGATCGAGTACTGGGCGGGACTGATCCAGCAGGATCGCGTCTGGCGCGACCGGTTCGACGGCGCGAGTCGACTCAGGTGATGGCGGCGCGCGCCAGCGCTTCGGCGCGCGCGACATCCTCGGGAAAATCGATCTCGACCCACGGCAGGCCGTCGGTGGGCACGGCGCGCACGTGCACGTCGGGCAGGAGCGACGCGAGCGCGTCCTCGTATCCGCCGGACGTCGCTCCAGCCGCGACCTGACGATCCACGGCGGCGCGGAGTCGTGCCGTGGCGTCGGCCGCGAGGCGCGCGAAACCCACCCACTCGCCAGTCTCCTCGTGCCCCGACACGAGGGCGCGCCGCAGGGTGCGCACGCGGCCGGCGTCGAGCCCCGCCATGTATTCCTCGCCGGTGAACGACGAGCCGATGTCGACGAGGAGCACGTTCGGGTGCGGCGAACGCACGAGGCGCTGCAAGAGCGCCGGGTGGAAGAACACGTCGCCGTCGAGCAGCAGCAACGCGTCGTCCACGGCTCGCAGACCGACGGCGAGCGAGACGATGCTCCCCAGCTCGTACTCGTCGTTCACGAGCACGTCGCACGGCGCACGCGGCGCACGCGGCGCGGCGGCACGCACGCACGCGCGCACAGCGTCGGCGCGGTAGCCGGCGACGACGGTGGTCGCGACGCCGAGCGCGTCGAACGTCGTGAGATACCGCTCGAGCAGCGTCACGCCACCGATGGGCAGCAGGCACTTCGGCGGCTCGTGCACGGCGCGGAGGCGCGTCCCGCGCCCTGCCGCGAGGATGACCGCCCTCACGCGCGCAACCGGCGCTCGAGCGCGTCGAGGAAGCCGGTGACCTCGTCGAGGCCGAAGTGCCCGATGAGGCCCAGCCGGAATGCCCGCGCCTTGAGCGCGCCCTGCGCCGCGTAGATCACGTACTCGCGCGCCTTCAGGTCCCGGTGCAGCGAGGCGTAACTGTGCCCCTCGGGGAGATGGCAGGAGATGAGGGTCGATCCGTACGCGGCGCGGTCGAGCAGGAAGCGGATCCCCATGCCGTGGAGCCGTTCCTGCACCAGGCGCATGAGGGCGCGGTAGTGCGCGATGCGCGCTTCCACGGTCTCGTCGAGCGTCTCGCGCAGCGCTTCCCGCAGCGCGAACAGCGCGTGCACCGGCGGCGTGAACGGCGTCTCGCCCCGCTCCTCGGCGGCGAAGTGCTCGGCGAGATTCGAGTAGTGCGCGGCGCGCTGTCGCTGCGCGGACGCCAGGAAGGCGTCGCTCGCGATGACGAACGCGGCGCCGGGCACGCCGCGGATACACTTGTTGGCGCTGCCGACGATGGCGTCGAGCCGCCAGCCGGTCACGTCGACGCGTTCGCCGGCGATGCTGCTCACCGTGTCGGCGAGCACCATGCAGCCGCGCGCCTTGCCGACGGCGGCGAGCCGCTCGAGGTCGTTCAGGCGCCCCGTCGCCGTCTCGTGATGGACGAGGTAGAGCGAGGCCGCGCCACTCTTGGCGAGCTGCTCGTCGAGCAGGGCGGGGTCGATCTCGTCGCCCCACGGCAGCGTCCATTCCCGCACCTCGGTGCCGTGGTGGCGTCCCATGGCCGCGGCGCGTTCGCCGTAGGGTCCGTTGGAGACGACGAGCATGGGGCCGAGCGGGCGCGCGGCCGCGGCGACGGCCTCGATGCCGACCGAGCCGGAACCACCGAGGACGACGGCGTGGTAGCCATCGTCGGCGCCGAGGCCGGCGACGCGAAGCAAGTCGGCGCGCACGCCGGCGAGGAGTTCTGTGAACTCCTCGTCGCGGTGGCAGATGTCCGGCGCCAGCAGTGCCCGGCGCACGCGCTCGGAGATGTTGGAGGGGCCCGGCGAGAAGATGATCACCGTCGTGCGCTCCGGCGCGCGAGTTCGTCGCGAAAACGGCGGGCCACGTCGGGAGGCGCCACCGCGGGCCGCCCGAGTGACGGGTCGGTGCTGGTGGCCACCGGCACGTGGATGAGGTGCGGGCCTCGCTCGCCGAGCGCGCGCTGCAGCGCCGCGCGCAGCGGCTCTGCTCCGGTGACCGAGCAGGCGCTCGCGTAGCCGCAGGCCGCGGCGATCTCGGGGAAGCGGACGGACGTCGAGACGGTCGCCTGTCCGCCGGTCGATTCGTAGGACGCGTTGTCGAGGATCACGTGGACGAGTCGCGGCGGCGCCTGGTCGCCGATGCTGGCCATCGCTTCGAGCCGCATCAGGGCGGCGCCGTCGCCGTCGAGCACGACCACCGGCTGGTCGCTCTCCCGCGCGACGCCGAGGGCGAGACTCGAGGCGCACCCCATCGAACCCACCACGTAGAAGTGCGACGGCCGGTCGCGGTACTCGAAGAGTTCGCGTCCGGTCTTCCCCGTGGTCGCGACGATCAGCGCCTCGCCGGCCTGCTCGGCGATGAGCGCGATGGCCTCGCCACGCGACAGCATCGGGCCGGACGAGACGGCGGCGACCAAGCGCCCCGGTGCGCGCGGCGACGCCGGTACGCGCGGCTGCGGTGCGTACTCGGTGACGACGTTCTTGCGCAGCACGAAGGCGAACGGGAGTCCCGTGCGCTGCATGTGGTCGAGCGCGGCGTCGACCGCGGGCACCACGTCGCCGTCCCGCGATGGGAACCACGCGTGCTCCACCGCGAGCAGCCGCAGGAGATCGCCGGTGGCGCGGCCCATGAGTTCGTGCTGCGGCTCGTCGACCTTCCCCGGCTCGCCGCGCAGCGTGACGATGATCAGCACCGGGATCTTGAAGACGTAGTTCAGCGACGCCAGCGGGTTGACGAGGTTTCCGAGTCCCGAGTTCTGCAGCATCACGACGGGGCGGCGCCCCGCCAGTTGGGCGCCGCTCGCGAGCGCGAGCGCCTCCCCTTCGTTCGTGGCGGCGACGTACGAGAGGTCGTCGCGGTCGATCACGTAGTCGATGAACGGGCGGAGGAACGAACAGGGCACGCCGACGTACGGACCGAAGCCGCGCGCCGTGAGCGTGTCGACGAAGAGGCGCGACGAGACGCGGTCGCTCATCGGGCCACCAGCCGGCAGGCGCGCTGGTAGTCGTCGAAGGAGTGGATCTCGAGCCACCCCGACGTGACTTCCACCGCGACGACGCTCGTGCCGTCGTCGATGAGCGCTTGCAGCAGGTCGGTGAGCGAGGCGCGCGCGAACGAGTCCGCTTCGTGCAGCGGGGCGTCCGGTGCGGCGGTCCGGCGCCGGTCGTATTGCGCCAGCAACGCGCGCCACCCGGCGGGGGAGAACAGGGCGAAGCCGGCGAACTCGCCGTGGGCGCCGTCGGCACCGATGCTCTTTCCGATCGCACTAACGACGGGGAGCACGCCGCTCCGCAGGAAGCGGCGGTCGGGCGCCGGCGCGCCGGCGAGATGCACGAGATCGCGCCGCTTGTCGTCGCTGTTGTCGCGGGCGACGTGGCCGCGATCCACGACGACGGCGACGTCGGCGTCGCTCCGCAGCAACGTGCGCACGAGGTCGGCGTCGAACATCAGGTCCCCGTAGAGGACCAGGACGCGCGCCTCCCCGGCGGCTCCGCCGGCGGCGGGGACGGCCATCAACGACGCCGCCTCGCCCGTCGTCGCCCACTCGGCGTTGTGCACGACGGTGACGCCGTCGCAGGCGACGGCCTCGTGGCGATAACCCGTGACGACGGTTATGTCCCGCACGCCGGCGTGGGCGAGGGATTCCGCCTGGCGCTGGAGCAGCGACTTGCCGTTCACGTCGAGCGCGGCGAGGGGGATGTCGACGGCGAGCTGCCGCATCGACGGCGCATCGCGGTGGTCGCCCGCGCTCAGCACGATGGCGCGCACCGGCGGGCCGCTCACGCGCAGGTAGTCGCGCTCGGCACGCTCGAGCTCCGGCATCCCCTGCAGCTCGAACAGCTCGCGCATCGGCGCGATCGCCGACTCGACGTTCGCCGTCGACCCGTCCGCGGCGATGCGGCGGAACGTGTCGTTCATGGCGGCGACCGCGGCCCGCAGCCCCTGGTTCGCGTAGATCACCATCTTCACGCCGAGCGATTCGAGCTCGGCGGCGGTCACCTGCGGGTACGCGGTCGGCACGACGACCACCGGCACGCGCGCCGACCAGCGGGCGAGGAACTCGCGCAGGCCGGCGCCGGCCGGATCCTTGTCGTGCACGAGGATCGCGTCCGCGCCGGCCTGCACGTAGGCGTCGGCGCGCCGGAGCGCCTCGGCGACCGGCCATCCCGCGATGAGCGCCTCGATCCGCGCGATGACGGTGAACTCCGCGGTGCGTTGCGCGTTCTTGGCGGCGAGGATCTTCCCGACGAACTCGGCGACCGACGCGAGCTCCTGCCGGCCCGGCGTGAAGCTGTTCACTTTCGGGAAGAGCTTGTCCTCCATGCACACCGCGGCGATCCCCGCCGCCTCGAACTGCCGCACCATGCGGATGACGTTGTTCGAGTTCCCGTAGCCGGTATCGCAGTCGGCCACCACGGGGATGTCGACCGCGTCGGCCATGCGCTGGGCGGCGGCGAGGTAATCGGACATCGTGAGGATGCTCGCGTCGGGCACCCCGTGCGAGGTGGAGATCTCGAAGCCGCTCGACCACACCCCCTCGAAGCCGTGTCGCTCGGCGAGCTTGGCGCCCAGCGCGTCGTGCGCCCCGACGAGGCGGATCATGCCCGGGGCGGCGAAGAGCGAGCGAAGGCGGCGTGCGGAATCGCGCATGCGGGCGGTCGTGGGTCGGGGAAGCACTCGGAGTTGCGACGCGCCGGAGCGCGCACGTCCGCGCCGGACGACGAAATGTAGACGGCGCTCGCTCGCACGCGCCATGTAGCCGGACCGTGTGTCGCCTCGCTATCCTTCGATCATGCGCCCACCTGCCACCGTCTGCTCGCGCGTGACGAACTGATGAGCGTGCCGACCCGTGAGCCGGCTGGCGACACCTCGTACAAGTTCACCGATCGTTCGCTCGCCCGTCCGGCGCTGACGCGGATCTGGTTCGAGCGGCTCTTCCCGCTGCTGCCACGCTGGATGGCGGCGAACGTCGTGACGCTGCTCTCCACCGGCGCGCTGCTGGCCGTGCTCCTCCTCTCGCTCGAGCCGGCCCGTTGGCCGCTGTCGCTGCTGGCGCTGGTGTACTTCGGGGCGATGCAGGTCTATGTCGCGGGTGACCACCTCGACGGCATGCAGGCGAAGGCGAGCGGCACCACGTCGCCGCTGGGGGACTTCCTCGACCACTATTGCGACCTCTGGGCGGGGTGCATCCTCGTCTTCGGCTTCTGGACGCTGCTCGTCACCTCGAGCCGCGGCACGCTGTTCTTCATGGAAGCGTTGCTGATCCTCGGCTTCGGCGTGACGTACGCGGAACGGGAGGAGCGCCGCGCCCTCCACTTCACGCGCTACGGGACGCTCGAGGCGATCGTGGTGCTCACGTTCGTCTCGGCGTCATGGGTATTCGCCGGCGCCCGCGCGTGGTGGCACGCCGAGCTGGCGTGGGGGGTGCCGCGGTACGCGCTGATCGTGCTCACGGGCGCCGTCATGGCCGCGGGCGCCATCGTCGTCATCCTGCGTCGCATGCGCGGCGTGCCGGCGCCGGTCGCGCTCTTCGGGGCCGCACTCGCGGTGCTGTGGATGCTGCTCGCCCGGCGCGCCGACGTGGGGCCGGTGGCGGGGTGGTTCCTCATGGCGGCGTACGGCGCCGTCTATGTGGCGCGTGTGATGCACGGCCATCTCGTGCCGGGCTCGCGCAGCTGGCCCGACCGGGCGGCGACGGTCGCCCTGTTCGCGCTCGCCATCTGGCTGTGGACGGCAGAGCCGGCGGCCGGCGACGCACGCACGGCGATCCTCTTGCTCGGCGCGTACCTGGCGGTCTCCGCCACGCTCGCGCTGCTGCGCGTCGTCGCCGGTCTGCGCCGCTACTGGGTGTGGGTCAACGCGACCCGCGCCACAGAGCCCTGATCCCGAAGTAGGCGACGACGTCCTTCACGTTCGAGACGAGCCACGCGAACGTGCCCATGCGCTGGTCGGTGACGTACTCCATGGAGAGCACGATGCGCCGTTCGCCGGCGCCGCTCGGCGTGACGGCGTGCCAGAGCGTGTCGCCGTTGAACAGCACGAGCGTGCCCGGCACGGTGTGCACCGAGACCCGCTCGGTGGCCCGGGACGCGTCGCGCTTGTACAGGTCGCACACGAGCCGGCAGCTCGACTGCTCGACGAGGCCGAGCAGCACGGTGAACCGCTTCCCCTTGTAGAACGACGTGTCGTAGTGGAAGCCGATGTGGTCGCCGGGCTCCGTGTAATAGTAGAGCGCGCAGGCGTGCGGATCGCCGTCGGGGCAGGGGAGCAGCCGCTCGCGCGTGATGCGGCTCAGCAGGTCGATGAAAGCGGGCGAGCGATACAGCGCTACGATGGAGGGCGCCCGCTTGCGCAGGTCGAAGTAGCTGACGCTCCCGCCCTTCTTCACCCCGGGCACGTAATTGCGATTGATCGCCGCCTGCATCGCTTCCGCTTCGGCGACGAGCGGCTCGAGCGCAGCGCCTTCGAGGAATCGCTCGGCGACGACCATCTCGTCCTGCGCCCAATAGCGAGCGTGTCCCGTCGCGTCGTCGAAGTGCCACGGCGGTGCGGCCGCCGGCACTCCGGAGGCCGTTTCACTCATCGGGTCGCTCGTCGCGCCAGCCATTGGTCTTCGCTTGCACAGGTCGGAGGAGGGAAGGCTGTCGGCACCGCATCAACGGCAGTATACCGGAGTCGGGGGGAGTCGACCAGACGCTGGCATCCCACGGCCGGCGTGACCGCGCACATCACGCACGCGCCGCCGGCGGTTGCGCGGTGTGGCGCGCACGGTACACCCACACCGTCGCGATCGCGAACGTGAGCAGGTACGTCCCCTGCTCGGCGAGCGGCCACATCGCTTCACCCGACGCACCCGCGAGGCGGACGATCCACACCGCGGCGAACCGGAGTCCGGTATAGGCGAACATCGCCGCGACGAAGGCGCGTGTTGGAGCGGTACGAGTGACCCACCAATTGAGCAGGAGCAGCAGCGGGAGCTTCAGCAGGATCATCGGGAGCATCCACCCCACCTTGAACTCGACGACGTCGGCCGGCAGCACGCTGTAGAGGAAGCCCCACTCCAGCCCGCCGTCGAGCCACACCGAGGTCAGGGTGAAGGCGCCCGAGATGACGAGCGCGTCGGTCCAGCGCGGGTCGGCATGGCGCCGGGCCAGCAGCACGGCGGCGAGGAAGAGGTCGATCCACGCGTATTCGAAGAGCGGCAGCCGCAGCGTGAAGTAGAGTACCACGTAGCCGAACGCGGCGATGGCCAGCGCGCGATCGACATCGCTGCGGGCGAGGCGGTAGGCCGCCAGCGCGACGGCGATGGCGCCGAGGAAGACCCAGGGCGTGTCCCAGACGCGGAACTCGACGAGGCTGAGCGCGAGCGTCACCACGGCTGCGCGCACGGGGCGCTTCCACCCTGTGAGCGTCAGCACGAGGAACAGCTTCGCCACCGACCCGGCGGCGTAGAGCGGTGCGAGCTCGGCGCCGAGGAGCGGCACTCGAAGCAGCCCGCCATCGTGCGCGCCGTACACGAAGCGCGTGGCGAAATACGCGCCGATGAGCATCACCGCGGCGGCGCTGCGCCAGTGTCGCCGCGTCATCGTGGCCCCGGCGACGACGGCGAGGAACGGGAATGCCGACCACGACGCGTCGATGAGCCGCTGCGCGAGCAGCTCGGCGACGAACACCGCGGCGATGAGCCACCACACCGACGTCGCCGCTGGCATCGATCCGCCGTCGATGGCGAGCATGAGGATCACCGTGCCGGCGACGAGGAAGAGCGCGAAGAGCGCATAGTCGCGCAGGTCCCGGCTGGCGTGCGGTGGCGCGAGCGCCGCCGCGGCCTCGCGCGTCGGCGCGAGGGGCAGGAAGCGTGAAAGTTCGGCGACCTGATACGGAGCCTGGTGGAGTTCGAGGCCGAGCGCGTGGCTCAGGATCAGCCGGATGTTGGCGATCGGCAGGGGACGGAAGACGACTCCCGGCGTGACGTCGGGGCCGATGAACAGTCCGAAGGTCGGCACGGAGAGCCCCGTCTTGTGCTGCCCGGTCTCGCTCTGCCCGTGGTCGCCGAACACGACGAGATAGTCGTCGGGCTTCCGGGCGGCCGCGAAGCGCCCGATGAGCGAATCGATGAATGCGTACTCCGCCGCGTACCGTGGCGCCCGTACGCCGACCTCGTGGCCGGTCCAGTCGCCGCCTTCGTAATGGCAGATGATGAGGTCGAAGCGCTCGCGCGCGTACGCGCTGAGCGCGATCTCCGGCCGCTCGCGATCGAGGGTGTACTGGTCCGCGCTCCCTTCCACGGGGAGGCGCGTCTCGAACACCGAGCCGAACTGCACGAACGGGTCGACGCCGACCACGAGCGACGACTTCCCGGCGCGGCGGAGGTCGAGGAACACCGACTCCACCGGCAGCGCCGTGAAGTGGAAATTCTCGATCGCGTTCATGAGCTGGGCTTCGGCCTTGCCGGAGAGTGCGGCGCGGATCGACGGGATCGAGAACCCCTCGAAGGCGCCGTCGACCTCCCCCGAGGCGCCCGTCGCGCGCAGACGCGCGAGGATCGGCATCATCTGCGCGTCGGTCGCCGTCTCGCGGCGGAGCCCGTCGATGAGCAGCACCAACACGCGGCTCCGCTTCGTCGTATCGACGCCGGTGAGCCCGCGCGCCACCCGGTCGGCGGGCCGGTTGACGGAATCCGCGACCGACAGGCACCCGATGGCCGTGGCGCCGCAGATGACGGTGAAGAGGACGCGCGAGCGGAGGAGTCTGTGGCGGAACACGCGGAGTGTCGGAGATCGGGTCGTCGCCGGCCGGGCTTCGAAAAGGTAATGGGTCGGTCACGCGAGCACCTTCGATCGGCGCCCCGAGCCTCGTCCATGCCGGACGCCGATACCACGATGCGTCCACCGCTCGCCCGGTTCACGGCAGGGCTCGATGTGTATATTGGACGGCAGAGGCCACGGCCGGCGAAGGCTGTCGGTGCGCCGTTCATCGTCATTCCATGGATGCCGTGGCACGTCATGCCCGTCCCGAACTCTGATCCCCAGCTCAAGCCCGACGACGCGCGACGCGCGGGCGTGCAGTCGCTGGTCGACGTGCTCGAGTACCGCGCCGCGACGCACCCCGACGACGTGATCTTCCGGTCGCTCCGCGGCGACGGCAGCGAGGGCGGTTCGATCAGCTTCGCCGGGTTGCAGCGCCGCAGTCGCGCCGTCGCGGCGGAGCTGCGCGACTACGTCGTGCCGGGCGACCGGGTCGTGCTCCTCGTGCCGCCGGGCCTCGATTACGTCGCCGCCTTCTTCGGGTGCCAGTACGCGGGGGTGGTGGCGGTGCCGGCCTATCCGCCGAATCCGCGCCGGGTCGACGCGCGCGTGGCGCGCATCGTCCGCGACTGTGGCGCGCGCGTCGCGCTCGTCGCCCCGGACCTGATCGCCCGGCTCGACGAGTGGCTCGCCGTCACGCCCGAGCTGCGGGACGTGAGCTGGCTCGACATCACCCGCCTCGAGCAGGGCACGGGCGCGTGGCGCCATCCCGGCATCACGGCGGCGTCCCTCGCGATGCTCCAGTACACGTCCGGCTCCACGGCCGAGCCGCGCGGCGTGATGATCTCGCAGGGGAACCTGCTCCACAATCTCGCCGTGATCCATCGCGTCACGGCGCACCGCGAGGGCGATCGCGCGGTGTTCTGGCTGCCGCCGTTCCACGACATGGGACTCATCGGCGGCATCCTCGAGCCGATCTATGCGAACATCCCGACCGCCCTGATGTCGCCCGCGTCGTTCATGCAGCGCCCCGTCCGGTGGCTCGAGGCGATCGCGCGGTACGGCGCGACCACCACCGGCGCGCCCAACTTCGCGTACGACCTCTGCGTCGATCGCATCGCCGCCGGGGAATGCGACGGCCTCGATCTCTCGTCGCTGCGGACCTCGTTCAACGGCGCCGAACCCGTCCGCGCCGACACGATGACGCGCTTCATCGACCGGTTCGCGCCCTACGGCCTGCGTGCCGACGTGATGCTCCCCTGCTTCGGGCTCGCCGAGGCCACGCTGTTCGTCTCCGGCGGCCCCTCCCGCCGCCCGCTCTCGGTGGTGAGCGCCGACCGCGACGCCCTGCAGGCGGCGTCGCTGCGCTTCGGCGACGAGCCCGACTCCGACGTGCCGCTCGTGCCCTCCGGCGAGCCGGATCGCGAGTTGCAGGTCGTGATCGTCGACCCCGACACCCGCGTGCCGTGCAGCGCCGGCCAGGTCGGCGAGATCTGGATCGCCGGCGACAGTGTGGCGACGGGCTACTGGAACCGCCCCGCGCTCACCGAGGCGACGTTCGGCGCACGGCTCGCCGGCTCGGAGACCCGCTTCCTGCGTTCGGGCGACCTCGGCGTGTTCACCGGCCGCGAGCTGCTCGTCACCGGACGGCTCAAGGACCTGATCCTCATCGAGGGGCGCAACTATTACCCGCAGGACATCGAGGTGAGCGCCGGGCGGTCTCATCCGGCGCTGCGTGCGGGCTACATCGCGGCG
The DNA here is from genome assembly GCA_016194585.1 of Gemmatimonadota bacterium. Lineage (GTDB taxonomy): Bacteria > Gemmatimonadota > Gemmatimonadetes > Gemmatimonadales > Gemmatimonadaceae > Fen-1231. Next base: position 15,140 of record JACQBG010000028.1, read on the forward strand.
TTCGGCGTGCCGGGCGCGAAACGGGAGCGCCTCGTCATCGCCGCCGAGGTCGGGCGCCATCACGACGCGTCGCAGAACGGGCGCCTGTTCGACGCGCTGCGCACCGCCGTCGCCTCGGACGTCGGCGTCGTGCCGGACGAGATCGTGCTGCTCGACGCGCACTCCATCCCGCGCACGTCGAGCGGCAAGATCCAGCGCCGCGCCTGCCGCCTGGCCTACTTCGAGGGGACGCTCGAACGCGTCGGCCAGTGGACGGCGCCGGGGAGCGACGTCGCGCCCCCCGCCGAAGCGGTCGCCGCGTTCATCCTCGATTGGATCGCTCGTGAATTGCCCGCCGACCCGGTGCGGCTGCACGCCGGCGCATCGCCGCGCGATCTCGGCCTCGATTCGCTCTCCGTGACGCTGCTCACCGTGGTGCTCGAGGAACGGCTGCACCGCAAGGTAACGCCGGCGGAGGTCTGGGAGCAGCCCGACATCCGCTCCCTCGCGCGTCACCTCACGCAGCCCTATCCGCTCGGCGACGCGCCGGCGCCGCGCCGCCGCTACGGGGCGCCCACCGCGGCGAGCACCGACGTCACGGACTGGGCGGAATACCGGGAGCTGCAGCGCCGGCGCGCCGACGTCGCCTCGGTGGACGGCACGCTGCCGTTCTTCCGGGCGCACGAGGGGATGCCGGGGCGCCTCGCGGTGGTCGACGGTCGCGAGGTGCTCAACTTCTCGAGTTACAACTACCTCGGACTCGCCGGCCATCCCGGCGTGATCGCCGCCACGCAGGAGGCGGTCGCTTCGCTCGGAACGTCGGTCTCGGCGAGCCGCGTCGTGTCCGGTGAGCGCAGCGTGCACGTTTCGCTCGAGCGGGAGATCGCGGCCTTCCTCGGCGTCGACGCGGCCGTGGCGTACGTCGGGGGGCATCAGGCGAACACGGGCACCATCTCCCACCTCGTCGGCGCCGACGACGTGGTGCTCTGCGACGCCTGGTTGCACAACAGCGCCATGCAAGGTGCCGCGTTCTCCGGCGCGCGCCGCCTCGTGTTCCCGCACAACGACTGGCGCGCGCTCGACGCGTTGCTGGCCCGCGTGCGCGAGGAGCACCGTCGCGCGCTCGTGCTCATCGAGGGCGTCTACAGCGCCGACGGCGACGTCCCCGACCTCGCGCGCTTCGTCGAGGTCAAGGCGCGCCACCATGCGCTGCTCATGGTCGACGAGGCGCACTCGATGGGCGTCCTCGGCGCCACGGGGCGGGGGATCGCCGAGCACGCCGGCGTGGATCCGCACGACGTGGACGTATGGATGGGCACGCTGAGCAAGTCGCTCGCCAGTTGCGGTGGCTATATCGCCGGGAGCGCCGCGCTGGTCGAATACCTCAAGTTCACCGCGCCGGCGTTCGTGTTCAGCGCGGGGATGACGCCGGCGAACGCCGCCGCGGCGCTCGCGGCGCTGCGGATCCTGCGATGCGAGCCCGAGCGCGTGACGCGCCTGCGAGCGGTGGCGCGCGAGTTCGCGAACGAGGCGACGGCGGCCGGCCTCGACATCGGGTCGAGTGCCGGGACTCCGGTGGTGCCCGTACTGCTCGGCGACTCGGCGCTGGCGATCCATCTGTCCGGGCGGCTGCTCGACGCGGGAATCAGCGTCGCGCCGATGGTCGCGCCCGCGGTGCCGGAGCACCTCGCGCGCCTGCGATTCTTCATCACCAGCGAGCACACGTCGGCGGATGTCCGGCACGCGGTCCACGCCGTCCGCGACGCGCTCGAGGCCGCGGGGCGGCCGGTCGGGGTCGCGCGATGAGCGCGCCGGTGCTCGTCCGGCGCGTGGCGTCGGCGCGCGATCTGCGCACGTTCATCGACGTCCCGTTCCGCCTCTTTCCCGCGGACCGGTACCCCAATTGGGTGCCTCCCCTGCGGATGTCCGTGGCCGACGCGCTCGACGAGCGGAAGAACCCGTTCTATCGCGACGCGGCGCGCGAACTGTTCCTCGCGTACGCCGGGGATCGCGTCGTGGGACGCATCGCGGCCATCGAGAACCGTGCGCACAACCGGTTCCACGAGGATCGCACCGGGTTCTTCGGCTTCTTCGAGTGCGTCGACGACGCGGCGGTGGCGCGCGCCCTGCTCGATGCCGCCGCGGCGTGGCTGGCGGCGCGGGACCTCCACGCGATGTGGGGCCCGATGAATCCGAGCACGAACCAGGAGTGCGGACTGCTCGTGCGCGGCTTCGAGAATCGCCCCACCTTCATGACCACGTGGAACCCGCCGTACTACGACGCCCTCTGCGCCGCGGCCGGACTCACGAAGGCCAAGGACCTGCTCGGGTTCTGGTTCTCGGTGGAGGGCGAAACGTACGCGCCGCCGGCGTTCGTCGCCCGTCAGGCGGAGCGCGCGTTGAAAGGCGGCCGGATGACGTTCCGCGACATCAGCTTGCGCGATTTCGCGACCGACGTGGCGATCTGCTGGGAGATCTACAACGACGCGTGGGAGCGCAACTGGGGCTTCGTGCCGATGACGCACGACGAGTTCCAGCACGCCGCCAAGGACCTGAAGATGCTGCTCCGCCCGGAATGGTCGTTCATCGCCTACGTCGACGGCATTCCGGCGGGCTTCATGCTGGCCGCGCCCGACTACAACGAAGCGCTGCGGTTCAATCGCAACGGCCGGCTCTTCCCGCTCGGGCTGGCCCGCATGCTGTGGTACAAGCGGCGCGCCAAGTCGGCGCGCGTCTTCGCGCTGGGCACGAAAGCCGCCTTCCGCTCGCGCAGCATCCTCGCGCTCTTCGCGCACGAGATCATGCGCCGCGGCCGCGCGCTCGGCGGGACCGGCGCCGAGGCGTCGTGGCTGCTCGAGGACAACACGCTCATCGTGAAGCCGATGCTGGCGATGGGCGCCACCGAGCGGATGGCCTGGCGCATCTACCAGCGGTCGCTGCGCTGAGCGCGCACCCGTAGCCGATGGCCCTCCTCGGCCTGCAGGACGTCCGCATCGCCTTCGGCGGGGCTCCGCTGCTCGACGGCGCGCGCTTCGCCATCGAGCGCGGTGAGCGCGTGTGCCTGCTCGGCCGCAACGGCGCCGGCAAGAGCACCGTCATGAAGCTCCTCGACGGCACCCTCCAGCCCGACGCGGGTGAGGTGGTGCGGCAGACGGGCGTGACCGTGACGCGCCTCGAGCAGGAGGTGCCCGCCGGGGTCGATGGCACGACGTTCGACGTCGTCGCCGAGGGACTCGGTGAGGCGGGGCGGCTCCTCGCGCGCTATCACCTGGTGAGTCACGACGTCGCCGCGCATCCGAGCGACGCCGCGCTGCGGGAGCTCGACCGCCTGCATCACGCTCTCGACGCCGCCGGCGCGTGGGAGATGAACTCTCGCGTCGAGACGGTGCTCGAGCACCTGCGCCTCGACGCCGACCTGCCGTTCGCGTCGGCCTCAGGGGGGCGCAAGCGGCAGACGCTGCTCGCCCGGGCCCTCGTCCGGCAGCCCGACGTGCTCCTGCTCGACGAGCCCACGAACCATCTCGACGTCGACGCCGTGGAGTGGATGGAAGAGTTCCTCGTCGACCGCGGCGTGACGCTGCTGTTCGTGACGCACGACCGCGCGTTCCTGCGGCGCGTCGCGACGCGCATCGTCGAGCTCGACCGCGGCACGTTGGCGGACTGGGGGGGCGACTACGACACCTACCTCCGGCGCAAGGACGCAGCGCTCGCGGTCGAAGCGAAGGAGTGGGCGGAGTTCGACAAGAAGCTCGCCAAGGAGGAGGTCTGGATCCGCACCGGCATCCAGGCGCGGCGCACGCGCAACGAGGGACGCGTGCGGTCGCTCGAGGCCCTGCGCGTCGAGCGCAGCGCGCGCCGCGAGCGCGCGGGAGCGGTGCGGCTGCAGGCGTCGGAGGCGGAGCGCAGCGGACGGCTCGTCGTCGAAGCGCGCGGCGTCGGCTTCTCGCGCGGCGAACGGGCGATCGTGCGCGACCTCACCACCACCATCACGCGCGGCGACCGCGTCGGGCTGGTCGGGCCGAACGGCTCGGGCAAGACCACGCTCATCCGGCTCCTCCTCGGCGAACTCGCCCCCGACACGGGCACCATCAAGCTCGGCACCGGACTCGAGGTCGCGTACTTCGATCAGTTGCGCGAGCAGCTCGACGACGAGCGCAGCGTGTTCGACAACATCGCCGACGGCGCCGACTGGGTCGACGTCGGCGGCACGCGCAAGCACGTGACGGGCTACCTCCAGGACTTCCTCTTCTCCCCCGACCGCTCGCGCACGCCGGTGAAGGCGCTGTCGGGGGGCGAGCGGAACCGCCTCCTCCTCGCGCGGCTCTTCACGCGGACGTTCAACCTGCTCGTGCTCGACGAGCCGACCAACGACCTCGACATCGAGACGCTCGACCTGCTCGAGGAACTCCTGCTCGACTTCTCGGGCACGCTCATCGTCGTGAGCCACGACCGCGCGTTCCTCGACCACGTCGTCACGAGCACGCTCGTGTTCGAGGGGGCAGGGCAGGTGAAGGAGTACGCCGGGGGCTACTCCGACTGGGCGCGCCAGCGCGACGCGGCCGCCGCCGCGAGGGCCGCGGCCGCTCCGGCGCGGAGAGCGATGCCCGCCGCACCACGCGCCGCGCCGAAGCCACGCAAGCTCACCTGGAAGGAGAGCGCCGAGTTGGACGCGCTCCCCGCGCGCATCGACGCCCTCGAAAGTGAGCGCGACGCCGTATGCGCGTCGCTGGCCGACCCCGCGCTGCTGCGCGACGGCCAGGCCGTCACTCGCGAGCGGGCGCGCCTCGCGGTGCTCGAGGTGGAGATCCGCGCGGCGACGGCGCGCTGGGAGGAACTCGAGGCGGTGGCCTCGGCGGGGTGATCCGGCGTCGCCGCACCTTTCGCGCGAGCGACGCCCCGCGCTCAGGGACGTCGGCCGAGGATCAGCGCATGTCGTGGTCCGCCGCGCGCATGCGCGCTCACCATGGCCACGTCGACCGTGAGCCCCGCGCGGCGCAGCGCCTCGGCGAACGCGCGGTCGTCGTTCGCGCTCCAGTACGCGAGCACCCCCTCGGGGCGGAGGGCAGCCACCGCGGTCCGGATCCCCTCGGCACGGTACAGTGCCGCGTTGGCCGCCGTGGTGAGCGCGTCGGCGCCGTTGTCGACGTCGAGCAGGATGGCGTCGAACCCGCCGGCGCGCGAGCGCAGCACGTCGGCGACGTCGCCATGCACGAGTTCGACGCGAGGATCCCGGAGCGCGTCCGCGGCGAGCGGGTACTGCACATTGCGGTTCCAGTCGATCACCGCCTCGACGATCTCCACCACCACCACGTGGGCGTCGGTGGGGAGCAGGTGGAGCGCCGCGTTGAGCGTGAAGCCGAGTCCGAGTCCGCCGATGAGCACCGCGGCGCCGGGGCGCGTCCGCACGGGACCGCAGGCCAGCTCGGCGAGCATGTCCTCGGAGCGGTGCCGGCGTGTCGACATCAGCTCGACCCCGTTCACCCGGATCGTGTAATCGCCGTCGTGTTCGAACAGCGACAGCACGCTGCCGTCGGGGGCCGAGGCGTCGCCGAGCCGCCGGAACGGCTTCATGGTGTCGGGTGCGGGCGCATGGATGTACAATAGTAGCCCCGGAAGGAACACTCGCTCGTGGGAGTGACCCGCACATGAGTCTATGGACGAACGTCATCGTCGGCCTGCAGGGCGAGGCGCGCGAGGTCGTCACGCCGGAACGCACCGTCGGCTTCCGTCACCCGCCGATGCCCATGGTGTACAGCACGCCATCCATGCTCTTCCTCATGGAGACGGCGGCCGGCGACGCCATCCAGCCCTTCCTGCCGGAGGGTTGGGTGTCGGTCGGCGTCGACGTGCATATCCGGCACCTCGCGGCGACGCCCGTCGGCGCGACGGTCACGGCGTGGGCCAAGGTGACGGCGGTGGGCGAGAAGCTCGTCACCTTCGACGTCGAAGCCCACGACGGCACCAACGTCATCGGGCGTGGGTCGCACACACGCGCGCCGATCGAGCTGGCGCGGTTCCAGCGCGCCATGACCGCCCGGCTCGAGCAAAGGCCGTGATCGTGGACCGCCGCCGGAGGGCCGCGACGGTGCCGCAGCCCGTCAGCCAGCGGCCCATCCCACTCGCACGTATACTCTGACGTCGTTCTCCACGTGAACCTCCACCCTCCGGTGCGCATGTCCGCCACTCCTTCCGCCGCCCGGGCGTTCCGCGCGCTTCGCGCGTTCCCGCGCGCGGTGCCGCTCCTCGGATCGCTCCTCCTCGCCGCCTCGCAGCTTTCAGCGCAACAGTTCACCGTCGAGACGCGCGATCCCAAGCAGAAGCAGGACGCCGGGTTCGAAAAGGACTACAAGGCGTGGCTCGCCAACCCCCGGCACGGCAGTCCGCTCGTCGACCACCTGCCGCTCGTCGACGGCATCCCGACGCCGAAGGACGTGCTCGGCCACCACATCGGCGCACCGAAGACGCTCACCTACTACGCCGACCAGCTGAAGTACTACCGCGCCCTCGCCGCGGCGACGCCGCGCGTGAAGCTCGAGACGATCGGCCGCTCCGACGAAGGACGCGAGCTCGTGGTGGTGTGGGTGTCGTCGGACGCGAACATGGCGAAGCTCGCGCAGAACCGCGCCAACCTCGCCAAGCTCGCCGATCCGCGCGGCATGACCGAGGAGCAGGTGCACGACCTCATCGCGGTCACGAAACCGCACTATCACCTCATGGGCGGACTGCACTCCGGCGAGACGGGCCCGTCGGAGATGCTGATGGAGTTGGTGTACCGTCTCGCCACCGAGACGTCGCCGATCATCACGCAGATCCGCAACAACGTGTACGTGTCGGTCACGCCGGTGGCAGACGCCGACGGGCGCGACCGCAACGTCGATTGGTTCTACAAGGGTCTCGAGTTCGCCGCCGCGAACCCGACGCCGCCCGCCCCGGCGGCGCCCGCGGCGCCCGGCGCCGCCGGCGAACCGGGCGCGGGCGGTCCGGGAGGCCCCGGCGGCCGCGCCGGCGGCCCGGCGATCGGCGCCGTGCCGGATTGGGGCAAGTACGTCTACCACGACAACAACCGCGACATCAACATCGCGCTGCAGCAGATGCGCGCCATCGTCGACTGGTACTTCACGGCGCATCCGCCGATCATGCACGACCTGCACGAGGCGCAGCCGCTGCTCTACACCTACAGCGGCGGCATGCCGCAGAACCCGAATCTCGATCCGCTCCTTTTCGCCGAGCTCCCGTGGTTCGCGAACTACGAGATGGCGCAGATGACGAAGTGGGGGATGCCGGGCGTCTACACGAACGCCTTCATGGACGGCTGGTCGCCGGGCTACCTCGGCTCGGTGGCGTACAATCACAATGGCCTCATGAAGATGTACGAGACGCAGTCGGGACGTGACGTGGAACCGCCGGGCCCGACGGTCGCGCGCGCCGACAGCGCCGCGGAGGCCGCCCGTGCCGGCGGACGCGACAGCACCGCGGCCGGTGGACGTGGCGGACGCGGGGCCGGTGGCCGCGGCGGTCGCGCCGGCGGGGCGGGTCCCGCCGTCGGCACCGGTGCGCCGGCGGGAAGCGCCGGCGGCACCGCGGGCGGCGGTCGCGGTGGCTACTCCATCCCCACCGGCCGCGGCGGTGCGCAGGACCGCGAATGGTATCGCGGCATCCAGTACACGCAGGACGACATCAACACCTTCACGCGCCGCTCCAACACGAACTACATGGAGACGGGCGTCCTCTCGGCGCTGCAGCTCACCTCGATGTTCCCGGCGACGGTGCTCGAGAACTTCTACATCAAGACGCGCAACGCGATCGAGGAAGGGAAGCACAAGGCGCCGTTCGGCTTCGTCATCCCCGTGCAGCGCGACATGACCAAGGTCGCCGAACTCGTCAACATCCTCCGCATCCAGCGCATCGAGATCGGGCGCGCGACGTCGGCGTTCAAGGCGGGCACAATGACGTATCCCGCCGGTTCGTTCGTCATCAAGCGCGACCAGCCGTACGGCCGCCTCGCCAAGAACCTCCTCGAGAAGCAGCAGTACCCCGACGCGCGCATCAACACGTACGACGACAGCGGCTGGTCGATGGGGATGGCGATGATGGTCGACGTCGCCGAGATCGCCGACTCGGCGATCCTCCACGTCGCGACGACGCCGGTGACGACGGTCACGCCGAAGGGAAGCGTCGCCGGCGCGGGCGCCGCCGGCATCGCCGTCGCCCACCTCGGCTCGAACAACATGATCACCTTCCGCTACCGGCTGAAGGACGTGCCGATGAGGATCGCCGAGCAGCCCTTCACGGCCGACAGCGTCGAATTCCCGGCCGGCTCGTTCGTCATCACCGACCGTTCGAAGGCGGCGAAGGTGCGCGCCGCCGTCGAGGAACTCGGCCTCACCGCGGCGTCGCTCGCCACGGTGCCCGCCGTGCCGATGCACGACGCCGACGTGCCACGCGTCGCCATCTACTCCGCCTGGACCGCCACGCAGAACCTGGGCTGGTACCGCCTCACGTTCGAACGCTTCGGTGTGCCGTACGACCTCATCTACAAGGAGCAGGTGAAGCAGGGGAACCTGCGTGCGAAGTACGACGTCATCCTGATAGCCGAGCAGAACCTCGGCCGCCAGGCGACGCTCGCCGCGCCGGCCGCGAAACCGCAGAGCTACCAGAAGAGCGACAAGTACAAGTTCCTCGGCATGTACGGCGAGACGGCCGACATGTCCGGCGGCCTGGGTCAGGACGGCGTCGACGCGATCGGCGCCTTCCTCGACGGCGGCGGCACGCTCATCGCCGTGGGAGAGGCCGCGCGGCTCCCCATCGAGTTCGGCTTCGCGCACACGGTCGACAAGGTCGTCGTCCCCGGACTCACCTCGCAGCGTCCGCTCGTGCAGGGGGAGATCGTGCGCCCCGAGCATCCGGTGTTCTACGGCTACGCGAACAAGACGATCCCCGTGAAGTACGTCGGCGGCACGCCGTTCAAGGTCGGCGTCGCCGACGAGGGGAACGTGCTGGCGCGCTACGTCGGCGGCGAGGCGTCGGTGCTCTCCGGTCTCATGGTCGGCGCCGACTCGCTCAAGGCGCGCCCCTTCGCCGTCGACGTGCCGATGGCGTACAAGGGACACGGCCGCGTGATCATGTTCTCGAACAACCCCATCTACCGGTGGCAGAACCACGGCGAGTTCAACATGGTCTTCAATTCCGTGCTGAACTGGAACGACTACGTCGCCGCGCCGGCGCCGAAGGCGGTGACGGCGCCGGCGTCGCCGCCGGCACGGGCGCCGTGATGGCCTTGCCCCGGATGCGCGCGCTGGCGGCCGTGCTCGCGCTGCTGCTGGCGCGTCACGCGCTCGCACAAGGCGCGACCGTCGACACGCCGCGCGGTGCGAAGGTGGCCGTGTTCGCGGACCTTCCCGCGGGACGCGGGCCGTTCGCCGCGGTCGTCCTCGGGCCGGGTGCGGAATACCCGATGCACGCGCCAGTGCTCGAGGCGACCACGAAGGAACTCGTCGCGCGCGGCATCGCCGTGTACCGCTTCGATTGGGCGTACTACACCGCCGACCCCAAGGCGGGACGTGCCTCGCCTGGCCTGAAGAACGAGGTCGAGGACATGACGTCGGTGGTGGCCTACGCGCGCCGCGACGCGCGTGTCGCCGGCGACCGCCTCTTCGCCGCCGGCAAGTCGCTCGGATCGCTGGTAGCGTGGCGCGTGCTCGAGGCCGATACCACGTTGCGCGGTGGGTTGCTCCTCACCCCCGTGTGCAGCCGGACGCGCGATGGCATCATCACGGCGGTGGCCGACCAGAACTACCCCGGCATCGCGTCGGAGCGACGCCCCCTCGCCTTCATCGCCGGCGAGCAGGATCCGCTCTGCGCCTCCCCGGTGCTGTACGGATTTGCGGCGCGCGCTGGCGGCCCGGCACGGGTGGCGGTGGTCGGGGGCAACCACACGTTCGAGGAGCCGTCGCTACCGGCCGACGCGCGCCTCACGGCGCTGCAACGGAACGTCGATCTCGCCGGCCGGTTCGCCGCGGACTTCGTGGCCCGGAACGCGCGACCATAACGCACCCGCTCGCTGTTGCGGCGACGGCCCGGTGTTCGCACATTCGAGTGCGACGCCGGGCCGATGTTTCATCCATAACGCCGCCGAGGGACACGCGATGACGCCGCTGCTTCCCGTTGCCACTCCTCCCTGCGCGGCGCTCGTCGCGCTCTTCGCGCTGGTCACTGCCACGGCGAACGCGCAGCAGGCCGGCACGCACGTCGTCGTCGATCCGCCCGCCGGCCCGATCACCGCCATCGCCGGCAAGGCCGTCGCCTTCAACGCGAGCGGTTCGACACCAGGCACCGCGGGACGCCCACTCGTGTTCCAGTGGAACTTCGGCGACGGGACGACCGCCAGCGGGCCCACCGTACAACACGTCTATGCCGCGAACGGGAGCTATGCGGCGGGATTGACCGTGGTCGAGGCGGGGCGTGGCACGGCGGTGCGCTGGTCGGTCACCGTGCGACCGGGCGTCGCGGCCGCGGCCGGCGCCGCGCCGCAAGTCGCGAATCCGGCGCTCGCCGCCGCGGCCAGCGCGCGCGCGGTACCGACGGCCATCATCAAAGGACCGATGGGGATCGCGGTGGATTCGCTCGCCACCTTCGACGGCACGGGGTCGACGTCCGTTCCCGCGGGACGAGCACTCGCGTTCCATTGGGATTTCGGCGACGGCACCACCGCCGCCGGCGCGACCGTAGGCCACCGGTACAAGACCGTCAGCGAGTTCACGGTGACGCTCGTCGTCACCGACGGCGTGCTGCGGAGCGCGCCCGTCACGAGGACGATCCGCGTCGTCGTGCCGAACCCCGGGGCGAAGCACCCGTAGACGGTCCCCCAATCGCTCCACGCGCGCCCGCGCCGGGCGCGGATCACTCCACGACCACCACGTAAGGATCACGACATGTCACGCAGAACGACCTTGCTGCTCAGCGCGCTCTTCCTGGGCCTCGGCGCCGTGCCCGCGACGGCGCAGAAGCCCGACGCCGCCAACTGCAAGGACCACGCGCTCATCAGCCGCATCCCCGACTACTGGATCGAGTCGTGCACGCTCAAGCAGTTCGACGCGTACGACTTCGCCTCGGGCAAGGGGAAGGCGCACGTCGAGGGCGCGTTCACGAACCTCCGCTACCAGCCGCCGGCCGGCCTCAACCCCAAGCCAAGCACGCTGCAGGTGCTGCGCAACGTCGAGAACGCCATCAAGAAGGTCGGCGGCAAGGTGATGGCCACCGACGCCAGCAAGGAGACGCTCACCCTCACCAAGGATGGCAAGGAACTGTGGGTCGAGGTGTGGGCCGACTACACCGGCAAGTACATCCTCACCATCGTCGAGAAGGCGGCGATGGAACAGCAGCTCGTCGCCAACGCCGACGCCTTCGCCGACGGCCTCAAGACGACGGGGCACATCGCGGTGGAGGGGATCCTCTTCGAGACGGGCAAGGCCGACCTCAAGCCCGAATCGAACGCCGCCATCGCCGAGGTCGCGAAGCTGCTGAAGAACGACGCCGCGCTGAAGCTCTACGTCGTTGGCCACACCGACAACGTCGGCGCGCTCGACGGGAACATGAAGCTCTCCCAGGACCGCGCGGCGGCCGTCGTGCAGGCGCTCGTGAAGACGCACGGCATCGCGGCGACCCGGCTGAAGGCGTTCGGCAACGGCCCCTACGCGCCGGTCGCATCGAACGACGCCGAGGAAGGACGCGCGAAGAACCGTCGCGTCGAGCTGGTGAAGCAGTAGAGCAGTAACCGGCTGACCCCGTACTTTTGGTCTGAATCACGCCCGACCGGCGGTTGCCGGTCGGGCCATTTCTTGCGAACTTCCCGCGGTTCACCACCCACCACCGAGGCCACTCGATGCTTCGACCCGCGTTGCTCCTCGCCGTCCTCGCCACACCGCTGGCCGCGCAGTCGTTCGAAGGCGCCATCGCCATGACCGTCACCTCCGACAACGGCAAGGCGAACGCGCTCGATTATCTCGTGAAGGGCAGCAAGCTCCGCATGGAGATGGCCGGCGGGCGCGGCGGGCCGATGGTCGTCATCTTCGACATGGCCGAGCGCAAGATGCTGATGATGATGGACGCGCAGAAGATGTACATGGAGCAGTCGATCCCCGACCCGGCGCCGATCGCCGAGAAGGCGAAGCCGGCGAAGATCGCGCGCACCGGCAAGACCGAGACCATCGCCGGCTACACCTGCGAGCACGTCATCGTCACCGAGGCCGACGCCTCGACCAGCGACGTCTGCGTCGCGAAGGGGCTCGGCACCTGGCGGATGCCCGGCGGCGGCCGCGGCGGCCCGCCGAAGGAACCGGAGTGGCAGTCCGGGCTCGGCGACGGCGGCTTCCCGCTCAAGGTGCAGAAGGGCGACAAGGTGATGGTCGAGGTGACGAAGGTCGACAAGAAGACGCTCGACGCCGCGCTCTTCGCTCCCCCCGCGGGATATCAGAAGTTCGACATGGGCGCCATGATGCGGAAACGCCCGTGACCGCCCGCACTTCGCACGGAAGGCTCATGCTCCGATCCACCATGCGTGCGCTGCTCGTGCTCGCCTGCGCCGGCTCCGTCGCGCAGGCGCAGCTCGGCGGCCTCATCAAGCGAGCGATCGAGAAGAAGGTCGAGAAGAAGGCCGTGCCCGAGGAGACGCAGGGACCGCCGCTCGCCGGCGATCCAGTCGACGCGTCGACGCTCGACGCCCTGCTCAAGGGGCTCTCCGCCGAGATGGACGCGCGCGCGGCCACCGCGGCGAAGCACGACGTTCTGCTCGCGAAGCAGGACGAGTGGCGCGCCGCCGACAACGCCTCGCGCCCGGAATCCGACAAGTGGCACGCCGCGAACTCGAAGATCATGGACTGCGTGGAGCGCTCGCTGCGGAAGTCCGAGGAGGCGTTCCAGGAGGCGGCCGCGCAGAAGATGTCGAACCTCGGCGGCGACGCGAAGAGTCAGGAGTTCATCAAGCAGTACGTCGCGCTCAGCCAGCAGTTGGCGCAGGCCGTGCAGAAGAAGGACACGGCGGCGGTGCGCCGGCTGACGCGCCAGGTCGGGACCCTCATGGGCTCCGATCCGGCGGCCGACTCCGCGGCGGCGTACAAGGTGTGCGGCAAACCGCCCGCGCAGACCCCGGCGATGATCCGCACGGCGAAGCTTCGCGCCGAAGCCGACAGCCTGCAGGAGGAGTTCCGCAAGGCGGAGAGCGGCGGCGCCGATCGCGCCGTCGCCGCGTCGGGCATGCCGAAGGAGAAGTACTTCGTCGCGCGCGAACGGCTGCTCACCTGGAACTCGCAGCGCGTCGCGAACGAGGGGATGCGGTCGGTGACGAAGGATGAGGACGCGCTCTTCAAGTCGCGGCTCGCCGAGATCAAGAAGGTCGAAGCCGCGTTGAGATGAACCTGCTCGTGCTCGGACGCGCCGCGCTCGCCGCGGCGTGCGTCGTGACGAACGGCGGCAGCGCTCCGCTGCCGCCGTCTTCGTTGTCGGTGCGCGTGGCGGACGGCTGGCGCGAGTGGTGGCGGTCGGAACGCGCGCCCTCGCGCTACGCGCTCGGGGCACACGCGCTCGGCGCGCGACTGCACTGGCGCGACGGCGCCGCCGGGGTCGCGTGGGGGGAACTCGAGCTCTCCGGCACCGGCGAGGCCTGGCGCACGAGACTCGTCGTCGCCCGCGTCGATCCCCGGCTGGTGCGTCTGGAGCTCGACACCGCCTTCGCCGGGAGCGACGCCGCGTGGACGCTCGACCGCGCGGGCCCGGCGGCGGTCCTCGCCGTGAACGCGGGACAGTTCGTGCGCTCCCTCCCGTGGGGGTGGGTGCTGCTCGACGGCGCGCAGTTCCTGCGGCCGTCGCTCGCGCCGCTCGTCTCGACGTTCACCGTCGCGCGGAGCGGGGTGGTGCGCCTCACGCACGCCACGATGCCCGACACGGCCGGCGTGCGATGGGGCTTTCAGTCGTATCCGACGCTCCTCGCGGCTGGCACCGTGCCCGATCCGCTGCGCACCGCCGGCTGCGGCGTGGACGTCGCGCACCGCGACGCGCGGCTCGCCCTCGGGCTCGACGCCGAGGGACGCATGATCATCGCGCTCACGCGGTTCGACGCGATGGGGGCCGCCTTCGACCGCGTCCCCTTCGGCCTCACGACGCCGGAGATGGCGGCCGTGATGGGCGAACTCGGCGCGGTCGACGCCGTGCTGCTCGACGGCGGCATCTCGGCGCAGCTCCTGGTGCGCGATGCGCAGGGCGCGGCGCATGCGTGGCCCGGCGTCCGGCGGGTGCCGCTGGCGCTGGTGGCGCACGCCCGTTGAGCGGCGCGCGCCAGAAGGCACGCGTCAGGGCGTGAGCGAGACCTTGTAGAACGGGAAGGGCTTGAGCGCCCACTCGTGCTCGCCGCCCACGTAGTACCCCCACGCCATGATTGTGCCGTCGGCCTTCAGCGCGAACGCGCTGTTGCTCGCGTACCAGCTCGCGAGCACCGGGCCGAGCCCGATCGGCGGGTGCGGTGTCGGCGTGACCTTGTCGATGAACCCGTCGCCGAGCGAGCCGAACATGCCGGAGCCCCAGCCGAGCATCGTGCCGTCCTTGAGGCGCACCATCGATCCGCCGGCCGACATCGCCGCGACCGCGTTCGTGATCCCCGGCATCTTCCTCGGCGTGGTCTGCTTCACGCTCTTCGCGACGCCGGGGCCGAGGTGACCGTTGATGTTGCCGCCGCACACCCACACCGTGCCGTCGGCGCGCACGAACACCGGGGCGTCGCTCGCCGCGACGTCGACGACGTCCGCGAGTCCCTGCACCTGGGCCGGCCGCGTGCGCGTCTCGGTGGTGCCGTCGCACAACTCACCGTCCTTGTTGTGCCCCCACGCCCACACGGTGCCGTCGGCCTTGAGCGCGTACATCTGCTGGTTGCCGATCACGACCTTCTTCACCCCCGTCAGTCCCTGCACGGGCGTCGGCTTGGGCTCGCAGTCCATGTGCTTGGGCTCGGGGCCGTTGCCGAAGTATCCCGCGTCGTGCGAGCCCCACACGCGCACCGTACCGTCGTTGAGCACCGCGACCGAGAAATCCTCCCCGGCGGCGACCTGCACGGCGTCAAGCACGCCGGCCATCACGATCGGCGCGAGGCGCTTGCGGTCATCGGTCACCGTCAGCTCGCACGCGTCGTTGCGCCCCCAGCCGAGCACGGTGCCGTCGCGCTTGAGCACGAGCGCGTGCCGCGGGCCGACCGACGCGTCGATGATGTCGGTGAGCCCGGGGATGAGGGCGGGTGTCTTCCGCTCGTTCTCCGTGCCGTCGCCGAGGTAGGTCGCCTCGCCGCCCGGCGAGCCCCACGACATCACCGTGCCGTCGACGTTCACGATCAGGTTCATCCCCATCGCGCCGGCGATGACCGGGAGGCGCGGCGCGCGCTGGCCATCGACGACCGTGGGGCGCGCCCCGAGGCTCGCGACGAGGAGGGCCGCGACGAGGGGCGCGGCACGGTGACGGGACACCCGCGAAGAAGCGTCGTGCATCGTTCGCTTCGTGCGACGGGCGTCGATCAGGGCGTCGCGAACCGCAGCACGTGTCCGCGCGTGATCCCATCCCCCTTGGTGATCTTCGCGGTGCTGAACTTCTCGAGCACCGTGTCGATCACGATCGTGCCCACCTGGCGCTCGGGCGCGCCGAGCGACTTCCCGGTCTCGGGATCGACGAGCGGCGGCTGCTGCTCGAAGACGAGCAGTTCGAGGCCAGGCTTCATGCCGTCGGCCGCCGTCGCGTTCACGTACACGACGCCGTCGCGCACGTCGATCACGCGCCCCGTCCAGGCGATCTTCGGCATCCCGGCGATGAGCGCCTTCACCGCTTCGGCGAGCGCGTCGCGCGACGCCTGCCCGAGCGGCGTCGCCGTGGTGCCGCCGGCGCTCCACGCCTTGTCGTCGCGCGTGAGATCGGCGGCGACTCCCGTCTGGCTCGCCTTGCCGGTGCCCTTCGACGACCAGATCAGTTCGCTCGTCGACGGATCGATGAGCCGCAGGTCGATGATCACCTCAGCGGTCACGCGGTCGCTCGACACGCTGAGCCCCGGGATCATGTTCGACACCTTGCCGCCGATGCTCGATTTCGAGTACGAGAAGCCGGTGATGTCGCCCGTGATCAGGGCCTGTGCGCCGAGCATCGCGCCGGTGCGCGCCCCGGTCTCCTTGGTGGTCTTGCCGGCGGCGGCGAGCGCCTGCTCCTGATCCATCTGCTGCTGCGCGGCGCGCTCGAGCACCGTGAAACGCCCGGTCTTCACGAGCACGGTACCGAGCATCTCGGTGAGTCCGCGCGCGAACTCAGCGGGGGCCGGGATCGCCACGGAGGTCGTCGTCTGCACTCCTGTGGGCATGCCGCCCGGCATCCCGCCGATGCCGGTCTGCGAGGTCTGCATCTTGAGCGCGGAGCCGGAAAGGTCCATCACGGCGACGCGCAGCTTCTGCGACGCCGGTTGCTGGGCCGACGCGACGGCGGCAAAGCTGGCCGACGCGACGGCGAGCAGGAGACGGCGATGGGGCATGGGGTCGTTCCTCGAGGTGCGTCGGACGTCAGGGCTTCTTGGTGAGCGGCGCGACCAGCTTCTTCTCGATCGGCGGCACGTACGTCACCGTCGTCGACGGGCCGCGCTTCCCTTCGGCGTCGACGACCTGCACGCGGTACTGCACCGATTCGCGCGTCGTCTTCCACTCCCCGTCGAAGAACGCGTTCGACTTGCCGGTCGGCAGGTTCCCGATCAGCTCTTCCTTGCCGTTGGGGAGGGGAGTGCGCCACAAGAGGTAGCCCGTCGCGCCATCGACGACCGCCCAATTGAGCTGGATGCCGTCGTTCATGCGCGCGGCGGTGAAGGTCGCGGGGGCCGCGATCGGTGCGGCGGGCGCTTTCCGTATCCCGCGTCCGACCGTTTGCGCGGCGAGCGGCGTCGCGACGAGTGATGCGGCGATGACGACGATGAACGCACGGGATCGCGGATCGAAGGAGCGCATGCGACCTCAAGTCAGAAGGATGGGCCCGCATGGCTGCGCGGCACAGTCACGCGGCATGCCGAGTATGCGCAGCGAGAGCGGCGGACGCAAGCCGCGGGAGCGGCCGAGACACCGGTGCGCCCGGTTGTGCCTGCGGCGTCAGGTCGCGGGCGGCGCGGCCGCCGCTCGCACCACCCCCGCCATCACGCCGAGCACGACGTAATCGTCGCCAGGCCCGAGCTCGAGATCCTCGCCCGCGTCGGGCGCGTCGAGCACGAGCGTCCCGCCGCGGCGCCGCATCGTGCGCACGAGCACCGCGCCCCCGACGCGCACCGCCACCGCGTCGCCGTCACGCGCGCGCTGCGACGGATGCACGATCACGAAGTCGTTCTCCAGCACGCCGAAGCGGGGCGCGTGCCCCGGGAAGGCGCGCACGAGGAACGCCTCCGCCGACGGCACGAGCGTGCGATCGAGCGTGAGGTGGCCATCCGGCGCCATCTCCGCCGCGCCGGCGACAGGGCGCAGCACGGGCACGGGCATCGTACCCGTGCCTCCCGTGTAGCCCACGAGCGTCACGCCGCGCGAGCGGCCGGGGTGCCGCTTCACGTATCCCTTCCGCTCGAGCGACGCCAGCAAGTCGGTCACCGACTTCGTGCTCGGGATGCGCAACGCCGCGCCGATGTCGCGCACGCTCGGCTGGAACGTGTGCTCCGCGAGGAAGTCGAGCAGGTAATGCCACACCTGCTGCTCGATCGGCGTGAGTGGCACGCGCGTCACGCGGAGGCCCCCGCGAGGTACGCCCGCGCCTGGTCGAGGCGCGCCACCGCTTCGTCCTTGCCGAGGATGTGCAGCACCTCGCTGATCCCCGGGCTCGACGCGCTGCCGGTGAGCGCCATCCGCACGGGACCGAGCACCTTGCCTACGCCGAGAGCCCGCGACTCGGCGACGGCGCGGAGCGCCGCTTCGATCGCCGGCGGATCCCACGGCTGCGTCGCGACGAGCTCACGCGCCTGGGCGACGATCTCCGCCGCGGCCGCCGCGTCGGGCCACGCCTTCCGCACGACGGCGGGATCGTACACGAGGCGCAGATACGTGGGGAGCTGGCTCGCGAGTTCGTTCAGCGACCGCACGCGCGTGCGGAGCGCGTCGAGGGCGCGGAGATACCGGTCGTGACGCGCGTCGAGCTCGGCGGCGGTCGCCAGCCCGTCGGCGACGAGCCGCGCCGTGATGTCCGGGGCGAGCGCGTCGAGCGGCATCATCGCGAGGTGCTGGCCGTTCATCCACTCGAGCTTCTTCGTGTCGAACACCGACGCCTTCTTGAGCAGCCCCGTCTCGCTGAAGAGGGCGATCATCTCCGCCATCGTCATCACTTCGCGGTCGCCCCCCGGGCTCCACCCCATGAGCGCGAGGAAGTTGCACATCGCCTGCGGGAGGATGCCGAGGTGCTGGTAATCGCCGACCGCGGTCGCGCCGTGGCGCTTCGAGAGCTTCTTGCCGTCCATCCCGTGGATCATCGGGAAATGGGCGAACACGGGGAGCGGTGCGCCGAGCGCCTGGTAGAGCAGGATCTGCTTCGGCGTGTTCGAGATGTGGTCGTCGCCGCGCATCACGTGGGTGATGCGCATCGCGATGTCGTCGCTCACCACGGCCAGGTTGTAGATCGGCGTGCCGTCGGAGCGGAGGATGACGAAGTCCTCGATGTCCTTGTTCGGGAACGCGATGTCGTCGTGCACGAGGTCGCGCCACCCGGTGCTTCCCTCGGGCACGCGGAACCGGATCGTGTGCGGCTCCCCCGCGGCGACGCGGCGCGCGACCTCGTCCGCCGCGAGGCGGTCGCACCGGCGGTCGTAGCGGAAGCTCTCCTTGCGCGACTCGGCCGCGGCGCGCCGCTCGTTGAGCTCCGTCGCCGTGCAGAAGCAGCGGTACGCCTTGCCCGCGTCGAGGATCGCGCGCGCGTCGCGCTGGTGGCGCGCCAGGTTCTCGTCGGCGCCCTGGTAGACGACCGGCTCGTCCCAGTCGAGGCCGAGCCAGCGCAGCCCGTCGAAGATCGCGCGCGTGCTCTCCTCCGTGCTGCGCGCCTTGTCGGTGTCCTCGATGCGGAGCAGGAACACGCCGCCGTGCTGGCGGGCGAACAGCCAGTTGAACAGCGCCGTGCGCGCGCCGCCCACGTGCAGGTAGCCGGTGGGGGAGGGGGCGAAGCGGACGCGGACGGGAGTGGCGGTCATTGCGGGAACGAAGGTCTCAAACGGAGCGCGGGCCCGCCATCACAGACGGCGGGCCCGCAGAACGGAGACGGAGGGATTCGAACCCTCGATACAGGTGTAAGCCCGTATAACGGTTTAGCAAACCGCCGCCTTCAGCCTCTCGGCCACGTCTCCAACTCCACGCGCGACCAGCGCGCAGAACAGGAAAGATGGCCGCCGGGCGGTGGTGTGTAAAGTCGCGTTCGCTACTTCCGCGGCGGGGGCGTGTGCCCCCGGATCGTCACCGACCAGAGGAAGTCGGTCTTGAGCAGCGGCACCCGCCCTTTCTGCCCCGGGAACGGCTGCGTGAAGATCTCCGGATCGGCGGGGTTCACCAGTCCGGCCGGCCCGTACAGCTGCGGCACGGGAAGCGTATCGACCGGTCCCGACCACGCGATCGCGGCGCGCCGGTGGCACGACATGCAGTTCGTGGTCACCCCCGTCCAGGCGAGCGAGTCCTTCCCGGCCGGGATCTTCCCGGCGAGGCTCGTCTCGAGGTACGGATTGTACGCCACCAGCGGCGCGCCGGTCGGCGTCGTCATCGAGTAGGCCACCGTCATGTTGTAGTGGTTCCACGGCGCCTTGATCGACGCCGGCCGGTCGGCGCCGAACCGCGGGTCCTTCGGATCGTAGCCCCACCAGAACGACTGCCACGTCCAGTTCGGCATCTCCTTGCCCGTCACGTGCATCGCCATGAGGAGGCCGATGTTGCCGGGGCGCGCCGCGTTCAGCACCGCCTGCAGGCTCGTGTCGTTGGCGACGCCGATGAGGTCGCCGTTCAGGGCGCCGAACTGCGTGAAGTTGATCGAGTCGTCGACGGTGAGCTTCACCCAATAGAAGGCCGAGAGCGGCACGACCTTCATCCACATCGGTCCGGCGTTGTTCACCGGCAGGAACACGGAGTCGCCGGGGTGCAGCTTGCCCGTCGGATCGACGGCCACCGCCCGGTTCCAGGTCGAGGGGATCGGGTTCGCCGAGTCGGTCGACGCGCGGCTGTCGTCTCCCGACCAGTACGGCACGGCGGTCACCTCCGTGCCGGAGATGAACTGGAACACCGGCTTGAGCACGAACGACGCCGAGTCGGTGGAGTCGGCCGACGTGAGGATGGCGCGCGAGATCAGTGGAGTGCCACGCCGCGTGAACGCGTCGTTCGTGTCGCGCAGCACCTTCCCCTGATTGAGGCCGTTCTTCCAGATGAATTCCGCGGTCGACTGCGTGAACCGGTTGAACGCGAACACGCGCTCCGACGGGTCGGACGGGATGCCCCCGTTGGCCGAGCGCCGGAGCCCCGGGCGATGGCCGAACCCCGGACGCACCTCGAACTCGACGAGGCCGTGGCGCCCGCGGACGCGCGCCCGCGTCTCCCCGCTCTCCTCGAAGATCTCGTGCCCGGAGTACCACGTCTGCCAGGCCGGGATGCCGTAGGTCGTCATCGACGTGATCGATTCCCAGATGTCCCAGCCGTGCTGACGGATGGCGACGGTGTCGTTGGCGGCGATCCATCGCTGCAGCGTCGCGTTCGACGACGGATAGGTGCGGACCTTGGGTGGCCCCACGTACTCGTACTTGCCCGGGTGCGTGCTGTCGGCCGAGGCGGCGCCGCCTCCACCGCCGCGCTCGCACCCGACGACGGCCGCGGCGACGAGCAGCAGGGCGGGGATCACGCTGGTCCGTCGCCGGACGGGATTCACGAGACGCATGGACGCACTCCGTGTGTAGTGGGGGGACGCCTACTCGAGCCCGACCGCCTTCACCAACCGTTGGAACCGCGGATCGCCGCGCGCGTGCGTGAAGGTGCCGGGCCAGTTGAGCTGGGTGAGCTGCCCCTCGTGCGCGGCCATCGCGCGGTCGAGGAACACGAACGCGCGCTCGGTGTCGCCGAGGCGGTCGAGGATGCGCGCCACGTGCAGGTTCGAGATGGTGCGCGTCGCCGAGAGCGAATCGAGCTTCGCCACGACGGTCAGCGCGGCCGCGCGGTCGCCGGTGAGCGCGTACACCTCGCCCAGGAAACCGAGCACGAGCGTGTTGGCGGGGTTGAGCGCGACGGCGCGGCGCGCCTCGGCCACCGCCTCCGCGCCCCCACCCGCGCGGGCCAGCGCGAGGCCGAGCCACGCGTGGGCGAAATAGTACTTCGGGGCGAGCGCGACCGCGGCGCGGAGCGGCGCGACCGCCGCCGCGAAGTTGCCGTCGCTGACGCGCACGATCCCCGTACCCTGCGCGAGCGGCGGCGAGAGCGGGTCGAGCGTCTCGGCGAGCAGCGCCTCCCGTTCGGCGCGCGCCGAGTCGCGCGTCGCGAGGTAGAGCGCGTAGAAATAGTGCGCCGGGGGGTACGTCGAGTCGAGCGCGATGGCGCGGTCGTACGACGCCTGCGCGCCGGCGTAGTCGCGGTCGTACAGGAAGCGCACGGTGCCGAGCGACGTGTGCGCCTCGGCGAGCGTCGAATCGAGCGCGAGCGCGCGCAGCGCCGCCGCCTTCCCCTTGGGCATCGCCACGTCGGGCGCCGCGTAGAGGTTGAGCGCCTGCACGATGTAGACGTCGGCGAGCCCCGACCACGCCCGGGCGTACCGCGGGTCGCGCTCCACCGCCTTGCCGAACCACGAGGTGGCCTCCTCGAGCGACTCGGCCGTGCGCGTATCCCAGGCGTGGCGCCCCTTGAGGTACATCTCGTACGCCTGCAGATCCTCCGTGGGACGTTGCACGACCGCCGCCGCGTCGCCCACCTCGAGCTTCACCGCCTCGACGATCGCCGTCGTGATCTGCTGCTGCAGTGCGAACACGTCGCTCACTCGCCGTTCGTACGTGTCGTTCCACACCACGTAGCCGTCTTCGGCATTCACCAACTCGGCCGTCACGCGCACCCGGTCGCCGGAGCGATCCACGGTGCCCTCGAGCACGGCCTCGACGTTGAGCTTGCGGCCGATGTAGATGGGCGTCGACGCGTGGTCGCGCAGCGCGTACGACGACGCGCGCGCCGCCACGCGGAGCCGCTTCACCTTCGAGAGCGCGCCGATCAGCTCGTCGGTCATCCCCGAACTGAAGTACTCCTGGGCCTTGTCGCCGCTCGCGTTCACGAACGGGAGCACGGCGATCGAGCGCGGGCGATGCGCCGCCGCCAGTACCGCCGTGGCGGGGCGGCGCGCGAGCGCGACCGCGCCCGCCGCGACGAGCAGCGTGCCGACGACGGCCGCCGCCACGCGCCGCGACGTCCATCGGCTGCCGCGCGCCGGCGCTCGGTCGAGCCGCGCATCGCTCCCCGCGGCGAGCGTCAGCGCCTCGATGAACTCGTCGCCCGTGGCATACCGGTCGACCGCGTTGCGGGCGAGCGCCTTGGCGATCACGTCGTCCACCGCCGCGGGGATCGCGCCACGCAGCCGGCGCGCGCTGGGTATCGGGTCGGTGAGCGACTTCGCGATGATCGCCTGCGCCGTCTTCCCGACGTACGGCGGCTCGCCGGTGAGCATCTCGTAGAGCATGCAGCCGAGGCTGTAGATGTCACTGCGCCCGTCGACGGCCTCGGAGCCCGTCGCCTGCTCCGGACTCATATAGTACGGCGTCCCGACGCTCATCCCCGTGAGCGTCAGCGCGTCGGAACCGCTCGCGGCGATGCCCTTCGCCAGCCCGAAGTCGGCGACCGTGGCCACGCCACCGCTGAGCAGCACGTTCTCCGGCTTGATGTCGCGGTGCACCACGTCGTGCGCGTGGGCGTACGACAGCGCCGAAGCGACTTCGCGCGCGATGCGCACCGCCTCGGCGAGCGGGAGCTGCGGCTCGCGATCGAGCCGCGCCCGCAGCGATTGCCCTTCGAGCACGGGCATCGCGAACCAGAGCACGCCGTCGGTCTCTCCCGAGTCGAGCAGCGGCACGATGTGCGGATGGGTGAGCTTGGCCGCGACCGACACCTCGCGCAGGAAGCGCTCGGCGGCCATCCCCTGCGAGATCTCGGGGGAGAGCACCTTGATCGCGACCTCCCGCTCGTAGCGCACGTCGGCGGCGAGATATACCGTCGCCATGCCGCCGTGCCCGAGTTCGCGCACCATGCGATAGCGGTCGGACACCCTCGGGAAGGC
The DNA here is from genome assembly GCA_016194585.1 of Gemmatimonadota bacterium. GTDB lineage: Bacteria > Gemmatimonadota > Gemmatimonadetes > Gemmatimonadales > Gemmatimonadaceae > Fen-1231. Next base: position 38,417 of record JACQBG010000028.1, read on the forward strand.
GCGCCCCCCGGCGTCGCCGGACGTCACGAGATATCCGTCCCCAAGGAGTAGCCGTGGATCTCGACCTGCCCCTGGTTGCCCGGGGACGGGAGGTCGTTCAGGTGGAGCGAGACGGTGATGGCGCCGCTGGCCGACGGCGGCAGCCAGAACGCCTGGGAGTTGCACACCACGCCGCGTCCCGACGGGTCGCCGGCGACGAGGAGCGAGAACCAGTCCTGCGATCCATCGGGGAGTGTCGAGGCGACGTGCCAATACGCGAGCGAGGGATTCTTTCCGGCGAGCGACGCCCACGCGAAGAGCAGGAGCCCGCTGGCGCCGGCCGGGACCACCGACGCCGGCAGCGGGAACGAGACGCTGCCTTGCGTCATGGGCAGGTTGCCGAGGATCGCCGCGGGGGTGGTGCTCGGTTCGACGGCGACCCAAGGGGCGACTCGACTCACGCGGGCCTCGGGCACATGGGTGATGCGGACACGCTCCGGCGTCACGCGGGAGCGCGTGCGAGCGAAGTAACCCTATAATGTGGTGTTGACCCGCTTCTCGCCATCGTCAGTAACCGGTCGCGATGACCGGCTCGCGTACGGCGGATGTTACGACGGAGGGCGTGGGACTCGAACCCACATGTCCTTGCGGACGGCGGTTTTCAAGACCGCTGCCTTAGCCAATTCGGCGCAGCCCTCCCGGCTGTGCTACCCCTGAAAGGTAGCTAACGGCGGTGCATCATCCACTGCGTCGCCCAGATGGTGAATCCCGACTCCACCATCGGGTTGGCGACGAACTGGCCCTGAGCGGCCTCGCAGCCGAGCTCCGCCAGCAGGTTCCAGTCGGGGCGCTTCGCCACGCCGAGGGCGACCGACGTCAGCTTCAGGCTGCGCGCCAGGGCGAGCCCAGCCTCGACCACCGCCCGCTTGCTCGCCGTCTCCGAGCACCCGTCGACGAACGTGCCGTCGAGCTTCAACTCGTTGAACGGGATCTTGAGCAGCTCGTCGACCGCCGAATGGCGGCCGGTGAAGTCGTCGAGCGCGATGCGGAACCCCTTGATGCGGAGCCGAGCCGCCACGTCGAGCACCGGCGCGAGGTCGTCGGTGAGCGTCGACTCGGCGACCTCCACCGTGACGTTCGATGCGAGCACGTTCTGCTCCACGGTCACCCGTTCGATCATCTCGGGGAAGTCGAGCTGGCTCAGGACGCGCGGCGACAGGTTCACCGCCACTCGCAGGTCGTGCCCGGATGACTGCCACCGGGCGCAGGTGGCGATCGCCTCGCGCAACGTGAAGGTCGTGAACTGTGCGAGGTGCTCTGGCGCGCGCTCGACGATCGGCAGCAGGGTGGACGAGGTCAGCTGTCCGTGGCGGGGATGGTTCCACCGCACCATCGCCTCGGCGGCGAGGCACTCGCCGCTCCCCATTTGGATCTGCGGCTGGAAGTACACCTCGAACTGGCGGGTCGCGAACGCGTCGGCGAGCTCGCTCACGTCGATGTCTGGGGCGACGGGCATCTTCGGCGTGACGACCTCGCGCGCCCGCTGCAGCACGGGCTCGAGCTTCTCCACGGTGAGCGGCTTCGGGATCATCCCGACGAGGTTGAGGCCGCCGAGCGTCGCGAGCATGCCGGCCGTCTCGATCACGCGCTCGTCTTCGACGCTCAGGATGGCGACAGCCGCATGCAAGCCCATGCTCGCCATGGTACGGATCGTCTCGATCCCGTCCATGTCGGGCATGCGCAGGTCGCAGAGGATCAGGTCGAACGCGGCCCCGGGCTCCGTCACCGCCTGCAGCGCGCTCCGGCCGTCTTTCGCTTCGCTCACGCGTTCCACGCCGAGCGTGCCGAGCACGCCGCGCACCCACTGGCGCACGTGCTGCTGGTCGTCGACGACGAGGACGTTGAGGGACGAGTAGTCTTGGTCCATGGTATCGGATACCGTGCGCCGCGGCGCTCAGCTCGTCGCGACGGGCGACGATGGGTAGAGAATCTCGAAGATCTTCGCGACGAGTTCGGTCATCGTGAACGGCTTGGCGACGAATGGATAACGCTGTGACGCGGTCTCGGGGTCGGCGAGTGCCGACTCGCCGAATCCGGACGTGATCAGCACACGCATGCCCGGGCGCGCGCGCTGCAGCCGCTCCGCGAGCTCGAGGCCGTTCGCGTCCGGGAGCTCGACGTCGGTGAGGAGCAGGTCGATCGGGCCGTCGTGTTCGTCTGCCATGCGTCGCGCGTCTCCACCCGAGGCTACGGCGAGCACGGAGAAGCCGTTGAGCTGCAAGAGCGTCACGACAGCCGGCCGCAGCTCCTCGCTGTCCTCGACGAGGAGCACCGTGGCCGGCCGGGTGCCGGGGGGCACGACGGGCCGTTCGATCGGCGGGCGCGGGCGTTCCCGCACGCGGCGTAGTCGCACCGTGACGGTCGTCCCGTGGCCTTCGGTGCTCTCGACTGAGACCGAGCCGCCCAACTGGTCGACCATCGCGCGCACCGTCGCGAGACCGAGGCCGGTGCCGCGGTCGGGGGGCTTGGTGCTGAAGAGCGGCTCGAAGAGCCGCGCCTGCGTTCGCGCGTCCATGCCGAGGCCGGTGTCGTCGACGCGGAGGATCACGAAGTCCCCGGAGGGCTGTCGCCCGGCCGCCGGCGCGCCCGCCGCCGGCGCATTCGACGTCTCGATGCGCAGTCGTCCGCCGGCCGGCATCGCGTCGATCGCATTTGTGATCAGGTTCATGAGCACCTGCTCGAGTTGTCCCGGGTCGGCGAGCGTCAGCCAGAGCGTCTCGTCGAGGGCGAGCTCCTTCGCGATGTTCGGAGGGAGCAGCCGGTCGAGCATCCCGCCGATCGCCCGCACGAGGAGGTTCAGGTCGACCGGGCCGACCGCGCCCGTGTTGCGGCGGCTGATGGTAAGAAGCTGCTTCGAGAGCTGCCCCGCTGCCTCGGCGGCGGAGCGGATCGCCTCGAGACGCTTCGCGCGCTTGTCGGCATCCGACGAATCGCGCAGCAGGAGGTCGCTGTACCCCTGGATGACGGTGAGCAGGTTGTTGAAGTCGTGGGCGACGACCCCCGCGAGGCGCCCCACCGCTTCGTGTTTCTGCGACTGCCAATATTGCTCGACCAGCAACATCACGTCGCTGACGTCGGCGCACACGCAGCAGGCGCCAAGCAGGGTGCCGTCCTTCCCGTGCACGGCGAAGATCGTCGCACGCCAGTGCCGCGGGCGCGCGCCGGCGGCCGGCGTCGCCTCGACGAGCGATGCGTCGACCGGCGACCGGTCCTTCTGCAGCACCTCACGGAGATGGTCCTCGATCGTGGGGCGTCCCGAGGGGAGCAGATCCCCCATGCGGCGTCCGACGGCCTCCGCCGCGCGATGACCGCTCAGAGCGGTGAACGCGGCATTCACCCAGAGGCAGCGCAGGTCGGTGTCGACGAACGCCACACCCATCGGCGCGTCGAGCAGCGTCGGCGCGAGGAACGCGCCCAGGTATTCGAGGGCCCGCGCATCGGCTCGTTGCGTGTCGGGGGCCGGTCCGCCGCCGGTGGGGTCGACGCTCGGCGCGCCGCTCACGGATACCGCTGCGACCAGATCATGCGCCACGTCTCGAGACCTTCGGAGCTCATCGGCTTCGCCACGAAGTATCCCTGCGCCACGTCGCACTTGAGCTCGGCGAGCACGGCGAGGTCGTCCTCGTTCTGCACTCCCTCGGCGACCGAGGTCATCTTGAGCGTGCGCGCCAGCGCGACGCTCGCCTCGACGACCGAGCGCTTCACGGTGGAGTGCGCGCACCCGTCGACGAACTGGCGGTCGATCTTGAGTTCGGTGAACGGCACCTTCTGCAACTGGGCGAGCCCCGATTGCCCCGTGCCGAAGTCGTCGACGGAGAGATGGAACCCCTTGAGCCGGAGCCGCATCGCCACGTCGAGCAGACGGATGGTGTCGCGGGCGACCTGCGTCTCGGTGATCTCGAGCGTGACGTGATCGGTCGGTACCTTGGCTTCGAGCGTCATCGTCTCGATGCGCTCGGGGAGGTCGAGCCGGTCGAACGCTTTCGCCGACAGGTTGATCGCGACCGGCAGGTCGCGGCCGGAGAGGCGCCACCGTCCCGCGCAGGCGATCGCCTCGCGCAACGAGAACTCGGTGAGCAGCGCCGTGTAGTCGTCGGAACTCTCGAGCGCCGGCATGAACGCGGAGGGTTGGAAGAGGCCGAGGGTCGGATGCTTCCAGCGGACCAGCGCCTCCACGCCCGCGAAGCGCAGCGTGGCCACCTCCACCTTCGGCTGGTACTGCAGCTCGAGCTCGTGCCGGCCGAAGGCGTCGCGCAAATCGCTCTCCGGCGCCGACCGCGGTCCTCCGTCCTCGACGGGCGCCGTGAGGCCGATGCGGTCGAGGATCGGCTGGAGCTTCTGCGCGGTGACCGGCTTGGCGATCGTGCCGAGCATGCGCAGCCCCTGCAGGCTCGCGAGCGTGCCGGCGAGTTCGATGACGCGGTCGTCCTCGACGCTCATGATGGCCACGGCCGACTCGATGCCGAGCGCGGCGAGCGCGCGGATCGTCTCGATGCCGTCGCGCTCGGGCATGCGCAGGTCGCAGAGGATGAGGTCGAACGCCGCGCCGGGGGCGGTGGCGAGGGCCAGCGCCTCGCGACCGTTCCCCGCCTCCACCACCGCGCCGACGCCGAGGTCGAGGAGCACGTCGCACACCCACGATCGCACGGCGGGCTGGTCGTCGATGACGAGGACGGAGAGGTCGCGCGTATCGTTCGTGCCCAAGGAACCCTCGTCGGTGTCGTCGGAGCGTACGGTGATACGGAGCGCCGGACCCGTGAGACGAACAATATGTTCGAACGGCGCGGGGCGTGCAGTGTAGGTGTCTCAATCACGCACGTCTCGTGTGCCGCCGCCTCCGTGACTCTCGGTGAGCATTGTCAGGGGAACACTGACGGCCCGCTCGTCACCCCCCGACGCGACTGACTGGCGCCTCAGGTTACGTTCAAGGAATGTCCGTACCGAACCACGGCGAGCGGAGGAGTCGCATGGCACGCGTCCTCGTCATCGATGATGAGCAGCCTGTCCGTGACGTGATGGTCGCGCTGTTGGCGCAGGACGGCCACGACGCCGCGAGCGCCCCTTCGGCGCGGGCCGCGCTCGCGTACGCGGCGGGACATCCGGTCGACGTCGTCATCACCGACATGTTCATGCCCGAGCAGGACGGATTCGACACGCTCGCCGAGTTCCGGCAGCGCTTCCCGAAGACCGCGCTGGTCGCGATGTCTGGTGGCGGACGGATGGGGCAGAAGGCGGTGCTCGAGATCGCGCGCTGCCTCGGCGCCGCGACGCTCGAGAAGCCGATCTCGCTCGCCGCGCTCCACGCGGTGCTCGAGGAGGTGCTCGCCCCCGCGCCGGCGCCGGCACGTGAGCGCCCGTTCCTTCCCGCCGAACTCGCCTCGCCCGCCGACGTGCAGGCGATGCACGCGCGGTTGATGGCCACGCCGATGCTCGTCGAGATGCTCGACGCGTTGCCGGGGCTGGTGGTCCTCCTCAACCGGCAGCGGCAGGCGGTGTTCGTGAATCGCGCGGCGCTCAGGCGGTTCGGGTTCGGGAGCGAGGGCGAGGTGGTGGGACTCCGGCCGGGTGTGCTGCTGCAGTGTGCTCACGCGGGCGACAATCTGTGCGGCACGACGGAGTATTGCCGCTACTGCGGTGCGGGGCGGGCGCTGGCGGCTTCGCTGAAGGGCAAACAGTCGGAGCTCGAGTGCCGGATCGCGACGATCGTGGCTGGTGACGAGTTGGACCTCCGCGTGGCGGCCAGCCCGATCACGGTGGGAGGTGACGAGTTGCTCCTGCTCGCCGTCACCGACATCGCCGATGAGAAACGGCGCGAGGCGCTCGAGGCGATGTTCTTCCATGACGTGCTCAACACCGCCGGGGGGATCCAGGGACTCTCGCACCTGATACGCACCGCCGACACCGGCGAGGTGCCGGCCATGCAGAGCGCGCTCGAGCGGCTCTCCGACGCGCTCGTCGACGAGATCCAGATGCAACGCGGACTGGTGCTCGCCGAGCGCGGCGAACTGCCGCTGCTGCCGGCCCCGCTCGACGCGCGCGAGGTGCTCGAGGCCGTCGCGGCGCGGTACAGCGGACATGAGGTCGCGAAGGGGCGGGACATCGCCGTCGAGCCGGTGGAGGGGACGATCGCTTTCTCGGCCGACCCCACGATCCTCGGTCGCGTGCTCGGCAACATGGTGAAGAACGCGCTGGAGGCGGTGCCGGTGGGAGCGACGGTGCGGTTGCGCGCGACGCGCGAGCCCTCGACCGTGCGCTTCGAGGTGCAGAACGCGGGCGAGATGCCGGAGGCCGCCCAGAAGCAGGTGTTCCAGCGGTCGTTCTCCACGAAGGGCGCGGCCCGCGGCCTCGGGACGTACGGCATGCGGTTGCTCACCGAGCGCTATCTCGGCGGGCACGTGTGGTTCGAGAGCGACGCAGGGCGCGGCACGCGCTTCGTCGCGGAGGTACCGGCCACCGTCCCGGCGCCGGGTTCGAAGCCGGGTCGCGGGGCGGAGTGAAGCCGGAGGTCATACTCGCCGGCGCAACGCCGCGCCCGGACGCCCTCGCGGCGCGCGCCGTGGCGTGGTGCTGCGCGGGCGCCTCGCTGATCGCGTTGGCGGGGCTCGTCGGCTTCTTCACCGATGTCAGGGTGCTCGAGGCGCTGCGGTCGGATTACACGCCGATGGCACCGAGCACGGCGCTCTCGCTGCTCATCCTGGCCATTGCGCTGGTGCGACTCTCCCGTGTGAAGGCGGTTGACACCGCCCCGCGGCTCACGTTGACCGCCGCCGCGGTGGCCCTCGTGCTGCTGTTCGCGCTGCTGAGCCTCGTCGGTGACCTCACCTCGATCGATCTCACGTACGAGGATCACTTCACGACGTGGTGGGCATCGTTGCGGCACACCCGGCCGAGCGGGATGTCGCCCGTCTCCGCCGTCGCGTGCATGATGGCGGCGACGGGCACGTTCCTGCTCGCGCTCCGGCGTTCGATGCCGGAGCGCGCGGCTCGGCTGGAGCGGGCGGCATCCAGGCACGGCGCCGTGACGGCACTCATCGCGATGACCGTCATGCTCAGCTACGGCCTCGGCAAGCCGTTGCTGTACGGGCGGATCGCCGTACCGATGGCGCTCACGGCATCGGTCGCGTTCCTGCTGCTCGGCGTCGCGATCGCCGGGTCGGTGCGGGCGGAGAACGTCGCGTGGCGGATGTTGCTCGGCCGATCGAGCGTGGCGCGCATGTCGCGGGTGTTCCTGCCCTTCGTGGCGGCGGTCGTGCTCGTGCAGGGGGTGCTCTGGCACACGACGCTGCCGGCGTTCGTCGGGAGCGACGTGTTGCTCGTCGCGGCATCGATCATGGCCTTCACGGCGTTCACGGCGATCGTCGTCGCGCGCGTCGCGCAGTCGTTCGGCCGCCGGCTCGACGAGTATGTCACCGCGCTGCACGTGGCGGAGGAGCACAGCCGCGCGATCACGCAATCCGCGCACGACGCGATCGTGACGCTCGACCGCGACGGCCGGATCGTGAGTTGGAACGGGGGGGCGCAGCGGATCTACGGCTACACCGAGTCGGAGATCGTCGGGCAGTCCATCGAGCGGTTGGTGCTGATGGCCCAGCGTGGCGACGCCCGCGATGCCGTCAGGCGGCTCATCGGCGAGGCGGGCGCGCCGTTCACGGGACTCACCGTGGAGGATCGCGGCGTCCGCCGCGACGGACGGGAGTTCCCGCTTGAACTGTCCATCTCGCGGTGGACCGCGGGCGACCGCACGTATTTCACGCTCATCATCCGCGACATCACGGAGCGCGAGCGCGCCGACCTGGCGCTCCGCGAGGCGGTGCAAGAGGCGCGGCGCTTCCGGGAGGCGCTCGACAAGGTGCCGGTGCACGTCTACATGAAGGACGCGCAGCGTCGGTACACGTACGGCAACCGTCCGACGCTGGAGCTGTTCGGCCGCACGGCGGAAGCGCTCGTGGGCCGCGCCGACGACGAGTTCTTCCCGCCGCAGTCAGTCGAGCAGCTGCGGACCGTCGACGAACGCGTGCTCAAGGGCGAGCACACGATGGAGACGATCACTATCCCAGCGGTTACGGACGGCACACCACTCACCTTTCTCGATGCCAAGACGCCGCTCTTCAGTGGTCCGGAGGGGAGCGCGCCGACGGGGCTGCTGGGCATCTCGGTGGACATCACCGAGCGCGAGCGCGCGAACGCGCGCATGCGGCGGCTGAGCGACTACTACGCCGCGCTCGCGCACTGCAACGAGGCGATCGCGCGGGCGGCGAGCGTGTCGCAATTGTTCGCCGACGTCTGCCGCGCCGCGGTGACGTACGGTGGGATCAAGATGGCGTGGGTCGGCCTCACCGACGACGCGAGCGGGCTCATCGTACCCGTCGCGTCGTACGGCGACGACCATGGCTACCTCGCCGGCATCACGATCTCCGTCCGCGCCAACGAGACTTCCAGTCAGGGACCTACCGGGCGCTCGGTGCGCGAAGGCCAAGCGGTGTGGGTGGAGGACTTCCTGCACGATCCGCGCACGGCGCCGTGGCACGAACGAGCGAAGGCGAGCGGCTGGCGGTCGTCGGCGGCGCTGCCGATCGCCCGCGGCGGAAGAGTCGTCGGCGCGATCACGTTCTACACCATCGAATCGCAGGACTTCGACGAGGAAGTGCGCCGTCTGCTCACCGACATGGTCGCCGACATCAGCTTCGCCTTGGACGGCTTCGCCAAGGACGAGGCAGCGCGGAGAGCGGAGGCGGAGCTGCGCGAGAGCGAGCAAAGGTTCCGCACGGTGTTCGAGGAGGCGCCCCTCGGCGTGGCCCTCATCGACTCGCACAGCGGCAGGTTCCTCGAGCTGAATCAGAAGTTCGCGTTCATCGCGGGGCGCACGATCCCCGAGATGCTCGCCCTCGACTGGATGAGCATCACGCATCCGGACGACCTGCAGAAGGACCTCGAGAACATGGCCCGGATGAACGCCGGGGAGATCCCCGGGTTCACCTTGGAGAAACGCTATCGGCACTCCGACGGCTCGTGGGTGTGGATCAACATGAGGATCGCGCCGATCGCCGTCGGCGAGGAACGGCACGTCCGGCATCTCTGCATGATCGAGGACATCTCGGCGCGCATCGCGTCCGACGCGGCGCTCCGCGAGCGCGACGAGCGCCACCGGGCGGTGCTGGCGACGGCGATGGACGGGTTCTGTGCCCTCGACGCGCAGGGGCGCGTGCTCGAGGTGAACGAGACGCTCTGCCGCATGACCGGGTACCGCGAGGCGGAACTCCTGCGCATGGAGATCGCCGACCTCGAGGTCCTCGAGACCCCGGCCGCCATCGCGACGCGCGGCCGGCGCGTGATCGCGATGGGGGAGGATCGCTTCGAGACAGTGCACCGGCGCAAGGACGGAAGCACCTTCGCCGCCGAAGTGAGTGTGCAGTACCGCCCCATCGAGGGCGGGCGGATGCTGGCGTTCGTGCGCGACATCACGGAGCGGAAGCGAGCCGAGACGGCGTTGCGCACCTCCGAGGAGCGGCTGCGCGTCGGGCTCAAGACGGCGCGCGTGGCCCTCTTCAACCAGGACCTCGACCTGCGCTACGTGTGGATGTACCAGCCGCAGCTCGGCTACACGGTCGACGACGTCGTCGGTCATACGGACGCGGAGTTGCTGCCGGCGGCGGCGGCGGCGCAGGTCACGGCGCTCAAGCGGAGCGTGCTCGAGACGGGGCAGCCGGCGCGCGGCGAGCTCGCCATGACCGTCGGCGGACGCGAGGCCATCTTCGACGTCACCGTCGAGCCGTTGCGCGACGCCGACGGCCGCATCGTCGGCGTCACGGGGTCGACGCTCGATATCACCGAGCACCGGGCGGCCGAGCGTGAGCTGCGGCTCGAGAGCGCCGCGCTCGCGGCGGCGGCGAACGCCATCGTCATCACGAACCGCGACGGCGTGATCGAGTGGGCGAACGCCGCGTTCAGCACGTTGAGCGGCTTCGCGCCCGAAGAGGCGATCGGCAAGAACCCGAACGCGCTCGTCAAGTCCGGGGCGCAGGAACGCGAGTTCTACGAGCACCTCTGGAACACGATCCTGGCCGGCCAGGTGTGGCACGGCGAGATCGTGAACCGGCGCAAGGACGGCCGGCTCTACACGGAAGACATGATGATCACGCCGCTGACGAACCCCGACGGCGAGATCACGCACTTCATCGCGGTGAAGCAGGACATCACCGACCGGAAGATGCTCGAGGAGCGATTCCGGCAGGCGCAGAAGATGGAATCGGTCGGCCGTCTCGCCGGCGGCGTCGCCCACGATTTCAACAACATGCTGAGCGTGATCCTCGGCCGCACGGAGCTCGCGCTGCTCCAGACCGACGAGCACGCGCCGATCCGCTCGGGACTGCTCGAGATCCAGGCGGCGGCCACGCGATCGGCCGGCCTCACGCGGCAACTGCTGGCGTTCGCCCGCAAGCAGACGGTGTCGCCGACGGTCTTCGACGTGAACGCCGAGGTGACGAACTCGCTCAAGATGCTCCACCGCCTGATCGGTGAGGACATCACGCTCGCCTGGAAGCCCGCCGAGTCGGTGTGGCCGGTGTACATGGACCCGTCGCAACTCGACCAGATCCTCGCGAACCTTTGCGTCAACGCTCGCGACGCGATCACGGGGGTCGGCGCGCTTCGCGGAGGCACCCCGACCGGCTTGGGTATCATCACCATCGCGACGGCCGACTGCTCGCTCGACGCCCCCTTCTGCGCGACGCACGACGATGCGGTGCCGGGCGAGTACGTCCGGCTCGCGGTGAGCGACGACGGGTGCGGCATCCCGCCCGAAGTGCTCTCGAAGATCTTCGAGCCGTTCTTCACCACCAAGCCGCTCGGCGAGGGGACGGGACTTGGGCTGGCCACCGTCTACGGCGCCGTGAAGCAGGCCAACGGCATCCTCGCCGTCTCGAGCGAGGTGGGGAAGGGGACGACGTTCGAGATCTACCTGCCGCGACACGAGGGGCCGCACGAGGCGGCCTCGCGCGCCGAGCCGGCGGCGGAACACGCTCGCGGGCACGAGACGATCCTGCTCGTGGAGGACGACGCGATGGTCCTGCGACTCGCGACGCTGGCGTTGCAGGAATTGGGTTACACTGTATTGGGGGCAGCGACCCCCTCCGAAGCCCTGCGGATCGCGGTCGAACAAAACGGTGACATCGACCTCCTGCTGACCGACGTGATCATGCCGGGGATGAACGGCCGCCAGCTGGCGGACGCGCTTGCCGCGACGCGCCCGGCGCTCAAGCGGCTGTACATGTCCGGATACCCGGTCAGCGTAATGACCGGGCAGGGGATCCTCGAAGATGAGCGAGACTTCCTGAACAAGCCGTTCCCGCTGCATGCGCTCGGGACGAAGGTGCGGGCGGTGCTGGACCGGAAGTAGAGAGGGCGATGCCTTCGCCCTGACGACGGCGTTGCGCGCGACGAGGCGTGGCATCGCGTAGCAGTACCCACTCAGAACGGCGCGTGATGGCCGAGTGCGGAGCAGGCATGGCGCGGATCCTCCTCGTCGACGACGAGACGGCGGTACGACAACTGTTCGCGGACGTGCTCGAGATCGACGCGCACGCGGTGACGCAAGCGGGTGACGGCAACGGCGCGCTCGCCGCGCTCGAGCACGGGGCATTCGATCTCGTGGTGACCGACCTCGTGATGCCCGACAAGGAAGGGATCGAGACGATCATCGAGATGCGGAAGCGGTGGCCGACGCTCCCGGTCGTCGCGATGTCCGGTGGGGGGCGAGGCAGCGCGGCCGACTACCTCGAGCTGGCCGCGCAACTGGGAGCCGTGGCGACGCTGCAGAAGCCGTTCGCCACGCAAGTGCTGCTCGACACGGTGCGCAAGGTACTCGATCGCTAACGCATGCGCGTCCGCCGCAGCACGGCGCGGATGCGCGCCGTGAACCGCGCCGGCTCGAGCGGCTTGCGCAGGTAGTCGTCGGCCCCCTCGTCCATGAGCTCGGCCTCGAGCGACTCGTCCTCGCTCGCCGTGAGGATGAGCACGGGGAGACGCTGCGTGGCGGGCGCGGAGCGCAGCTTCGCCAGCACGTGCCGGCCGTCGAGCTTCGGCATGTTGATGTCGAGGATCACGACGTCGGGGGGCGTCGCCGACGACGCGCGCGCGAGGGCGGACTCGCCGTCGGCGACCTGCTCCACCTCGTACCCCTCATCCTCGAGCACGCGGGCGGCGATGGCGCGGATCACCGGGTCGTCGTCGGCGATGAGCACCTTCGTGCGCGCGAGCGCCGCGACGCGCTCCGAGATGCCGATCACGCGCTCGGCCTCGTCGAGCGTCGTGAGGCCCTGCGCCACCAGGTCGATCGCGACGTCCGGGAGCGTCCGCATCCCCTCGGCGTGCGCCCGCGCGGCGATCACCGTCGCCGGCTGGTCGGTGGCGATCAGCGGCTCGATCGCGGTCGACACCATGAACACTTCGGCCACCGGCAGCCGTCCGAAGTAGCCCGTCTGGGCGCACTTGTCGCACCCGCGAACCCGCTTCACCGGGCGCACGCCGGTAAGCGTCGACAGCCGTGCTTCTTCGGGGGTGAGCTCCCCGGTGACGGATGCCGCGCAGTCGCACAGCTTTCGCAGGAGGCGCTGGGCCACGACGCCGCGCAGCGACGTCGCGATCGTCGCCCGGTCGAGCCCCAGGTCGGCGAGGCGGGCGATGACGCCGATCGCGTCATTCGTATGCAGCGTCGAGAGGACGAGGTGTCCCGTGAGCGCGGCGTGTGCCGCGGTGGTCGCCGTCTCGCCGTCGCGGATCTCGCCGACGAATACGATATCGGGGTCCTGCCGCAGCACGGCGCGCAGCGCGCTCGCGAAGGTCACGCCGCGCTTGGTCTCGACCTGGATCTGCGTGATGCCCGGCACCTCGTATTCGACCGGGTCCTCGATGGTCATGATGTTCACCTGGCCGTCGCACAGCTCACGGATGGCGCCATAGAGCGTCGTCGTCTTGCCCGACCCGGTCGGTCCCGTGAGGAGCACGATCCCGTCGCGGTGCGCGATGAGCCGCCGGAGGCGGGCGAGCGCGTCGGCGCTCAGCCCGGCGTCGGCCAGCGTGCGCGAGGACGACGAATCAAGGAGGCGGATCACCGCCTTCTCGCTCTCGCGGGTGGGGACGGTCGAGAGGCGGAGGTCGATGGCGTGGCCATCGGGGAGGAGGATGCGGGCGCGGCCGTCCTGCGGGCGCATGCGGTCGGCGATGTCGAGGCCGCCCATCACCTTGATGCGCGAGACGACGCGGTTGAACACCGGCATCGCCAGCTGGAGGTACTCGCGCATCACGCCATCGACGCGGAAGCGCACGTGCCCGGACTGGCGTCCCGGCTCGATGTGGATGTCGCTCGCCCGGCTCGCCACGCCGTCGCGGAGGATGAGGTTGGCGAGCGCGACGACGGGGGCCGCGGCGGCCTCCTCGGCCTTCACGGCCTCGGGGGCGGCCTGCTCGGCGACGCGGACGGCGTTCTCGAGGTCGGCGCCGGCCGCCTGCACGAGGGTGTTCGCCGTCAGCAGCCCGGCGTACCCCGCTTCGATGGACGTCGCGATGGCATGGGGCGTCGCGACGACGAACAGTGGTTTGCGTCCCGAAGAGAATCCGATCTCCTGCTCGGCCGCCATGTCGTTGGGGTCGGACGTGGCGACGTAGATCGTGCGGTAGTCCTCGCGCAACGGAAACACGTGGTGCCGCCGCGCGAGCCTCTCCGGCACGAGCTTGGTGGCCTGCGGCTCGACGGTGTCCCACCGGGCCGGCTGGAGCCGGTAGCTTTTCGCGAGCTCCGCCACGAGCTGATCGTCGCTCACGCCGCAGGTCCGCGTGACGGCCGCCCACACGTCCGCGATCCCCGTCGCCTGCGGCACGGTGATCGCTTCAGCGTTCGCCCACTTGGCACGCGTCGCCAAACGGGCCAGCCAGTGCGTGCTGGTGGCGCCGCCGAGTGCGTCGGTCATAAGTTATTAACCTACGCACGCGGCGCGCCGCTCGCACGGTCGCCGGTTAGTCCAGCCCTTCCCAGCCGGGGTCGTTCATGTCGCAGGTTCCCGAAGACGCGAAGCCAGCACTCGACCTGCTCAAGAGCGTCGGTGGCGACGAGATGGTCTCGATGATGATGCAGACCTTCATCCAGTTCGCCGAGGAACGGCTCGCGAAGCTGGTCGAGGAAGCCGGCAACCGCCGCATCTCCGAGGTGGCGAGCATCGCGCACTCGCTCAAGTCGAGTGCGCGGCAGCTGGGCGCGCTCGCGATGGGTGAGGCGTGCGCGGTGACGGAGATCGCCGGGAAGAGTGGCGACATGGACGGCGCGCTGGATGGCGTGACCGCCATCCAGCGCGAGTATGCCGCCGCGAAGCCCTGGATGCAGGCGCTCGCGAACTCCTAGTTCTTCTTGACCGGCGCCGGCACCGGGGTGCGGCGCGCCGAGTCGGTGGGGACCGCGGCGGGCGGCGCTTCATCCGCCCCGAACAACTCCTTGTCGAGCTGGGTCGCCTTCGCGATCGCCTTCGCCTGAGCCAGTGCCTGCGCGGAACCGGCGACGTTCCCCTGCATGCGGTACGCCTCCGACAGCAGGTAGTCGGTGGACACATAGAGGTAGGGGATCCCCACCGACGGCCGGTCGACCCACTCGTTCTTGGCGATGAGCGACGCCGGCGCCTTGAGATCCTTCACGAGCGCCGCGGTGCGCGGCACGTCGACCCACCCTTCCGGCGACACCTTGATGGTGTCACGGCCGGCGACGATGCTGTCGCGCATCAGCTTGCGGGCGAGCCCCTGGGTGAGCAGGTAGTCCTGCAGTCCGAGCTCGGCGCCGTACCCGCCACTGGTGCGGCTGAGGTAGATCGGGCGCACGTTGTCCTTGATCATCTGCAGCACGAAGATGTCGGCGCGGGCGAGGAAGCGCGGCTGCACCACCGCGCGGATGTTGCCGGCGGTGAAGAGCTGCGGCTGCGTGATCTCCTGGCCGATCGGCACCGCGTCGGCCTCGTCGAGCGTCATGTGCATCGGCGGCCCCGACGGCTTCACCCACTTCTGCCCGCGGTACGCGGCCGGGCCGTTCTTCTCGTCGTAGTCGTACACGGGGCGCCGGAGGAGCTGGCGCGTGTACCAGTCGGTGTTGAGCAGCGACGTGTTCGCGATGAGCACGTCCTTGCGCACGCCGAGCACCTCCTGCGCGTACCAGAGCGGGAAGGTGTCGTTGTCGCCCACCGTCACGAGCACGCCGTACGGCTCCACCGAGTTGAGCATGTCGATGGCGAAGTCGGCGGTGTCGGTCTGGCCATGCCGCGAGGCCGCGGTCCAGTTCGAGAAGAGCGGCACGATGGCGAGGAGGAGCACCGGCGACGTGATGGCCCAGGCCCGCCGGGTCGGCAGGATCACCGTCTCGGTGCCGAGGCGTTCCGTCTCGTGGCCGAGCAGGGCGGCGAGCGACTCCCACAGGTAGACGAGGCCGAGCGCGGCCCACACGCTGAAGGCCGAGAAGCTCCACAGGTAGAAATAGTCACGGTCGCGCACCTCGCGCTGCACCGTGTCGCCGAGGTCGGGGTCCTGGCTCGCGCCGTACTTGAAGTTCAGGTAGTAGATGAGCAGCAGCGACAGCGTGAACATGAGCGGCCCGAAGAACGCGAAGCTCCGCGGGTCGCGCTTCCAGTGCACCCAGCCGCCGATGAGGCCGAGCGCGAGGAACACCATCGCGAGGGCGCCCTGCAGCCCGGGGTGCTCGTTGTGCGCGTCGCGCACCCACTGCCACTTGAAGTACAGCCACCACATCCCGATCTGTGCGCTGAACGGCGCCTGCCGCTCGGCGAGGTCGGGCTTGCCGTACTGGCCGCGGTTGAAGTTGTACATGAACGCGTCGTACGTGCCCTTCGAGAACGTGCAGCCCGCCTTGAGGCCGTCGCGGCAGGCGGTGGGCTCCCCTTCGTTGAGCGCGGGGAATTGGGCCGCGCGGATCGGCTGGGTGGCGAACGACGAGCCGCCGAAGAACAGCGCGGCGACGCAGGCGAGGATGAGCTGCCAGCGGAGCACCGTCTTCGGCCGGTGGATGAGCACGGCGAGGCCGGCGGCGGGCGCCGCCAGCATGCCGGCCATGTGCACGGCGTAGCCGAGCCCGAGGATGTAGGCGATGAGCACGAGCGTGCGGTCGGCCTTGGGGCCGTCCGGCTCGTCGCACCAGCGCACGGTGAGCCAGGCGATGATCGCCAGCCCCGCGAGCGACACCGTGTACACCTTCTCGTTCACCACCGACTGCGACCACACGGTGAACGCCGTGCCGCCGATGAGCACGGCGAGGGCGCCGCCGGCGACGCGCTGCCAGCGCTCGACGAACCAGCCGACGAGCACGCGCTCGGTGATGAGGAACCACATCGCCGCCGCGACCGCGCTCGAGAGCGCGGCGAGCACGTTCACGCGCATCGCCACCGTCGGCGCGATGGGGAGCAGCGAGAAAACGCGTCCCAGCAGCACGAAGAACGGGTTCCCCGGCGGATGCGGGATGCCCAGCGTGTAGGCGGCGGTGATGTACTCGCTCGTGTCCCACATCGCCGTCTCGGGCGAGAGGGTGAGGATGTACAGGATCATCACCAGCCCCGCCGCGACGGCGGCCGCGAGATAGGAGGGGCGGTAGTCGAGTTCGGTGCGCTCGGAGGAAGCCATGTGCCTTCGGTCGGGAGATGCGGTTGCCGGAACAACCCTGAAATGTCGCTGGCGGTCACATCCGGCGCAAAGCGCGGGGCGCGCGCCTCGCGCTTTGCGCCGCCCCGGCTAGTGCCGGAAGGTGCGCCGCCCCGTGAATACCATCGCCATGCCGTGTTCGTTCGCCGCGGCGATGACGTCGGCGTCGCGCACCGACCCGCCGGGCTGCACGATGGCCGTGACCCCCGCCTCGGCGGCCTGGTCGATGCCGTCGCGGAACGGGAAGAAGGCGTCGGAGCCGAGCGCCGCGCCGGCCGTGGCGTGACCGGCGGCCTGGGCCTTGTGCCGGGCGAGGAAGGCGGCGTCGACGCGCGACATCTGCCCCGCGCCGATGCCGATCGTCGCGCCGTCGCGCGCCAGCACGATGGCGTTCGACTTGACGCTCGCCACGGCGCGCCACGCGAACAGCAGGTCGCGGTACTCGTCCGCCGTCGGCTGCCGGTGGCTCACCACCTGCCACGCCGCGTCGTCGAGGCGCGCGCTCGCGCGCTCCTGCACGAGCAGCCCGCCGCGCACCGTCTTCATGTCGAGCGCGCCCGGCGCCGGCGGCGCCGACCCCTCGAGCACGCGGAGGTTCTTCTTCTCGAGCAGGATCGCCAGCGCCTCGGGTGCGTACGCGGGGGCGACCACGCACTCGACGAACAGCGACGCGACGGCCTTCGCCGCCTCGTCGTCGACGGGGACGGTGAAGGCGATGATCGACCCGAACGCGCTCGCCGGGTCGCAGGCGAGCGCCTTGCGGTACGCCTCCACCGCCGTCGCGCCGGTGGCGAGTCCGCAGGGCGTCGTGTGCTTCACGATCGCGCACGCCGTCTCGCCCGCGAACGGGTCGGCGGCGAGGAGGGCTCCCTCGAGGTCGAGCAGGTTGTTGAACGAGAGCTCCTTGCCGCCATGCTGGCGGAGCGCGCCGAGGCCGGCGCCGGGCTCCTCCACGTAGAAGGCGGCCAGCTGCCCGGGGTTCTCGCCGTAACGCAGCGACTGCTGCCGCTCGAAGGCGAGGGCGAGGCGCTCGGGGAACCGGTCGCCGCGCTGCGCCGCGAACCACGCCGCGATCATCGCGTCGTACGCCGCGGTGTGCTCGAACACCTTGGCGGCGAGCGTGCGCCGCAGCTCGAGCGCGTCGTCGCCGCCGGTGATCGCGGCGCCGGCGCCGCGGATGGCGGCGATCACGTCCTCGTAGTCGGCGGGATCGACGACGACGTACACCGACGCGAAGTTCTTCGCCGCCGAGCGGATCATCGACGGGCCGCCGATGTCGATCTGCTCGATCACGTCCTCCGGCGTCACGCCGGCGCGGCGCGAGGTGGAACGGAACGGGTAGAGGTTCACGCAGACGAGGTCGATCGGTGCGATGCCGTGCGCGCCGATCGCGGCCATGTGCTCGGGCAGGTCGCGGCGAGCGAGGAGCCCGCCGTGCACCGCCGGATGCAGCGTCTTCACGCGCCCGTCGAGCATCTCGGGGAACTGCGTCACCTCGCTCACGTCGCGGCAGGGGAGCCCGGCGTCGCGGATCGCCTTGGCGGTGCCGCCGGTGGAGACCAGTTCCCAGCCGAGGGCGTGGAGGGAGCGGGCGAACTCGGGGAGGCCGGATTTGTCGGAGAGGGAGAGAAGAGCGCGGGGCATGCGGCGAGTGGGAGTGGGAGGCGAAGGGGGAGGGGGAGGGGCAGGGGGAGGGGGAGGGGAGTGGGAGTGGGAGTGGGAGATCCCTCGATGCCCTCGACGATCCCTCGTCTGCCGCCCTACTGGGCGCGCGCGGACAGGCGCGCCGCGAGTTGGAGGATGGTGAGCGGGTACAGTTCGTGCTCGGCCGCGAGGACGCGCGCCGAGAGCGTGGCGACCGTGTCGCCCGGCTCGACGGCGACACGCTGCTGCGCGAGGATCGCGCCGCGGTCGTATTCCTCCGACACGAGATGGACCGTCGCCCCGCTCTCGCGCGCGCCCGAGGCGAGGACGGCCGCATGCACGCGCTGCCCGTACATCCCCGGTCCGCCGAACGCCGGGAGGAGCGCCGGGTGGATGTTCACGATCGCGCCGTCGAACCGTTCGACGACCTGACGGGGCACGAGCTTGAGGTAGCCGGCGAGCACGACGAGCTCGACCCCGTGCCCGGCGAGGAGCGCATCGAGGGCGGCGCCGTCGGCCGGATCGGCGAGGACGGCGGTGGCGATGCCTCGGCGGCGCGCGCGATCGAGCGCGCCGGCGCCGGCGCGGTCGCTCGCGACGAGCACGACGCGGGCGGGCGCCGACGTCCCGAGCGCGTCGATGGCGTCGAGCAGCGCCTGCAGGTTCGACCCGCCCCCCGACGCGAGCACCGCGATGCGCGTCATACGTGCAGCACGCGGTGCACCGCATCGAGCAGCGACCCGACGACGGCGATCCCGTGCTCCTTCGATCTCGCGATCTCGTCCTTGGGGGTGCGCTCGGCCGGCACGAGGATGCCGCGGCCGCCGAAGGCGAGCGACGGGGCGACGTCGCGCCAGCGGTCGCCGATCCACACCGATTCGGCGAGCCCCAGCGCGTGCTCCGCCGCGGCGAGTTCGTAGAGGTGCGTTCCCGGCTTCCGGCACTCGCACGGTCCCGTGAAGTCGGGGTGGTGCGGGCAGTGGTAGTGCGCCTCGATGTAGGCGCCGCGCTCGGCGAACAGGTCGTCGACGCGCGCCTTCACGGCGAGGTAGTCCTGCTCGGTGAGCAGCCCGCGCGCGATCCCCGACTGGTTGGTGACGATGACCGCCGCCCACAACGCGTAGTTGAAGGCGCGCACGACGCTCGCCGCATCGGGCACGAGCTCGACGAGGTCGGGTTCCTTGATGTAGCCGACGTCGCGGATGAGCGTGCCGTCGCGGTCGAAGAACACCGCCGGACGCACCTCGCGGAGCCCCATCTGGTGCTCGCCGGTGACGGCGACCTGCGTGCGGGAGCGGCGCGGCGACGCGCGCGGGCCGGTCGGCGGTTCGTCGATCGGTCCCGTCATCGCGCGTCCACGGCGAGCGCAGCCAGCAGTTCGTCCTCGCCCGGCGCGACGGCGCGCAGGTCGAGCAGCAGCCGTCCGTCGGCGACGCGGCCCACCACCGGCACACGGCCGTGGCGGAGGCGCGGTTCGATCGCGGGGTCGAGCGCCACGGCGGCCGACGGGATGACCGCCGTCGGGAACGCGCCGCCTCCGACGGTGGCCTCGCTCGCGACCGCGCGGGCGTCCATCCCGGCCGCCTGCAGCGACGCGGCCAGTCGCTCGGCGCGCGCGCGGAGGAGTTCGACGGGGGCGGTGATCATCGCGAGCGCCGGGATCTCGCGCACGGCGCGCGCCGGGTCGCGATAGAGCGCCAGCGTGGCGTGCAGCGCGGCGAGCGTCAACTTGTCGACGCGCAGGGCGCGGGCGAGCGGGTTGCGCCGCAGCGCGCCGACGAGCGTGCGCGTGCCGACGATGAGCCCGGCCTGCGGTCCGCCGAGGAGCTTGTCGCCGCTCATCAGCACGAGCGACGCGCCGGCGCGCACCGCCTCGCGTGCCGTCGGCTCGCCGGTGAGCCCCCACGGCGCGAGGTCGACCATCAACCCGCTGCCGAAGTCGTGCAGCAACGGCACGCCTCCCTCGGCGGCGATCGGCACGAGCTCGCGCACCGGCACCGAGGCGACGAACCCCTCGAGCGCGAAGTTGCTGCGGTGCACGGCCACGATCGCCCCGGTCGCGCTCGAGAGGGCGCGCCGGTAGTCGTCGGGATGGGTGCGGTTCGTCGTGCCCACCTCGACGAGTCGCGCGCCGCTCTTCGCCATGATGTCGGGCACGCGGAAGCTGCCGCCGATCTCGACCAGTTCGCCGCGCGAGATGATCGCGTGGCGGCCGTCGGCGAGCGTGTTGAGGGCGAGCACGAGGGCCGCCGCGCAGTTGTTCACCACCAGCGCGTCCTCCGCGCCGGTGAGCTCGGCGAGCAGCGCCGCGCAGTGCGCGTGGCGCGACCCGCGCGCGCCGGCCTCGGCGTCGTACTCGAGCGTGGAGAAGCCGGCTGCGATGTCGGCGATGGCGTCGATCGCGGCCTGCGCGAGCGGGGCACGGCCGAGGTTCGTGTGCAGCACGACGCCGGTGGCGTTGATGACGCGGCGCAACGAGGGGCGCTGCCGCGCCTCGAGGTGACGCGCGACGGCGCCGGTCCACCCTTCATCCGTGGCCGGCGCGAGCGCCGGGTCGCGCCGCACCGCCTCCACCGCGTCGCGCGCCGCGTCGGCGACGAGCGGCCGCGGCGCGCTCGCGAGCAGCGCGCGCACCCCCTCGAGTTCGAGGAGCGTGCCCACCGCGGGGAGCGCACGGCGCGGGTCGTTCATCGCGTGGCGCGACGGGGCTTCTTCACGGGCAGGCTGTCGCCGGGCGCCGGCTTCTTCGCGGGCACGCTGTCGGCGGCGGTCGGCTTCCTGGCGGGGAGGGTGTCGGTCGCGGGACGCAGCTCGGCCGGCGGCTTGGCGGCGCCCGGCGGTGCCACGCCCGGCGGAGCAGCGCCCGGGCGCGGCGCGCCGGATTTCGTCGCGGTCGAGTCCTTCTTCGGCGGCGGCGGCTTGGGACCGCGCACCGTGCGCTCGAGCGGCCGCTGGGCGACGCCGTCGAGCGAGACGAGGCCGCGCACCTCGAGGCGCACGATCTCGTCGGTGTGCAGCGGCGCGCCGAACACGAGCACGTACTCCGAGAGCGGGGCGGGGCGCGACGGCTTGGGCGGCGGCTCGCGCTTCACCGTGTCCTTCGCCGCCTTGATCGCCGCGATCTGCGCCGCCGACGTCGAGTCGCTCTTCCTCTTGGCCGCCAGCGAATCGGCCCGCGCGCGCGCCGCACGCCCGGCCTTCGTGGTATCGGCCTTCGCCACCGAGTCGTCGTACGCCTGTTTGCGTTTCGTGGCGAGCGAGTCGAACTCGCCGGCCCGATAGAGCGCCTTCACGGGACGTTCCGTCGAGTCGCGATTGCGGAGCGTGATGTTGGACAGGTCGAACGGCGTCGCCGGGTTCAGCGGCCGGTCGAACTTCAGTCGCAGCGCCGTCGAATCGATGAGCGCGAGTTCCGTCGCCAGCCGCGGCGCGACGGAGTCGTGCGCGAAGAGGTAGAAGTCACGCCGCGCCGAGTCGGCGAGGGGGACGCTCATCGAGTCCCACAGCTCGCGCCGGTCGAGCAGGCGGTTGCTGTTGGCGTCGGCGAACACGCGCAGGCGCAGGTCGGGCGAGGGTGGCACGTGCGTGAGGGCGAACCGTCCGAGCGAGTCGGCGGCGGCGAGCCATCGCAGCACCGTGTCCTTGCCGACCGTGCCCTCGATGCGGGCGAACGGCACCGGCTTCTGCGCCACCCAGTCGAAGACCGCGCCGCGCACGACGGCCGACGGGATCACGTCCCCGGTCGAGAAGACGGTCTCGATGGGCTTCGTCAGCGAATTGCCGCTCAGGTCGGCGAGCCCCGGGAGGAGCGTCACGACGTACGCGGTGTTGGCGCGCCACCCCTTCTTCGGATGGACGGTGAGGCGGTTGCGGTGCCAGTCGACGACCGCCGGCGATTCGGCCGGCGAGATCATGACGATGCCGTCGAGCGTCGCCGCCCCTTTCGGGCGCTCGCTGACGATCTCGTCGAAGGTGAACACGACGTCCTTCGCCTTCACGCGGCGCGCGTTCGTGTCGGGGGTGAGCGAGAGGAGCACCGGCGGCTTCTTGTCGACGGGGCCGCCGGGGGGCAATCCGGCGGCGGCGCAGCCGAGCGCCACGGCGCTGAGCGCCGCGTAGGTGAACGGGAGCGCGCGGCGCGCCCTCACGCGCCGCCCAACGATCGCACCTTCGCGTCGAGCTGGTCGCGGCGGGTGGTCCAGTCGCGCTCCTTCGCGCGCTCGGCTTCGACGAGCTCCGCCGGCGCCTTCGCCGTGAACTTCTCGTTCGCCAGCCGGCCGCGCAGCGCGACGAGCTGCTTCTCGAGGTTCTCGCGCTCGCCACGCAGCTTCGCGATCTCCTTGTCGAGATCGACGAGGCCGGCGAGCGGGAGCACGAGCTCGACGCCGTTCGGGAGCACGGCGTGTGCCGCCGCGCCGGCGGGCGGGGCCTCCGCCGAGAGCGTGCACTTCGAGAGGCGCGTGATGAACGCCGCCTCGCCGTGCACGAGCGCGCGGCGCGCGGCGTCGGCGGTGACGACGTGTGCCGTGAGCTGCTGGCCGGGCGGGATGGCGTAGTCCGAGCGCAGTTGCCGGATGCCGGTGATCACCTGCCGCGCGGCATCGAAGGCGTCGTCACCGCTGCGGCTCGCCGTGGCCACCGGCCACGCCGCCGTCGCCAGGAACGTTCCCGGCACGTACGTCGGCAGTCGCCGCCAGAGCGACTCGGTGATGAACGGCATCGCCGGGTGCAGCAGCCGCAGCGCCTGGTCGAACACATGCGTCAGCACGGCGCGCGCCACCTCGCGGTCGTCGCCCGGCTGCTGCAGGCGTCCCTTCGTCGCTTCGACGTACCAGTCGGCGAGGTCGTTCCACACGAACCGGCGCGCCGACTCGGCGTACGCGTCGAGCCGCATCCCCGCGTTGCGCTGCGATTCCGGCCACGTCGCGCCGGCGGGGCGCGCCGGGCCGATGGCGGCGTCGCAGTCGCCGATCGCCCCGTTCAGACGGTTGAGGATCCACCGGTCGGCGCTCGCGAGTGAGGACTCCGGCACGTCGCCGATCGCCCGCACGGGCTCGCTCCCCACGCTCATCAGCAGGAAGCGGCCGATGTTCCAGAGCTTCGTGGCGAAGTTGCGCCCCGGCGCGAACGACTTCTCGAGGTCGGTCGGGTCGAGCATCACGTCGACGCCGAGTCCCATCCCCTGCAGCAGCGTGTAGCGCAGCGCGTCGGCGCCGAACGTCGCCACCACGTCGAGCGGATCGATGCCGTTGCCGAGCGACTTGCTCATCTTGCGATGCTGCATGTCGCGCACCGTGCCCGTGAGGTACACGGTGTGGAAGGGCGCACGCCCCACGCAGTAGTAGCCCGCCATGATCATGCGGGCCACCCAGAAGAACAGGATCTCCGGCGCCGTGACGAGCGCGTCGGTGGGGTAGAAGGCTCGCAGGTCGGCGGGGTCCTTGGCGAGCCAGCCGAGCGTCGAGAACGGCCAGAGCCACGACGAGAACCAGGTGTCGAGCACGTCCGTCTCCTGCGCGACCGCCCCGCCGCACTTCTCGCAGGCGGTGGGATCGTCACGGTACGCCTTCTCGAAGCCGCACGCCTCGCAGTGCCACACCGGCACGCGATGCCCCCACCAGATCTGGCGGGAGATGTTCCAGTCGCGGATCCCCTCCATCCAGTTCACGTACACCGCTTCCCACCGCTCGGGGAGCACGCGGATGGTGCCGTCGCGCACCGCCTGCAGGGCGGGGGCGGCGAGCGGCGCCATCTTCACGAACCACTGGTCGGAGAGGCGCGGCTCGACGACGGTGTCGCACCGGTAGCAGTGACGCACGGCGTGCTGGTGCTGCTCGCGCTTCACGAGGTGGCCGCGCGCGTCGAGCAGCTTCACGATGGCCTTGCGCCCCTTCTCGCGGTCCATCCCCACGAACTCGGCCGGCGTGCGCGGCCCGTCGGGCGAGGGATCGTCCTTGAGGAACGCGTCGGGGGTGAGGATCACCGGCATCGGCAGCGCATGGCGCTTGCCGACGTCGAAGTCGTTGGCGTCGTGCGCCGGGGTGATCTTGAGCGCGCCGGTGCCGAACGCGCGATCGACGTACGTGTCGGCGATCACGGGGATCGGCAGGCCGTTGAGTGGGTGCACGAGGAACTTGCCCACGAGGTCGGCGTAGCGTTCGTCGTCGGGGTGCACGGCGACGGCGACGTCCCCCGGGAGCGTCTCGGGGCGCGTGGTGGCGACGGTCACGGACCTCGCCGGGTCGCCGGCCACGGGGTACGCGACGTGATAGAGTGCGCCGGTCTCGTCGTGGAACTCCGCTTCCTCGTCGGAGAGCGACGTGAGGCAGCGCGGGCACCAGTGGATCACGCGGTGGCCGCGGTAGATGAGCCCGTCGTCGTAGAGCCGCACGAACACCTCGCGCACGGCGCGCGAGAGTTCGGGGCTGAACGTGTATGCGGTGCGTTCCCAGTCGCAGCTCGCGCCGATGGCGCGCAGCTGCTGCAGGATGACCCCGCCGGTCTTCTCGACGTGTTCCTTCACGCGCTCGACGAACGCCTCGCGGCCGAGGGCCTCGCGCGAGGTGCCTTCCCTGGCGAGCTGCTTCTCGACGACGTTCTGGGTGGCGATGCCGGCGTGGTCGGTGCCGGGCACCCAGAGGGCCTCGTCGCCGGCCATGCGCCGCCAGCGGATGAGGACGTCCTGCGCGGTGTTGTTGAGGCCATGCCCCATATGCAGCACCCCCGTCACGTTCGGCGGGGGGATCACGATCGTGTAGGGCTCGCGGTCGCCGCCCGTGCGGCGCGAGCGGGCCGGGTCGGCGCGGAACACCCCCGCCGCCTCCCACTCGGCGTACAGGGCGCCCTCGGTCGCCCCCGCGTCGTACAGCGGGGGGATCTCGGCCGGGTTCTCGGGATTGGTCATTTGGGTGAAAACTAGTCGTCGGCGAGGGCCCCAGTCTATGGTATGCGGCGGCGTGGCGTACAATGAGACGCGCTGGTTAAGTTGCAGCATCCCCGCACGCCGGAGCGCAGCCGTGGCCGAACCGACCCGCCCGATCAACGACGCCCAGGAACTGGCGCTGTGGATGGCGCTGACGGCCCTCCTCGCCGCCGGCCTCGTGCTGTACTTCCGCTTCGCGGACCGCATCGCTCCACTGCTCGACGTGGTGACCGACAAATGACCGTTTCGACCGCCGATGGCGCCCAGATGCTGACCCTGGTCCTTCCCGACGGGGCCACCCGCGAGGTGCCGTACGGGACCCTGCCGAGGGAGGTCGTCGGCTCGATCGGCCCGCGCCTGCTGCTCGCCGCGATCGCCGTCGCCGTCGATGGCGAGGTGCAGGACCTGCAGACCCCGCTCCGCAAAGGCGGCAAGTTCGTCGTCATCACCGAGAAGGACCCGCGCGCCCTCGACGTGCTGCGCCACTCCGGCGCGCACATCCTCGCCACGGCCGTCCGCCGGCTGCGCCCCGACGCGAAGATCGGGTTCGGTCCGGCGATCGAGGGCGGGTTCTACTACGACTTCGAGGTCGCCAAGCCCTTCACCCCCGACGACCTCGAGGCGTTCGAGAAGGAGATGGCGAAGGTCGCCGCCGAGAAGCTGCCGTTCGTGCGCGAGGAAGTGTCGCAGGCGGTGGCGAAGCAGCGGTTCGTCGACGACCCGCTTAAGCTCGAGCGGCTCGAGGATTTCGAAGGCACCGACGAGATCATCTCGACGTACACCGACGGGCCCTTCGTCGACCTCTGCCGCGGCCCGCACGTGCCCGACACGTCGTACCTCAAGCACTTCAAGCTGCTCTCGGCGGCCGGCGCGTACTGGCGCGGCGACGAGAAGCGGCAGATGCTGCAGCGCATCTACGCCACGGCCTTCTTCAAGAAGGACGAGCTCGACGCGCACCTGCACCAGATGGAGGAGGCGAAGCGGCGCGACCACCGCGTCGTCGGCAAGCAGCTCGACCTCTTCCACTTCTTCCCCGTCGCGCCCGGCGCCGCGTTCTGGACGCCGCGCGGCACGACGCTGTACAACACCATCCAGGACTTCGTACAGGAGCGGCAGCGCGACGCCTTCATCGAGGTGAAGACGCCGCTGCTCTACACCAAGAAGCTGTGGGAGCAGAGCGGCCACTGGGGGAAGTACAAGGAGAACATGTTCCTCGTGCTCAACAACGAGACCGACGAGCACGACATGTCCCTCAAGCCGATGAACTGCCCGTCGCACCACCTGTTCTTCGCGTCGCACAAGCATTCGTACCGCGAACTGCCTATGCGCTACGTCACGTTCGACGTGCTGCACCGCAACGAGCTCTCGGGCGCGCTGTCGGGGCTCACGCGCGTGCGGCAGTTCGCGCAGGACGACTGCCACGTGTACCTGCGCGAGGACCAGATCGCCGACGAGGTGAAGTTCCTCATGGACTTCATCCTCGGCTACTACGACGCGTTCGGCCTCACGGCGACGCTCAAGTTCGCGACGCGGCCGCCGGAACGGATCGGCAGCGACGAGCTGTGGGACCGCGCCGAGGCGGCGCTGCGCGCCGCCCTCGAGGCGACTGGGCGTCCGTACGAGATGAAGGAAGGGGACGGCGCCTTCTACGGGCCGAAGATCGACTTCGACGTCACCGACTCGATCGGCCGGCAGTGGCAGCTCGGCACCATCCAGCTCGACTACAACGCGCCGGAACGGTTCGACCTCGAGTACGTGGGCGAGGACAACGCCGCGCACCGGCCGGTGGTGATCCACCGCGCGGTGAGCGGGTCGTTCGAGCGGTTCATCGCGATCCTCATCGAGCACTTCGCGGGCGCGTTCCCGGTGTGGCTCTCGCCCGAACAGGTGCGCGTGCTGCCGATCGCCGACGACCTCGCGCCGCAGGCGGAGGAGATCGCGAAGCGCATGCGCGCCGCCGGCATCCGCGCCACGTACGACCAGCGGAACGAGACGCTCAACTACCGCATCCGGGAGGCCGAGACGATGAAGGTGCCGTACATGGCCGTCGTCGGACGGCGCGAAGCCGAGGCGGGCACGCTCGCCGTGCGGGCGCGCGGCGCCGCCGGCAAGAAGCAGGACATCGTCTCGATCGACGCGTTCATCGCGCGCGTGACCGAGGAGATCCGCACGCGCGCGCTCACCGCCACGGGAGCGGAGGGATGACCCCCCGCGGCGCGCGCTCGCTCGCGTTGGCGGCGCTCCTCCTGCCGCCCTGCGCGGCCGCGCGCGCGCAGCGCGCCGACGCCGTGGTGCTGCGGCTCCCGGCGCGTGCGTGGCGGCTCGCCGCACCGATGAATGCCGCGCCGTTCTCGGCTGCCGCACGCGCCCGTGAGACCGTGGCCCCGCTCCCGCTCACGGCGGCGAACGCGACGACCACCGACTCCCCCGTGGCGCGTCCCGACCTCGAACCGGCGCGCGTCGCCGGCGAACTGCTCGTCGGGTCGTACGGCGGCATCACCGGCTTCTTCCTCGGCCACTACGCCGGTCGCGCGATCCTCGACAAGGTCTCGAACCCGAGCGAGTCGGCGAGCGACCAGGTCGCGTTCGCCACCGGCGTCGTCGGCGCGTGGATCGGCACGACGGTCGGCGTGTACGCGATCGGCAACATCGGCAACCAGACGGGTTCGCTGGGCACCACCGCCTTCGGCGCCGGACTCGGCACCGTGGCGGGGGCGTTCCTCGACCGGCTGGTGTTCGCCCCCCGCAACGGCGACCCCAGCGCCGGCGCGTCCGCCATCCGCTGGGGAGAGACCATCGTCGAATCGTTCCTCCCGTCCATCGGCGCCACCATCGCCTTCAACTCGAGCCGGAAGTACAAGTGACCGATACGTCCCGCATCCCCGTCATCGTCTCGGCCGCCCGCACGCCCATCGGGCGTTTCCTTGGCGGCCTCGCTTCACTCACCGCGCCGGAGCTCGGCGCCATCGCCATCCGCGCCGCCGTCGAGCGCGCCCGGATCGACCCCGCCGAGATCGGCGAGGTCTTCATGGGGAACGTGCTGCAGGGCGGCGTCGGACAGGCCCCGGCGCGTCAGGCCGCGATCAAGGCCGGCATCCCCGGTCTCGTGCCCGCCGTCACGATCAACAAGGTGTGCGGGTCGGGGCTGCAGGCGGTGATGTTCGCCGCGCAGGCCATCCGTGCCGGCGACGAACAGTTGCTCGTGGCGGGCGGGCAGGAGTCGATGTCGAACTCGCCCCACTACGTGAACGGCATGCGCAGTGGCATCAAGTTCGGCAACCAGACGATGGTCGACGGGCTCATCCGCGACGGGCTCTGGTGTTCGTTCTACGACCGCCACATGGGCGGCCACGCCGAGTACACGGCGAAGAAGGCCGGCATCACGCGGGCGCGGCAGGACGAGTTCGCGTTCGAGTCGCACCAGAAGGCGGTGGCGGCGATCGAGGCGGGGAAGTTCGCGAAGGAGATCGTGAAGGTCGAGATCCCCGGCAAGAAGGGGCCGACCGTGGTCGACACCGACGAGAGCCCGCGCAAGGACACCTCCCTCGAGGCGCTGGCGAAGCTGAAGCCGGCGTTCCCGAAGGACGCGCCGAAGGACATGAAGCCCGAGGAGCTGACGGTGACGGCGGGGAACGCGCCGGGACTCAACGACGGCGGCGCGGCGGTGGTCGTGACGAGCGAAGCGTACGCGAAGGCGCACGGCCTCACGATCCTCGCCCGCATCACCGGCTATGCGTCGGGGGGCGGTGACCCGCAGGAGCTGTTCTTCGCGCCGATCGTCGCCGTGCAGAACCTGATGAAGAAGACTGGCGCCAAGATCGGCGACTACGACCTCATCGAGGCCAACGAGGCGTTCGCGAGCCAGGCGCTCGCCGACGGCGACGCGCTCGGGTGGGATCCGTCGCGCGTGAACGTGAACGGCGGGGCGATCGCACTCGGCGATCCGATCGGCGCGGGCGGCACGCGCATCCTCGTGACGCTGCTGCACGCGCTGCACGACCGGGGCGCGCGCACGGGACTCGCGACGCTCTGCCTCGGCGGCGGCAACGCCGTCGCGCTCAGCGTCGAGCGCGTCTAGGCTCGCGCTGACGGCGGCGCGGTGCGCGCGCTGTTCGTGACGGCCGACGGCGCGCTCCGCGCGCCGTGGCGCATCGCGTTGTTCTTCGGCGCGACGTTCGTCGCGGGCGCGCTCGTCTCGAGCATCGCGTACGGGCTGCTCTCGCTCACGCCGCTCGTCGGGCTCGCGCGCAGCTGGCGCGTGCCGCTCGATCAACTGGGCGCGCTGAGCGCGCTGCTCATCGGCACCTGGCTGGCGCTGTGCGTGGATGGCGGCGGCGTGGCCGATTGGGCGCAGGTGGGGCTGGCCCGCGCCGCCTGGCGCGCCCGCACGGCGCTGGTCGGCCTCGCCGCGGGGGCGCTCGGCATCCTCGTGCCGTCGGCGCTGCTGCTCGCCGCGCACCGCTACGCCTTCGAGGCCCAACCGCACACCACGACCTGGCTCGGCTGTGCCGGCACCGCGCTCCTGCTGTTGGCGCCCGCGGCGCTTGTCGAGGAACTCGCCATGCGCGGGTACCTGCTCGCGGCACTCCGCGCGTCGTACGGCGCCACGGCGGCCGTCGCAGTCACCAGCCTCTGCTTCGCGCTGCTCCATCTCTTCAATCCCAACCCGACCGTCCTCTCGACCACGACGGTGGCCATCGCCGGGGTGTTCCTCGCCGCGGTGCGGCTGGCCACGGGGAGTCTCGTGGCCGCGTGGATGGCGCACCTCGCGTGGAATTTCGCGCAGGCCGCGATCCTGCACGCGCCGGTGAGCGGGTTGCCATTGGGCGCATCGGACTACCGTCTGCTCGACCTCGGCCCAGCGTGGCTCACCGGCGGGTCGTGGGGTCCGGAGGGCGGGGTCGCCGCGGCCGTGGGGATGGTGGTCGCGACTCTTCTGGTGGTTCGGGGCTCGCGCGCGGGCGGAGGGTACGCGCTGTCCGTCCTGCCTGTAGAGAACGACGCATGAGTGACATCGTCGCGGTGGTCGGGGCGGGGTAGACCGGGGTTCGGGATCTCGCATGTCTGCGCGGCAGCAGTGCCGGCATGCAGGCGGGGAGCGCGCTCGGTGCCACCGACCTCGGCACCGTCTACATCCGGATGATCCACAAGGCCGACCGCAACGTGAGCCAGAGCGATTTCGGCGAGATGCTCAGAAAGGACGTGCAGCAGATCGGCGGCGCGAAGGTGTACGTATTCACGACGGGCTTCGGCGGCGCGCGCAAGCAGATCCAGGTGGAGCTGCGCGGCAAGGACGCTCGCATGCTCGGCACGTTGGCCGACAGCGTGCTGCACCTCGTGCAGAAGATCCCCGGCGCGGTGGACGTGAGTCTCTCGACGAAGGGGCAGAAGCCACCTCGTACATGGTGCAGGATCCTCGGGACAGTGGGGATGAGTTGCCGAGTTCCATTGAGCAAGAGAAGGCCCGGCTATAACGTCGCTTGTTCTGAGCGATCCGCAAGTCTCAGTCTGCACGGTGAGGCATAATTGAGACAGGCAGCACGCAATCCTATGTCACGGTTGGGGAGTGGTTTCCCCACAGCCTCGCACAAAATGTCGTTGAGTCGGGTCGGGCACGCGCTTAGATGGTTCACGCCGGCGGCGTCGACGATGCTCACGTCTTGAAGCGGGTGAACTCCTCTGGCATCATCATGAAGAGTCTGTCGGTCGGAGTGGTTCCGAGATCGTATGTCACGTCAAGTTGCTCTAGGAGCTTGCCGAATCGGTTGGCACTCCCCGGGCCACGACCGGCTGCGCCGCGCTTGATTGAGTTGCGAGTTGGATTCCAATAGAGGCGAGAGAAGACGTCCACAACAGCTGGACTAGTAACAATCTCCTTTCGTCCAGCAAGCTGTTCGTACAGCTCCCCCGGTGTATCCGGGGTTCCTGCGAGCATCGCGCGAAGTCTTGCCGGATTGTCGTGGTGCGCCCGCATCAGCAGATACGGACCTGCGAGCAAGTGGCGGTACCATCTCCTGCGGTTTGATCGGTCGAGAATTACCCGGGCGTCCTCTCCGATCTTGCGGACGCCTTCGCGGGCAGGCGCGATCACGTCGAAGAGCCAGAAAGCCATCCAAGTCCAAAAACCGTCAGAGCTGAGCAGGACGCCCTCCGGGATGTTGTCGTCGAGACTCCTCCAAAGCCAGATCGCAAGTTCCCATCTGTTCGCGATCGTTGGTGGAGCGGCGAGTGCTTTCGATGACACTGGGTGAGAGAGACGGTCATCTTCAGTAAACGCTCGCGGAACACGGGCGATCTCACCGTGGCGGATTGACGCGAGCACGGATCGACACTGCTCAAGGCCGTCGGCGTTGAATTGGCGGAGAATCATGACTCGATGTCCTGGTCGAGAATGCTTCGAAGTGTCGACCCGAATCTGTGGTGCTGTGCGAATGCGGTGACGGCTGCGTCGATCCAATCCTCGCGTGGATTCACATCGGGGGGTATCGGGAGCGTCTGGTTCGACAATCGTGCGGCCATCACCAGGCACTGTGACTCCCACGCCGGGCCCGCCGCGTCTCCATCGAAATCAGAGTCTCCGTCTGCTGCCTTGAGGATGAGCTGCCGAAATATTTCTGGTGCCACCAGAGCCCGAAACGAGGCAGAACGCGCGAACGCTTTCCAGTCGCCCACCGACTCGTTCACGAGCAGGATGGGGTGCGACTCGTCGATGATCAGTTTCCACGCGCGATGTCCGAGCCTCTCAGGCCGAACGTCAATGAAGGACTGGGCAGACTTCTCTATTTCTGGATCGCTGGGTACGATCGAGTCGGCCTCGCCAAGAATGAGTCCTGCTGCGCTACCCGTGCCGAGGACCTTCAGCGCGAAGCGAATGCCTTCGGGAGTATCGAATTGCCGCAAACTTCCCCTCGGATTGGAGGGCGGCGTCGAAATCGTTCCCCATGGGAACCGCTCGACGGTCCAGTCGACACTCGCTTCAATGACGATCTCCGCGTCACTCGGGAAGCCGTACCGGGCGAGATCGAGAGCGACCTCGAAGCCAATTGGTGATGTGAAACGGTCAAGCGCGATAACGACGGAGTCGCGGGTAATGCGCTTTCGACCGGTGTAGTTGACTCTCCGAATGGCCATAGTACGCTAGTTCTCCTCGTCGACGCGGACGTATACGTCTCGATTGGTGTCGAACCCGCCTACTGTGACTCGGAAGTCTGCGGACTCCGGCTCAAAGCGAAGTCGATTGTTCTCTGCCGATACGACTTTCGCTGAGACGGCCTCGATTCGGATGGGCGCGGCGGCCAAGTTGAAATCGAGCGGGTCGTAGTCGGACAGCGGGCGTCCGCGCCGAACCTCATACGCGCAAGAGACGCGCAACGTCGCCGGCAGCTCGGATTCGCCTGGCTGCCCTATGATGCGGAAGCCATCGGCCGTTGCATCGATGCGGAAGCGGCGAGGACGCGGCGGGGGCGGTGGTGGCGGTGGCGGCGTCGTGTCGCCGCTCTTCGGGGTCGTTCGCTGCTTCCGGCCCGATCCGGCCTCGGGTGACGGGAACAGGTCGGCCATGAGAAAGGGGTCGGCCTCTGTGTCTCCTTCGCGAAGTGCGCGCACCAGGCCGGCAGGTGCTTCCCGAAGAAAATCGAGCGTTGCCTTCGCGTATGTGTATTTCTCCTTGATCAGCTTGTGTAGAAGTTCCGTGTGCGCCGGATTCTCGGAGTCGCCAACGAGACTTACAAGCGGCTTGTGGTCTACGAGAGCGAGGGCAACGCAGTTGACGATACCTGTAGTTCGAGCTTTGGGTACGGTGATGCCTTCGCGGACGATCAGAGGATATGTTCTGCCGTCCGTTTCCGTTCCGCGCACGTAGATGTCCACGTAGGAGTTCTGGTCCGGCTTGTCCTTCGGACGTACGCGAATGGGAATGCGCACCGCGACCATCTCGCCAGCGTCGAGTTTGCTCGCGAGTGTCGGGCGAAGTTCCGCCGGCACGAGAGCCGCGCCCCACTGTGGCGAGTTTCCTTGGTGATCCGCGGCAATCAGGACCGGAATCTCCGACGACGGAAGCGCTGCGGCCTCAACTGCCAAGGCAACTGTGGCGGCGATTTGAGGCCGGTCTAAAGAGACGGCGGCGGCCAGAACGGAACTCGCGTCAATTCGAGTAGATACTCCGTCCTCCTCAATCGTAACCACGAGCTGTCCTCGCAAGAGCGGCAAGAAGTACTCGCAAACGACTGCTGAGTGAATCGCTTTGACGGTGACTTCCGGTCGAATCCAGGGAATCACGACAGAGAGACCTAGCGTGTCGTTCCTGTTGATTCCACAAGCGCGCTTGAACTTCTCGACAAGCGGAGCCGGACTCGTCATCGGTTTGACGAAGTCCTCATCCAAGAAGCCCCAGCGACCATCGGGATGGAAGGTGGTTCCACTGACGCGATGGGTCTTGAGCACGCACCGTCCCATCAGCATCGGGCTTGGATGGCTCTCGGAAGCAGTCAAGCCAAACCAGACGTTCGCCTGACTTCCCATTGGAAACACGAACTTCCCGACACCCCACCGACCTCGAGACTCACCGCTCTTGCCGCTCGTGCCAGTCGCGTGAAAGAAGAGGAAGAAGCCGTTCTTGTCCCCATCGAGGGGATCCCATTGCGCTGGATCTCCGACGAGCCCCGTAGTGCCTTCGTCCTCGATTACGAGGAGCGGAACGCTGCCACGAGGAGACGGCGCAGCGTCGAGGCCTGTACCGTCTGCGGCGAGGTGATCCCACAGTCCGGCCAAGAATGGAGCGAGCTGCTCCGCGGACGGGGCGGTTGACCGTCGAAGCGAGAACCGCACGTTGACCACAGGCAGTCGTTGTGCGTCAAGCGAATTCTGAATCGCTTCTCGAACGATCGAGCCGGCGAGGTCTTGGACCTCATCCTGCGAGAACAGGGCGGTAGAGATCGGATCGTTCCGCTGATCTCCGCGTCGAAACTGGTTGAAGTGCCAGATCGGTTGCATAGCCGTGAAGGACTGAGGTTCAAGATGCGATGGATCGGGACTCCGAACGGTTCTTCTGTCAGGCACGCATTCGACGCCGCTTGCTCAAGCCTCGAGGTTGAAGTCGGCATCCTTGCTGCCGCCAGATCCCGTGAACCTGACGCGAACTGCGTCTATCTCCCGTTGCAGCACTTTGAGGATCTTTCTGACATCGTCCTCGGTGTGAGCGTAGGTCGCGCGATTCGAGAGATTCCCGATCAGCCTGATATCTCTGATGGCCCTGTTGACTCTGTTGTTGGCCAGTCGAACAAAGTTGTCCCTGCGTAGGTCACCCGCACTTTTCTTATTCGTCATATGTTATCCCAGTGAGTTCTTCAGCACACATATATCATATATATATCGCATATATAGCGCAAATACACGCTTGTGCGGCGACATTGACGAGGTCTAGGTGATGACGTAATGTCATCAGAATGTCCGTCCGAACAAACACCAAAATCGCCAAACCATATGCGTTGCGCGCGCTGAGGGAATCACTCGGCCTGACGCAGGAAGAGTTAGCCGTTCGCGCGGGGTACTCGGCTCGACAGATCGCCAGATGGGAGAGTCCGACAGGCCGCGTTCGTGAGGCAGTGTTTCAGTACCTTCTTTCACTTCGCCCCGCGACGCCTTCGACTGAGAACTGTTCTTTCTCCTTCATCGATCTCTTCGCGGGGATCGGTGGTTTCCGGAGGGGCTTTGAGGCAGCCGGCGGTCGCTGCGTCTTCACTTCCGAGTGGGACAAGTACGCCCAGAAGACCTACACAGCCAACTTCGGAGATGAAGGCGTCTTCGGCGACATAACAAAGGTGAAGGAATCCGAGATTCCGGACCACGACATCTTGCTCGCCGGCTTTCCCTGCCAGCCGTTCAGTATCGCCGGCGTGTCGAAGAAGAATTCTCTCGGCCGAAAGCACGGTTTCGAATGCGAGACCCAAGGTACGCTGTTCTTCGACATCGAGCGTATCATCGCCGCCAAACGCCCGAAGGCGTTCGTTCTCGAGAACGTCAAGAACCTCGCGTCCCACGACAAAGGAAAAACCTTCGAGGTCATTCGGCGGACGTTGGCCGAAAAACTAGGCTACCGAATCAGCGTTCGTATCGTCGATGCCGCTTCATTCGTTCCGCAGCATCGGGAACGTGTATTCATCGTTGGCATTCGACCAGACATTGGAGAGGCGTTTGACTGGGAAACGGTGGACATTCCCGCACCAAAGTTTGGACCTCGACTGAAGACCATCCTCCATCCCGAAGACGGCTCTGAAGATCCGGAAGAGCGTTTTCTCGATCCGAAGGGCAGAGTTCTCTCGAAGTACGTGTTGACTGATCACCTCTGGGCCTACCTGCAGGGGTATGCGGCCAAGCACCAGGCAGCTGGCAATGGTTTCGGTTTCGGGCTGGTCGGACCGGAGGATGTCGCTCGAACGCTGTCAGCCCGCTACTACAAAGATGGATCGGAGATCCTCGTCCGTCGCAAGAAGGGAAACCCGCGTCGGCTAACGCCACGTGAGTGCGCGCGGCTCATGGGTTTTGACCGACCGGGTTCCAAACCGTTCAGAATCGTCGTCTCTGATACGCAAGCATACAAGCAGTTCGGAAACTCCGTCTCCGTACCTGTCGTCGAGGCAATTGCGAAGGCTCTGGCTCCGCGTGTGATCGAGGTCAAGAATCCGGTAAAGAAGCGCGCGAGTAGCGCCGCCTGAATCGAATGACCGACACCGTCGATCGCGACACGCGCAGTCGGATGATGTCGGGAATCCGTGGGAAGGACACAGCACCGGAGCGCGCTGTTCGCTCGGGCCTTCATCGTAGAGGGCTACGGTTCCGACTGAACGTCAGCGGACTTCCGGGGCGGCCCGACATCGTTCTTTCGCGCTGGAACGCGGTGGTCTTCGTGCATGGATGTTTCTGGCACAGACACGCGGGATGTCGTTTCAGCTACACACCGAAATCCCGAGTCGCCTTCTGGCGTCAGAAGTTCCGTGAGAATGTTGTGCGGGACCGTCGCGTGGTGAAAGAACTGACGGCGGACGGGTGGAACGTGCACATGCTATGGACGTGTGAGATCACGCCGGCGCGAATCGCCAGGCTCGCGAAGGCCATCCGAGGTAAACGCAGTTGAGTCGACGACTGGACGAACTCGAAGCGTGGATGGAGCGGGTCGCGACGCCGGGATGGCACTGGTACGTGAAGTACATCCCCGCGAACGACACGTACGCCAAGCCCAACGTGCACCAAGGCGGGCCGTACGTCGGCAAGGAGTTGCTTCGCATCGCGTTTCCGGAGCTGACCGCGCGCGCCGAAGCGGAAAAGAACCCGGATCTGCATCTCAGCGCGCTGGTCGCCTCGCACGGTCTCGCGCAGGACGTGCGCTTGATCTGGTACAACTCGCGCCGAGTTGAGCACAAGTCGAATGGTCGCGACGAAGCTCGGCTCACGAATTGGGGTGGGATGGACCACCCCTTGGTGGCGGAAGAGGCGACAGGGAGCCTCGTGGTGTTCGCTTTCCAGCAGCCGTCGCCGTCGAAGGATGCCGCGGGGCTCGAGCTGTGGATCACGGACAGCGCTGAGGAAGATGACCTGATCCTCGAGACCGTCGGGCCGGTCGAACCTGGCAGCGGAGTGCTTTTCTCGCCGTCGGCGGGAATGATGGTGCAGGCTGTTCGGCGCAGCCCCTGCAGCCTGCGCGACGATGAGTTGCTTCCCGAGTGGCGCGTAGAACTGCCGTCCGGGGAGGCCATCGTGAACATGGTGCTCGATCGGATGCGAGGTCGGCGGCTGGGAGATGTTGACGATAGAATCATCAAGCGACGGGCATGTGAGTACGAGCTGTTTCTCTCGATCGAGAGTCACGTCGTTCTCCCTCGCGTGAAGGAAGGGTTCGTCAATGTCGAGGAGTTCGTCCGCTTTGCCAACTCGGTGACGAACCGCCGCAAGTCACGGGCGGGGAAGTCACTGGAGTTGCACGCTCGTGCCATCTTCAACGAAGAGGGCGTGCGGCACAGCTGGACGGAATCGACCGAAGACAAGCGAACGCCGGACTTCATCTTTCCTTCGATCGAGCACTATCGTGACGACGCTTGGCCGGCAACCAAACTGCGGATGCTGGCGGCAAAGACCACATGCAAGGATCGCTGGCGACAGATATTGAACGAAGCCAAGCGGATACCGGAGAAACATCTTCTGACCGTACAGGAAGGAGTTTCTACGCCGCAGTTCCGTGAGATGCGCGACGAAGGCGTTCAGCTCGTGGTACCGCGTGAGCTCCACGGAAAATACCCGGATGATATCCGCGATGAATTGACCACGCTGGAAGAGTTCGTCGCCGTGGCGAAGTCTCTCGAGTAGTCGAGTGCCGGGTGGTGAGTGTCTGATAGCTTCATCGTTCCGAGAATGACTCTGGGTTATGCGGCGTTCGTGTGTAGCGACCTGCGATACGCTCTTCGCGACTTCGAGAGCGCTCGAGTTAATCCCATCCGGATGTGATGCCAGCGATGCCTTCAGTCTCCCGCCGCAAGTTCATAGAATCGTTGGGCGCGACATGCGAGAATTGGACCTGGAGCTGGTCCTTCATCAACCACGAAGAACGAACGGTGATATTCGGTGCGTGGACTCATCGTACGAATGGCGACACTTGTTTGATTCTTGATGACGATTGGCGAGTTCGGCGTGGACGCCGCCAACCGGGCTATACTCAAGCGCGGGAACACCTACGGCTCGTCGAAGAAGAACGGTATCAGCTGATGACGTTTCCGATGACTAGAGCTGACCGGTCGGAAGGCAGCGATGCGGGGCCTGCATCCATTAGTTCATTTGTTCCGAAATTGACCGCAAAGCGCCTCGTTCGCGCCGGAACGCAATGGTATGGCGCTGGCGACGAAATACCGCCGCAGGTCCCTGAGGAACTCCCAGGTCAACCCGAAGAATTTGTCGAGGGCGCGGCAGTATCGGTTAGCGTCAATGCGTACGAGCGTAGTGGACGCGCCCGGGCCGAGTGCCTGAGACACCACGGCTATTCCTGTGCGGTATGTGGCTTCGATTTCGAGCGTGCCTACGGTGCACTCGGCAGAGGGTTCATTCATGTGCATCACGTTGTCTCGTTGTCCGCGATTCGCCGCGCGTACGTAGTTGACCCGATAACGGACCTGATTCCGGTCTGCCCGAACTGCCACGCACTGATCCATCGTACGCAGCCGGCGCAGACAATCGAGGCACTCCGATCGCAGCTTGCGAGCCAAGCGTCGTTCGCATGGCCTCTCTTGTGATGCATCGCTCGGGCTCGCCGGCGAGCTCGCGGTCCTGGAGTTTGAGGAGCGGCGGCTGAGAGACACGGGAAAGAAGCGCCTCGCCGCGCGAATCGACCACGTGGCTCGCACGAAAGGAGATGGACTCGGCTACGACGTCCTCTCGTTCGACGAAAACGGCGCCGAGCGGCTCATCGAGGTGAAGACCACCCGGGGCGGCGTGTCGAGTCCGTTCTTCGCGACGCGCAACGAAGTCGAGGTGTCGGACCAGGAGCGCACGCGCTACCACCTCTACCGCGTCTTCGCCTTCGGTCGCGCGCCGCAGCTCTTCAAAGTGCGGGGTTCCTTGCGCGCGACGTGCCTGTTGGAACCCGATGCAGTATCGGGCGGAAGTGGCGTAGTCCGCGGGATCGTGTGAATCCGTGCGATCTCACCCGGCGAAGCGCCGCGAAGCACCAAGATTACAATTCGATTAAGTCACGCCTCCAATTGGCCGAAATCGGTCGAATTTGGCCCAAATCCAGCCACAGTGTAACGACGATACATCGCTGCTTGCGAAAAAGTGTGCCGTCGCGCTTTCGACCGTGTTTTGTAAAGCTTCACGCATGTCGATAGTCAGCAACCACTTAGAGCTGAATATCAGTTCTCAAGAAATCGACTATTGACTTAATTCGTAAAGGCGGAGTTAGGTATGTAGAGGCGACACTCCGATGGATCGCCTTCCCGACCCCGACGCCGTGCCCACCAGAGCGGTCGCCTGAGCGACCGCACCGCGCACCTGCGGCGCCCTGACGTACAGTCGCGACTCCCTGACGCACAGTCGCGACTCCCACCGCTCCAATCGTCGGTCCGTCGTGTTTAGCTGACCCCCCGGCGTCTTCAGCTGACCCCCCCCGGCGCGGGCAGCTGACCCTCCCTCGTCGGCAGCTGACCCTCCCTCGTCGGCAGCTGACCCTCCCTCGCCGGCAGCTGACCCTCCCTCGCCGGCAGCTTACCCTCCCTCGCCGGCAGCTGCCCCCCCATCGTCGGCAGCTGACCCGCCATCGTCGGCAGCCGACCCTCCCTCGTCGGCAGCCGACCCTCTCTCGCCGGCAGCTGACCCTCCCTCGCGCACAGCTGACCCTCCGGTGCGCACAGCGACCACGCCGTGTGCATCAACTCCGACTCCTCGATACAAATCCCGGCCGACGTGGCGGACGCCAGCGTCGGCCGTTTCCGTAGGGCGTCCACCCTTTCCCAATTGAAGGAGGAAGTATGAACCGCCAGCAGCAGTCTTCCGCGCAGACCCTCTCCCGGGCGCAGCAGTTCCTCGACCGTCACGCCGACGTCGTCGGCGCGATCAACCAGACGGACGCCCGTCGAACGCTCGACGCCGCGGTCGCCGCGACGGACACCACCGTCACCGAACAGGGGACGCGGGTCCGCGACATCAGGGGCGAGACGCACCGCCAGAGCGACCTCGAGGCCGAGCTCGTGGGGCGCCACATGGTGCCTATCGCGAAGTTCGCCCGCGCACAGCTCACCGGCGTGCCGAACTTCGCGGCGCTCATCCCCAACGTGAACAAGACGACCGGGACGCGCCTCTATCAGGCCGCGATGGCGATGGCGGCCGCCGCCCAGCCGTACGCGGCGCAGTTCCCGGCCCCCACGTTCGCCGGCGATTTCATCACCCGGCTGCGCGACGCCGCGGTCGCGGTGAAGCACTCGGTCGCGGTGCGTGCCGACAAGCGCGTGCAGCGCATCGGCGCGACGACGCAGCTCGCGCGATCGCTGGCGAAGGGACGCACGGCCGTCCTGACGCTCGACGCACTGCTCGTGCACGTGCTGCACGATGATCCGCGCCTGGCCGAAGAGTGGCGCGTGGCCAAGCGCATCGGCGGGCTGCCGGGGCGCACCAAGGCGGGCAACACGGCCAACGCGGCCGGCACCGCTGCGACCACCCCCACCTCCACCTCCACCTCCACCTCCACCACCGGAGGGCTCCAGAAAGTCGCCTAGCTGAACGACACCCCGTGCCACGACGCGAGCGGCCACCGATGTCTGGTGGCCGCTCGCGTTTTCCGTTTCGGCGCTCCGCACTGCCGCCGCCGCGGGATGCTCGTCGCTACTTTTCTTGTGGTGCGGCGGTCGCATGCGCGCGCACCCGGCGGGCTGGCGCCCGCCGTCCATCCTGTGGAGAACGCAATCAATGAGTGACATCATCGCGGTGGTCGGCGCGGGCCAGATGGGGAACGGGATCGCGCACGTCTGCGCGGCCGCTGGCCTGAGCGTGACGTTGATCGACGTGTCGGCCGAGGCGCTCGCGCGCGGCAAGGGCACGATCGAGAAGAACCTCGACCGGCAGGTGAAGAAGGGGACGCTCGACGCGGCGGCCAAGGACGCGACGCTCTCGCGCATCGCCACGAGCACGGACCTCGGCGCGGTCGCGAAAGCGACGTTCGCCATCGAGGCGGCGACCGAGAACCCGGCGCTCAAGTTCAAGATCTTCGGTGATATGGACAGGCTCGCCCCGGAAGGCGCCATCCTCGCCACCAACACGAGCTCCATCTCGATCACCGAGATCGCCGCCAAGACCAAGCGCCCAGGCCACGTGATCGGCATGCACTTCATGAATCCCGTGCCGGTGATGCAGCTCGTCGAGATCATCCGCGGGCTCGCGACGAGCCACGAGACGCTCGAACGCACCGTCGCGCTCGCGAAGACGGTGGGGAAGACCCCGGTCGAGGCGAACGATTTCCCGGGCTTCATCGCCAATCGCATCCTGATGCCGATGATCAACGAGGCGGTCTACTGCGTGATGGAGGGGGTCGGCACCCCCGAGGCCGTCGACACGGTGATGAAGCTCGGGATGAACCACCCGATGGGGCCGCTCGCGCTGGCCGACCTGATCGGGCTCGACACCTGTCTCGCGATCCTCGACGTGCTGCACGACGGGCTCGGCGACCCGAAGTACCGCGCCTGCCCGCTGCTCCGGAAGTACGTCGCGGCCGGCTGGCTCGGACGCAAGTCGGGACGCGGATTCTACGAATACAAGTGACCGGACGCGTGTGAACGCGACGCGCCCGATGACCGTAACTGAGAGCAGATGACCGACGCAG
Organism: Gemmatimonadota bacterium; assembly: GCA_016194585.1. Lineage (GTDB taxonomy): Bacteria > Gemmatimonadota > Gemmatimonadetes > Gemmatimonadales > Gemmatimonadaceae > Fen-1231. The sequence continues at coordinate 80,053 of JACQBG010000028.1, forward strand.
CGCTGACGCCCCTGACCCCCGAGCAGTCCGAGATCCAGCGGATGGCCCGGGACTTCGCGCGCAACGAACTCGCGCCGCACGCCGCGGCGTGGGACCGCGACTCGTACTTCGAGCCCACGCTCACGCCCCGCCTCGGCGCGCTCGGCTTCCTCGGGATGCTCCTCCCGGAGGCGTACGACGGCCTCGGACTCGACGCCCTCACCTACCTCCTCGCCCTCGAGGAGATCGCGGCCGCCGACGCATCGGCGGCCGTTTTGATGTCGGTGCACAACTCGCTCCCCACGCAGATGATCCTGCGGTTCGGCAGCGAGGCGCAGCGCGAGCGCTGGCTCCCGCCGATGGCGCGCGGCGAGCTGCTCGGCGCGTTCGCGCTCTCGGAGCCCGACGCCGGCTCCGACGCGGCGGCCCTTCGCACGCAGGCCGTGCGCGACGGCGACCATTGGGTGCTCACGGGCACCAAGGCGTGGGTCACGAACGGCAACCACGCCGGCGTGATCGTCGCGATGGCCCGCACCGACACGCCGGAACTGCGGCGCGGCGGACGCGGCATCTCGGCGTTCATCGTGACCCCCGACCTCCCCGGCTTCGCCGTGGGGAAGAAGGAGAACAAGCTCGGGCTCCGCGCGTCGCCGACCGTGCAACTGAACTTCGACCAGTTGCGCGTCCCCGCCGACCGGCTGCTCGGCGAGGAAGGGCAGGGTTTCGTGTACGCCATGCAGTCGCTCGAGCACGGGCGGCTCGGGATCGCCGCGCAGGCGGTGGGGATCGCGCGGCGCGCACTCGAGCTCGCGACGGCGTACGCGAGCGAGCGCAAGCAGTTCGGCACGCCGATCCACGACTTCCAGGCCATCCAGTTCAAGCTCGCCGACATGGCGACGAAGGTCACCGCGGCGCGCGCCGTGCTGCACGCCGCCGCGGCGATGAAGGACCGGGGCGAGAGTCCCGGCGCGTACGCGTCGATGGCCAAGCTGCTGGCGAGCGAGGCCGCGATGTGGGTCACCACGCAGGCGATCCAGATCTACGGCGGGTACGGCTACACGACGGAGTTCGACGTGGAACGGCTGTTCCGCGACGCGAAGGTCACCGAGATCTACGAAGGGACGTCCGAGATCCAGCGCATCGTCATCGCGCGGTCGCTGACGCACCGGTGACCGGCGCGGCGCCGCGCGAGCGGCGTCGCAACCGGGCGCCGTTCCGATCGCTCCACCCCGGCAGCACAGATCATCACTCCATCCGGATGAATCCATGAAGGTCTTCGACACCCTTTCCGAACTCGGCCACGAACAGGTCGTGCTCTGCCACGACAAGTCGACCGGCTACCGCGGCATCATCGCGATCCACGACACGACGCTCGGTCCCGCCCTCGGCGGCACCCGCTTCTGGAATTACGAGAGCGACGACGCGGCGATCACCGACGCGCTGCGCCTCTCGCGCGGCATGACCTACAAGAACGCCGTCGCGGGGCTCAACCTCGGCGGCGGCAAGTCGGTCATCATCGGCGACAACCGCACGGCGAACCGCGAGATGATCTTCCGCGCGCACGGCCGCTTCGTCGAATCGCTCGGCGGCCGGTACGTGACGGCCGAGGACGTCGGCACGGGCACGGCCGACATGGACTACGTGCACATGGAGACGGAGTACGTCGCCGGGCTCGCCAACAAGTCGGGCGACCCGTCGCCGGTCACGGCGCGCGGCGTCTTCCGCAGTATCCAGGCGTCGGCGCAGCACCGCTGGGGCTCGTCCGACCTCAAGGGGAAGACGGTCTCCATCATGGGGTGCGGCAACGTCGGCCGGTATCTCGCGAAGGAACTCACCGCCGTCGGCGCGAAGCTCGTCGTGAGCGACATCCGCCCCGACAAGGTGCAGGCGGTGGTCAAGGAGTGCGGCGCCACGGCGGTCGACGGCGACGCCATCTACGCGCAGAAGGCCGACATCTTCGCCCCCTGCGCGCTCGGCGGCATCCTCAACGACGACACGATCCCGAAGCTCCAGGTCGAGATCGTCTGCGGCGGCGCCAACAACCAGCTGCTCGAGCCGAAGAAGCACGGCGAGGCGCTCGAGAAGCGCAACATCCTCTACGGCCCCGACTTCGTCGCCAACGCCGGCGGCGTGATCAACGTGTACTCCGAGCTCGCCGGCTGGACGCACGAGCGGTCGCTCCGCAAGGCCGACGAGATCTTCGACACGCTCCTCGGCGTCTACGCGATCGCGAAGGAAGACGGCATCCCGACTTACGTCGCCGCCGACAAGCTCGCCGAGAAGCGGCTCGCGGCGGTGCGCGGGCTCACCAAGACGTGGCCGCAGTGGCCGCGAAAGAGCTGACCATGGCCGAGCGCATCCCGATCGCCTCCGACCACGCCGGCTTCGAGATGAAGGAGAAGCTCAAGGCGCGGCTCACCGCGCTGGGCTACGACGTGCAGGACATGGGCACGTCGTCGGAGGCGTCCACCGATTATCCCGACTACGCGCACCCGCTCGCCGAGGAGGTCTCGACGGGCGAGGTGAAGCGTGGCGTGCTGCTCTGCGGCACCGGGCTCGGCATGAGCTACGCCGCCAACCGGCACGCGCACGTGCGCGCCGCCGTGGCGTGGAACGCCGACGTCGCGCGGCTCGCCCGGCAGCACAACGACGCGAACATCCTCGTGCTCCCCGCCCGCTGCATCAGCGAGGCGGAGGCCGAGACGATCCTGCAGGTCTGGCTCGACACTCCGTTCGAAGGCGGACGCCACGAACGCCGCGTCGAGAAAATCGAACTCGAGGAACCTCCGAAATGAGTGGCTGGCCCCAGTGGGACCGCGCCGAACCCGGCGCCGCACTCCGCGCGACCGACCCCGACATCGCCCGGCTCATCGTCGAAGAGACGGCGCGCCAGGAGCACGGTCTCGAGCTCATCGCCAGCGAGAACTTCGTCTCGCCGGCGGTGCTCGAGGCGATGGGTTCGCCGCTCACCAACAAGTACGCCGAAGGACTTCCCGGCAAGCGCTACTACGGCGGCTGCGAGGTGGTCGACCAGGTGGAACAGCTGGCGATCGACCGCGCCAAGCGGCTCTTCGGCGCCGACCACGCGAACGTGCAGCCGCATTCGGGCGCCTCGGCGAACTGGGCCGTGTACATGGCGTTCCTCAAGCCCGGCGACACGGTGATGGGGCTCGACCTCTCGCAGGGCGGGCACCTCACGCACGGCTCGCCGGTGAATTTCAGCGGGCTGCTCTACAAGATCGTGTCGTACGGCGTGAACGACGAAGGGCTCATCGACTACGACCGCATGCGCGCGCTCGTGCGCGAGCACAAGCCGAAGATGCTCATCGCCGGCTACAGCGCGTACTCGCGCGTCGTCGACTTCGCGGCGTTCGCCGAGGCGGCCAAGGAAGTGGGCGCCATCCTGCTCGTCGACATGGCGCATTTCGCCGGCCTCGTCGCCACGGGACACTATCCCTCGCCCGTGCCGCACGCCGACGTCGTCACGACGACCACGCACAAGACGCTGCGCGGCCCGCGCGGCGGTCTCATCCTCTGCAAGGCCGAGCACGCCAAGGCCATCGACAAGGCCGTCTTCCCCGGCACGCAGGGCGGCCCGCTCGAACACGTGATCGCCGCCAAGGCCGTCTCGTTCAAGGAAGCGCTCGAACCGTCGTTCACCGACTACTGCGGCCGCATCGTCGCCAATGCGCGCACGCTCGCCGCGGCGCTCGCCACGCGCGGCTACCACATCGTGAGCGGCGGCACCGACAACCACCTCATGCTGGTCGACCTGCGCTCGAAGAACCTCACCGGCAAGGTCGCCGAGCAGGCGCTCGACCGCGCCGGCATCACCGTGAACAAGAACACCGTGCCGCGCGAGACGCAGTCGCCGTTCGTGACGAGCGGCATCCGCATCGGCACGCCGGCCGTCACGACGCGCGGCATGGGCGCCGCGGAGATGGAGACGATCGCCACGCTCATCGACCGCGTGCTCGTCGCGCCCGACGACGCGGCGGTGGCGGCGGCGGTGAAGGCCGACGTGAAGCGGCTGACGGCGAAGTTCCCGCTCTACTCGGCGGCCACCGCCTGAGGCTCGCGGTCCCATCGCGTACGGGGCCGGCCGGATGCATCCGGCCGGCCCCTCTCACATCGGCGAACGCCGCGCCGGCTCACTGACAGACGACGGCGCCGTCCGGACTGATCGTCGACCCGAACCGGATGCGACACGTGTGCGTGGTCGCCGCGTGCGATGCGAACGCCCGCCAGCCACTCGCGGTGACGCTGTAGATGCGGATCGTGACGCCCGCGGAGGCCTTGTACGTCGTGCCGAGGCTCGTGGTCGAGGTGGCGTACACGTCGCCGTTGTCGTTGTAGTACGCCTCCTGCGCCGTCGCGACGGTGCGGAGGTCGCTGCGCATCGACGTGATGTAGGCCTGCTCCTTGGTGTTCGCGAACTTCGGGATCGCGATGGCGGCGAGGATGCCGATGATGACGACGACGATCAGCAGTTCGATGAGGGTGAAGCCGGTGCGGTTCGGAGTCATCTACGGTTCCTGTCACGTACCCGGCCGTGTGCGATCGGGGGTGTCGTGCACGGCGAGGGCTTGCTGACGGAGCGGCGTTGCAAGCGGCTTGCCACGTCGGAAGCGCCATCGCAACCGGTGGCAGGACAACGAGTTGGCATGATGGTTACGTAACCTCTATCCAGACGCGGAAAGGCGCGCTGCGCAACAGGTGGCACAGTGCGTCACGCGCCTGTCCGGAGATGGTGCGCTGGCGCGACGTCGCGGTGTGATGTAGCTCACCGGATCTCCGCCGCTCCGTTGTGCGCTACGCCCCCGCCTTTCATCATTCACCGTGAACGCGCCGGCTGCCGGCGCCCGCACCCCGCGACATGTCCGAACTGGCGTTCCGTGATGGCGTGATGGACAGGATCCTGCTGCGCGAGCCCCGGTTCACGGAGCCCGCGTACCTGTTCGTGCTCGCCGCGCTCGAGTACTGCCAGGCGCGGCTCCCGCAGCGCCGCCACCTGTCGGGCCGGGAGCTCGCCGAGGGGTGCCGCGACCTCGCGCTCGAGCGCTACGGCGTGCTCGCGCGCATGGTGCTGGAGCACTGGGGGGTGACGTCGACGGCTGACATCGGCGACATCGTCTTCACGCTCGTCGACCTCGGGCTGCTGCTCACCGAGTCGAACGACACGCGCGCCGATTTCGTCGGCGTCTACGAGTTCGCGCACGCCTTCGAGCGCGACTACCCGTGGAACCGGACCTCGGCCGCATGACGCGGCGCGACTGATGACCGTGAGGGTCGTGACCGCCGCGGAGGCCGCCGAACTCGACCGGCGCGCCATCGCGAGCGGCACCCCGTCGCGCACCCTCATGCAGGCGGCCGGGCGGGCCACCGCGCACGCCATCATCTCGCGCTACGGCGACGACGCGCGCCGCGGCGTGGCCGTGTACGCCGGCACCGGCAACAACGGCGGCGACGCGTGGGTCATCGCCGGCGAACTCGCGCGGGCCAAGCTGCGCGTGCGGGTGCACGAGACGGGCGAGCCCCGCACCCCCGACGCGCTCGCCGAACGCGCCGCGGCGCTCCCGCTCGTCGAGCCGGGAAGCCCGGACGACACCGCCGGCGTGGTCGTCGACGGACTCCTCGGCACGGGCGCCTCCGGCGCGCCGCGGGAAGGAGTGGCCGACGCGATCGCGCGCATCGCCACGCTGCATGCGGGGGCGCGCATCGTCTCCGTCGACGTGCCGAGCGGCGTCGACGCGACGACGGGCGCGACCCCCGGCGCGTTCGTGCGCGCCGATTGCACGGTGACGTACGGCACGCTCAAACGCGGCCTGCTCCTCAACCGCGACGCGGCCGGGTGCGTGCTCGTCGCCGACATCGGGCTCGGCGCGGCGGCGGCGGCCTGGAACGAGCTGCCCTCGCTCGTCGACGACACGCTCGTGCGCGCCATCGTGCCGCCCATCACGGCCAACGCCCACAAGGGGACGCGCAAACGGCTCGTCATCGTCGGGGGCGCGGCGGGGATGGCGGGCGCCTCGATCCTCGCCGCGCGCGCCGCGATGCGGAGCGGCATCGGCATGACCAAGCTTTGCGTCGCCAGGGAGAGCCTCGAGGCCGTGCAGGCGGGCGAGCCGGCGGCGATGGCCGCCGTGTGGCCGGAGAGCGCCGATGAGGCGCGCGCCCTCGGCGAGTGGGCGCACGCCATCCTCATCGGCCCGGGGCTCGGGCGCACGAGCGCGTCGTTCGCCGTGCTCGAGCATGTGCTGCGCTGTTTCGCCGGCCCGGTCGTGCTCGACGCCGACGCGCTCTCGCTGTTCGAGGGGCAGACGCGGCAACTCGCGACGCTGCTCGATGGACGTGCCGCGGTGATCACGCCGCACGAGGTCGAGTTCTCGCGCCTCACCGGGATGTCGCTCGACGCCGTCGAGGCCGGCCGGTTCGAGGTCGCGGCCGATCTCGCGCGGGCGCTCTCGTGTACGGTGCTGTTGAAAGGCGTGCCGACCGTCATCGCCGACGGCACCCTCACCAACGTGAGCGCGGCGGGCTCGCCGGTACTCGCCACCGCAGGGAGCGGCGACGTGCTCGGTGGCATCGTCGCCACGCTGCTCGCGCAGACGGGGCAGGCGAGGGAGAGCGCGGCGGCGGGCGCGTGGGTGCATGGCCGTGCCGCCGAGCGCGCGGGGGGCGGGCGCGTGCGGGGTGCGACGCTCGACGACGTGCTCGGCGAGCTCCGCGCCGTGTGGAGCGAGGTGCGCCCGCTCGACGGGCCCTCGGCGCCGGACGCACGGCCGTGGCTCGCCGAACTCCCCGCCGTCGGGGAACGCGGCTGAAACAGCCTGCGGCGGTGTGTAGATTGGGTGAGCCTGCACGCCTCCATGACCCAGCCCCATCTCTCCTTCGGCCCCGGAACGGAATTCGACACCGTCCGCGCGATGCTCGCGCGGTGGGGGTCGACCGCGCAGGGTGCCGGCGATGACGGCGCCCTGCTCGACGTGCCCGCTGGACGCCAGCTGGTCGTCAGTACCGACACGGTCGTGGAGGACGTGCATTTCCGTCGCGGCTGGATCACGAGCGAGGAGATCGCGTATCGCGCCGGTGCCGCGGCGATCTCCGATCTCGCGGCGATGGGCGCCGAGCCGCTCGCGATGACGATCGCGCTCACGCTCCCCGACGCCTGGCGCGACCAGAGCATGGCACTCGCCGACGGCATCGGCGCGATCGCGCGGACGTGCGGCATGCCGATCGTCGGCGGCGACCTCTCGTCAGGGCGCGAGCTGTCGATCGGCGTGACGGTGCTTGGCACGGTGGAGCCAGGGGGCGCGCTCACGCGCGCCGGCGCGGTGGCGGGGCAGGCGTTGTGGGTCACGGGGTCGCTCGGCTCGTCGCGGCTCGCCGTGCAGGCGTTCGAGCGCGGACTCCAACCTTCGGCCACGCACCGCGAGCGGTTCGTGCATCCGGAGCCGCGACTGCGCGAGGCGCGATGGCTGGCCGCGCACGGCGCGACCGCGGCGATCGACATCTCGGATGGCGTCGCCAGCGATGCCGCCCACGTGGCCGCGGCGAGCCGCGTCTCGCTCACGCTGCATCTCGACCTGCTGCCGCTCGCCCCCGGCGCCTCGCCCGTGGAAGCCGCACGGAGCGGCGAGGAGTATGAGCTGCTCGTCGCCGCGCCGGCCTCGCTCGACGCCGCCGCGTTCGAGCGCGCGTTCGGCGTGCCGCTCACGCGGGTCGGCGAGGTCGAGGCGGCGGGGAGCGCCGGGGCGGGGGTCGACACGCGACTCGGTGACGAACACGTCCCGCTCCCGCGCGGACACGACCACTTCGCCCGATGATCCGCACGGCCTTCGCGGTGCTCGTGCTCATCGTCATGACCGTGCTCATGGGGTCGTGGGTGATCGTCGCCGCCCTGCTGGGCGTGAAGGACCGCGTCGGCTCGCCGTACGACCGGGCGCCGCGCTGGTGGGCGAAGGCGGTCGTCTGGGCGTCGGGGGTGAAGGTCGTCGTGCATGGCGCCGAGCACGCGAACGCCGAGGGCGGCGTGTTCGTCGTGAATCACGTGTCGTTGTTCGACGTGCTCGCCGTGGCGTCGGTGCTGAGCCGCGCGAAGTTCGTGGCGAAGGCCGAACTCGCGAACGTGCCGCTCTTCTCGCGCGCCATGCGCAGCGCGGGGATGGTGTTCATCGAACGCGAGAACCGGAAGGCGGCGTTCGACTCGTACAAGCACGTCGCCGGGCGGGTGGGGGAAGGGTCCTCGGTCGTGGTGTACGCGGAAGGGACGCGCGGCCGGAGCTACGCCTTGCGCCCCTTCAAGAAGGGCCCGTTCGTGCTGGCCATCGGGGCGCAGGCGCCGGTGATCCCGCTCCTGGTGTACGGCACGATCACCGTCCTCCCGCCGGGGCCGCTGCACGTGCGTCCGGGGGTGGTGCACCTGCATTTCCACGCGCCCATCCCGACAGCGGGGCTCGACTACGATGCGCGCGACACGATCGCGGCGACGGCGCATGCGCGCATGGCGGCGACGCTCAGGACAGAGTATGGAGTGGAGTCGGAGGCTTGGGAGCCGCGGCGGGCGGTTTTGGGATAACTTTGAGGGGGAGGGGGAGGGAAAGGGGGAGGGGGAGGGGTGGGTATAGGGCAGGGAACAGGGTAGGGAACGGCCCTGAGCTGTCCGCTCGCTGTCCTCTGTCCTCTGTTCTCTGTCCTCTGTCCTCGCTCCTCGCTCCTCAGCTCCCTCGCCTTCGCTGTCCCCTGCCGTGAGTCCCTCCCCCTCCCCCTTTCCCTCTCCCTCTCCCTCAGCAGCCACTAATGTCCTCTATCACCGCAGTACTCGCTAGAGAGATCCTCGATTCGCGCGGCAATCCCACCATCGAAGTCGACGTCCTCCTCGAAGACGGCGGCGCGGGGCGCGCTGCCGTGCCGAGCGGGGCCAGCACGGGCGAGCACGAGGCGCTCGAGCTGCGCGACGGCGACGCCAAGCGGTACGGCGGCAAGGGGGTGCGCAAGGCGGTGAAGAACGTCGAGACGCTCATCGCGCCCGTGATGCGTGGCCGCGAGGTGAGCGACCAGCTCGACATCGACCGCGCGCTCATCGCGCTCGACGGCACGAAGAACAAGTCGAAGCTCGGCGCGAACGCGATGCTCGGCGTGTCGATGGCCGTGGCGCGCGCCGGCGCGGTCGACAGCGGCTTCCCGCTGTACCGCTACCTCGGCGGCCCGATGGCGCGCACGCTCCCCGTGCCGATGATGAACATCATCAACGGCGGCGCGCACGCGACGAACACCGTCGACCTGCAGGAGTTCATGATCGTGCCCGTCGGCGCGACCAGCTTCGCGGAGGCGCTGCGCATGGGCGCCGAGACGTTCCACGCGCTCAAGAAGGTGCTCGTGAAGAAGGGGTTCGCCACCGGCGTGGGTGACGAGGGCGGGTTCGCGCCCGATCTCAAGAGCGACGAGGACGCCATCAAGGTCATCCTCGACGCCATCGCCGCCGCCGGCTACGCGCCCGGCACCGACATCTGCCTCGCCCTCGACTGCGCGGCGAGCGAGTTGTTCGACAAGGGGAAATACACGTTCAAGAAGAGCGGCGCCGGCACGAAGAGCGCCGAGCAGATGATCGAGCTGTACGAGAGCTGGATCTCGAAGTATCCCATCGTGAGCATCGAGGACGGACTCGCCGAGGGCGACTGGGCCGGGTGGGGGAAGCTCACGGCGGCGCTCGGCGACCGCGTGCAGCTCGTGGGGGACGACCTCTTCGTGACGAACCCCGAGTTCCTCGCGCGTGGCATCGACGAGGACGTGGCGAACGCGATCCTCATCAAGCTGAACCAGATCGGCACGGTGACCGAGACGCTCGAGACGATCGAGATGGCGAAGCGGAACGGCTACCAGAACATCATCTCGCATCGCAGCGGCGAGACGGAGGACACGTTCATCGCCGACCTCGCGGTGGCGACGAACGCCGGGCAGATCAAGACCGGCAGCGCGAGCCGCACCGACCGCGTGGCGAAGTACAACCAGTTGCTGCGCATCGAGACGGAGCTCGGCGACCACGCGGAGTTCCCGGGCGGCGCGGTCTACGGCATTGGCGACTAAGCGCGCCGACGCGCCGTCGGTGGTGAGGCGGGTGCTGCTCGCGCTCGCCATCCTCGGCGCGCTGGCGTTCGCGGTGGAGGGCGGGGAGTGGGGGACGCTCGACCTCTGGCGGCAGCGGGGGCGGCTGGCGCGGCTCAAGGTGTCGGTGGACTCGTTGCGGCACGAGGTCGACTCGCTGAAGGCGTACAAGAAGGCGCTCGAGAGCGACCCCGTGCTGCAGGAGAAGATCGCGCGCGAGGAGTTCGGGATGGTGCGTGGCAGCAAGGAGTTACTGTACCGGTTCAGCGATTCCGCAAGGCGCGATACGGCCCGGAAAAAGGGTCGCTGAACCTTGACTGAGGGGCGCCGCGTCGTAGTTTTAGGATACTGACGCGGGGTGGAGCAGCCTGGTAGCTCGTCGGGCTCATAACCCGAAGGTCGCGGGTTCAAATCCCGCCCCCGCCATTGGTGAGACGGCCGGTTCCGAAAGGGGCCGGCCGTCGTTATTTTCAGGGGCTTGGTGGCATCTGGCAGGGTAGCTCAGCTGGTTAGAGCACGTCACTCATAATGACGGGGTCGCGGGTTCGAGTCCCGCCCCTGCTACTTTCGAAGTCGGCTGGCCCCTTGGGGTCGGCCGACTTCGCAATTGAGGCGTCGAGATCCTGCTTCATTGCAGGTGCCGTGTTGGCACACGACCGGCGCGGAGGCCCGTCGTTCGTCCGCCTCCGCGTCGATGCCATCGAGCTCAGCGGTACCCGACGCCATCGGCCGATATCGGCCCCGTCCTCGTTCAGCCGCCGAGCGTCGCCACCGGCATGTCGGCGCACGGGTAGTCCGTGTACCCCTGCTCGCCCGGCGTATAGAAGGTCGCGGCGTCGGGCGCGTTCAGCGGCAGGTCATGCTCGAAGCGCGCCGGCAAGTCGGGGTTGGCCAGCGCCGCGCGCCCGAAGGCGACCAGATCGGCGGCGCGGCTCGTCAGCATCGCCTCGCCCGTCGTATGGTCGAGTCCGCCTGAACCGATGAAGACGCCGCGGAAGGCGCGGCGCAGCGCGAGCTTGAACGACGCGGGGATCGTCGGCGCACCCATCGACGAGTGATCGACCAGATGGAGGTAGACGATCCCGAGCGCGCCAAGCGAAGTGACGAGCGCGAGGAACTGCGCTTCGACCTCGGGGAACGCCCCCGTCGCATTGAAGGTGCCGTACGGCGAGATGCGGATGCCGGTGCGCGTGGCGCCGATGGCCGTGCGGACCGCGCGCACCACCTCGAGTGCGAAGCGGTTCCGCCCGTCGATCGAGCCGCCGTAACGGTCGGAGCGCGTGTTCACGTTCGCGTTCAGGAACTGCTCGATGAGATAGCCGTTGGCCGCGTGCAGTTCCACGCCGTCGAAGCCGGCATCCATCGCGCACCGCGCGGCGTGCGCGTACTCGGCGACGACGAGGGCGATCTCCGTCTCGGTGAGCGCGTGCGGCGGGCTTGCCAGTTGCGGCCCGCTCTCGTCCGTGAAGATGGTCTCGGCGAGTGGCGTGCTCGTCGGCCCGACGACGCGGGCGCCGGCGGGGAGATTGAGGACGTGCGACGCGCGGCCGCAGTGCATGAGTTGCGCGAAGATCCTGCCGCCCTCCGCGTGTACCGCATCGGTGACCAGCCGCCAGGCCGCGACCTGCTCGGCGCTGAAGAGGCCGGGGATGCGCGCGTAGCCGAGTCCGTCGGCCGAGGGCGAGGTGCCTTCGGTGACGATGAGACCGAACGACGCGCGCTGCTCGTAATACACGCGCATGAGCGGCGTCGGAACGTGGGCGGCGGTGGCGCGGTTGCGCGTCATCGGCGCCATCACCATGCGGTTCTTCAGGGGAAGCCCGCGCAGATCGAAGTGCTCGAACAGCATGAGGTCGTGGCCGGACTAAGGATGTGTGGCGGTCGCGGCGATGCGCGGAGCGAATCCTTCGCCCTGCGGGTCGACGCGCTTGAAATACTTCCGGGCGAAGGCCACGAGTTGGCCGTCCGTCGGATGGTCCACCGTCTCGATGCCGACGATCGCGGCTTCGAGCGGGCGATCGTGCGTATGTACGTATCGCAGGAACTCGAGCTTCGCCGATCCGGGGCCGACGATGAGGAGCGACTCGACACCGTGCAGCGCGCGCACGAGGTCATGGAAGAAGCGATGGAGATCTTCCGGATGCTCCTTGATGCCCTCCTGTCCCCGCGTCCACTTGTGGTGGTCGTTGTGCGGAGGGCCGAGCACCGTCAATTCGTCGGTGGAGTCGGACTGGAAGGCGAAGGTCCTCGCTTCCTTGTGATCGAGCCAGACGGCGGCGTGTCGAGTGTTCATGCCTGCACGATAAGGGCGCCCGCACGGCGACGATATCGCGCGAACGTGCGAGGCCGCCGTCGTTCACACGTGGGACACTCGCGCGTCGCCGACTCTGAGGCAGACCGATGCGGCGCGTTCGATGCCGCATTCGGCGTGCAGTAGATTATCCGGATCGACGCGCCGGGGGTGCGCCACACGCAACGACCACGTTGCGATCACCCTCGCCGGGGAACATCGACGTGCCGACTCGACGCACCTTCCTCATCTCCTCCGCCGTCACCGGCGGCGCCGTGCTCTCCGGCTTCCGGCCATTCGTCGGCCCTGCGGGTGTAGCGCAGGAGCGGGCGATCGCACCGCTCGACCTTCTCGTGCTGGGGGGCACCGGCTTCATCGGGCCGTATCTCGTGCGATACGCCGTGGCGCGCGGCCATCGCGTGACGATCTTCACGCGCGGGCGCCATCAGGCCGACCTGCCGGAGTCGGTGATGCGACTCGAGGGCGACCGCAATGGCAAGCTGCAGGCGCTCGAGGGCAAGCGATGGGATGCGGTCGTCGACGATTCGGCGAACGTCGCCGACTGGGTGCGACAGTCGACCGAGCTGCTGAAGGACTCGGCGGGACGCTACCTGTTCACGTCGTCGACGGGCGCGCACTACCCGTACATGAAGCGCGGGCTCAGTGAAGCCGATCCCGTGCACTACGACCTGCGCGACCCGAAGGACGGCTCCGAAGCGTTCGGCGTGATGAAGGCGCAGGGCGAGCGCTACGTGATGGAGGCATTCGGCGAGCGGGGACTCGTGGTGCGCCCGACGTACATCGTCGGTCCGGGCGATACGACTGACCGGTTCCCCTACTGGCCGGTGCGCCTCGCCCGCGGCGGCGAGGTGCTCGCGCCGGGCAAGGTCGACGACCCGGCGCAGCTCATCGACGTGCGCGACCTGGCCGAGTTCATGGTGCGCCTGCTCGAGGACCGTCGCTCCGGCGTGTACGACGCCGTCGGGCCGGCGCGGCCGATGACGGCCCGCCAGTTCTATGCGGCCGCCGCGGCGGCGCTCAAGGCCGACGTGCGGTTCACGTACGTCGACGACTACGACTTCCTGCGCTCCTACAAGGTCGAGGCAGCGATCCCGTGGGCGATGCTGAGCGGGAACGACGACGGCATGATGAGCATCAGCAATGCGCGCGCCGTGGGCGCGGGGCTCACCTACCGGCCGCTGGCCGACACCGTGCGCGACACGCTCGCCTGGTGGCCGACCGTGCGCGAGGCGCGCCGCATGAAGCCCCGGTTCTCGATCACGCCGGAGATCGAGGCCGCCGCGCTGGCCGACTGGCACGCCCGCGGCGGCTGACCGCGCCGCTCAGCAGTGGGCGCTAGGCCGTCCTTGCTTGGCGCGCTCGCCCTCGAGCGCGTACCAGATGGACTCGGCCACGTACGATCCGAACTGCGCGAAGGTCATCGCCTGTTTGGGATCCGGGCACCGGTTCCTGAAGTTCTGCGTCGACGGCAGCTTCGTCGTGGCCTCGTTCGGCGTGAAGACGGCGGTGACCTCGCTCATCGAGGTGCAGCTCATGTCGGTGTTCACCCCGGGCATCGCGTCGCACATGCTGCGCGTGTTCATCCGCGGGCGCAGCAGGATCTTGAGGTCGCCGGTGCCGGTGAACGCGACGCGGATGCCGTGCGCGAGGAGGCCGGTCCGCACCTTCTCCTCGAAATCGTTCGGATTGCCGTAGCGGCGGTCGAAGGGGAGGGACGACGTGGTGCTGCCGCCACCCCAGTCGAGCACGAGGCCGCACGTCGTCCGGTGACAGGGGAGCGAATCCGTCGCGGCCTGCGCAGCGACCGCGGGCGCGAAGCCGAGCGCCAGGACGAGAGAGGGCACGACACGATGGAGCGGCACGCAGCGGCGCATGGCGGGTTCCTTGATGACAGGAGGGGCGGATCGGATGCACCAGTATCGGTGCGGAACGGCCGCGGGAGAAGGGGTACGTGCACCGCCGACGGGAACCGCCGATGGAGCGCTGCGCGTTACAAAGGGCCGGTGGGAGACGCCCTCGCGTCGGTCGCCCCCCTCTAATTAGAATTCAGATTCTCCCGGCCGAGGCGCGCGTCATCCGCGGCGCCGGCCGGGCCGCGCTCTTCGCTCGCTGCGACGGTGCAGCCTCCAGCAACCCATGGGGAATCGGTGACCTCGAAACGCCTCGTGCGCGCGCGGCGGATGTCCGCGTGCGTCGCTCTCGGATCGGTCTGCCTCGTCGGCGCCTGCGGGGGGAAGGGGGCGGCTCCGCGCGCGTTCCCGCCGGCCGACGTCGGTGTCGTGACGGTCGCGCCACAGACGCTCCCGCAATCCTACGATCTCGTGGGGCAGGTCGAGCCGTCGCGCCGCGTGGAAGTGCGATCGCGGGTCGAAGGGGTGATCCTCGAGCGCCCATACACCGAGGGCGCCACCGTCAAGGCGGGGGACGTGCTCTTCCGCCTCGACCGCGTGAAGACCGACGCGGCGTATCGCAGCGCGCTGGCGCGCTTCGAGAACGCCAAGCGCGCCGTCGCGCGTCTCGAGCCGCTCGTTCCCAGGCATGCCGTCGCGCAGCAGGACGTCGACAACGCGCACACGGAGCTCGACGCCGCGAAGGCGGCGCTCGACCAGGCGAAGAAGGATCTCGACGATTCGGTCGTGCGGGCCGAGGCGGCGGGGCAGGTGGGGCGGGCGCGGTTCGAGGTGGGAGGGCGCGTCACGGGCCCGGCGGACCTGCTCACGACGATCGATCAGGCGGACCCCGCGTACGTCGTCTTCCGCCCTTCGTCGCAGCAGCTCTTCGACTGGCGCGCCGACCCGGCATCGGCGCCGCTGCTCAGGCCGGGTGGCCGCCTCGAGGTGCGCGTCGTGACGTCGTCGGGCGCGCCGCTGCCGCGCGTCGGGCATCTCACGTTCGTCGCGCCGGCCATCGACTCGGCGACCGGCACGCAGGAGTTCCGGGCCACCTTCGAAAACCATGATCATCTGCTGGTGCCCGGCCAGTTCGTGAACGTCCGCCTCTCGGGCTTCAGCCGGGCGAGCGCGCTCGCTGTGCCGCAGCGCGCCGTGCAGCAGGGGCTCGGGCGCCAATTCGTGTTCGTGGTGGGGGCGGGCGACACGGTCGTCGTGCGCGACGTGAAGACCGGCCCGTGGAGCGGCACGCTCTGGATCGTCGAGGACGGGCTGAAGCCGGGCGATCGCGTGATCGTCGACGGCATCCAGAAGACGTCGGCGGGGCGCGTCGTGAAGCCCTCGCCCCTCGCGTTGGCCGACACGGGTGCCAAGCCGGCGGCCGCCGGGACGAAGCCGTGACGGCAGGCGCGCCCGGCACGCCCACCGACGAAGCCCGCTACTTCTTCATCCGGCGCCCGGTGATGGCGTCGGTGATCTCGATCGTCATCTTCCTGCTCGGCGCGTTCGCGATCACGCTGCTGCCGATCGCGCGGTATCCGCAGATCACGCCGCCCGCCGTGACCATCTCGGCGAACTTCCCGGGCGCGTCGGCGGAGGACGCGGCGCAGGCGGTCGCCGCGCCGATCGAGCAGCAGCTCGCGAGCCTGCAGGGGATGCTGTACTACGCGTCGACGAGTTCGAGCGACGGCACGACGACGATCACCGTCACCTTCGACGTGTCGCGCAACCAGGATCTCGCCGCGGTGGACGTACAGAACGCGGTGAAGCTCGCCGAGCCGCAGCTCCCGGCGGCGGTGCGGACGAACGGCGTCACGATCATCAAGGCGAACACCGACATCCTCGGCGCGGTCGCGCTCAAGTCGACCGACCCGCGCTACGACGCGCTGTACCTCGCGAACTACATGAAGCTCTACGTGGTCGACGAGCTCAAGCGCGTGCCCGGGATGGGCGACGCGACGCCGTTCCCGCTCCGCGACTTCTCGATGCTGCTGCGGCTCGACCCGTCGAAGATGGCGCAGCTCGGCGTGACGGTGGGCGACGTGTCGGCGGCGGTGCAGGAGCAGAACGCGACGAACCCGGCGGGCCGTCTCGGGCGCGAGCCGTCGCCGCCCGGCACGCAGTTCACGCTCCCGATCACCACGCTGGGACGGCTGCAGACCGTCGACCAGTTCAAGGACATCATCGTGCGCGCCACGCCGGCCGGCGGGCTCGTGCGCGTGCGCGACATCGGCGACGTGGTGCTCGGCGCGCTGAGCTACGACCTCGAGGGGCGGCTCAACGGCGGGCAGGCGGCGATGGCGCTGATGTCGACGCGCCCCGGCGCGAACGCGCTCGCCGTGAAGCAAGGGGTCGTCGCGCGCATGACCGAGCTCGCGAAGAGCTTCCCGAAGGGCGTCACGTGGGCGATCCCCTTCGACACGACCCCCTTCGTGACGGCGTCGATCAAGGAGGTGCTCCTCACGCTGTTCGAGGCGATGCTCCTCGTGACGGCGGTGGTGTTCCTCTTCCTGCAGAGCTGGCGGGCCACCCTCATCCCGATGCTCGCCGTGCCGGTGAGCGTGACCGGCACCTTCCTCGGCCTGTACGTGCTCGGGATGTCGATCAACGTGCTGACGCTGTTCGGCCTGGTGCTGGCGATCGGCATCGTGGTGGACGACGCGATCGTCGTGATCGAGAACGTCGAGCGCATCATGGCCACGGAGGGGCTCCCGGCGCGCCTCGCCGCCGACAAGGCGATCCGGCAGGTGGCGAGCGCCCTCGTGGCGATCGTCCTCGTGCTCTGCGCCGTGTTCGTGCCGGTGGCGTTCATCGGGGGGGTGAAGGGCGAACTGTTCAAGCAGTTCGCGGTGACGATCGTGATCTCCGTGGTGCTCTCGGGGATCGTCGCGCTCACGCTCACGCCGGCACTGTGCGGGCTGCTGCTCAAGGAGGCCGTCGAGGTGAACACGACGGGCTTCTTCGGCTGGTTCAACCGGCTCTTCGACCGCGGCCGCGGACGCTACGTGCGCGCCGTCGGCGGCGTGCTGCGGCGCCCCGTCACCTTCTCCGCGGCGTTCGTGGCGGTGGTCGTGCTGGCGGGGCTGTTCTGGCTGCGCACGCCGACGGCGTTCATCCCGATCGAGGACAAGGGGTACATGGCGCTCTCGGTGCAGCTCCCCGACGCGGCGAGCCTGCAGCGCACGCGTGCCGTGGTGGGGCGAGTCGAGGAGGTGCTCCACGGGGAGCCCGCCGTGCGCAACATGGTGGAGCTCATCGGGCTCGACATCCTGAGCGGGCGCGCAAGCGCGAACAACACGGCGACGATCTTCGTGAACGTGAAGCCATGGGACGAGCGCGGGCCGCACGACGCGCTCGACTCGATCGCGGCGCGGGTGAACGCGAAGCTCGGGGCGATGCGCGAGGCGAACGCGTTCAGCTTCAACCTGCCGGAGGTGCCGGGGCTCGGGGCGACGGCGGGGGTCGAGATCAACCTGCAGAACCGGAGCGGGATGGACGTCCGCGAGTTCGCGCAGCGGGTGCAGGAGTTCCGGCAGGCGACGGCGCAGCTCCCCGCGTCGGCCGGGCTCAACTCGGCGTTCCGGGCGAGCGTGCCGCAGGTGTACGTGACGGTGAACCGCGAAAGCGCGAAGGCCCGCGGCGTGAGCCTTTCCGACCTGTTCGGCACGATGCAGGCGTTCCTCTCCGACCTCTACATCAACGACTTCAACCTGTTCGGCAAGACCTATCGCGTGCAGGCGGAAGCACAGCAGCAGTTCCGCCAGCAGCCGTCGGACATCGGCCGGCTGTACGTGCGCGGCACGGGTGGGGCGATGATCCCGCTCTCGGCGCTCACCACGCTCTCGTACCGCAGCGCGCCGACCATCCTGAGCCGGTTCAACGGGTTCACCTCGGCGCAGTTCACGGGGGCGCCCAAGGCCGGCCGCAGCACCGGCGAGCTGCTTGACGAGGTCGAGGGACTGGTGCAGACGCAGTTCGCGAACGCGGGGATCGGCGTGTCGTACTCGGGCCAGTCGTACCAGGAGAGGGTGTCGAGTGGCGACGCCGCGCTCGTCTTCGCGCTCGGCCTCATCCTCGTGTTCCTCGTGCTCGCGGCGCAGTACGAGAGCTGGTCGGTGCCGTTCGCGGTGCTGCTCGGCGTGCCGTTCGGGGTGCTCGGCGCGCTGCTCGGCATCTGGATCCGCGGCGAGCCCAACGACGTCTACTTCCAGGTCGGGATGATCGCCGTCGTGGGCCTCGCGGCGAAGAATGCCATCCTCATCGTCGAGTTCGCGAACGAGCTGCGCGGTCACGGCATGCCGCTGCGTGAGGCGGCGCTCGAGGCGGCGCGCGAGCGGTTGCGGCCGATCCTCATGACCTCGTTCGCCTTCATCCTCGGCGTGCTGCCGCTCATGCTGGCGAGTGGGGCTGGGGCGGCGAGCCGCCACTCCATCGGCACCGGCGTGTTCGCCGGGATGCTGTTCGCCACGAGCGTGGGGATCTTCTTCATCCCGCTCTTCTTCCAGATCATCCGGGGCGCCGTGGACCGCCGCCGAGCCGGGCACGTGGCACCGTCCACGGGGGACGCATGATGCGCGCGCGCTCGATCCTCTGGCTTCCGGTGGCGCTCGCCGCGTGCGCGGTGGGGCCGTCGTACCACGCGGCGCCGGCGGTGGCGCCCGACGTGGGCGTCACGACGCCGGCGCGGCACGACTCGTCGCACGCGTTCGTCGACTCGCTGGCCGCGGCTCGCGCCGCCGGCCGCGCGCCGGGCGCGCGCACGGCCACGACGCTGACGCTGCGGTACGACGCGAACAGCGGCGTGGCGTGGCTCGACATCCTGCACGACACCACGCTCGAGCGGCTCGTGCGCACGGCCGTCGCGCAGAACCGCTCGGTGCAGTCGGCGGCGGCGCGCATCCGCGAGTACCGCGCGATGGCGAGCAGTGTGCGCACGCAGTTCTATCCGAACGTCACGCTCAACGGCACGGAGAGCACGAACCAGATCGCGTTCGGCTCCAACGTCTTCGGCTACCGCGCGGCGCGGCTCACGGGCGACATGTCGTGGGAACTCGACTTCTGGGGGAAGGTGCGCCGCGGCTACGAGGCGGCGACGGCCGACGCGGCGGCGCAGGACGCCGCCGAACGCGCCGTGCTGCTCTCGCTCGTGAGCGACGTCGCGCAAGGCTACCTGCAACTGCTCGAGCTCGACCAGGAACGCGTCATCGCCGAGCGCACGCTCGCGTCGCGCCGCGCGACCCTCGATCTCGCGCGGCAGCGGTTCGCGCAGGGGGTGATCTCGGAGCTCGACGTGCGGCAGTTCGAGGCGCAGCTCGCCGCGCCCGCCGTGACGCTCGCGCGCGTCGAGCGCCAGACGGCGGCCACGGAGCACACCCTCGACGTGTTGCTCGGTCAGGCTCCGGGGCCCGTCGATCGCCATGGCTCCCTCGAGAGCGCGGTGAGCGCGCTCCGCGTGCCCGACACGCTCAGCGCGTCGCTGCTCGCGCGGCGCCCCGACGTGCAGCAGGCCGAACGTGCCTTCGCCGCGGCGACGGCGCGCATCGGCGCGACGATGGCGTCGAACCTACCGACGATCTCGATCATCGGATCGTACGGCAGTCAGGGGGCCGATCCGTCTCTGCTCTTCTCTCCCGGCACCAAGGTCTACCAGCTCGCCGCCGGCTTCTCGTTCCCGTTCAGCGCCCTCACGCGCGGCGCCGACGAGACCGCGGCTGCCCGCGCCCGCGCCGACCAGGCGAAGGCCGCGTACGAACAGGCGGCCCTCGGCGCATTGCGCGACGCGAGCGACGCGCTCGTCGGCGTTCGCACCTCGCGCGACGAGATGGCGGCCCAGGCGACACAGGCCGAAGCGCTGCGACAGGCGGCGGAGCTCGCCGAGCTGCGCTACCGCTCCGGCGTGTCGAGCTACCTCGACGTGCTCGACGCGCAGCGCAATCTCTTCGCCGCGGAACTGGCGCTGAGCCAGTCGCAGTTGCAGCAACTGACCGCGGCGGTGCAACTCTACAAGGCGCTCGGCGGCAGCTGGGCGCGCTGAGTCCGCGGGCACGCCCCGCACTCCGGAGACCGACATGACGACGCTCGTGAACCGCCAGTTCCTGCTCGTCTCGCGCCCCGCCGGCGAGCCGACCGACGCCAACTTCCGACTTGTCGAGACGAATGTGCCGGAGCTCGCCGACGGTCAGGTGCTCGTGCGGCATCACTATCTGAGCCTCGACCCGTACATGCGCGGGCGCATGAACGACGCGAAGAGCTACGCGCCGCCGCAGCCGTTGAACGAGGTGATGGTCGGCGGCACGGTGGGCGTCGTCGTCGCGTCGCGGCATCCGGCGTTCGCCGAAGGGGACCGCGTCGCGTCGATGGGCGGATGGCAGGAGTATGCGGTGATGGACGCCGCGAAGCCCGGTCAGCTGCGCAAGATCGACACGACGCGCATCCCGCTCTCCGCCTATCTCGGCCCGCTCGGCATCCCGGGGCTCACGGCGTGGTATGGCCTGCTGCGGATCATCAAGCCGGTGCAGGGGAACACCGTCGTCGTGAGTGCCGCCGCCGGGGCCGTGGGAAGCGCCGTGGGCCAGCTGGTGCGGCGTGCCGGGGCGCGGGCGGTGGGCATCGCGGGCGGCGCCGAGAAGTGCCGGCTCGCGGTCGAGGAATTCGGTTTCGAACGGTGCATCGACTACCGGGAGCATCGCGACCTGCCTTCGCTCTCCGCCGCGCTGGCGGCCGCTTGTCCGAACGGCATCGACGGCGACTTCGAGAACGTCGGCGGGATGATCCTCGACGCGGTGATGATCAACGCCAACGCCTTCTCGCGCGTGGCGGTGTGCGGCATGATCGCGGGCTACAACGGCGAACCGATCCCCATGGCGGCGCCGCAACTGATCCTCACGAACCGGATGACGTTCGAGGGGTTCATCATCCGCGAGCATCCCGAGGCGTGGGCCGAAGCGTCGGCCGACCTCGGCGCGCTCGTGGCGAGCGGCGCGCTGAAATATCGCGAGACGGTCGCGCACGGACTCGAGTCGGCGCCCGAGGCGTTCCGCGGGCTCCTCAAGGGGCGCAACATCGGCAAGCAGCTGGTGAAGCTGGTGTAAGTCGACGAAGCGCCGCGCGCCCCGGTGGGCGCGCGGCGCTCGCGACGTGGAATTCGCCCATCGCTATTCGTATCCCGGCGGATTCTCGCTGACGACCCCGAACTCATGCTCCAGCGCGAGTCCCGCGCGCACCACCGTCCCCTCCTCGAACAGCCGGCCGAGCAGCGTGATGCCGTGCGGTACACGGCGCGGCGGCGCGAACTTGGGAAGTGGATGCGCCGCGTCGGGCGCCCAGTCGCTCCGCGCCTCGGCGACCTCCACGAAGCCGGCGCGCATCGTCAGCGACGGATGGCCGGTGAAGTTCGAGAGCGTGAGCATCTCGTCGCGCAACGACGGTACGAGGAGCAGGTCGACCTGCGAGAAGATGCGCGCCATCTCGACGGCCACGCGCCGGCGGAGCCGGTCGGCCTGCACGAAGTCGACCGCGGAGAGGAACCGCGCCTGCCGGAAGAGGTTCGGCCACGCGTCGTTCACCTGCGCCTTGAGCTGGCTGTCGCGGCCACTGAGCGTGAGCTCCTCGAACGCGGCCGCCGCTTCGGCGAACAGTACCACGTTGAGCGCGCTGTAGGGCCAGTCGGGGAGGGAGACTTCGGTCGTCGTCATCCCGAGCTTGCGCACCGCCTTGAGCGCCGCGCGATCGACGTCGGTGGCCGGCGCCTCCTGCATCCACTTCGGGAAGTAGCCGACGCGAAGCCCGGCCACCGGCGCCGTGGCGTCGTAGTCGAGCTTGCTCGGCACGCTCGCCACGTCGTGCCCGTCGGGGCCGGTGATCGCGTGCAGCACGAGCATCGCGTCCTCGACGCTCCGCGTCATCGGCCCGAGCTTGTCGAGCGACCAGCAGAGGGTCATGGCCCCGGTGCGCGGCACGCGGCCGTAGGTCGGGCGGAGTCCGGTGACGCCGCAGCGCATCGACGGGCTCACGATGCTCCCTCCGGTCTCGCTGCCGACGGAGAAGCCGACGAGTCCCGCCGCGGTCGCCGCGCCGGGACCGGCGCTCGAGCCCGACGCGCCCTCCTCGAGCAGCCACGGGTTCATCGTCTGTCCGCCGAACCAGATGTCGTTGAGGGCCAGCGCGCCGAGACTCAACTTGGCCACGAGCACCGCCCCCGCCTCGTCGAGGCGATGCACGACGGTGGAGTCGGCCGATGGCACGCGATCGCGGAACGGCTCGGCGCCGTAGGTCGTCGGGATCCCCGCCGTGTCGAGCAGGTCCTTCACGCCGTACGGGATGCCGTGCAGCGGGCCGCGATAGTGGCCGGCGGCGATCTCGGCGTCGGCCTTGCGGGCGCGCGCGAGCGCGGACTCCTTCGTCACAGTGATGACGCAATGGAGCTTCGGATCGAACCGCTGGATGCGGGCGAGGTAGATGTTCGTGAGCCGCTCGGAGGTGAGCTTGCGCGTCTCGATCCAGCGGGAGAGACGCGTCACGGGGGAGAACGCGATCGCCGCGTCGGATGCCGGCAGCGGGCCGGGGTCCACCGGCCGACGCACGAACCGGTCGCGCGCCGGCCCGACGACCACGCCGGGGATGACGGGATCCCATCGGGTCGCCGGTGCGACCGATTCGTCGAGCATGACCTTCCGCGGCCCCGTACGCCGCTCGAGCATGGCCGCCATCGAGGTGCGCCAGCTCTGGGCGGCCTGCGTGCGCTGCGCGGGCGTCATCGTCACCTGGGCGAGCTTCTCCGCTTCGGCGAACGTCGTGGGCGAGACCTCCGGGCCGGCGACGGGGAGCGTGCCGAACGTCGGCGGCGCGCCGGGAGGCGGGGCAGCGGTCGCCGCCTGCTCGTTGCCGCGGCAGCTGACGACGGCGCCGATGAGGCCGAGGGGCGCGGTGATGAGGAACTGGCGGCGGGTGTTCACGTGATCCGTCCTCGTGAAGGGGGCGCGAGTGCTTCCCGATATTAGCGGCGCGTGCGTCACACCGCGACGGTAGCCGGAAACACGAAGGGCGCAGGGGAGACCCCTGCGCCCTTCGTCACTGCATCGAACGTGCGGCTTACGGCGTGCCGTAGTTCGGGTTCGTGCTGTACTCGGCGTACGGCACCGGGTAGCAGGTCTGCGTGCCGGTGTTCGAGTAGCCCGGCTTGAAGTACGGCTGCCCCGACGGCGTGATGTTCGGCGTCGCCGAGGGGTTGCGGCGGAAGTCGGCGAGCTTGCGGTCTTCGAGGAAGAACTCGAAGCTGCGCTGGTAGTACAGCTCGGCGAGCACGCTCGCGTTGTCGGTCGCGCCGGCGTATGCCGGCTGACCGTTCGCGGCGCGGCGGGCGTTGATGAGCGTGAGCATCGTGTTGGGGTTGGCCGACGCCTCGGCGGCGATGTAATCCGCCTCGAGACGCGAGGCCAGCCGCATCGGCGCCGCGTAGCCCGGGAACTTGTTCTGCGGGTAGAACCCGCCCGGCACCACGTCCTGCGGCTGGAGCTTCGTCTGCCCCGGCGCGTAGAACGGCACGCGCGGGTCACCGGTGCGGTAGCCCGGCGCGACGCTGATCGAGCCGCGGTCGAACGTGAACTGGTACAGGCGGTTCGACAACCGGGTGCGGTTGGAGAGGTCGTCCGTGTAGTTCACGTTGAAGGTGAAGCCGGCCGGCACCGTCGCGGCGGCCGCGAGGG
The DNA here is from genome assembly GCA_016194585.1 of Gemmatimonadota bacterium. Taxonomy (GTDB): domain Bacteria; phylum Gemmatimonadota; class Gemmatimonadetes; order Gemmatimonadales; family Gemmatimonadaceae; genus Fen-1231. The sequence goes on from JACQBG010000028.1 coordinate 104,040, forward strand.
CCCCGGCGTTGTCGCCCTTCTGCAGGCGGGCGCGAGCCAGACCGACGGCCGAGATGTTGGCCATGTTCAACCCGTCGGCCGTGCCGTTCGCCGTGCCGACAGCGATCGCCTTCTGGAACCAGTACGTCGCCGAATCGAGCATCTGCGCCGTGCTGAGCTTCGGTCCGCCCGAGAGCGTGCCGTTGCAGAAGTCGTTGGCGATGGTGAGGATCGCGTACCCACGGAACGCCGCCGCGCGGGCGATGTTGATGTTCGTCGTGGGGTTCGGCAGGGTCAGGTCGAGGACCAGCTTCGCCGAGGCGGCCGCGAGCGAGATCGGCTGCCACACGTCCGCGAGGAGCGAGCCGTTGACGTCCGCGATCTGCCGGAACCCGAACTCGTTGCGGGTCGGGAAGGTGTCGGAGACGTTCGCCTCGCCGGTGAACCAGCCGCTGTACATCGCCATCCACCCGTACGCCGTCACGAAGTTCTGCTGGGCGGAGTTGGCGAGCGAGGTGGCCCCCGACGTCGGATCGACCGTGCCCGCGTCGATGATGTTCGGGTTGGTCACCTGCAGGAACTTGTCGGAGCACGCGGGCAACGCCACGAGCAGCGCGGCCCCCGCAATGGTGCGCGTCACCGCGCTTCGGATCTTAAGCATCTTGATCATCTCGCGGCTTAGAAGGTGAAGTTGACGCGAAGGACCGTCTTCTTCGCGTTAGGGAGCGTCAGGAAGTCCTGCCGCGAGAACGCGTTCGACTGGGAGTTCACTTCCGGGTCGGGACCCGAGTAGTTCGTCCACAGCGCGACGTTCTGGAAGGCGAGCGTGAGCGACGCGCCCTGCACCGTCTGGCCGAGCTTGCGCACCCACGTGTCGGGCAGGTCGTACGTCGCCGACAGTTCGCGGAGGCGGACGAAGTCACCCGGCTCGAGGTAGGCGTCGATGACGTTGCTCACCGTCTCCGGCTTGCCCGTCACCGTCACGAACGCCGGCTGGCCCGGTGTCAGGTTGCCGTAGCGGCGGAGGCGCTGGTACGCCGACAGGTACGTGGTGTCGACGCGCAGCTGCGAGCGCACGAGCTGCGTCTCGCGGAAGTACGCCGTGAAGTTCTGCACCATGAAGTTCTTCTTCGCGTCGACGAGCGCCGTGAGGCGCAGGTTCTTGAAGAGCGTCACCGTGTTGCTGACGTTCCACTCGAGCGTCGGGTACAGGTTGCCCATCGGCGTCAGGGTGTCGTTGACGACCACCTTCTTGTTCGCGACGTCGATCGACTGGATCTGCTTGGAGACGAACACGCCGAGCTGCTGGCCGACGAGGGCGCGACCGGCGCCGCCGAGCGGGAACGGCTGGAGGCCGCCGAGGCTCGTGAGTTCGTTGTGCAGCGTGTTCACGCCGGCGCGGATGTCCCACTCCACGTCGCGCTTGCGGAGCGCGCTCACGTTCAGCGCGAGCTCGATGCCGCTGTTGAGCACCGACCCGATGTTGGCGAGCGGGTTCGAGTTGAACCCGAGCGACGGCGGGATCGGCTTCGCGAGGATCAGGTCGTTCGTGGTCTTGTTGAAATACGTGAGCTCGGCCGAGACGCGGTTGTCGAAGAAGCCGGCGTCCAGCCCCATCTCGTACTCGATGCCGCGTTCCGGCTTCAGGTTCGGGTTGCCCGGGTTGCCGGGGACGGCACCGGCGATCGTCGTGCCCGTGAGGTTGTACGGGGTCGCGACGAGCGTCGTGAGCGCCGAGCCCGGGTCCGGAAAACGGCCCGTGGTGCCCCACGCCGCGCGCAAGCGGAGCGTGTTCACGTACTTCGTGTACTTCTCGAAGAACTTCTCATCCGAGATCGACCAGCTGCCGCCGATCTTCGGCAGCACGAACGCCGGCGCCGTGGTGCCGAACGACGAGTTCTTGTCGACGCGCACGCCCAGCTGGATGAACCGCTTGTTGTCGTAGCCCACCTGCAACTGTCCGAGGTAGCCGAACTGGCGCTGCTCGGTGAAGCCGCCGCCGCCCGAGAGCGTGGCGCCCGAGCCGACCGAGTTGTTGGCGTTCGTCACGAAGCCGATGCCGGTCGCGCTCAGGAAATCGTTGCGGGTCGAGATGACCTGCAGGCCGAACGAGAGGTTGGTCTCCCAGTCCGTGCCGAACGACTTCCGCATGTTGCCGAGGTAGTCGAACGTGTAGCGCTCGGCCGTCCGGAGGACCGACGCGTTGCTGCCGCCGTCCGTCAGGCCGCCGTACCACGTGCTGTCGTTCTTCGGGAAGAACGTGCGCTGCTCGTCCTGCAGGAAGTCCGCGCCCAGGGTGAAGCGGTTCGAGAACCACGGCGTCGGCAGATAGTTGGCCGTGATGTTCGTGATCGCGCGGTGCGTGAGCAGCGAGTGTTCGATCGAATTGATGGCGTTGTAGTGGCGGTTGAAACCGTACCAGCCATCGTTCGACGGGACGCCGGCGTCGTTGCGCGTGAGCGGGTTGCCGAGGAGGGCGCCGCCCAGCCAGCCGTAGATGTTGTTGTCGTTGTCCGGCAGCGTCCCCTTGCTCTGCGTCAGGCCGAGGCCGACGTCGATCGTGAGCTTGGAGGTGGGGATGTAATTGAAGTTCGTGCGGACGTTGTAGCGGTCGAACGTGTTGTTCGGGAGCACGCCCAGAATCTTGTCGCTGCCGTACGAGAGGTTGTAGCCGTAATTCTGGCCACCGCCACGCGCGTTCCAGCTCACGAGCTGGTCGGTGCCGGTGCGGAAGGCGCCGACGCGGAGGAGCGGATTGTCGTGGATCAGCGTGCCGACGGCCTGGCCGCGGCAGAGCGGGTTCGTGCTCGTCGTCGCCACGAGGGCGGCGGTGCAGAAGCCATAGTTGTCGGGGGGCGTGAAGTTGTGGTCTTCGGTGCCCGCCTCGATGCGCACGGTCTGCCGGAAGGCGTTCTGGCCGGCGTGTCCCTTCTTGGTGATGATCTGGATCACGCCCGCGCTCGCGTCGGCGCCGTACAGCGTCGCGGCGGCCGGGCCCTTCACGACTTCGACGCTCTCGATGTCCTCAGGGTTGATGTCGTTGAGGCGGTCGAACTGCTGACCCGCCTGCCCCGAGGCGATCGACCCTTCGTTGATCCGGATGCCGTCGACGAAGATCAGCGGCTGGTTCGACAGATTGATCGACGACGCGCCGCGGATGCGGATCATCGTGGCCGAACCGGCCGAGCCCGACTGGCTGCTCAGCGAGACGCCGGGGACGCGCGACTGCAGCAGGTTCGCCATGTTGCTCACCGGCGCGTCCTTGATGACGTCGGCCGCGGAGACCGACGCGACGAGCGCCGCCTGCGCCTTGCGCTCCTGGTTGCCCGCGGTGCCCGTCACGACCACTTCCGACAGGTTCACCAGCGTAGCCGTCATCTGGAGCGCGACGTTGGTCGTCTGGCCGGCGACGATGCGGATCGTGTCGGAGACCGCCTTGTAGCCGAGACGGAAGGCACCGATCACCGTGGCGCCGGCGCGGACCGTGGCGAAATGGAACTCGCCCGCGCGGTCCGACACCGTCTCGAACGACGTGCCGGGGATCACCACTCGCGCGTCGGCGAGGGGCTGCTTCGTGGCTGCATCGGTCACCTTGCCTGCGATGGCTCCCGTCTGCGCGAACAGCGCCTTGACGGGGAGCATCAACAGGAGGCCGACCGCCAGCGCCCAACGGCGAATACTGGCTCGGTGGGACATCAGCTTCTCCATCTGTGGGAAGTGGGGGTGCGCGTCGCGACCGGTGCGACGCGCGGGGGGAATGCAGGTCCGAACGACGAATGAACTGGGACAGCTGGGGGGCAGTTCCTGCACGTTCAAGTCGCGATCTTCTTCCTACCGACCGCCATACCCGCTCCTATAAACGCGTGTCACAATAACCACGGCGGGCGGATAAATGGCAAGTCGGTAGTTCTACGGGGCGGGGCGCCCTGCGGTCGAGCTGTCGTACACCACGTAACTGGTTGCGCCGTATGGCGTAAGCCTGGCTCGTCCGCCGTGCCCCCGTGCGCGCGGATGCACTACTTGCAAATATCTGTTGAAACAAGTACTGTTCAAACAATGAAAGCCACGCACCTCGCTTTCCTCGCCATCCAGCGCGCCGCCGCCGCCCTGGCCGACCAGTCCGCCGACCTCCTCAAGGCCGAGGGGCTCTCGATCGCCCAGTACAACGTCCTCCGCATCCTCCGCGGGGCCGGGCAGCACCCGCTCTCTTGCGGCGAGATCGCCGGACGGCTCATCGCGCGCGGCCCCGACATGACCCGCCTCCTCGACCGCATGCAGCGCGACGGCCTCGTCGCGCGCGAGCGGCGCCGCGACGACCGCCGCGTCGTCGGCACCCACCTCACCCCGCACGGGCGCTCTGTCCTCGAACGGCTCGACGCGCCCATGGCGGCGCTGCACGACCGCCAGCTCGAACACCTCGGCCACCGCCGCCTGCGGCAGCTGATCACCCTCGTCGACGTGGCCGTCCCGCCACGGCCGTAACCGGACCCAGGAGCCATCGATGACCGCCTCCAGCAGGCGCTTGCCGGACGCCACCCATCTCGGCGTAGTCCATCTCCAGGTCGCCGACCTCGCGCGCTCGCTGCGCTGGTACGGCGACGTGCTGGGGTTCCGCGTCCTCGCGCGCGATGGCGCCGTCGCCACCCTCGCCGCGCACGGCGACGACCGCGCCCTCGTCCTGCTGCACGAGCGCGCCGGCGCCGCGCCGGTGCCGAGGAACGGTCGCCTCGGGCTCTTCCACTACGCGATCCTCCTCCCCGACCGGCCCTCGCTCGCGCGCTTCGTCGCGCACGTCGGTGACACCGGCGAGCAGGTCGGCGCGGGCGATCATCTCGTGAGCGAGGCGTTCTACCTCCACGACCCGGACGGTCTCGGCATCGAGGTCTACGCCGACCGTCCGCGTTCGCAGTGGAAGGTCACGTCGCAGGGCGTGGAGATGGCGACGCTCCCCGTGAACGTGCCCGACCTGCTGAAGGCCGCAGGGAGCGAGCCGTGGCGCGGGATGCCGGCGGGCACGGTCATCGGACACGTGCACCTGCACGTCGGCACGCTGCCGGCCGCGCTCGCGTTCTACGGAACCGCGCTGGGCTTCGACAAGATGGCGGAGCTCCCCGGCGCGGGGTTCCTCTCAGCCGGCGGCTACCACCACCATCTGGGCGTGAACACCTGGGCGCGCAACGCGCCGAGCGCGCGCGCCGACGAAGCGCGGCTGCTCGAGTGGACGATCGTCGTGCCCGCGGCGGGTGACGCGGCCGAGGCGGCCGAACGACTGCGCGGCGCCGGCGGCACGGTGCAGGCCGACGGCGCCGCGTGGGTGGCGCACGATCCGTGGGGGACGGCGGTGCGGATCACCGCGTAGGCGGGCGTCCCTCGCCGCCGTCGCGGCGGCCGCGGCTCGCCTGCGGGAACTGCGGCAGCGCGTCGTTGAAGGCCATGTCCTGGTCGTCGAGCAGCTCGGCCGCCTTCTTCTGCTGCTTCTCGTCGGTGAAGAACTCGAGCACCTCGCGCACGTCGGTGCGCCGCCGTTCCTGGAGCGAATCGAGCAGCGTGCGCAGGAAGCGCATCTGCTGGAACGCGGCCGTGCGCGTGCTGTCGGCGCCGCGGTTCTCCGAGGTATCGCGAGGCTGCACCGACATCCCGCCGCGCGGACTCCGTCCGAACGCGCTGCCGTCGCCGCGCATGTCGGGCGCCTTGTAGAGCTTCTGCGTCGAGTCGTAACGGGCGAGCATCGGCGCGTTACGTTCGTAGATGCGCTGCTGGATGGCGCGCAGCGGCGCGGTCTGCGAGTCGGCGAGCGAGATCTTCTTGTGCTTGTCGAGGAGGAGCGCGGCGGGATTGAACTTCTCGAGGTCCTTGGCCGGCGGGAACTTGATGGTCTGCTCGCGGCCGCCGCCGCGCTCCATCCCGCCGCGACGGCCACCCATGCCGCGCATGCCGCCGCCCATCCCGCCCATGCCACCCATGCCCCCCATCCCGCCCTGCGCTTGGGCGGCGCCCGCGGCCAGCGCGAGGACGGCTCCCACCACGATCGTTCGACGCACGTCGTACTCCCCGGAAAAGCGTCAGCGCGCGAACAGCGCGGCCGACTTGACGATGACTTGTGCCACGCCCCAGGCGGCGGGGATGAGCACGAACAACCAGGCGAGCGCGAGCTTCAGCGCCTCGGTGCTCCGCGACTCAGACATCGGTACCCCTCCAGTGATGGGCCGGGTCCACCGGACGCACGCGCGCGTTCGCCACAAACCCTATGACCAATAGCCCAGCCATTATGTACATCGTCATCGCGTAGGCCCCCGTCTTGGGGACCCCGCGGCCGATCTGGTATTCTCGCAGGTAGTTCACGAGCACGGGTCCGGCCACGCCGGCCACCGACCAGGCGGTGAGGAGGCGGCCATGGATGGCGCCGACGTGCATCACGCCGAAGAGGTCGCGCAGGTAGGCGGGGATGGTGGCGAAGCCGCCGCCGTACATCGACATGATGACGACGTAGAACGCGACGAAGAGGGCCACGCTCCCGAGGCGCCCCGCGGTCGGCACCGCGGCATAGAGTGCGGCGCCGAGCGCGAAGTAGACGGCGTACGTGCGCTTGCGGCCGAGGAAGTCGGAGAGCGACGACCAGAGGAAGCGCCCACCCATGTTCGCGAGGCTGAGCAGTCCGACGAAACCCGCCGCCGCGCCGGCGCCGATGCGGCCGGGAAACATCTCCTGGATCATCGGCGAGGCCTGGCCGAGCACGCCGATCCCCGCCGTGACGTTGAGGCAGAGCACCGCCCAGAGGAGCCAGAACTGCGGCGTGGAGAGGGCGCGGTCGACGTGGACGTCGCGCGCCGTCGGCTTCACGCTCGCCGCGGCCGGTCCGGGCGGCGTCCATCCCGGGGCGGGGAGGCGCACGGTGAAGACGCCGAACATCATGAACGCGAAGTACAGCGCGCCCATCGCGACGAACGTCTCCACCACGCCCATCGACGTGGCGCTCTTGAAGTGCGCCATCAGCGCCACGGCGAGCGGCGACCCGATCATGGCGCCGCCGCCGAAGCCCATGATGGCGAGCCCCGTCGCCATGCCGGGGCGGTCGGGGAACCACTTGATGAGCGTCGAGACCGGCGCGATGTAGCCCAGGCCGAGCCCGATGCCGCCGAGCACGCCGTAGCCGAGGTAGACGAGGGCGATGGCGTGCAACTGCACGCCGACGGCGCCGACGAGGAATCCGCCGGCGAAGCAGCACGCCGACGCGAACATCGCCTTGCGCGGCCCCGCCGCCTCGAGCCAGCGTCCGAAGGTGAATGCCGAGAGGCCGAGGAAGACGATGGCGACGGAGAAGATCCAGCCGATCGTCGTGAGCTTCCAGTCGTCGGGGGCGGCGTGGTCGATGCCGATCAGCGTGGAGAGCGGCAGATTGAAGACGCTGAAGGCGTACGCCTGGCCGATCGAGAGGTGGATGGCGAGCGCCGCGGGGGGCACGCGCCAGCGGCTGTAACCGGCGGGCGCGACGGAATGGTCGCGGTCGAGGAACGACAGCAGGCTCATGGAGGTGGGGGGATGAAGGTGCCGACAACGATAGGACACTCGAGGGCGCGCCGCACCCTCGTATCATTTCGGATGGGGCGGGCGATCGGGCGAGTGGGAGTGGCGCTCGTGCTCGCGGCGGGCGCGGCAGCGATGACCGCCGCGATGGCGAGCGTCGCGGTGGCGCAGTCATCGCGCACGCGCATCGTGATGCTGGGTACCGGCACGCCGATACCAGATCCGGAGCGGAGCGGTCCGGCGGTGGCCGTGGTCGTCGACAGCGTGGCGTACCTCTTCGATGCCGGAGCGGGCGTGGTGCGGCGCGCCGCGGCGGCGTCGCGGAACGGCGTGCCGGGGCTGAACGCGCCGGCGCTCGGCCGGCTCTTCCTCACGCATCTGCACTCCGATCACACTCTCGGGCTCGCCGACGTGCTGTTCACGCCGTGGATCCAGGGGCGCGAGGCACCGCTCGAGCTGTACGGGCCGCCCGGCACGCGGCGGATGGTGCATGGCCTCCTCGACGCATGGGACGAGGACATCCACGAGCGCATCGCGTCGTCGGGCGGGCCGAGCGCCGAGGGATACCGGGCGAACGTCCACGAGATCGTTCCCGGTGTCGTGTACAAGGACGCGCGCGTCACGGTGAAGGCGTTCGCGATGCCGCACAGCGCGTGGAAGTACGCCTATGGGTATCGCATCGAGACGCCCGACCGGACGATCGTGATCAGCGGTGACGGCCGGCCGAACGACGACGTCGCGGCGCAGTGCCACGGCTGCGACGTGCTGATCCATGAGGTGTACTCGGACGCCGGCTTCGCGCGCGTGCCGGCCGCGCGGCAGGCATACCACGCGCAGGCGCATACGTCGGCGGCGCGGCTCGCGGCGATCGCGACGGCGGCGAGGCCTGGGCTGCTCGTGCTGTATCACCAGTTGTACTTCGGGGCGAGCGACGAGCAGTTGCTCGCGGAGGTGCGTGCGGGGTTTGCGGGGCGAGTGGTGAGTGCGAGGGACCTGCAGGAGTTCTGAGTCGCGAGGAACGGCGGCATCTACCGCGGAGGACTGCCAACGGCACTTCTACCGCGGAGGACGCAGAGGACGCGGAGGACTGCCAACGGCACTTCTACCGCGGAGGACGCAGAGGACGCAGAGGACTGCCAACAGCACTTCTACCACGGAGGACACAGAGGACACGAAGGACTGCCTCTCAATGGGCGCTTCCGCGTGAGTTCCTTAAGTGCTCTCGCAGTGCAGTCCTCCGTGACCTTCGTGTCCTCCGTTGTGGACCCGCAGCGCAGTCCTCCGTGACCTTCGTGTCCTCCGTGGTGGACCCGCAGTGCAGTCCTCCGTGACGTTCGTGTCCTCCGTGGTGGACCCGCAGTGCAGTCCTCCGTGGCCTTCGTGTCCTCCGTGGTAGACCCGCAGTGCAGTCCTCTGCGTCCTCCGCGTCCTCTGCGGTAGAACTTCCTCCCACTTCCGTTCGCGACTCGACGTCGTTAGCGTCAACACTGAAGCCGCCAGGGGTACCTCGGCGAACGCCGCGGTTGAGAATGTCCCTTGGAACCTGATCCGGTTAACACCGGCGTAGGGAGCGCGGCGTGACGCTCGGTGCTGTGGCCGCGCGCCACCCGCTCGTTCGGGTGGCGCGCATTTCTTTGCGCGCCGCGCGGACGGGCACGCAGCTGGACCGCCACCACCCGCAGTCTGGAGCGACCCGGTCATGACACACCGCCACACCATCACCTTCCTCGCCGCGTGCGCTGTGCCGGCGCTCCTCGCCGCGCAGAAGCCCGCCGCCGACAGTCTGAAGGCCCGCCGTGATTCGCTCGAGACCGTCGTCGTCACGGCGGTGCGTGCGACGGCCGTCGCGCCAGCGGTCGCGCAGAGCACCGTCACGCGCGACGACATCTCGCGCCGCTTCGCGGGGCAGGACGCGCCGCTCTTCCTGCAGAGCACCCCGTCGGTGACCGCCTACTCGGAAGCCGGCGGCTACTCGGGGTACAGCTACCTGCGGCTCCGGGGCATCGACCAGACCCGGCTCAACATCACGCTCGACGGCGTGCCGCTCAACGACCCCGAGGATCAGGTGCTCTACTTCTCGAACGTCCCCGACTTCCTGAACAGCATGCAGTCGGTGCAACTGCAGCGGGGGGTGGGGTCGAGCACGTTCGGCACGGCCTCGTACGCCGGCTCGCTCAACGCGCAGTCGCTGTCGCTCGCGACGACGCCGCGGGGCGGGGAGCTCGACCTCACCGGCGGCTCGTTCAACACGATGCGGGCGAGCGCGCAGTACGCCACCGGCGTGCTCCCGGGCGGATTCGCCGCGTACGCGCGGGTGAGCAAGCACCACACCGACGGCTACCGCTACCACTCGGGGAACGACGCACAGTCGGGCTTCCTGAGCGCCGGATGGTTCGGCGACCGGCAGGCCGTCAAGTTCACCGGGATGGCCGGCGTGTCGGGCACGCGGATGGCGTACCTGGCCGCGCCGGAATCGATCCTCGCGATCGACCCGCGGACGAACCCGCTCACCGACCACGAGGGGGACCGCTTCCATCAGGAGATGGCGAGCCTCCAGTACACGCGCGCGCTCTCCGACGGCGTGACGTGGACGGTGACGGGCTACCGCAACTCCGCCGCCGGCGCCTACGACGTGGACTTCGGCGACGGCACGATCGGCAACTACTTCCTCGCCCACGTCTGGTACGGCGCGTTCACCGCGCTCACCGTGCGCGAGGGGGCGTGGTCGCTCGACGCGGGCGCGCACGCGAGCGACTATCACCGCGAGCACGCCCTCGCGATGCGTCCCACGCTGAACGACCGCGCGTACACGAACGTCGGCCACAAGCAGGAGCAGAGCGCGTTCGCGAAACTCGCCTGGGACGATGGCGCGTGGCGCTGGTCGGCCGACCTGCAGGTGCGTCACGCCGCGTTCCGCTACGTGCCCGACAAGAACGCCGGGATCGGCGAGGCGAGCACCGACTGGACGTTCGTGAATCCCAAGGTGGGGGTCACGTGGCGCGCCGCACCGGAGCTCTCGCTCTACGCCTCGTACGGCCGCACCGGCCGCGAGCCGGCCCGCGGCGACCTCTTCGCCGGCGCCGACGACCTCAACTCGACGAACGCGGCGTCGATCCTGCCGCTCACGCGCGTGCAGCCGGAGCAGGTCGGCGATCTCGAGGTGGGGGGCACCTGGACGTCGGGCGCGTTGACGGTGAGCGCCGACCTGTTCGACATGGAGTTCCACGACGAGATCGCGGCGATCGGCAAGCTGAGCCTCACGGGCAACCCGCTGCGCCAGAACGTCGACCGCAGCTATCGGCGCGGCGTCGAGGGCGAACTGTCGTGGAAGGTCTCCGACCGCGTCACGGCGACGGCGAACCTCGCCGTGATGCAGGCGCGCATCGCCGACTACACGGACGAGTCGGTGGGGGTGACGTACCACGACGTGGAGCCGCTCATGACGCCGCCGGTGGTGTCGAACCAGCGGGTCGACATCCAGCTGTCGCCGGAGTTCTCGCTCAGTCTGGGCGGGCGCTACGTCGACCGTGCGCGCCTCGCGAACGACGGCGATGCCCGGATGGTGACCCCCGCCTCCTGGCTCGCCGACGGCGGGCTCACCTGGCAGCGGGGGCTCGTCGACGTGCGCCTGCAGGTGAACAACGCGCTCGACGCGCGGGCCGAGGCGGGGGGTTATTCCTCCGGTGGCGACCGGTATTTCTATCCGGTGGCGGCGCGCAACCTGCTGCTCACGACGACCCTGCGTTTCTGACCGCCCCTTGAGCCGCTGCGCGCCTGAGCGGAAGCTTAAGGCGTGCAGCGCTCCGTTTCCCGCTTCCTCGACCGGCTGGCGATCGCCGTCGTCGCGATCGCCTTCCTCTCGGCGGTAATGATCGGCGTCTCGCAGCGCGAGCGCGCGGCGGCCTTCGAGCGGTCGACGCGGCTCTTGCCGCTCGACGACGACGTGCGCCACGTCCTCACGGGGGCGAACGACGCGCTGAGCCGGAGCGCCGAGGGCGACACGACGGTGTCGCTCGACCGTGACGTGGTGCGGCGCATCGCGGGCGCCGAGTCGCGGCTGGCGCGGTTGCTCGATGCACCCGCCGAAGGCGCCGTCCCGCTCCTCGCCGCGCCGATGGAAGCGCGGTTGCGCGACGTCCAGGGCGACCTGGTCGCGCTGCGCGTGCTCGCGACCCGGATCCGCGAGCACCCCGAGAGCACGACGACGCTCCGACGTGCGTTCCGCGTGCGCCGCATCGATACGGAACGCGACACGCATATCATCGCGGGGGAGGTGAACGGCGACCTCCTCTCGAGCTGGCAGTCGCTGGGCACGCTCGACCTCGTGAGCCGGCTCGTCGTGCTCATGCTGCTCGTCGCGTTCCTCGCCGCGCTGTACTGGAGCCGGCGCCGGATCATGGCGGCCTACGGCGAGCTCCAGCAGCACGCGCAGGAGCGGTCGCAGCGGGCGGAGGCGTCGGAAGCGCTCGCCAATGCGATGCTCGAGCAGGCCGTCGACGCGATCATCACGATCGACGACGAGGGGAACGTGCAGGCGATGAACCCCGCGGCCGAACGGATGTTCGGCTGGAGCGCGGGCGAGATCGTCGGCGGGAGCTCACGCCGATTGATGGGCGAGCCGTACCGGAGCGCGCCGGAGGCGGAGCTCGCCGCGTTCCTCGAGCAGGCGAGCCACGCGAGCGCGGGGAGCAGCGTCGTCGTCACGGGGATGCGCAAGGACGGCCGCACGCTGACGCTCGACATGTCGATCAGCACGGTGACCTTCGCCGGCGGCCAGCACGTGTACACCGGCATCCTGCGCGACATCTCGGAGCGCCACGCGGCCGAGGTCCGGTTCCGCATCATCTTCGAGCAGTCGACCGACGCGCACCTGCTGTTCGGCGCGGGCGGCATCATCGACTGCAACGGCGCGACGGTGGAGATGCTGCGTCTGCAGTCGAAGGAGGAGGTGCTGCACCGCATCGCCGCCGATCTCTCGCCGGAGTTCCAGCCGGACGGGGCGCGGTCGGTCGACAAGGCGCGCGACATGGCGAACCTCGCCCGCGCGCACGGGCATCACCGCTTCGAGTGGGTGCACCGGCGGGCCAACGGCGAATTGTTCGAGGTGGACGTCGCGATCACGCCGATCCGGCTGAAGGGGGAGGAGGCGCTGCTCGTCGTGTGGCACGACATCGCCGACGCGAAGCGCGTGGAGCGCACGCTCATCCAGGCGAGGGACGCGGCCGAGGCCGCCGTGCAGGCGAAGAGCACCTTCCTTGCGACGATGAGTCACGAGATCCGCACGCCGATGAACGGCATCCTCGGCATGACGGGATTGCTGCTCGAGACGAACCTCGGCGAGGAGCAGCGCAGCTACGCGGAGGCGGTGCGCCGGTCGGCCGACGCGCTGCTCGCCATCATCAACGACATCCTCGACTTCTCGAAGATCGAAGCGGGGAAGCTGAGCGTCGACACGCTCCCGTTCGACCTCGTCGCGACCTGCGAGGGGGCGCTCGACGTGCTCGCCGTGAAAGCCGACGAGCAGGGGCTCGACCTCGTGCTCGACGTGCCGCCCGACGTGCCGCGGCACGTCACCGGCGACGCGGCGCGACTGCGCCAGATGCTGCTCAACCTCGTCGGCAACGCGGTGAAGTTCACGCCGGCGGGGCACGTCGTGCTGCGCGTGTCGTGCCTCGAGCGGGGCACCGACTGGGCGACGGTGCGGTTCGCCGTGCAGGACACGGGGATCGGCATCCCCGAGGACCGGCAACACCGCGTGTTCCAGGAATTCTCGCAGGCCGATCCGTCGACGACGCGCGAGTACGGCGGCACGGGGCTCGGACTGGCGATCACGAAACGCCTCGCGTTGCTGATGGGCGGCACGGCCGGTTTCGAGAGCGTCGAGGGGAAGGGCTCCACCTTCTGGGTCACCATACGCCTCGGCGTGCAAGCCGAGCGCCGGGAGGTCTCCGCGCTCCACGGTGCGGGGAGCCGCCGCGCGCTCGTCGTCATCGCCGGCGAGGCGAGCCGGCCGGCGCTGGTCTCGCTGTGCGCTTCGTGGGACGTGGAGGCGCAGGGCGTCGCGTCGCCCGAGGAGGCGCAGGAGGCGCTGCGGCGCGCCGTGGCGCGCGCCGAACCGTTCGACGTCGTGATCGTCGATCATCGCCCGCCGGCGATCGACGCGTTCCAGTGCATGAACACGCTCCGCGCCGACACGGGACACGCCGAGGTGCCGGTGATCCTGTTGCACGGCGCGTCGAGCCGGCCCGACACGGCGGCGCTCGACGCGGCGGGCTTCGTCGCTTCGATCGCGCGGCCGCCGCATCAGGGACGGCTGCGCGCCGCGCTGCGCAAGGCGTTCCGGCGCGGCGGCGGCAGCACCGACCAGATCCCGAGCGAGCCGCGCGCGTCGCGCCCGCTCGCCCCGCTCTCGGCCGTGCCGGGCCATTGGCGCGTGCTCGTCGCCGAAGACAACCCGGTGAACCAGGTCGTCACGTCGAAGATGCTCGAGAAGCTCGGCTGCGACGTGGAGATCGCGGCGAACGGCGAGGACGCGATCGTCCTCGCCACGAGCGGCCGCTACGACGTGATCCTGATGGACTGCCAGATGCCGGTCGTCGACGGCTTCACCGCCACCGCGCTCATCCGCGAGCACGAAGGCGCCGCGCGCCACACGCCCATCGTGGCGCTCACCGCGAACGCCATGCAGGGCGACCGCGAGAAATGCATCGACGCCGGCATGGACGACTACCTCAGCAAGCCGATCGACCCCGCGCAGCTCCGCGCCGCCGTCGCCCGATGGACGATCGCGCGCGAGACGCTCTGACCACGCACCCGTCCCCCACACCCCGACTCCCGTGACTTCCACGCTCCGCCGTGCGCTCCGCCTGGCGCTCCTCGTCCTCGCCGGCGCGCCCCTCCGCGCGCAGGGCGCCGGTCCCGTCGCCCGCGAGTACCGCGCGGCCGCCGACCGCATCATCGACGCCGCGGTCGCCGACAGTGGCGCGGCGTGGAACACGCTCGCCGCGTTCACCGATGACGCCGGGCCGCGGTTGAGCGGATCGCCGGCGCTCGAACGGGGCATCGACTGGCTCCTCGCCGAGATGAAGAAGAGCGGTCTCGAGAACGTGCACGGCGAACCGGCGATGGTGCCGCACTGGGTGCGGGGGCGCGAGTCGGCATCGCTCGTCGCGCCGCGGGCGCACCCGTTGCCGATGCTGGGCCTCGGAGGGAGCGTCGCGACGCCGAAGGGGGGGATCACCGCCGAAGTGCTCGTCGTCTCGAGCTTCGACGACCTCAAGGCGAAGGGCGCGCAGGCGAAGGGGAAGATCGTCCTCTTCGACGTGCCGTTCACGAACTACGGCCAGACGGTGGCCTACCGCGGGGGCGCGGCGAGCGCGGTGGCTCGCGTGGGCGCCGTCGCGGCGCTCGTCCGCTCGGTGACGCCCTACTCGATGCGCACGCCGCACACCGGCGCGATGTACTACGACAGCACGGTGAAGAAGATCCCGGCGGCGGCGCTCACCGTCGAGGACGTGCTGATGATCCACCGGATGGTGGACCGGGGCACGAAGGTGGTGGTGAAGCTCGCGATGGAGGCACGCACGCTTCCCGACGCGCCGAGCCGCAACGTCGTCGGCGAGTTGCGCGGGCGCGAGCAGCCCGGCGAGGTGGTGGTGTTCGGCGGCCACGTCGATTCGTGGGACGTGGGACAGGGCGCGATGGACGACGGCGGCGGCGTGGTTGTGGCGTGGGAGGCGATCAAGCTGCTCAAGCGGCTCGGTCTCACGCCGCGGCGGACGATCCGCGTGGTGGGGTGGACGAACGAGGAGAACGGCGATCGCGGCGGGCTGGCGTACGCCGCCGCGCACAAGGCGGAGGCAGCATCGCACGTGCTCGCGATCGAGAGCGACGGCGGCGTCTTCTCGCCGCGCGGGTTCGGCTTCACCGGGTCGGACTCGGCGCGCGCGATCGTGCGGCAGGTCTCGAGCCTCCTCGCGCGCATCGGCGCCGACTCGCTCGGGGCGAACGGCGGCGGCGCCGACATCGGCCCGATCGGCGCGCTCGGCGTGCCGATGATGGGGCTCGAGGTGGACGGTTCGCGCTATTTCTGGTTCCACCACACCGAGGCCGACACGATGGACAAGCTCAGCCCGGCGGAGATGCAGCGGTGCGTGGCGGCGATGGCGGTGATGGCGTACGTCATCGGGGATCTGCCGGGAGGGATTCCTCGCTAGGACGGCAGTGGGAGGGCAAGTACCGAGCGGGGGAGCTGAAGTGCGAGGGGGAGCCGAGTGGGAGTGGGACGGCCTCCCACTGCAGTGGGAGTGGGCGTGGGCGTGGGAGCCGAGTGCGAGTCCGTCGCACTCGCACTCGGCTCCCACTCGCACTCGACCTCGCCCCCTCAAGACTTGCCCTCCCACGGATTGCTTGACGATGTAACCATTGCATTGTGAATAGTTGCATCGTAACGTGCGCGCATGGCCAGACGACTCTCCCTGCAGGACGACATCAAGCAGACCAAGGCGTTCCGGAACCTGTCGGAAGAGTCCACGCTGAGCATCGTCCGCACCTACACGCTCATCCGGCGGGGGGTGGCGGCGGTCGTCGAGAGCGAGGGACTCACGCCGGCGCAGTACAACGTGCTGCGCATCCTGCGCGGGGCCGGCGCGCCGGGGCTGCCGACGCTCACGGTGCGCGACCGCATGATCGACGAGGCCGCGGGCATCACGCGGCTCATCGACAAGCTCGAGCGCGGCGGGCTGGTGAAGCGCGACCGCTCCGCGCCCGACCGCCGGCAGGTGTACTGCCGCATCACCGCGAAGGGGCTCGCCATGCTCAAGCGGCTCGACGTCCGCATCGCCGAGGCGGATGAGACGGGCGGCGCCGGGCTCACGCCGCGCGAGCGGAAACAGCTGCTCGTGCTCCTCGAGAAGGTGCGTGGCGCGCTCACCGACGCCGCTCCGGACGCGCGCCGATGACCGCGCCCGGCGGACCGCAGAAGATCATCCAGAGCCGGCCGCGCCGCGTGCAGCTCGTGCTCCGCGACGCCGAGGTGGTGCGGGGCGGTGTGTTCTTGAATGAAGGGCAGTCCCTCGGCCCCTACCTCGGCAGCCGGAAGGGCGGGTGGGTGAACGTCGTCAACGCGGAGTGGGTGGGGCAGGAGGAGACGTCGAACCACGCCGTCATCCAGGCCGACCACATCCTGCTCGCGACGTCGCTCGACGGCGACATCCCCGTCTACGGCGCGACCGCCGCGCCGACGCCGCGCGAGGTGATCCTCGCGCTCGAGGACGGCAGCCGGCTCCGCGGCGTGCTCCATCTCGCCGAGAAGCAGCGGCTGAGCGACTACCTCTCGGCGTGCGGCCGGTTCATCCCGCTGCTCGAGGCTGCGCGTTCCCCCCGGGATGGCACGTCCGGCGACGTGGCGGTGAACGCGGCCGCCGTGCGCACGATCAAGGACGCGAAGGTGTTCGCGCCGGGAGCGATGGAGGCGGCCGCGGACGCCGGCGGTGAGCCGAAGCCCGCCGCGCCGGCTCCGGTGAACCGCGAGGTGGTGCAGCGCGAGAGCGGGACGCTCGAAGTGCTCACGGCGGGGCGCGTTCCCGACCGGCGCGCTCCGCGGGCCGAGCCGCTCATCGCGCACCACACGCCGCCGCTCGTCGTCACGCCATCACCCGGTCCGGAGCTCACGCCGGAACAGCGCGAGTTGAACGCGTGGCTGGCGCGACACTGGCTCGTGCAGCTGGGTGCGGGGGCGCAGCTGCTCCCACCCGATCCGCGCACGCTCCCCGCGTCGCCGTCGCTCGAGGAGGTGTGGCATGCGCTCGCCACGTGCAACGAGATGGCGGATGCCGAGCTCGGCGTGCACGTCGCGGCGGGCTTCAAGTTGCCGGTCGCCGACCTCGACGACGTGATGGCGCTCGCGCTGCACGAGGTGCCTGAGCGCATCGCGCGCAAGCTGAACGCGCTCCCGCTCCGCACCGACGGCAAGGTGCTCACGCTCGCCGTCGCCGACCCGAGCTCGATGGAGATCGAGCAACAGGTCGGTTTCGTCACGCGGCAGCGGTTGCAGTTCGAGATCGCGCCCCCCGCCGAGATCCGCGGGGCGATCGACTGGCACTACGCCCAGGCCGCGCCGGCGTCCTGAGCGCATGCGGGCGGCGGCGCCGCTACGGCGCCGGCGTGCGCGCGAGTCCCGCGACGCCGCGGGCGACCAGCGCCGACGTGAGCGCGAGCAATCCCGCGAAGCAGAGCGTCACCGCGTAGACGCCCACCGGGCGGATGGTGAGAACGCCCGCGAGCACCGACGCGAGATGTCCGAGCGGGCCGCGGGCCGCGTCCCAGAGGAGGAGCGCCCCCCACGCGACCATGGCCGCGAGCGCGGCCACCGTCGCGCCGCCGCGTTCGCGCGACGTGATGACGCCCATCGCGGCGCCGACGAGCGGCACGCCCCACCAGCCGATGGCGAACGTCGCCGCGGCGAACGCCGCCGCGACCAGCACGAATCTGAGCAGTCGCACGGTCAGCGCTCCGGCGTGAGGGTGAGGATCGAGCGCAGTTGCGCGCCCTTCAGTTCGTCGGCCGTATGCGGGAAGCGGAGCGTGTCGAGCTGCCCCGCGGTCCACTTCGCGAGCCGGTCGTCGTAGCGCGAGCTCGCCGGATTCCCCGACTGCCCGCCCGGATAGATGCCCCACGCCTTCACCTCGGGGCCGAGGTCGACGACCATCCGCCAACTGGCCCCGTGCGTGCCGTCGCCGATCGACGGGCTGAGCGTCGCCGGCGCCGACGGCACCTCGAGGTCGAGCCGCGAGAGTGCCGGGATGCGCAGCAGGTGCCAGATGTTGGAGTGGCGGATGCGCGACCAGCGCCAGGCGGGGCCGGCGGGGCCGTACTGCTGGAGGAGCGAGCCGTATGCGGCGGCCAGACTCTGGCGGAGGATCATGTCGCGGTCCTCGACGACGTCCTTCGTCGCCCGCACGTCCCACCATGGACTCTTCGGGTCCTGGAGAAGTTCGGCGAGGACCATCGTGTTGGGGGTCGCGATGCGGCGGGTGCGGTCGCCCGGCACCGCGCCGACGACCTGGAACTCGTCCCACGTGCGGCGCGACAGCTCGTTCACCGCCGCGTCGTAGAGCGCCGCGCGCTCGTTCTCCTTGGTGAAGTTGCCGTCCCATTCGCGCAGCAGCCGCGCGGCGCGTGCGAGCACGGAGTCGCCCGCCGACGCGGGATCGTCGGCGGCGTGCAGGAACGCGGGGAGGAAGAGCCCGACCTGCTCGCTCCGCGGGTCGGTCTGGAAGCGGCGCATGTCGTCGGGCGTGACCGAGGAGTCGGCGCGAAGGAGCGCGTTGATGCGCATGGCGCGCCATGGCGTGGGCCAGTCCCAGCCGAAGTAGCGTGGGTCGACGCGCGGGTCCTTGGGTTGCTGGTTCGCCGACGCGAGGTAGCCCTGCGCGGGATCCACCGACTGCGGATAGTCGGCGAGCGGCAGGAATCCCTTCCAATCGTTGGCGCTGCTGCTGCCGTCGAAGAGGAGGTCGCCCGTCGGGTGCGACGCCGGACGCACGGGATAGTGGCCCGTCGAGCGGATGGCGATGTGCCCACCGCGGTCGGCCGTGAGCACGTTCTGCGCCGGCGTGGCGTACGGTTCCCACGCTTTGAGCACGTCGAACACCGACTTGGCGCCGTTCGCGTTGCGGAACGCCTCGAGCACCGGACCCACCGACGACTCGGTCACGAGCCAGCGGCGCGAGATCCAGCGCGCGCCGGCGTGCAGCATCGGGCCGCGATGCGTGTGGTAGAGCGTGTCGACGCCGATCGTCTCGCCGCGCTTGCCGTGGTAGGTCTCGATGCGCGTGACGAGCGGCTTCCACTCGCCGTCGACCTGGTACTTCGTCGGGTGCGCGGGGTCGTCGACCGTCTCCACGTAGTAGTCGGCGACGTCGGCGCCGGTGTTGGTCTCGGTCCACGCCACGTCGCGATTGAATCCGATCGCGACGAGCTGCGAGCCAGCGAATGTGACGCCGTACGCATCGAGCGAATCGGGCACGACGAGGTGCGCCTCGTACCACACCGAGGGGAGCGAGAGCGCGAGGTGCGGGTCGCCGGCGAGCAGGGCGTGGCCGTTGGCCGAGCGCTTGGGCGACACCGCCCAGTTGTTGCTGCCGACGACGACCTCGCCGTTCGGGCGGTCGGCGTCAGCGAGCGTCGCCGCCTGCTCGAGCCCCATCGCGAGGGCGAGCTTGGCGCTGTCGGTGGGCGCCGGCGCGGCGAGCTTGGCGAAGTCGAGTCGCGGCGCGTGCTGGCCGTTCGGCTGGATCGGCTCCTGGATCGGGGCGTTCTCGGGGAAGAGCTGCGCGACCGCGGCCTTGCCGACGAGCGCCTCGGCCACCGAACGCTGTAGTTCCCCCTCGCTGTAGGCGAGCGTGAGCCCCATGCGCGCCTGGAGGTACGCGGTGTACACGGGGAGCCAGCGCATCGGCGTGCGGCCGAGGAGGTGGTACTCGAACGGCACGTCGGCCGGCGTCATCTGGTCGATGTACGCGTTCACGCCGTCGGCGTAGGCCGCCATCGCGCGCCCCGCCGTCGATTTCGGGTCGACCTGCGCGGCCAGCTTCTCGGCGTACCAGGCGAGCCCCTGCGCGCGCGCCTGCCGGTCGAGCGGCAGGGCGCGGGCGCCGGCGAGCTCGCTCAGCGTGCCGGCGACGGCGCGCGTCTGCATCTCCATCTCGAACAACCGGTCGCGCGCGTGCACGTAGCCGAGCGCGCGATAGAGGTCGTCGCCGTTCCGGGCGAAGACGTGCGGCACGCCGCGGTCGTCGTAGCGCACGTCCACGGGTGCGATGAGCCCTGGGATGCGCGCGCTCGCTTGCGCGGGGAGTTCCGCGCGCGCCGCGACGGCCCACACGCCGTGCACGGGATCGAGGAAGCGGCCGAGCGGCGGCAGCGAACCGAGCGGCCGCGCGCCGACGTACAGCGCGGCGGCGAGGACGGGGACGGCAAGGAGCGTCGAGAGGGAGGGACGGGTGGCCATGTCGGATGACGTGGTGGTGGGTGTCTACTGGTTGCCGTCGATGAGCGCGCCGAGTCCGCCGAGCACGCCGCCTTCCTCGCGCCGCCGGCCGTGCAGCTGCGGCGCCGACGCGATGACGCGTTCGGCCAGCCGCGAGAAGGGGAGGGTCTGGAGGATGACGCGCCCCGGGCCGGTGAGCTGCACGAAGAACAGCCCCTCGCCGCCGAAGAGCGCCGTCTTGATGCCCGGCACCATCTGGATGTCGTAGTCGACGGTGTTCTGCAGCGCGACGAGGCAGCCGGTGTCGACGCGCAGTCGTTCGCCGGGCTTCAGCTCCATCTGCACGAGCGCGCCGCAGGCGTGCAGGAACACGAGGCCGTCGCCGGTGAAGCGCTGGAGGATGAACCCTTCGCCGCCGAAGAACCCGGCGCCGAACTTCTTCGTGAACGCGATGTCGAGGTTGGTGCCGCGCGCCGCGCAGAGGAAGCCGTCCTTCTGCGCGATCAGTTCGCCGCCCCACTGCGTGAGGTCGGCGACGAAGATCTTGCCGGGCACGGGGGCGGCGAACGCGACATCGCGCCGCTCGCTCGCGGCGTTGCCGAAGAGCGTCATGAAGAACGACTCGCCGGCCAGCATGCGCTTGCCGGCGCCGACGAGCTTGCCGAGCAGGCCGCCCCCCTGGGCGTTCGGGTCGAGCGTCGTCTCCATCGCGATCCCTTCCTGCATGTACATCATCGCGCCCGCCTCGGCCATCACGGCCTCGCCAGGATCGAGCGTGATGATCACTCCCTGCAGGTCATCTCCGATGATCCTGTAATCGATGACGTCGGCGGACATGCGGCACCTTCGCGCGCGCGGCGCGGCTGATGGTGGTGGAGTGCACCGGTCGGTGCGGCACGGACGCAGACTGCGACATCCCGAGGTCGAGTGTCGACGCGGGATGACACGCTGCCGGGCTACCGGGTCGCGAGGCGGCGGATGAAGTGACCGTACCGCAAGAAGTTAGGCGAGGGTGGGCGCGTGGTGCAAACCCTGCAGGACAGATCCCCAACCGGAGGGAACCATGGTCCACGTGAGGCGGGGGAAGGGGCGTTCGTTCGCGCACGCGCTCATCGTGATCGCCATCGCAGGGCGCATCGCCGGGTGCGCACCACTCTCCGATCGCGCGCGGAACGGCACGAGCGGCGTGGCCCAGGCACGCGCGGGGATCGACGCGCTCGCCGCGAGCGCGACGATCGCCGCCGAGCGGTCGCGCTCGAGCGCGGTCATGGACTCGTTGTACACCGCCGCATCGTCGAACTGCGAACCCGCCGTCTGCGCGGCCGTGGCCCGCGGCGAGCTGCTGCTGGGCATGGGCGAAGCGCAGGTGTACGCGGCGACGCGCTCGCTCCCCGCCGCGTGGTCGGTGCGCGCCTCACGCACGACCGAGAGTCTGGTCGCGTCGTCGGCGGCATCGCCTCCGCGGGACACGCGCGGTGCCGTGGCGCTCGTGCTGCTCTCCGACGGCCGAGTCGCCGCCGTGCTTTATCGCGAGGGGGCGCGGCTGCGGCTCGTCGTCGGCGATCGCGCCGGCGAGGCGCCGGCGGTCGGCGCGGTCGGCGCGGTCGGCGCGGTCGGCGCGGTCGTCGCCGAGGCCGACGCGATGGCGGCGCGCGGCGACACGCTCGCGGCGATGGACCGTCTCGACCAGTTCATCGCGCGGCGGCCGGCGAACGCCCTCGCCCATTGGCGCCTCGCGCGCCTGCTCGACGCGCGGCGCCAGGTGGGCGAGGCGCTGCTCCACTACGAGCTGGTCGCGCAGTCGGTGGGAGGCGATGCATCGCTGGCGCCCGACTCGCTCGCGCTGGCGCGCGCGCGGATCGCCGTGCTGGAGCGCGTCGTGCGGTAGCGGCGCGCTCAGTTGCCGATACGCAGCCGCAGGGCGCCCAACCACTCGGGCGGCGCGATGAAGAGCCGGTCGGGGAACCGGCGGCCTCGCACCATCGACGCGAAGATCTCGCCGCCCTGATAATTGTTGAGCCCCGTGCCGGCGAGGTACTGCAGCCGCAGGTTGCGGTCGCGGTTGATCTGCGCTTCGGCCAGCCACGCCCGCAGGTCGCTCCCCGAGGCGGCGTAGGTGCCGAACAAGTCGACCGCGCTCGTAAAGCCGACGTCCATCAGCGACGCGAACACGGCGGCATACTTCGGGTCGCGGAGACGCAGATTGAGCGCGTCGATGTCGATCGTCGTGGGCGCGTCCTGCGCGAGCAGGACCACGTCGTAGCCCTTGCCGTCGAGATTGTTCGCCCACACGGTCCCGTTCGGGAACACGGAGAGGAAGGTCGCGACTTCGCTCTTCACGGCCTCGAGATTGCTCTCGTAGAGCGGCACCCACTGCGTGACGACGCCGCCCGGATTGAGGTGCGCCTTCACGGCCTCGAAGTACTCCTTGGTGTAGAGCGCGGCGGCGCCCTTCACCCAGGGATGGATCGGGTCGGAGGTGATGATGTCGAACTTCTCGTCGGTGGTGAGGATGAAACTGCGCGCATCGTCGTAGGTGATCTGCGTGCGCCGATCGTTCGCGACGTCGAAGTTCTCGGCCTTGAAGTACTTCGACACGATCTGGGGGATGAGCGGCTCGATCTCGCACACCGCGATGCGCTCGATCTCGGGGAACGGAACGAACGATCCCGCCGTGACTCCCGCGCCGAAGCCCACGACGAGCACGGACTTCGGGTGCGGATGCACCAGCGCCGGCAGATCGGCGAGCATGCGCTGCAGGCGCATGTCCTGCGGGAGGTTCGACGCCTCGACCTTGCCCGAGACGTGGAACTGTCGGGCGCCGCTGCTCTTCACGGTGCCGACGGCGATCGACGAGTTCATCCCCTCGCCCACGTACAGCACGTCGAGCTGATCGAGCCACGTCACCATGAACCGGCCGTAGGCGATGAGGAGCGGCGGCACTTGGGCGACACGCGGCACGATCGTGACGCCGGCGATGAGCGTGACGAGGAGTCCCGCGGCCGCGGCGATCCTGGTGCGGGCCAGCTCGGACGCGAAGAGGACCGTCGCGGAGAGCGCGGCGACGAGGACGATCGCCTGCGAGGCGCCGTGGGTGCCGGTCCGTGGCACGAGCACGAGACTGAACAGCAGCGCGCCGCCGATCGCGCCCACGGTGTTCGCGGCGTACACGCCGCCGACGAGGCGGCCGCTGTCGGGCTGTCCGTTCGCGACCGACGCGAGCGCGAGCGGGAAACTCGCCCCCCAGAGGAACGCGGCGGGGAGCACCGCCCACATCGCCCGCGTCACGTCGAGGTGCATCGTGAACAGCGGACTCGGCGCCAGCGAGGGATTGATCGGCCAGTAGGGGAGCACGTCGGCGATCATCCACGCGGCCCACGCCACCGTCGCCATCTGCAGCAGCTGCGCCCACGCGAAAGCGAGACGTGGGTTCGAGCGGCGCCTCGCGAGCGCCGCGCCAGCGGCACTCCCGAGGCCGATCCCCGCGAGGAACACGGCGAGGATGATCGAGAAGGTGTACGTCGAGGCGCCGAGCATGAGGGAGAGAAGGCGCGTCCACACCACTTCGGCGCCGAGGGCGCACAGTCCGGAGAGTCCGATGCCGACGTACACGGCCCAGGCGAGCGGCACGCGCGTCGGGACGGTCGTCGGGTCCGCATCGCGCGCGATCTTGGCCGAGGACGGGGTGCCCTTCGAGAGCGCGAAGGCGAGCCCGGCCACGGTCGCGTTGAGGGCCGCGGCCACGAACGTCGCCGTGGACAGATCGTAGAGCCGCAGCAGGTAGAAACCGGCGAACAGCGCGCCGACCACGGCGCCCGCGGTGTTGCCCCCGTAGAAGAGACCGAGCCACGCCACGCCACGCGGCGTGCCTTCGATCCAGCGCGCGATGGCGGGGAGCGTGGCGCCCATCAGGATGGTCGGCGGAAGCAGACAGACACCGGCGATGACGGCGCGGATGAGCAGCGCGCCGAAGCCATGACCGACGGCGGGTGAATAGAGCCGGCCGATCATCGGCACGGCGGCCAGCACGACGAGCGCCAGCACGCCGATCCCCAGCTCGAGCGCCGCATATACGCGCAGGGGATGATGTCGCGCCGGGAGCACGCGCGGCAGCACGAGGCTCCCGATGCACATGCCACCCATGAACGTGGCGAGGAGCACGCCGAGCGAGATCGCCGACGAGCCGATCACCAGTTCGAGCAGCTGGAACCAGACCACCTCGTAGATGAGGGCGCAGAGGCCGCTGCCCACGAACAGGAGCAGGAGGAGTGGGAGGGCACGGGACGCCGGCGTGGGCGCGGAGGCGGAGGCGGTATTGCGTGGTGGCATATTCGTGGCGTTTCGCACGGGGTGGTCCATCCGCTCGCGCCGCTGGCGCTGGCCCGCGCGATGGCACGACGCGTACGTTGAAGGGATGAACCTCCATTTCGCAATCCCGCGTCGCGCGCACGTGTCGTGCGTGGCGCTCGGCGCCACGCTGATGTGCGCGGCGCCGCTCCGCGCCCAGTCCGGCACGCCGGCCGCCGGCGAGGCGCGCTCCGATCGCACGGGGCGCGCGCCGTCCGTCCTCATCTCCGACGTCACGCTCATCGACGGCACCGGCGCCCCCGCCCGCGCGCACGTCTCGCTCCTGCTGCGCGACGGACGCATCGCGCGCATCCTCGGTGCCGGCGAGGCGGCGCCGGCGGCCGACACCGTCATCGACGCGCGCGGATTGTATACAATTCCAGGCCTCATCGACGCGCACGTCCACATCGGCACGATGCCGTTCGCGCGCGAGGCGGCGCAGCTCGAGCGCGCGCTGCGGGGCGGGGTGACCGGCCTGTTCGACATGGCGGGTGACATGCGCTCGACGGGCGACCTCGCGCGCGCCGTCATGGCGGGCGAGATCAGCGGGCCCTCGATCCACTACGTCGCGCTCATGGGCGGTCCGGCGTTCTTCACCGATCCGCGCGTGCTGGGCGCGTCGCTCGGCTACCCCGCCGGCACGGCGCCGTGGATGCAGTCGATCACCGCCGCGACGGATCTCGTGCAGGCGGTGGCGATGGCGCGCGGCACCGGGGCGATCGCGATCAAGCTCTACGCCGCGCTCGACGGCGCGCTCGCGGCGCGCGTCGCGGCCGAGGCGCGGCGCCAGGGGATGCGCACGGTCGCGCACGCGACGACGTTCCCCGGCCGGCCGTCGGAGCTGGTCGACGGCGGCGTGGACATCCTCGCCCACGCGCCGTACCTCGTGTGGGAGGGAAGTCCGCCCACCGACAGCTTCCCCAAGCGCGCCCGCGGCGATTTCCTCGGGGTGCCCGCGTCGTCGCCGGTGATCGAGCGCGTGCTCGAGCGGATGCGCGACCATGGCACCATGCTGAACCCCACCGTGTGGGTGTTCGACGAGGGGCAGCCGTTGGATTCCGTGTCGCGCGTCCGCGCGCCGTGGATGTACGCGGTGACCCGCCGCGCGGCGGCGCTCGGCGTGCCGATCGTCGCTGGAACCGATGGCCTCTTCGGCATCCGCGGCGATTCGCTCCCCACGCTGCACCGCGAACTCGAGTTGCTGGTGTCTCGTGGCGGGCTGTCGCCGATGCAGGCGCTGGTGGCCGCCACGCTCAACGGCGCACGCGCGATGGGCGTCGAGCGGTCGACCGGTTCGCTCGAGGAGGGGAAGGCGGCCGACCTGCTCCTGCTCGAGGCGAACCCGCTCGACGACATCCGCGCCACGCGGCGAATCCGCGCCGTCGTCAAGGACGGTCGCGTCGTGCGCTAACGCGCGAGCGCGCCGGCGAACTCCCGCACGATCTCCCCGGCGGGGCGGATGTCGTGGATCCCCGCGACGCTGCGCCCGGCCTGCCAGTACTCCCGCGATCCGGTGCCGTGGTTGAGGGAAGCCTTCATCTTGCGCGCCGCGTTGAGCGCGAACCAGGTGCGCATCGGCCCTTTCGTGCGGCGCCCGCGGAGCATCCAGCGCGCGAACGGGCCGACCGTCGTGCCGAGTTGCCGCACGTACTCCGTCTCGATCACGCTCACGGGGATCCCCGTGAGGCGCTCGGTGAGCGTGATGTCCTTCTCCTCGGCGCGCACGATCGCCTGCTTGTAGGCGTCGCTCGCCGAGCACTCCGGCGTCGCGATGAACCGCGTGCCGAGCTGCACGCCGGCGTAGCCGATGCGGAGGTCGTCGACGAACTCCTGCGCCGTGCCGACGCCGCCCGCCGAGACGAGCGGGACGCCGAGTGGCGCGAGTTCGTCGAACAGGGCCTGCGGCGAGAGCCGCCCCGTGTGCCCGCCGGCGCGGTTGTTCACGGCGATGAGTCCGTCACAGCCGCCGTCGATCCCCTTCAGCGCCCACTTCTTCTCGGTGACGTCGTGGTACACGACGCCCCCCGCCGCGTGCACGCGTTCGCACACCCAGCGCGGATTGCCGAGCGAGGTGATGAAGAAGCGCACCCCTTCCTCGAGCGCGATCTCGACCCACTTCACCATCCGCTCGTGATACAGGCGCGAGGATTGCTCGATGAGGGCGTTGAAGCCGATCGGCTTGCCGGTGAGCGAACGGATGAAGCGAAGTCCCTCGCGGTAATCGTAGCCGTGCACGTAGGTGAGCGAGATCGGCTGTACGACGCCGATACCGCCGGCTTCGCTCACGGCGGCGACGAGCTCCGGATTGCTGCAGGGATACATGGGGCCGCAGATGAGCGGCACCGCGATGTGGGCATCGCGGGTGAGCGCGGTCTCGATGGTCATTTCGGGGGGATGGGGCCGAGCCGCCAACGGACGGTGGCGCGCGCGACGACGTCGCCGGCCTCGTCGGTGATCTCCGAGACGAAATCGTGTTCCGCTTCGACCGTGAGGTCGGGCAGGGTGGGGCGGGCCTCCGCGGTGACCTTGCCCCGCGCCTTCTTGAAGTAGTCGATCGAGATGCGCGTGACGATCCCGCGATAGCCGGCGGGCATCGCCGTCGTCATCGCCGCGCCGCTCGCGAATTCGGCCAGGTTCACGAGCGCGACGGCGTGGATGGAGCCGAGGTGCTGCTCGAAGCGGCGGCGCTGCCGCATCGAGATGCGTGCGCGCCCCGGCTCGAGGATCTCGACGCGCGGGTCGACCGAGCCGGTGTAGGGGATCATCCACTTCACGAGACGCGTGAACAGCCAGTGCCCGCCGGGGAGCCGCGTGAGGCGTCGATGGGCGCTGAGCAGCCGCTGGCCGGCGGAGTCGTGTCTGGGCATGGCAGGAACTTATCTTCTTCCCATCGCGCCCGCCCGTTCGAGGTTTCGCGGCGCTCCATGACCTCTCTTCGCCTCCCGAATGCCCGACTCCACGACGCCCCTGCCGCCCGTCGCGCCGCGCGTGCCGCACGTCACCGTGCTCCACGGTGAGACGCGCACCGACGACTTCGCCTGGATGCGCGACCGCACCGACCCGCGCGTGATGGCGTATCTCGAAGCCGAGAACGCGTACACGACCGAGATGACGCGCCACACCGAGGCGCTGCAGGAGACGCTCTATCAGGAGATGGTCGCCCGCCTGAAGGAGGACGACAGCCGGCCGCCGGAGCGGCGTGGCGAGTGGTTCTACTACTCGCGCACGGAGCAGGGAAAGGCGTATCCGATCTATTGCCGGCGCCACGGCAGCGTGGATGCCCCCGAAGAGGTCTACTACGACCAGAACGAGGCTGCCGCCGGGCTCGAGTTCCACAGCCTGGGCGGCCTCGAGGTCAGTCCCGACCACCGCTATCTCGCGATCCTCGAGGACATCAACGGTTACGAGGACTTCACGCTGCGGGTGCGTGACCTCGCGTCCGGCGCCTGGCTCCCCGACCGAAAGGAGAAGCTTGGCTTCGGCCTCGCGTGGGCGAGCGATGGCCGCACCTTGTTCTACCTGACGACCGACGCGGCCAAGCGCAGCGACCGCGTGTGGCGTCACCGGCTCGGCGACCCGTCCGAGGCGGACGTCGCCGTGTTCCATGACCCCGACGCGCGCTTCAACGTCGGCGTCTCGCGCACGCGCAGCGGTGCCTTCGTCTGCTGCCACAGCGGGAGCTTCACGAGCACGGAAGTGTGGGTCCTCGACGCGTTCGCGCCGGAGGGGCCGCTCCGCTGCGTGGCGCCGCGCACCGCCGACGTCGAGTACGACGTCGCGCATGGTGGCGACTGGTTCTACATCACCACCAACCGCGACGGCGCCCGCAACTTCAAGGTGATGCGCGCTCCCGTCGCCGACCCGGCCGCGTGGGGCGAGTGGATGCCGCACCGCGCCGATGCGTTCGTCGAGGGGATCGACGTCTTCGAGGCGTGGGCGGTGGTCCAGGAGCGGCGCGAGGGGCTGCGCCGGCTGCGCCTCGTCGCGCTCGCGTCCGAGGCATCGCACGACGTCTCCTTCCCCGAGCCGGCGTATGGCGTCGACCTGACGCGCAACCCGGAATTCGCCACGAACACACTGCGCTTCGTGTATTCGTCGTTGGTCACGCCACCCTCGGTGTTCGATTACGACGTCGTGACGCGCGAGCGGGTGCTCGTGAAACGTGATGAGGTGCTCGGCGGCTACGATCCTTCGCGCTACGCCGTCGAGCGGCTCATGGTCACGGCGCGCGACGGCGTGCAGGTGCCGGTGTCGCTCGTCTACCGCACGCCGTTCGAACGCGACGGGCGGCGCCCGCTGCTGCTGTACGCCTACGGCTCGTACGGCTACACGCTCGAGCCCACCTTCGGTTCGCCGCGTTTCTCGCTCGTCGACCGCGGCATGGTGTACGCCATCGCGCACGTCCGCGGCGGGCAGGAGATGGGGCGAGCCTGGTACGACGACGGCAAGATGGCGAAGAAGATGAACAGCTTCACCGACTTCATCGACTGCGCGGAGCATCTCGTGCGCGCGGGGTATACGTCGACCGACCGGCTCGCCGCGAACGGCGGCAGCGCGGGCGGGTTGCTCATGGGCGCCGTGCTCAACCTCCGTCCCGACCTGTTCAAGGCCGTCGTGGCCGACGTCCCGTTCGTCGACGTCATCAACACCATGCTCGACGACACGATCCCGCTCACCGCGCAGGAGTGGGAGCAGTGGGGCAATCCGCACGAGGCGGACGCGTATGCCGTGATGCGCCGCTACTCCCCCTATGACAACCTCGAGGCCAAGGCGTACCCGGCGCTGCTCGTCACGAGCGGCATCAACGACTCGCGCGTGGCGTTCTGGGAGCCGGCCAAGTGGGTCGCGAAGCTGCGCACCCTCAAGACCGACTCCCACCCGCTGCTGCTCAAGATGCACCTCGGCGCCGGCCACGGCGGCGCGAGCGGACGCTACGAGCGATTGCGCGAGCAGGCGTTCCGCTACGCCTTCATCCTCGACCAGACGGTGCCGGCTACGCCTTCCTGAGGCGCACGCTCCCCGAGCCCGATTCGATCTTGATGCGCCCCGCGCCGTCGCCGATGCGGCCGCGCACGTGGTGCCGCTCGAACTTGTCGACGGTGAGCGGGAAGTCGCTCTCGATGCCGCCGCTCCCGGTCTCGATCTCGACGTCGGCGCCGGTGTTCGAGGGAAGCGTGACAGTGACGCCGCCCGAGCCCGCGTCGACGGTCAGCGCATGCGGCGCCGTGAGCAGGCCGAGCGCGATGCCGCCGCTCCCCGCGTCGACCTTCACGTTCGCGGCCTTGGCGTCGGCGACCTTCACGCTGCCGCTTCCGACGTCGATGCTGAGGTCGTCACAGGCGATGCGCGAGCCCGTCACGCCCCCCGAACCCGTCTCGAGCTTGCACGTCGTGCCGGCGATCTGCTCGAACTCGATGCCGCCCGATCCCGTCTCCACCGCGACGTCGCCACCGCTCGCGTCGTGCACCGACGCGCCGCCGGAGCCGGCGCTGATCGAGAGGTTCCCCGACGTCCCGCGCGTCGTCACCCGGGCCGACGCCACGTCGAAGCGGAGTTCGCCCTTCACGTTCGTCGCGTCGAGCGTGCCGACGCCGAGATCCACCTCGACCTTCTTGCCGGCCGGCACGAGGATCCTGAGGTCGGCCCACGCCTCGAGGCCGCTCCCGCTGCCGCGCACGCGCACCCGGCGTCCCTGATACCACTTGTGGTCGCCGCCCCAGGTGCCGTCACGATCCATCGAGAAGCTGGTGTTCGATCCCCAGCCCAGCGCCGGATAGACGATGTCGTCCGACGGGTAGACCACGCGAAGGGTGTTGCGCCCCCGTACGTCGCCGACCTCGACGCCCAGCTTCGCGCCGTCCCGGCCACCGCGCGTGAGCTCGACCACCACGTCGCTGCCGCTGCCGGCCTCGACCGTCACCTTGCCGGCGATGTCGTACACCGCGATGGCGCTGCCGGAGACCGTCTTGCGCTCCGTCTGAGCGCCGGCGAGGACGGGCAGGGATGAGAGCGCCGAGAGGAGCGCCAAGGTGCGAAGCGTGCGCTGAGTCATGGATGGATCCTGAGGCAGGGGTCTTGGGGACCAATCTACGGTCGTTCAGGAGTTCGACAGGGGGCGGGAGTGTGGGGTTTGAACAGGGGCGCCCGGGCGCGAGCGCTGTCGGCGGCGACGATTCACTCAAGTCCGGCCGCCCGCCGGTCGATGCTAAGGGTGATGCGTGTGCCCATCCCTCTCGATCCCGCGATTCCGCGACTCCGGCGCGCCCTGGCGGCGGCCGTGGCCGCCGCCGTGCTGTGCGCGGCGCGGCCCGCCGTGGCGCAGCGCCATTGGACGCTCGGATCGCCATCGACGCTCGTCGAACGACTGCAGGGGCAGCCGCGATTCGTCGAGCGCCTGACCTCGCTCGGCTACGAAGTCTGGCACTTCGACGGCGGGTGGGTGCGGCTCTCGACCGCCGACGACCGCGTGGCCGGGTGGTCCAACGCCGGGACGCTGAAAGTCGAATGGCGGGCCGGCGCCGACACCACCGCGGCGCGGACGTTCACCGTCGGGTCGACGCGCGACGACGTCGTGCGGCTGGAAGGCACGCCGAACGTCGTCCTGCGGCATCCCGAGTCCGGAGAACTGCTGCTCCGCTTCGGCCAGGCGAGCGTGCGCATCGGCGAATCGGACGGCCGCGTGCGCGCCTGGGACGATCCCGCGCATGCATTGCACGCTCGCGCTCAAAGCGTGGCACAGGCGCGCGCGCCGAGGCGTCCGGTGGCGCCCGCCTCGCTCTCCGCCACCGTGTCGTTCGCCGACGATGGGGATGACGGCGTGCTCGACGCCGAAGAACGCGCCACGGTGACGGCCGTGGTGCGGAACGACGGGCCGGGGACGGCGTACGGCGCCTCCATCGTCGTCACGGCCGGCGGCGCGGCGCTGTCGGTCGTCTCGGCCACCCGCGCCGACTCGATCCGCGCCGGCCGCACGGCGACGCTGAGCGCCGTGGTCGTGGGGTCGCCCGTCCTGCGCGACGGGGAATTGACGCTCGAGGTGGGCGTGCGCGAGGACGACGGCTTCGACCTCGATCCGCCGGCGCGCGTCGTCGTGCGCACGCGCGCCACTCGCGCGCCACGCTTCGTGCTCGACGGCATCGGCATCGCCGATCAGTCGGGCAACGGCCGCATCGAACCGCGCGAGATCGTGGATGTGACGGCTCGCGTCGCGAACCGAGGCGCGGGAGACGCGCGCGACGTCCACGTGACGGTCGTGCCGGGGGACGGCGTAGTGCTCACCCCCGAGACGGCGCGCGAGGTGAATCTCGGAGCGCTGCACCCCGGAGAGACCCGCGATGTGCGGTTCACGGCGTTCTCGACGTCGCGCGCCGAGGGATTCCCGGTGTCGCTCGTCATCCGCGAAGCGCGCGAGCGGTTCGGCGCGACCCTTCCGCTCCCGCTCGCCCTCGACCGGCCGATCGCGTCGGTGCCGGAGCTCGTGGTCCGCGGGCATGAGGCGCCGCGCATCGCGCCGGCGCCGCTCGTCGCCGACGTCGACACGGGCATCCCGCGCGGCATGGTGCGCCGCAACGTCGTCGCCGTCGTGCTGGGCGCCGAGCGCTACGAGCACGCGCCGGCCGTGCCCTTCGCGCGTCGCGACGCGTCGGTGTTCCGCGAGTACGCCTCGCGCCTGTTCGGCATCGGTGACGACGCCGACCGCCTCTTCTTTCGCACCGACGACGAGCTCACGGGGGGTGAGCTGCGCAAGGCGTTCGCCGCCGGCGGCTGGCTGTCGCGCCGCGTCGACGCGGGGACGGATGTCATCGTCTATTTCGCGGGGCACGGCGTGGCCGACCTGAAGACGCACGCGCCCTACCTGCTGCCCAACGACGCCGACCCCAACTTCCCGGCCCAGACCGGGTACGCGCTCGCGGAACTGTACGAGCGGCTCGCCGCGCTCGGC
>JACQBG010000034.1 GCA_016194585.1 Gemmatimonadota bacterium
CCTCGCGCGTGATGGTGGGCGCGAGCGCGCCGGGGGTCGCGCCGCGCCCGTCGTCGAGGGTGAGCGTGATGGCGATGGCGGCCGCGGCGCGGCTGTCGCGCGCGAGCGAGGCGACGAGCTGGCCGAGCGCGGCGCGCACGAGGAAGAGCACGGGCTCCATCGTGTCGGCGCTCATCGCGAGCTCGGTGCTCACGTGGCGCGTCGTGTCGGTGCGCGCGAGCACGGGGCGCCGCGCGTCGTCGCCGCGCGCGAGGCGCCACGCGGCGATCCCCTCGGCGCCCCAGCGGCGCTCGACGTCGCCGGGGTCGAGCGCGGCGAGCGCGCCGCCGGTGCGGAGCCCGAGCGAGAGGAGCGCTTCGCGGAGTTCGGCGTCCATCGGCACGAGGGCGAGGGGGGCGGTGGCGAGATACTCGGCGCATCTGCCGCTCGGCACGATACGAGGTTCGAGCGTGCTTGTTTCCCCGCTTGGTCGGGCTTCCCCGCTTGGTCGGACCACGTATCCGTTCTCGCGAGGCTCTCGGACCGCTTCGCGGTCCTGCGGCCGCCTCTCGAAAACGGATACGTGGCCCTCCCGCGCTGCATCCGTGCGCGACGAGGCTTGGGACACGCCCGTGTCTTCTCCCCCGTGCGCGTCGCGCGGCGCGGCGGCGTGACGTGCGGGCGTGACCCGCGCATCGGTAGCACCGGTAGCGCCGAGCGCACGCGGCACCGCCCACGTCGCGGCGCGCGCCGCGACGCACGAGTCCGCCACCGCCACGCGCGCTGCCGGGTGCCACACCTGCGCGATGCGCAGCAGCGTGTGCGCGAGCATCCGCTCGCCGCCGAGCGCGTCGAACCCGCTCGCGCCGATCCACCAGGTGCCCGGCGCGTCGCGCGCCGGCGTCACCTGCGGGCTCGCCGCGAGGAACGCCGCGCTCGCGCGCGCCAGCTCGCGCGCGATCACCGCGTCGTTCCACGGCAGCACGACGAGGGCCGCGCACCGCGCGCGCGCTTCGGGCACCGTCATCCCCACGCGCACGTGGGCGCGCGCGGCGGCGCTCGTCACGGCGCGCAGCAGTTGGCGCTTCCCCTCGGCGAGCGCGATGGGGAGCGTGTCCCAGTGCGGCGCGCCTGGCGCGTCCGGTGCGACGGCCGGTGCCGCACCATCGCGCATTCGCTCAGCGCTCGACGGCGGCGGCGAGGAAGGGCTCGTCGGGGAGCCGCGCCTCGGCGCAGCGCCGGCTGCGGGCGTTGTTGCGCGTGCTGACGACGTGCTGCTCGGCGTCACGCCGTTCGCCGACGGTGGGTGTTCGACG
This sequence comes from Gemmatimonadota bacterium, assembly GCA_016194585.1. GTDB lineage: Bacteria > Gemmatimonadota > Gemmatimonadetes > Gemmatimonadales > Gemmatimonadaceae > Fen-1231. Next base: position 1,296 of record JACQBG010000034.1, read on the forward strand.
CTGCTGGCGTGCCACACCGCGCCGATCGGGAACCTCGGGATGCGCACGCACGCGACGCGCCACTGCGATGTCACGGTCCACCTCTCCCACGCTGACTGTCTGGTACGGTCCGCCCTTCTCGATCGTCACGATGATCCGCGCGTGCTCGCTGTTTGGTCGGGATCCATCACTTGGTCGGGGCACGGGTCCGTGCCCCTCCCGCGCTGCGTCGGCGCGCGGCCATTGCCCGGGAACGCCCGTGTCCTCTCCCGCGCGCGCGGATGCGACGATGTGCAACGCGGGCGTCGCCCGGGCATCGGTGCGCGCCGTGCGTGCGCCTTCCTTCGCGGCAACGTGTGGGGAGGGAGGGGCAAGCGTTGTCTCCCGCGATGCGGCCGCAGGACCGCGCAGCGGTCCGAGAGCATCGCGGGGGGCAATGCTTGCCCCGATCGACCGCGGTCCGAGCGCGTCGCGCAGGGAATGCGCGGCAACGTCCGACCGCGGTCCGAACGTGTCGCGCACGGAAGCACGCGCCATCTGCCGCGCTACGCGCAACCGCAGCGCGCCGCCGAGCGCCGACGCTTTCGTGTCGTCGCCAAGCACGAGGAACGCCGCGTCGCTCTCCCGCGCGAGCCGCGTGAGCCGCACCGCCACCTCGCGCGCGAGCACCGGCGCGCCGTCGAGCACCACGAGCGCGAACGCGCCGCTCCGCAGCAGCACGTCGGCGCACCACGCGCCGCGCTCCGCACTGCGCGGCCGCACCATCCACAGCCCTTCGCGCTCGCCGAGCGACGCCCACTCGCGCGGCGCGAGCGTGCGCGACGCGTCGACGTATGCGACCCACCAGCCGCGCGCCATCGCGCCTTCCACCATCCGCCGCACGAGCGTCGTCTTGCCACACCCCGGCGCGCCGAGCAGTTCGGTGAGCCGGCCGCGCGGGAGTCCGTTGCCGGGGAGCACGGCGTCGAGCGCGCCGATCCCCGTCGGCAGGGCCGGGGTGCCGGGCTTGGTGTCGTCCAGGACTTGGGCGAGTTGGGATCTCAGGGTTGCTAACGACACAGGGGGAGGGGGAGGGAAAGGGGGAGTGGGAGGGCCAACGGCAGGGGACAGGGGACAGGGGGAGGGAACAGGGTGGGGAGATTGATATACCGAACAAATCCCGAAAGTGCAAGAGAGACGGCGGCCGGGATAGGTTTGCAACTATATGGAAGCACTGGCTTCTAGCACTACTTCGCCACTTTTCGTGATGCTGTTCCGGTTGGAGTCGTCATTTCGGTGACAATCACCGGAGCGAGTGGATGCTCCCACGTCAGGCCGCAGGGCGGGATGTCGTAGGTTGGGTCGAGGAATTACATCGCTGGCTCGCACCGTTTCTCGCGGCGCTCGGGCACAAGGGGCGCCGTCGATGGGCGCCGGTTTACCTACAGGGTCTGCTCGGACCCGGGGACCGCAAGAGCGTCCAGCCCATGGCCGCACGCGTGGCGCCCGCCGATCACGAGCAGTTGCACCACTTCATCGCCACCTCGGCGTGAGATCCGGCCCCCCTCCAGACCGCGCTGTCGCACGAGGCCGAGCGCCTGGTGGGCGGGCCGGACGCCGTCCTGATCATCGACGACACGTCGCTCCTCAAACAAGGGACGCACTCGGTGGGCGTGACGCGCCAGTATTCCGGACAGGCGGGAAAGCGCGCGAATTGTCAGACCATGGTCTCCCTCACCCTCGCGCGACGTGAGGTGCCAGTGCCGGTTGCTCTGCGTCTGTTCCTCCCGGAAGAGTGAACGCAGGCTCCCACTCGACTTCAACGGGCGAACGTGCCACCGGCCGCGCGCGCCTATCGCACCAAAGGCGCGATTGCGCTGGACGAGCTCGACCGTATCCGTGCAACCGGTGTCACGTTTGGCATGGTGCTGGCGGACGCGGGTTACGGCGGCAGTGCCGCGTTTCGGCAGGCGCTCACCGCACGGAAGCTGACGTGGGCCGTGGGAATCGTTCGCACACAGAAAGTCTTCCCAGCACAAGTGCGGTTGCGGATTCCGCGATTCGTCCGAAGGCGACCTCGCCGGCACGGCATCCCGTCGCACGTCAGCCGCGGCGCGGACGTGGTGCTCGCCACAGCCCGCTGGCGGTCGGTGAGTTGGCGGACCGGGACACGCGGGCCGTTGCACGCGAAGTTCGCGGCCGTGCGCGTACGCGTCGCCGATGGTCCGCAAGCGTCGAAGGGTCAGCATCTGCCGGGCGACCTCGCCTGGTTGGTCGGCGAATGGCGTAGCAACGGCGAACGGAAGTATTACCTCACGAATCATCCAGCCGGAACACCGCTCCGTACGCTGGCGGCGGCGATCAAAGCGCGGTGGGTGTGTGAGCAGGCCCACCAGCAAATGAAGGAAGAACTCGGACTCGATCATTTCGAAGGGCGCAGTTGGCTGGGCCTGCATCACCATGCGCTGTTCACGATGCTCGCCTTCACGTTTCTCCAGCACCTGCGCCTGCGTGCGAGCGGCAGGAAAAAAAACGACCGTCGCGGCGCCACCCCCGCAGCCCACGCTTCCGGCGATTCGCCGGGAGCTCCTGATCGCACTGCATGCGCCGCTTCATCTCCGGTGTCGCGCGTGCGGCGCGCACATCGGATATCACCGGCAACCGTGAGGCGCGTAGCGCGGAAGCGCGCGTCCCTGTCCTGAAAAGGGCCGATGCTGGGCCGACAACGCCCGGACCGTCACTCGAGCGACAGCCTCTATTGAGACACGCCTTGCGTGACCAGACGACTGCATCATGGCGTGTGCACGTCGAGTGTTTCGGAGAGAAGAAGATTCATTCGCCGCCATCCGCTTCCATCAATCGTAAAAGGCGGCTGAGTTTCGCCGGTCTTGCTTGGGCCGACGTGAGCTTCGTTGCTGGAATCCACCGCCCGTCGTGAGAACCGCATGATTCTGGATCCAAAAGCGCTCGACGTGCAGGGACAGCGCGAGCGCCGATGGTCGGCACGTCTGTTTCTCGTGGGCGTCTCGGTCGCGGTCGTCGCACTACTTGCCGTGGCGTGCCGCGATGTAAGGCCCACGGAGGGCATCATGGCGGTTGGCCTGAAGCCGAAACCCGTGTGCTTCTCCAATCCGGACCACACTGCCTGCATCTGCCCGCCAGGAACGGTTGGTACGTGGCCTAACTGTAGCTTCGAAGAGGCGCCCCCGGTCGTCACCGGCGACACGGCTAAAGTCTGGTGCACGCCGCACACGCTTACGCGAGGGGACAGTGTAGGCTGCCGAATCTACGTTGGGCGACAGCGACGATTCCGCATCATCGACGAACAGGGCAGAGCGCTCGACGCCGCATCGGGACTGACGAGCGCTGGACAGGACGATTCACTGTATGCAGCCGGCGATACTGCGCGCTGGTCTGGATCCGTGGTCGTATCCACGATAGTGACGGTTAAGGTCAGCATGGCGGATTCGACCGGACGTTCGTTCCTGATCCTGCCTGTCACGGCCGACACGGTAAACGTGCAAGCTCGAACGTTCGCCCAGTACGCTCTTGCCAATCCGGCACATGAATATCACTGGGTCGAGCCGCAGACGATGACTCCGTATCCGGCGCACTATAGGCGAGACGGTTCCGCGGTCATGACGTTCGGGAGATTTAAGTCTTCCGAAGTAGGAATGTTCACGGAACTCACGGATTCAGTGGCCAATTACAGCAAGCAGCTTCAGGGCGGACCGAACGATGGACTCTCATACATCGTCGCACGACCACCGATCCGCGATACGTCGGAGACGTGGGTGCATCCCGGACTCTATGGCGGCTTGCTGTGGAGTCGGGCGGCCCTCTGGTACAGAGACCAGTCCGGCGGGACCTTCATGTGGCCGGGGACTCCACCGGGCAGGGTCACGAAGTGTGATGCGAACGGCGTGCGCCGTCTGAGATCTGAGACGCTCCGGCATGAGGGCCTCGACTACGGCGGCGATTCGCACTATCAGCGACTCGCATCGTTCCTGCTGCAGCGGACCCTCCCCACGGTCATGGAGCGCACCGTCGTGAAGGGGTCGATTCGGGATCTCAGGGAGAGGATGCGATCCTCGGTGGACAGCGGCCTCTTCGACCTTCAGGATTCGCAGAGCGCGTGGGAGAACGAGGACTATCCCCGCGTCTGGGGAGCGCGAGTTCCAAATCGCGTGCCTATCGACTCCGGGGCCATTCAGTGTTTCGTTTACATTCGACGCTCGCTGATCGCGCCGCCGCCGCCCCTGCCATGACTCTCCTCGGAGACAACATGCGACGCATCGCGCTCCTCCTTGTGGTCGTTTTCCGTGGCGCCGCCCGGGCGACTGCCCAAGACGTCACGCCCACCGCCGCTGATTGCGCCGCCGCCGCCGCGGTGAGTGGCCAACGACTGTACACGCCCAACGATACGGCAGGAATCTGGTGGAACGTCCTCACAGGCTGCGGTGACGTCGGAGAGCGGGCTGCGGCGGATGCCTTGCGCTCCCCGCTGGTTCGACGCGAAACAGATCCGGATCGTCTCAGGGAATTCTTCGTGCTGTTCGGCGGTCGTCGGTCGGCCGTGTTGATGGCCGCGTACCGAGAGTTGCTCGAAGACGGCTCCTCGAGCGCTCCGATGAAGCTCGAGGCAATTCGCCAGCTCGGCTGGATGAAACTCGGCAGGATTAGGTGGGACAGTGGCGGGATAGGAGTATTGGCATCCTCGGAAACCTGTGGCTCGGTTCGCGAGATGTTGCCGATGGACGGGGACGAGAGCGGCCTACCGACCAACTTGGTCGCACAGCTCCTCGACGTGATGCACGAACAGGAAGATCAGAGGGCGAACGATCTGCAGGTTCGTGTGCAAGCGCACTGCTGGCGCGTGGCGCTGGAACGTGCGCTCCCGCCCGATCCTCACAAGATCAAACTCACGCATGTGTGCGGCAGCCGGTTCAGCGTTTCGAACGAGAATCGCGTCTCAGTCATGACGTCGTATGATGTCGAGGGAGCCGCCGAGCGCGTGAGCCTGAGCGTCCCCTCGAATGGAAGTTCCAGCTTTGTCGTGTTCGCGGACGGCAACGTGCGGCTGTTCTTCGGCAGCACGATCATCGACCACGCAAAGACGAGTAAGGGGGATTGTCGCAAGAAGGAGCCGTAACAGCAATTCCGGAGACGCGGGCCAATCGTTGCTGAGACGCTCCCGCGCCTACGGGTCGCGTCGCGTGTAGTGAGTGACTACCAGCGCGCTCTTAGCCGCTGGTGGAATGAGCAGCGGTTTTAGGAGATGGGTCGAGGCCGGCGATAGTTTCCCCCATGCGATGCCCGCGGATCGCTCGTCGCATGAATCCCGAAGTCAACCCAAATGTGGCGAAGTAGTGCTAGCACTACTTCGCCACTTTCCACCGCGCACCGCATCGAACCCGATCGTGGCTCACACGAGGACGCCATCAGCGCGAATACGTTCTCCGGAGATAGTGTCTCTGGCGAAAGGTTCCGCGAATGGAGTGCCGATAGAACGTTGATGGCTGGACCGATTGCGCAATGCAATCTCGCGCGAATGACCGGGAGTGACCACCGCGCGCCACGTGTCGCTTCGCCCTCTCCGGCAAGCCCTATAACGCTAGTCGCGTCGTCAGGTCATCGGTCGTCGCGATGACGGAAGCCTGCACCGCGTCGAGCGCGGCCGGCGTGCCGCCGAGCGTGTGCACTGCGTGCATCACGTCGAGCTGGTGGACACGGAGGCGCGTGATGACTTCGGCGGCTAGGTCGCGGGCGCGGCGTTCGGTCAGGCGGAACTCACGCGCGGCCGTGGCGAGACTGCGCGGCGTGAGCGCGCGCGGATGGATGGTGCCCCCGAAGCCGAGGCCGAACGTGCGATCGAGCGCGGGATAAATCGCGGTGATCACGACGTCGTACGCGGGCGCGAGCTGGAGCTGTGCCGGCCCGACGTAGACGACGCTCAGGTTCTTCGCATGGCCGTCGTAGTTGCCGATGGCCGCGTTCACCATCGCCCACCGGAAGAGGTGCTCGCGATCCGCGAGCGCGGTGATGCTCCAGCGCGTGAGAACGGCCACAAGCTCCTGATACGACGGCCCCCCGGTCGTCGCGTACTTACTCCGGGACGTGCGGCCCGTGATCTGACAGCCGTCTTCGGCGTGCCGGCGCGACACGAGCGGCTCTGTGCCGTCGGCCAGGTTGGCCGGGCCGGGCGCGACCGTGCGATCGAAGCGCGCTGACTCGTGGCACTCCGGGGCGACCACACAGCGTGCACTCGACGCGGTCGGCACGCCGGCGGCGGCCATCAACCGCATGCCGACCATCTCCGCCTCGAGCATGTGCGGGTAAAGGGCGTTGGGCTTCTTGACGACGACGGTACTCGGGGCGCCGTTGGCGGGGATCCGGTAGGTCGGGGCTCCACCCGGCACGTCCCCGACCGGCGGGAGGCGGTAGAGCGCGAGCTTCGGCTGCATCCCGGAGAGCGACGCACGCCCCACGGCCTGCCGGAGTTGGCCTTCCGCGACGGTGAACGCCTGCGTGAGCTCGTCTGGCGTCAGCGATGCGTAGCGCGGGGTGGCGGGTGGCTCAGTGCCCTCGGGCCACAAGTGCAGCGCGCCGGCGCAGTCGCCACCGACCACGCCGAGGAGACCGATGATGTCGCCGACGTCGTGTTTCGTGCCCTGGGCCAAGACGCGACGTAGGTCGCCTTCGGGGAGCAGGTTCTCGAAGATCGCATCGACCGGTTGCCCGACGTACGGGGCCGCGCGCACCGGACAGCGCACGCCGATGGCGAGTCCGGGATCCCGGGCGGCGACGACGGCCGGGTCGTAGGTGAAGCGCGCGCCGCCATTCGGCACGTACTCGAGCACGCCGACGCGGTGCGTGTCCCGCCACACGACGAGCGCGCTCATGCGTCCGACGGGGGCGGGGTGGCCGAGTTGGGTGTTGCGCGGAGCGAGCGTGCCGCGTCGCGCGGCACGAGCACGACGTCGAGGCCCAAGTCCGCGAGCACCTGGAGCGTGAGGTCGAGTTGCGACCCGCCCGCACCGCGCTCCAAGTCGCCGAGCATGCTGACGCTCACGCCGAGTCGGGATGCGGCGTCGACCTGCCGGCCTAGCGTGTCGGCGCGCACGGTGCGGACGACGTCGCCGACATCAGTTGGGGACACGACGCACAAGCCGCGACGAGCGACGTCGCGGGCGGGCGTTCGCAGATGCTCGAACTCAGGTCTGGTGCGTCGAGGCATAGTGTCTCTTGGCTAAATACTCGATAGGAGATATAGTGTCTCCTGTAGTTCTAAATATGCTAAAACACAGATACAGTAAAATCAAGAGCTAAAGTGGCCATTGGAGCTTTAGCTGTAGTTCGACAAACACAACGTCACTCGAACCGATCCACCGCCAAGATACGATCTCCACTGCAGCAGTATTCCGGGACCTATGCCCTCGCGGCGCTCCTCCCCGACTCGATCAGAATCCATCGAGACCAGTAAGAGACGGCCCAACATTCGGTCCTGATGGTCAGATAGAGTCGAGAACGCAGCGCGCGCTGTATCAAGAGCGGAGCCCTCGCTTCCCACACCGGATGAGAAGTGGCGAAGTAGTGCTAGGTGTGGTCGTCACTGGAGTCCCGTACGCGTGTCGGGAGAAGCGCCTAAGCGGCGCTGCGACCAAGTCGAATACTTGTAGCGTCTATCCGAGCTCGACGGATCCGTCGTGCGGTTCCTAACCGCAGCCGCAACATCCGTCGTCCTGATCGCTCTATCCGTACCGCGCCTCTGTGAGCGCGGCTAAGTCATTCTCCTCTGCGTCATGTTCGCCCGCCGAGTTGCTTATCTTGAGGCAGGTGGCAGAGTGTGTGCATGGGCGGTCACCCAACTCGTCTGTAGATGGCTACGGATCACCAAATGTCTATTCAGGCATTTTCGGTGACGGGCAGTTCGGACGACATCATGCCAAGTGACTGTCAGGTAACAGCTTACGTGACGAGTGTCGTTCGATCTGGAAATCATGCTACTATGGTAGGAAGCCAAGCACGGCTCTTCCGGCGCACGCGTCTCGTCACCCTCGCCCTCGCCGCCATCTTCGGGCTGGCCGCCGGCGCGGCGGTGCTCGAGCTCACGGAACCGCCGGGCCCGGGGCTCGACCCCGACGCCATGTCGTACCTCGGTGCCGCCGCGTCGATCGCCCACGGCGACGGACTGCGCATCCCGTATGCGCACTGGGACGACCCCGACACGACGAGCACGCTCGCGCATTTCCCGCCGGGCTACTCCGCGACCATCGCCGTCGGCATCCGCGCCGGACTCACGCCGCAGAACGCCGCGCGGCTCGTGATGGCCGCCGGCGCCGGCGTCACCGCCGCGGCGATGCTGTTCGCCGCCGTCGAGGGAGGAAGCCTCCTCGGCGGACTGCTCGCGCTGCTCATCATCGCCGTCACGCCGCCGATGGTGGTCGTGCACGCATCGGTGCTGAGCGAGCCGCTCTTCCTCGCGCTCTTCGTGAGCTTCGTGTGGCAACTCACGCGGCCGCGCGCGGCGCGCGGCCGCACCGCGGCGCTCGGCGTGCTCGCGGCGGCGGCGGCGATGGTGCGCTACGCGGGCGTGTCGCTCGTCGGCGCGGTGCTCATCGACGCCTGGCTCGGCGATGCGTGGATGGGCGTCGCGGCCGCGCGCTAACGGCCCACGCTCGCCGAGCGCGCGCGGCGCACGGCGATCGCGCTCGCGATCCCCGTGGGCGCGCTCGCCTGCTGGTCGCTGCTCAAGCCACGCGGCGGCGAGATCCGCCGTTTCGCGTTCTATGGCCGCGGGCTCGGCGAGACGTTCGCCGGGGGCGCGACGACGCTCGGCCAGTGGTTCGCTCCCGGCGAGGACCTGGCGCGCGCCGGCGCCGTGCTCGCCGTCGCGGTGTGCGTGGCGCTGATCGCATTGATCGTGCGCGACCTGCGCCGCGTGTGGGCGGCGGCCGCGGCGGGGGCGCCGCACGCGATGAGCGCGCAGCGCCAGCAGCGCGCCCTCGGCATCGCGAAGGTGTGCTACCTCGGGCTCGTCATCGCGTCGCGCCTCTTCGCCGACGGCGAGATCCCGCTCGACGAGCGGATCCTCGCGCCGCTCTTCGTGATCGGCGCGCTCGGCGTCGGCGCGGCGCTCGTGCGCTGGTGGTTCGCGGCGGGACGCGGCCTCGTGCTGCTCACCGCCGGCATCACGGCGAGTTGGGTGGTGGCGAGCGCGCGGCAGACGTCGTGGTGGGTGGACATCTACCGCGAGGACGGCGGCGACTTCGCGTCGATCGACTGGCGGAGCTCGCCGCTCCTCGAGTACACGGCGAAGCTGCCGGCGGGCACCTCGCTCTACTCGAACTGGCCGTCGGCGATCTGGTTCCACACGCAGCGCGCGTCGCGGGCGCTGCCGTACGAGCTCAACGCGAAGGTCGCCGCGCAGTTCCGCGCGAAGATGGCGAAGGAGCACGGACTGCTCATCGCCTTCAAGCCGGTGGCGACCGACGCGGCGAGCCCCGATTCGCTCGCCGCGATGGCGGGGCTGGTGCCGGTGACGACGCTCATCGACGGCGTGGTGTGGCGCGCGCCGGACGACGTCGAAGCGCCACCGGCAGGCATACTGGGTGCGCCGCCGGCCGCGACGCGTCCGCCCGGACCGACGCCATCGTTGCCCGCGTCGCCGTCCCCCGCTGGCGCGACGCGCCCGCCGCACCCACAATAGAGGCGTGAGCCTTCCCACGATCCTCACCGAATGCGCGCGCCTCGCCTCCGGCGCGGGGGCCGGCGCGCTGGCGTCGGTCGCGCGCCGTCGCGGGTCGCTGCCGATGAGCGCCACCGCGAAGATGCTCGTCACGGCGGGCGGCGCGCGCATCGGCACCGTGGGCGGCGGATGCCTCGAGTCGGAGATCATCGAGCGCGCGATGGACGTGCTCGAGCGCCGCGTGCCGGCCGTCTCCGAGCATTCGCTCAACGCCGAGCTCGCCGGCGACTACGGGCTCACCTGCGGCGGCACGGCGGTGATGCTCATCGAGCCGGTGTTCCCGGATGAAGTGCTGCGCGCGGTGTATGCGGCGGCGGTCGCCGACGTCGCGCGCGGAGCGAACGGCGTGATGGCGACGGGAGTCGATTGGTCGACAGGCGTCGCGAAGGCCTACGGAGCGTGCGGCGGGCGCGTGCAGCGTGCAGGGGCCGACGGTGCGCGGCTCGAGATCGTCGGCGCGGGGGATGCGCTCGCCGGCGACAACGCGAGCGCGGCGCGGCTCGCCGAGCGCATCCGCGGATTCGACGCGTCGATCGAGACGCCGCTGTTCGAGCACGGCGTGCTCGTCGAGCCGATCCGCGGCAAGCCGCGGCTGGTCGTGTTCGGCGGCGGGCACGTGGGGGCGCGCATCGCCGAGGTGGCCGCGATCGCCGGATGGCGCGTGACGGTGGTCGACGACCGCGCCGACTTCGCCGACGCGGCGCGACTGCCGTTCGCCGAGCGCACGGTGACGTGCGACTGGCACGACGTGGCGTCGGCGGTTCCGCTCGACGAGCACACGTACGCCGTGATCGCGACGCGCGGGCACCAGCACGACGTGGTGCTCGCCGCGCAGCTCGCGCCGCGCCCGCTGCGCTACCTCGGCATGCTCGGCAGCCGCCGCAAGGTGGCGCTGACGGCGAACGTGCTGCGCGAGTGGCAGGTCGACGACACGGCGATTCTCGCGATGCATGCGCCGGTGGGACTCCCCATCGGCGCCGACACGCCCGAGGAGATCGCGGTGAGCGTGGTGGCGGAGATGATCGCGGTGCGGCGCGCCGGTTCGCCGCGCCGCGGCGGGGTGGACGCGGAGGCCGGGCGCGACGCCGCACCGGCCGCGCCGTCCGCCGCGAACGGCGGGGCGCGGGAGGGATGACGCCCGTGAAGCTCAACGACATCGAGATCCAGCGCGAACTCGGCACGCTCGACGGGTGGACGCGGCGCGGCGACTCGCTCGTGAAGACGTTCACCTTCGGCACGTTCCTCGAGGGGATCGCCTTCGTCGATCGCGTGGCCGAGGCGGCGGAACTGATGGACCACCATCCCGACCTCGACATCCGCTACACCAAGGTCACGGCGACGCTCTCGACGCACAGCGCCGGCGGGATCACGTCGAACGACTTCGCGCTGGCGCGGGCGATGGAGAAGGCGAGCGGGGGGTGAGTGACGGCGGTGGACGTGTGCCGTGAAGCAGAACGCGGCCCGGAGCAGTGCTCCGGGCCGCGCTTCATTCAGGGCGTTGCCGCTCTACTTGCGCCGGCCACCGCCGAGCATCGAGAGGATGAACAGGAACATGTTCAGCAGGTCCAGATAGATCTGGATCGCCGCGGGGATGAAATCGTCGGGGCCGAACTGGTTCGACCGGAGCAGGCGCCACGTGTCGAACACGAGCAGGCCGGCGAACAGCAGGACTCCCATGGCTGACATCCACAGATACGCGCTCTGGCCAAGCGGGAAGAACATGCCGATGAGCAGCGCGGCCATGAGCACGAACAACCCCGTAATCAGGAACCCGCCCCACGCGCTGAAGTCGCGGCGGCTCACGAACGTGTAGAACGTCAGCACCGAGAACGCGCCGAGCGTGAGCCCGCCGGCCTGGCCGACGATGCCCGGCGACGCGACGTTCGCGGCGAAGATGAGCGGCGAGAGCCACACCCCTTCCATCCCCGCGAACAGCGCGACGAGGCCGAGCCGCTGCGGCATGGCGAGCTTCGTGCTCTGCGCGAGCATCAGCGGCGCCATGATGAGCAGGAACGAGATGAACCAGTGCTGCATGACGGCGTCGCGGATCCCCTCGTTGCCGAGGCCGAACGACACGCCGGCCATCGTGACGAGGACGCTGCCGAGCACGAGTGAATAGGTGCGCCGGACGAGCGTCGCACGCTCTTCACCCGAGAAGACGCGGGTGGCTTCAGGAATTGCGTAGCGCGAAAAACCCATCGTATTTCGACTCCGTGAGGGACACTCAATTATAAACCGGCGGCCGGGACGCGTGTTCCCGGCCGCCGTAAGTCGTTACAGGCCATGCGCCTGCGCGTGATCGCTCAGGGCTTCGTCATGGGGGTACCGTCGGCGTTGAGCTTGTACAGCCCCACGCCACCGTTGAGCGCCTTCACGATGATGTCCCGGCCGCCATGGCCGAGCGTGCCGGTCTGCGTCTTCGACCGCGCGATGGCGGCGCCGTCGAACGCGCCGAAGTCGTTCGTGATGCCGCCGTTGGTCACCTTGAGCGTGTAGTCGCCGTCGAGCTCGGCGGGGACGTACGCCTTCGCCGAGCCGTTCACCGTCTCGGCGCGCACGCGTCCCGTGTCGGAGCCGATCGTCGTCATGCGCACGTCGACGCTGCCGTTGACGGTCACGGCGTCGACGGGGCCGATCGCCGTCGCGACGCGCACGGAACCGTTCACGTCGTAGGCCCGCACCGGCGCCGTCGCCGCGACGTCGATGGATCCGTTCGCCGTGAACGCGTCGACCCGCACGCGCGCCGGCACCTCGACGGTGAGCGTGACGGTGGCGTCGGTGCCCTTGCGCATGAACTTGAGGAAGCTCGGGCCGGTGGTGTAATTGTGCTCGCCACAGTCTCCCTTGCCCCAGATGACGCACACGGTGACGTCGTTGTCGCCGTTGATGACGGAGAACTTGAGGTCGGTCTTCGGGTCGCCACGGTGCCAGCGGGCGCCGGCGAGCACGTGCACCGCGCTGTCGTGCGACGGGCGCACCTGCACGGAACCGTTGACGTTGCGCAGGTGGATGATGCCCTGCGGCTTGAGGTCGCCGTTCCAGGTGAAGATCGCCGGATCGGACTGTTCCGGTCCGCTGCTGTCGTGACAGCCGAGGGCCGAGACGGCGACGATGGCGACGGTCGCGACGAGCAGGGGGCGCAGCGGGCGGGCAGACATCGGGAGAACCTCCGTTGTCCACAATACGACCGCCCCGCCGAAGAGTTTCTCCGGCGGGGCGGTGGGGGACGGCGGAGGGCCACCTGAGGGCGCCGCCGTCCTTGCGTCTGGCGCCGCGCCGTCGCCCGGGGCGGCGGCGCGGGAGCGCTATGCCTTCCGCAGGCGGATGCTCCCGTTCACGGTGGAGAGGCGTACCGTGGGGCCGCCCTTGCCGAGCGTGCCGCGGATGTGCTTGCGGCTGATGTTCCCCTCGATGGTGATGGGGAAGTCGCTGCTCACGTTCCCGTTCACCGTGCTCATGTCGAGGTCCACGTTCGAGCCCTCGGCGATGTCGACGGTGATGGAACCGTTCACCGTCTTGTAGTCGTTCCGGTCGCCGGCGAGCGACGCGGTGCGCACGTTGATGCTGCCGTTGACCGTCTCGGCGCTCACCGGGCCGCCGGTGGAGCGCGCCGTGACGCCGCCGTTCACGGTGCGGGCGACGACCGACGACGTCGCGCCGTCGATGTCGACCGCGCCGTTGACGGTGCTGCCGTCCATGCGCACGCCGGCGGGGAGCTTCACGGTGAACTCGACGCTCGTGTCGTTATGGTCGCCGTCGCCCCAGCTGCCGTGGCTCGAGTGGTAGCCGTCCTCGTCGCACCGGTCGCCGTCGCGCCAGAGCGCGCAGACGAGCACGTCACCCTTGCCCGCGCCGACCTGCTGCACGGTGATCTTCACGTCCTCGGGGTTGCCGCGGCGCCAGTGCTTCTCGGCGGTCACCTCGACCTTGCTGCCGGTGCCCTGCTCGACGCGCACAGCGCCGTTGAGGTTGCGCACGTAGACGGTGCGGTCCTTGGCGATGTCGCCGGACCAGTGCCAGGGGGTGCCGCTCTCGCGCTCCTGCGCGGTGGCGGGGGCGCTGACGGCCAGGGCCAGCGCGAACAGGGGAAGCAGTCGCCGCATCGTCAATCCTCCTTGTTCGTGCGGCTCGCGCCGCGCTCGATGGTGATGTCGCCGCTGAAGGTCTCGACGGTGATGCGGGCGCCACCACCGTTGATCGTGAATTCCATCTTGCGGCCGCGGCGCGAGGCGGTGTTCTGCCCCGGCTGCAGCGTCATCGGGAACCGGCTCTCGATCTCGCCGCTGAACGACTGCAGCGAGAGCGTGGCGCCGGTGCCGTTCGGGATCTCCAGCTTCACGTCGCCGCTGTGCGAGGTGATGTCGTACGTGCCGTTCGCCTCCACTGTCCCGACGTACGTGATGTCGCCGCTCACGGTTTCGGCGCGGAAGTGCGACGAGCGCGCGCCGCGCACCTCGATGCCGCCGCTCACGCTGTGCGCCTCGATGTCGCCGGCGAGGTCCTCGGCGTCGAGGTCGCCGCTCGTGAGGTCGACGCGCACGCGGCCGCGCGCCTTGGCCACGTGGGCGTTGCCCGACACGGTGTTGACGGTGACGTGGTCGGTGGCGTCGATCACTTCGACGTCGCCGCTCACCGACTGCGCGTCGACCTCGCCGGCGGTCGCCTTCACGCGCACCTCACCGCTCACGGTGTGCGCCGTGACGCGCGTGCCGATGGGCACCATCAGCTCGTAGCGCGAGTCGCCCATGTTGCCGCGGCGGGAGCGCACCTGCAGGCCGATGTGGGTGGACGAGAGCGTGGCGTCGATGTACCCGCGCTCGACGAAGGCGCTGATCTTGGCCTCGGCGCGCGTCCACCCGGTGACGACGATGTCGCCGGAGACGAGGCCGAGGTCGACGCTACCTCCCTTGCCGAAGGCGAAGGTGGTGTCGATGCGGGAACGGTCACCCTGCGCGAGGAGCGCGGCCGGGTGCGCGGCGGCGGCGAGCGCGCCGGCGAGCAGGAACGAACGGATGGTGCTGGTCATGAGAGGAGTCCTTGGTGGTCGATCAGGAACGCGTGGGGAGTGTGGCGACCCCGCGCAGCAGTTGCAGCTTCGCGTCGTAGGCGTGCGAGAGCTGGTCGTTCAGGAAGCGGCTGGCCGGGTCGCGGGCGAGCGCCGCCCGGCTCTCGCGGATGGCCTTGTCGATGACGAGCAGGTTCTTCTCGAGCACGCCGACGGTGGCGGAGTCGAGGGTGGCGCGGCGTTCGTCGACGATCTTGCGCAGCGCGCCGATCTCGCGGTCGTAGGTCTCGTCGATGCTCGGCTTGCTGTTCGCGGCGGCGGCGACGGGAGTCGTGCCCGGCGCGGTGGCGGTGTTCGCCGTCGCGACAGGGGCGGGCCCGGCCGGGATGACGAGCGCCGGCCGGCGGCTGGCGACGCTCCAGGTGATGCCCGCGGTGGCCATCACGAGGAGCGAGGCGGCGATGGCGAGGCGGCGCGTGCTCCATGCGCGGCGCGGCGCGGCGGGGAGCGCGGGCGCCGTGCGCTGCGCCGCGGCGAACTCGCCCGACACCGGCAGCGCGACGATCTCGGCGGCGATGCGCTCTTCGATGCCGCTCCACAGGTCGCGGCTCGGCTCGAGCGGCGGGAGTTCGGCGGCCTGCCGCACGAGGGCGTGCAGGTCGGCGACGAGCGCCGAGCACACGGCGCAGTCGAGCCGGTGGGCGTCGGCGCGTTCGCGCACCGGCGCGGCGAGGGCACCATCCTCGAGGTAATCGGGGAGGAGCGCTTCGAACTGGTCGCAGGTCATCAATGGCGTGGTCATCGTGTGAGTGCCTCTCTCAACAGCATCCGGGCGCGATGGAGCTGCGCCTTGCATCCGCCGGCGGTGACGCCGAGCATCTCGCCGATCTCTTCGTGGGTGTAGCCCTGCACGTCGTGGAGCACGAACACCTTCCTGGCGCCCGGTGGGAGGCCGGCGATCGCCTGTTCGAGGTCGAGCGACAGTCCCGGCACCGGTTCCGGACGCGAGTCACCGAAGGCGAGCGCGTCCATGTCTTCCACGCCATCGTCCTGCTTGTCGCGGCGCCGGCGCTCGGTCTGCCGGTCGTTGAGCACCACGTTCACCGCGAGCCGGTGGAGCCAGGTGCCGAACGCGCTGTCGCCGCGGAACTGGCCGAGCTTCTCCCACGCCCGCACGAATGCATCCTGGGTGAGTTCCTCGGCCCGGCCGCGGTCGCCGACCATCCGCACGCAGAGCGAGAAGACGCGGTCGACGTGGGCGCGGTAGAGCCGTTCGAAGGCCCGCCGGTCCCCGCGCGTGGCGAGGGCGACGTCGTCCTGCGGAGTGGGCTCGGGGGCCAGTTCAGGGTGCAAGGGTACGGGTGGTGGGGGGGAACTCGGGTTCGTTGAATGAGATACGGGGATGAGAGGGAAGGTTTGAACGTGAGGGGGAGGGGGAGGGAAAGGGGGAGGGGGAGGGAGGGGACAGGGGACAGGGGACAGGGGAGAGGGTACAGGGGGGAGGGGACAGGGAGGTTCGTGGCGACACTTACGTTCCCTACATTCCGTAAGTTCATGTGTGAGCGCCATCCACACGAGGGAGACCATGCAAGCCCAGGGCACGGCCAAGAGCGGGAGCGCGCAGCTTCCCCCCATACCGCAGATGGACAAGGCGGGGCAGCCGGTGGCGCAGGACGCGCGTCAAGCGGTGCGCGAGGCGGTGCGGGCGGAGGTGCAGGCTGCGGTGGCCGGGGTGCCGCAGGCGCCGCAGGCACCGGGGACGCCGAAGATCGCCGGGCAGGCGCCGTCGAGCGGGCCGACGACGACGAGCACGCAGCCGGCGCCGTTTCCACCCGTCTCGAACAATGACATTCCGGATCAGGTCGTGCCGATGCTGGGGATCATCTTCGGCACGGTGATGGTGATGGTGCTCGGGTTCCCGATCGTGCGGGTGCTGGCGCGCCGGTTCGACCGGAACACCGACAAGCTCAAGTCGGGGGCGAGCGAGATCACGCCGCAGCTGCGACAACTGCAGGACTCGGTGGACGCGATGGCGATCGAGATCGAGCGGATCTCGGAAGCGCAGCGGTTCACGGCGAAGCTGTTGTCGGAGCGCTCGGCGGCGCCGAGCGCGATCGAGGCGCCGAAGCAGGGGTGACCGCGTGGCGCGCGGCGCGCGCCGGCTGAAGGATGAGCAGGGCGACGAGGCGCGGGCGGATGCTCGCGCCTCTTTCGTTCGCGCGCACGCCGGGGCGGGCGAGCGCGCGCAGCCGGAGAGTGGTGCGCGCCATCCATAACATCGGATCGCCGGCCGGCTCTCGCGCCCAGCACTCGATCTCGGATTCGACGCCGGCGCCGCGGACATCGCCGAGTACGGCACGAAGTTGCGATGCGGCCTCCGCCAACAGGGCGCGCGTGGCGGCGCGCTCGCTCGTCACGCACGCGTCGACGCGACGCAGGAGGGTGCGGCGCGCGGGCGATCCGTCCGCATCGGTCAGCGCGCGGGCATCAGCCCGCGCGATGGATCGCCGCACGGCGGCGATGGCGCGTGCGCATGCCTCGACCGATCCTGGCTGTGCGTCGCCGCGCGCCGCGCGGACCACGCCGACGAGCGCGCGCGGCGACGCACCGCGGTGCGACGTGAGCCAGGCGCGAGGGCCGTCGTCGAGCACGGCGAGCCATCCGGGGCGCGTCGCGGTGACCGTCGCGACGGCGGGCTCGCGCCGCTCCGCCCAGTCGCGCGCCGAGGCCACCAGCCAGGGTGCAACAAGCGCTCGCAGTCGCTCCGTCTCGCTCGCGGCGTCGGTGGCGATGCGCTGTGCGCGCTGCTTGGCGGCCATCAGTGCGTCGTGGCGCAGGAGGGCGGTCGCGCCACGGGGCGCGCGCACGGCATGCACGTGCACCGTGGCGTGCCGCGCTCCGATTCGCGCAGCGCGTCCGGCGCGCTGTTCGAGCGCGGCCGGGGTCCACGGCTGGTCGAGGTGCACGATGACCGACACGCCCTGCAGGTTCACGCCCTCGCTGAGCACGTCGGTGGCGATGACTAGCGAGACGCGGTCGTGCGACGCGCCCGGGTGCGCGCCGTCGAGTGCGCGGAGGATGTCGGCGCGAGGGCGCGGCCCGCTGGCGGTGCGCGCGCCACGCCCCGTGAGTTGGGCGACGCCGGGAGACGAACGGAGCGCGCGCCAGAGCGCGTCGGCGGTGGCGCCGTACGACGTGAAGGCGACGACCTGCGCCTCGCCATGGCGCGCGCGGAGGCGCTGGAGGAACGCGGCGCGAGCGCGCGTGTCGTCGTCGACGTGCGGCGCGATGCGTTCCCGCAGGCGTCGCACGGCGAGGAGATGAGCGCGCATCGTGGCGGCGAGCTCGGCGTCGCCAGCCGGCCGGCCGACCACGAACTCGGGGAACGCGAGTTGCGTCGCGTCGTCGCCGAGCACCCAGTGTCGCAGTTCGGCGCGCGTCGGTCGCACGCCGCGGTCGAGCGCGTCGAGCATCGCCTCGCCCCGCTGCACGCGACGGCGGAGCGCGGCATCGAGCGCGGCGAGACTCGACGCCCAGCAGCGGCTGAGCCCACTGCACACCAGGGCGCGCGCTTCGGCGCCATCGGCCGCGGGAATGGGGACCGGGAGCGCCATGAGGTCGTCGCGCAGATCGAGCCGGCTCGGCACGCGGTGCCAGCGCGTGGCCGCGACGCGCGGACGGTCGCCGGCCGTCGCCGAACGCCGCACGACGATCCGCGCCCGCTCCTCCTCGTCGAGTCGCGCGGCGCGCGGTCCGACAATCAACCACAGCAGCGCGTCGAGCTAGGCCCGGCGGTTCCGCACCGGCGTCGCGCTCAGCAGCAACAGCTCGGCGCCGGCGCAGAGGCGGGCGAGGCGCGGATAGCGTGCGGTGGCGCGAGCGCCGGCGTGGTGCGCCTCGTCGACGATCACGACGCCACGCCGCATGGCCGGCTCGGCGCGGCTCAGCCGCTCGAACGAAACGAACTCGATGGGGGTCGCGGCCCGCGCCGCGGCGTCGTGCCACATCACGCGCAGCGCCGCGGGCGCGATGACGAGCGGCTCGCCTCGCGCGCGCGCGAAGGCGAGGGCGACGAACGTCTTGCCGAGCCCCGGTTCGTCAGCGAGAAGTGCGCCGCCGAACTCGGCGACCGCGCGCCGCACTTGTCGCAGCGTGTCGCGCTGGGCCGCGCGGAGCGTGATGCTGCCGAGCGTGAAGGCGTCGCCGGTCTCGTGGCCACCTTCATCGCCGGTCTCTCGCTCGTCCGGGGCCGGGCGCGCGACGCTCGCGCCGTGCAGCGCCGCCTCGGCGATGCACGCGCGCACGAACGTCAGCGCAGGCACCACACGAGGAGCGGCGAGATGTCGGCGGGCCGCACGCGGAATGCGCGCGTGACGGCGGCCGAGAGCGTGGCGGCATCGGGAGGCGCGCCGCGCTCGGCGTCGCGGGCCAGCGGCGCGAGCAGCGCGACGGCGCGTGCCCAGTCGCGCGGCAACGGGAGGCGCGCCATGGTCCAGCCGAGGTAGCGATGGTAGCCGCCGCGCGCGGGTTCGGCGATCGCGGCGAGCCACGCGGCGGCGACGGGGGAGTTGAGGAACGCGGCGAGGGCGAGGGCGTCGTCGTCGCTCGGCGCGCGCGCGACGTAGCAGCTGTTGAGGGGAACGGTGGGATCGCCCGCGCGGAGCACGAGCGCGCGCGGGGCGCGGCCGATGTCGCTCCAGACGACGCGCGCCGTGTCGTGGCGTGCCGCCTCGATGCGGAAGAGCGACCACCAGCGCGAGGTCGTGGCGTCGGTGCGCGCTTCGAGGCGGCGCCGCCAAGGCGCGAGATGCGCGCGGAGGTCGGCGCTGAGCGTCGCGACCGGCGCGCCCGTCGCGTCGTGCGTCCAGACGATCGACTCCGGGGCCGGTAGCGCTTGCCACGCGCGCACGCTCTCACCGCGCAGCACCGGGCGGAGCCTCGACGCGTCGATCGCCGTCGTGTCGCGCGCGACGAGGAACGGTTCGTTGCATCCCGTCTTCACGCCGAGCAGCGCGCGGCCGAAGGGGGAGCGCGCGAGCGGGACGCCGGCGGCGAGGAGCAGATCGAACGCCGATCGCGCGTCGGGGGGGAGGATGAGCCATGGCGCGCCGGGAGTGTCGTCGAGCGGCAGTGTGGCGCGCGTCATGGTCCAGGCGAGCGATTCGTCGCGGCGGCGCACGGCGGCCTCGAATGGCGCGTCGGTGTACGAGTTCGAGCACGTGGGCGGGTGTGGCGCCTCGGGCGCGTGAGGAGCGTGAAGCGCGCGTGGCGCGGCATCACGTGCTCGCGGCGCCGGCCGGCGGCGCGCGACGATGAGCGACGGATACACCACCGCGTCGAACGCGGCCCGCGACTCCGACCAGTCCTCGAGGCGCACGAGCTCGGCGTCGTCGGCGACGACTTGCCGTACGCCGCCGCCGGCAAGCGACCGCCAGAGCTTCGCGGGAACGAGCAGCGCGACGGTGCCGCCGGGGCGCGCGAGTCCGAACGAACGTTCGATAAACAGCGCGGCGAGGTCGGCCTGCGCGGCGAAGCCGCGCGTGGCGCCGGTCTCCGCCGAACCGGCGCGCCACGCGGCGTCGCGGAACGCGCGGTAGCTGTGGCGGAAGCGTTCACGCGCGGCGGGGGGGATCTGGTGGAGCCGCACCCACGGCGGGTTCCCGATCACGAGATCGAATCCTCCGCACGCCGCCGCGTCGGCGAAGTGCGCGCCGAAGGCGAACGGCAGGCTGCCGCCGGCGCGCAGCGTCCGCGCCCGTCGCGACGCGTCGCGCGCCTCGGTGCGCAGCGCGTCGAGCTGGCGTTGCTGCGCGGGGGTCGGCCTCGGGCGATGCGCGAACAGGTCGCGCGAGCGGAGCGCGACGAGCAGGTCGCGCCGCCGGTGTGCCGCACGCTCGACGTCTCGCTCGGCGAGGGCGAGCGCGATGCGGCGTTCCTCACGGTCGAGGGCGCGCGCGAGCGAGCGCTTCCGCGCACCGGTCGCCCGTGCATAGCGCAGGCGCAGCGCGGCGGTCACGCCCGCGATCGCCGGCGCGGCCGGCTCCTCGAATCCATCGCCGTCGAGTGCATCGCCGACGCGCACGTGCCGGTCCAGGTTAGGGAGCGGGGCGACGCGCGCCGGATCGCTCTCCGGTGCGTCGATCACGACGGCGAGCCAGAGCCGCAGCTCGCAGAGCCACACGGCGGTCGGGTTCACGTCGACGCCGAACACCGAGCGGGTGAGCACGTCGCGGCGCACCTCCGACACGGGGCGCTGGTCGCCGCTGGCGCGCGCGAGCGTCGCGAGCCGCTCGAGCAGTTGCACGAGAAAGGCGCCGGAGCCGCACGCCGGATCGAGCACTCGGAACTGGACCAGGGCACGCGCGAGGGTGGCCCGATCGGCGGCACGGAGTCGCGCGCCGCCGAGTGCGTCGCGCAGTAGCGCGGGGGAGACGCCGCGCGGCGTCATCGCGGTCTCGAGCGCGGCGGCAGTCACGCTCTCCAGCAACTCCGGCGGAGTGTAGAACGCTCCGGTGGCGCGCCGCTCGGGTGATGCCATGAGCGATTCGAAGGCGCGTCCGAGCATCTCGGGATCGACGGCGGCCTCCTGCCACGACGTGGACTGCTCGCGTGCCGTCACGCGGAAGCGGCCGAGCACGCCGACGACGAGTTCGCCGACGGCCTCGTCGGTGAAACGCAGCGCGCGGGCTCGGCGCTCGACCGGGGTGCGGGCGAAGAGACCGCCGTTGAGGAACGGCACGCGTCCGAGGGCGCGGGCCGCGGGCGCGCGCTTGGGCAGCGGCGTGTTCAGCGTGCCGAAGAAGAGGGGATCGAGCAGCCGGCGGTGCACCTCGCCGCCGGCGAGACAGCACGCGTCGAATCGCCGGCGCAGGAACTGGCGGTCGCCGTCGAGCCACCCCTTGGCCTCGAGGAAGGCGAGGAAGAGGAGCCGCGACGCGTGGAGCAGCGCGATCTCGCGGCGAGCCGCCTCGCGCACGTCGCCGCGCGCCGTCGCCGCGAGCACGCCCACGACGCGTTCCAGTTCGCGGTAGAATCGGCGCGTGAGCGCTTCGCGTCCCAGCAGCTCGCGCCAGCGCTGGTGCACCAGCAGGTCGACCCCATGCGACGCGCTCGCCATCGCGGCGAGCGTCTCGGCGTCGGAATCCGATACGGTCCTGGCTTCGGTGCAGAGGGCGGCGACGCGCGTGCCGCCGCCGGGGGCGGGCGCCGCGATGATGACGGTGCGGGTCGCCTCATGCACGGCGAGGACGAGCCAGAGCATCTGCGGCGATCGCGCGCCGAGCTGCGCGGCGGCGCGCACGACCACGGCGCGCGGCGCTTCGTCGCGCGCACAGGTGAAGCGCAGGGTGCGCAACGTGCCCGCGCCGCGAGCGACGGCGGGGCGGAGCGCGGCGGCGTCGAGCCCGAGCGCCGCGGCGCCGCGCGCGTCGAGGGCGAGGAACTCGCTGAATCCCAGCGACGCCGCGACCGGGTCGAGGTCGCGCGCGTGGCGCACCTGCGCGAGCAGCGTGGCGGCGGAACGAAGAAGCGACACGCCGCGAAGCTCGCGACGTGTCGCTCCAAGTCCGTCACCCCGTCATCGCCGCGCGCGGCGATTGTTTGCGCGCGGTCGATCGTGCGGCGTCACCGCACTTCGGCGCCCAACTCCTCCATCGTGTCGCAGATGATCGACGCGTTCGCGGCGACAAGGGTGTCGCGGCTGAACGGCCCCCACGTCACCCCGATCGTGCGCACGCCGGCCGCGTTCCCCGCCGCCACGTCGTGCGGCGAGTCCCCCACGAACGTCGCCTGCGCCGAGGTCACTCGCAGCCGCTTCATCGCCACGAACACGGGCTCGGGATGCGGCTTGTGGTTCTCGGTGGAGTCCACCCCCACGAGCTCTTCGATGAGGTCGCCGAAGCCGGCCACCGCGAGCCCCTGCCGCGCGAACTCCTCCCCCTTCGACGTCACCACCCCAACCGCCACGCCACGCGCGCGCAGGTCGCCCACCAGCGCCACCGCGCCGGGGAAGGCGCGCACCATCGTGTCGTGGTTCGTCTGCTGGTACGCGCGATACCGCTCGCGCAGCATCGTCAGTTCGTCGTCGCTCCGCGCGTAGCGCGCGAGCTGCTTCACGAGCGGCGTGCCGATGCCGCTCACGAGCTCGGCTTCGGCGGGGCGGTCCCCCTCGAACGCGTCGAAGGCGTGGCGGAATGCGCCGATGATGAGCTGGATGGAATCGATGAGCGTGCCGTCGAGGTCGAAGAGCACCGCCCTGCGGGGATCGGTCATCCGCGAAAACTAGCGGGCGACGGGCCTCGACGTGTACGCGCGCCCCTTCCACTCCACCGTGTCGCCCTTCCACGCCGCGCGCGCGAACACCCAGAACAACACCACGCCCGCCAGCGGATGGAGCAGCGCGTACCAGAGCGGCAACCGCGCCCAGGCGTAGGCCACCGTCCAGAAGAGCGCCGTCGCGCCGTACGCGGCCGCGCCCCAGAGTGCCCACGCGTGCGGCGCGAGTCCGAGCGCGCCGAGCACCATCGCCAGGGCGGGGGCCACGATCCAGAGGGCGGGGATCGGATACGCCACGCGCAGCAGCATGCGCCCGGCGGGGCCAAGGTCGAGCGTGTCGCGGCCGGCGGCCCAAACGTTCTTCCCCCAGCCACGCACGATCTCGCCGAGGCTCTCGTACATGCGCGTGCTGAGATGGGGAAGGCCGATCACGAAGTGCACCGCGTAGCCGAGCCGGCACCATTCCTGGGCCATCCGCAGGTCCTCGGCGACGTGCGCGCGCACCGCCTCGTGCCCACCCGCCTTGTCGTACGTGTCGCGGCGGAGCAACAGGAACTGCCCGTTGGCGATCTTGCCGTAGGGGTCGGTGGCGCGGCTCACCGTCTCGGTGCCGCCGAACTTCGCGAGGATGAGCGCGAACACGTGCGGCTGGAGCAGCTTCTCCCAGAAGCCGATGAGCGTCTGTTCGCCGACGACGGAGAGGAAGTCGGCGCGGCGCGCGCGCATGGCGTTCACGCAGCGCGAGAGGAGTTCGGGGCCGTGGCGCGTGTCGGCGTCGGTGAAGAGCAGCAACTCGCCCGTGGCGGCGAGGGCGCCGTTGTGGCACGCCCACTGCTTGCCGAACCAGCCGTCGGGGAGCGCGGGGTTGGCGAGCACCCGCACGCGAGTGTCGCCGGCGGCGAGTCGGCGTGCGATGTCGCCCGTGCCGTCGGTGGAGTGGTCGTCGACGACGATCACGTCGAACCGTGTGTAGCGCGACGCGAGGAGGGAGCGCACGCACCCGTCGATGTTGCGGGCCTCGTCGCGCGCCGGCACGATGACGGTCACGCGCGGTGCGTCGTCGGGAGCGTCTGCGCTGTAGGTATCGAGGCTCACCGAGTCGCGCAGCCGCCAGGCGAGCACGAACGGCACGATCATCCACGGCAGCGCCCAGAGTGGCCAGAGCGGCACTGTGTGCTCGGGCGCGATCAGCACGCGGTCAATCGTCGGCCGTGTCGGTGACCGCCATCTGCCGCCCCGAGACGGTGCGGCGGTGCGTGCCGTCGCGCAGCGCGCTCTGCTGCGGAGCTCGCGCGGCCATCACCGTCGCGACGACGACGTCGCCGGTGACATTGGCCGTGGTGCGGAACATGTCGGGGATCGTGTCGACGGCGAGCAGAAGTCCCACGCCCTCGGCGGGGATCCCCGCGCTGAGGAGCACGGGCACCATCATGATGATGGAGCCGCCGGGGATGCCGGGCACGGAGAACGTGGTGGCGACGCTCGTGACCGCGATGGCGGCGAGCGCCCCGGGGCCGAGCACGACGCCGTAGAGCTTGGCGGCGAACACGGCGCCCACCACCTGGCCGATGGCCGCGCCGCAGCGGAACGTCGTGACGGCGAGCGGGAGGAGGAAGGCGGCGAGCGCCGCGGGAATGCCGAGCCGGTCGCGCGCCGTCTCGAGCATGGCCGGGAGCGCAGCGAGCGAGGAGCGGGTGGAGAAGGCCACCGCCTGCGGCGGGAATGCACCGCGCGCGAACTTCGCGAGCGACGTCTTGCCGAATACGACGGCGATGGGGTAGAGCACGAGCGCGGCGTAGAGCACGGTCATGCCGCACACGACGGCGACGTAGGTGGCGAGCGCGCCGGCGGCGGCGAGGCCGAGCTTGGCGGCGAGCGCCACGGCGAGCGCGAACACGCCGATGGGGGCGAGGAAGAGCACGCCGCGCACGAGCATGAGGGCGGTGTCCTGCACGCCCTCGAACACGGAGAGGAGCATGGCGCGGCGGTCGGGCGCGATCTGCGTGAGCGCGACGCCGAAGGCGAGCGAGAAGACGATGAGCGGGAGCATCGCGCCGTCGGCGGCGGCCTTCACGGGATTGAGCGGCACGAGGTCGACGATCCACTGTCCGAGGCCGGGCAGCTGCTTCGCGCCGGCGACGGCGGCATCGGCGGCGCCGGCCGCGCTGGCGCGCATCGCCGCTGCCGCGTCGGCCGACACGGGGATGCGCCCGATGATCGGCGGCGCGATGAGCACGGAGAGCAGCGCGGCCACGCACAGCAGCGCGACGAACCACGCCATGGCCTGCGCGCCGACGCGGCCGACGCTCTTCGGGTCGGGGGCCCCGCCCACCCCGACGATGAGCGCCGAGACGACGAGCGGCACGACGGTCATGCGGAGCCCGGCGACCCAGAGCTGGCCGACCGGCTCGAGCAGCGCGACGGTCCAGTGGAGGGGGTCACCCCCCGCCACCGACAGACCGAGCCCCACGGCGAGCCCGGCGAGCAGGGCCACGAGCACCTTCAGTGCGAGTGACATGGGCAAGAAGATACGCCTGGAGCGGCAACGCGCACGGGGGGCAGGACGGAGGCGAGGATGTAGATTTCCGTCGCCGGTTGTCCGTAGTCCCTCCCACTCCCACTGTCCCACACGGCCCACTCCCACTCGGCTCCCACTCTCACTCGACCTCCCCCGCTAGCGTCTTGCTCTCCCACTCGCATCCAAGGATCAGTCGTATCGCCGAGCGCGTCCGCGCCCACCAGCCCACGCTGGCGGGGCGCGACGGCACGTATTGGGAGGCGGCGGTCGCCATCGTGATGCGGCCGACGGCGAGCGGCGACGTCGAGATGCTGTTCATCAAGCGGGCCATCCGCGACGGCGATCCGTGGAGCGGGCAGATCGCGCTTCCGGGCGGGAAGTACGACCCGGCCGATCCCTCGCTCGAGCACACGGCGGTGCGCGAGACGCAGGAGGAAGTGGCGATCGACCTGCGCACGCAGGGGGAGGTGTTCGGCGCGCTCGACGAGTTGCGGCCGCGCAACCCGCTGCTGCCGCCGGTGATCGTGCGCCCGTTCGTCGCGTCGGTCGAGCCGGGGGTCGCCGTGGTGCCGAGCGAGGAAGTGGCCGGTCATTTCTGGGCGCCGCTCGACCGCATCCTCGATCCGGCGGCGACGAAGGACACGAAGATCCTCGTCCGCGGCTTCACCATGCGGCGCGACGCCATCCATTTTGAAGGGCACGTGATCTGGGGGATGACCCAGATCATCCTCGCCTCGTTCGCGGAGCTGGCCCGATGAGCTACTGGAGGGCGTATGCGAAGGCGCCGCTCGCGCTGCGCGCGACGGTCGCGTTCCTGATCACGGCGACCTGCCTCGCCGTGCCGGCGCTGTTCGACACCGCCGTGTACCACGCCGTCTGGCACAAGGACATCTACAATCTCGATTGGGCGCGGCTGCTCCGCCTGCAGGGGTGGCTGCCGACGTGGTGGATCGTGACGCTCTCGATGTGGCTGGTCGAGCGCGAGCGTGACGCGGCGCTGGCCAAGCGGCGTGCCTGGCTGTTGTTCGCGTCGCCGGCCGTCGCCGGCGTGCTCTGCGAACTGCTCAAGCTGGTGATCCGCCGCGAGCGGCCATCGGTGGCCGACGGCGAGTGGGTGTTCCGGCCGTTCGGCGAGCACCCGTGGAGCACGGCGGGGCTGGCCACGCCGAGTTCGCACACGATGGTCGCGTTCGGCGCGGCGACGATGATGGCGCGGCTCTTCCCGCGCGCGCGATGGGTATTCTATGTGCTGGCCGCCGGGTGCGCGGCGACGCGGGTGCTCGACCGCGCGCATTATCTCAGCGACGTGACGTTCGGCGCGTTGCTGGGATGGGCGGTGGGCTGGGGACTCTGGATCGAATGGGGACCGAAGGCGACGCCGCCCGCTCCGGCCACGGCGTAACGCTCCACACGGGAATACCGCGAATGCCGCACGCGGGCTGCATCCTGGTGATCGATGACGAACCGCACTTGCGCCGCGCGATCCGCAACGCGCTGCGCGAGGTCGCCGACCGCGTCGTCGAGGCGGGCACCGGGGCGGAGGGGATCGACCTCGCCGCCGCCGAGCAGCCGGACCTCGTCGTGCTCGACCTCGGGCTTCCCGACGTCAACGGGCTCGACGTGTGCCGCGAGATCCGCCGCTGGGCCACGATGCCGATCGTCGTGCTCTCGGCGCGCCACGGCGAGCACGACAAGGTGCAGCTGCTCGAGGGCGGGGCGGACGACTACGTCACCAAGCCGTTCAGTACCGTGGAGCTGCTGGCGCGCGTGAAGGCGCAGCTGCGCCGAGCGCGCGCGCAGCGCGCCATCCCGGCCGACACGCCGTATGTCGTCGGCCCGCTCTCGATGGACCTCGTGCGCCGCGTGCTGCTGCGCGACGGCACGGCGGTGCACCTCACGCCCATCGAGTGGAACATCCTGCGCGCGCTCGTGCTCGCCTCGGGGCGCACGCTCACCCACCAGCAGCTGTTCGACGCGGTGTGGGGGCGCGCGTACGGCAACGCGCAGCAGTACCTGCGGGTGCACATCACCAACTTGCGCCGCAAGATCGAGCCGGAGCCGTCGGCTCCGCGCTACATCGTCACGGAACCGGGCGTCGGCTATCGCTTCGAGGGGGCGGCGTGACACCGCGGTCGACGCTCTTGCGGTGGCTGCTCTGGGTGGGGATGCTCGTCGCCGTCACCGCCGCGCTCGTGCCGGCCCGCGACGTCACCGAGCAGATGTACGTTCCGCTCCCGTACCTGCTGCTCGTGCTGGGCGGCAGCGTGAGCGGGGGGCGCCGCCTCGGGTACACGCTCGCGGCGGCGAGCTTCTTCGTCATCAACTACTACTTCCAGGCGCCGTACGACAGCATCTGGGTGGGGAAGCTGCTCGACTTCGTCACGCTCGCCGCGTTCCTGCTCACCGCGGTCGTCGCGACGCAGTTGCTCGACCGGGCGCGGGTCGATCGCGACAAGGCGGTGCGCCGCGCCGACGAAGTCGACGCGCTCTCGCGACTCGGCTCGGAGTCGCTCTCCGCGGCGCGCGCGGGCGACGCGGTGCTCGGCGTCGCCGAGATGATCCGCGCCTCGCTGGGCGCCGCGAGCTGCGACATCGTGCCGGGGGCGCCCGATGCGCATGGGCTGCGCGGCGACCCGCGGGTGATGGTGCAGCCGCTCGAGGTGCACGGGCACGCCGTCGGCACGATGGTCGTGCGGTTCGTGTCGCCACGCCCGTTCCGCGAGGGGGAGCGCACGTTCATCGACGCGCTCACCCACTACGCGGCGCTGGCGTTGGAGCGCGAGCGGCTCGCCGCCGAGGTCGAGCGCGCCGAGAGCCTGCGGCAGGGCGAACGGATGCGCGAGTTCGTGCTCGCCTCGGTGAGCCACGACTTGCGGACGCCGCTGGCCAGCATCAAGGCGCTCGCGCAGGAGGAGCAGCGCACGGGCACGAGCCGCGCCGCCGACATCGAGCAGCACGTCGATCGCCTGGCCCGGCTCGTCGCCGAGCTGCTCGACCTCTCCCGGCTGCGGGCGCGCAGCTTTCCGCTCGCGCCGGAGCTCAACGCGGCCGAGGACGTGATCGGCGCGGCCGTGCGGCAATGCACGTCGCTCGCCGAGGGGAAGCATCTCGCGGCGCCGCTCGACTCCGAGGCACCGCCGCTGTACGGCACGTTCGACTACGTGCAGACGCTGCGCATCCTCGTGAACCTCATCGAGAACGCGCTCCGCTACACCCCGCTGGACGGGAGCGTGGAGGTGCAGGCGCGCCGCGAGGGGAGCGAGCTCGTGATCGCGGTGCTCGACCGTGGCCCCGGGATCGCGGAGTCGGAGCGGGAGCGTGTCTTCGATGCCTTCTACCGTCCGGGGAGCGCGGCGCCCGACCAGGGGCGGGCGGGGCTCGGACTCGCCATCGCCCGGTCGCTGGCCGAAGCGCAGGGCGGCTCGGTGCGGTTCGTGCCGCGGGAGGGGGGAGGGAGCGTGTTCGAGGTGCGCCTGCCGGCGGCCGATGTCGACGCCGCGCAGCTCGAGGAATCTTAGCGATTTCTTAGCGCGCCTCTCGGGTTTCTTTGTCGCGTCGCGATGCCCGTGCCGGATAACATCCGGCCGCGATGCTCCCCCCGATCGGCCTCCTCTCCATAGATACGCGCGCCCGCCTTGCCCGGTGGCGCGCGTGGCGTGGGCTATACGTGCAACTCGCGTGCCTCTTCACGGCCGTCGCGCCGCTCGGCGCGCAGCGCGCGGTCACGCTCGAGGACGCCGTCGCGACCGCGCTCCGCCGCAACGTGGACGTGCGCAGCGCGCAGGTGCGCGTGGACTCGACGCGCGCCGAGGAGCGCATCGCGCGCGCGTTCTCGAACCCGACGTTCAACGTCGCGCCGCAGAACCCCTATCAGTATTCGGTGGCCGCGCCGCTCGACGTCGGGCCGCAGCGCTGGCATCGCGTGGGCGCGGCCTCGGCGGCGTCGAGCGCCTCGGTGAGCGACGCGCGCGACACGGAGCGCCTCGTGCGGTTCGCCGTGCGGCAGGCGTTCGCCGACGTGCTGCTCGCCGAGTCGTTGCGCGACGTCGCCCGCGACGCGCGCGACGTCGTGCGCGACCTCCTCGCCGCCGACTCGGCGCGCGTGCGCGCGGGCGACGCGCCGGAGCGGATCCTCGGCCGCAGCGAGCTCGAGCTCGCGCGCGCCGAGGCGGCGCTCGCGCAGGCCGAGGCCGGCGTGCGTGGCGCGCGCCTCGCGCTGCAGCAGCAGATGGGGGTCGAGCATCCCGATCCGTCGCTGCGCGTCGAGGGATCGCTCACGCTGCGCCCTGCGCAGGTCCCCGACAGTGCGGCCGTCGCCGCGTATCTCAGCCGTCGCCCGGATGTCGAAGGCGCGCGGCAGCGCATCGAGGCGGCGCGGGCCGGCCGCGCCGTGGCGAGTGCGCAGCGGCTTCCCGTGCCGGCGCTCTCGCTCGTGCAGCAGCGCGAAGAGCCGTTCCCCAACGGGCAGCACTACGCGCTCGGGGTGAGCGCGTCGGTGCCGGTGTGGAACTGGTTCACGGGCGACGTCGCGCGCGCCGATGCGAGCGTGACGCTCGCCCAGCTCGCCGAGGAACGCACCCTGCTCGGGGCGCGCGTCGAGGCGGTGGGCGCCATCGACCAGCTGCACGCCGCCACGGTGCTCGCCGAGCGCTACGACGGCGGGCTCCTCGCCAAGGCGCGCGACGCGCTCGAGACAGCGCGCTACGCCTGGCGCGCCGGCGCGATCTCGTACGTGGAGCTGCTCGACGCGGTCCGCACTTGGGCCGCCACGCGCGCCGAGGCCGACACGGCGCGCCACGACTACTGGATCAGCGTATGGGCGCTCGACCGCGCGCTCGGCGCCGAGGTGACGCAACCATGAAGCGACTGTTCATCCTCCCGTTCGCGCTGCTGGCGGCGTGCCGCGATGCGACGCCCGCCGCCGAGGCGGCGCCTGCCGGCAACAGCGGCGAGATCGTGATCCCGGCCGATTCGCCGAAGCTCGCCGCATTCACCGTCGACACCGCCGGCTCGACGCACGATCGCGTGCTCGCATCGCTTTCCGCGCAGGTGGTGCTCGACGAGGACCACACCGTGCGGGTGACGTCGCCGGTGAGTGGGCGCATCACGGCCCTGCTCGCGCGTCCCGGCGATCGCGTGGCGGCGGGGGCTCCGCTCGCGCGCATCGCGTCGGGCGACTTCTCGCAGGCCACGAGCGACGTCGCCAAGGCCGACGCCGCAGTGACACAGACGACGGCTGCGCTGACGCGCGCCGAGGACCTGTTCGCGCACCGCGTGGTGGCACAGAAGGACGTGGAGCAGGCGCGGAACGACGCCGCGCAGGCGAAGGCCGAAGCGGCGCGGGCGCACCAGCGCGCCGAACTGCTCGGCGGCGGCGCCGAGGTGCGCGGCGAGTACGTCCTGCGCGCGCCCGTGGCGGGGACGGTCGTCGACCGCGCGGCGAATCCCGGCGCGGAAGTGCGTCCCGACGGCGCCGTGACGCTGTTCACGGTGAGCTCGCTCGACCGGCTCTGGCTCGTCGCCAGCGTGCCGCAGCGCGACCTGCCGTCGCTCTCGCGGGGCGCCACGCTCTGGTTCCGGAGCGATGCCGCGCCCGGCACGCGGTTCGAAGCGACGGTGACGTGGATCAGCGATCAGCTCGATGGCGTCACGCGCACGGCGCAGGTGCGCGCCGTGATCGCGAACGACCATCAAGCGCTGCGCGCCGGCGTGATCGGAGACGCCCGGCTCGTGGCGCACGACAAGGAGGCGCACGCGACCGTGCCGTCGACGGCGCTCGTGACGAGCGGACGCGAGACGGTGGTGTTCGTCGAGAAGGCGCGCGGCCGGTTCGAGCGGCGCGTCGTACAGGTCGTCACGGACGACGGCGTCACGGCAAGTCTCGCCGCGGGCCCGGCCGGGGTGAAGCCCGGTGAACGGATCGTGACGAAGGGGAGCCTCCTGCTCGCCGCCGAAGCCGGCCACCAGCCGTAATCGGGGACGACGATGCTCCGCCGTCTCGTCCGCTTCGCGCTCCGCCAGCGCCTGCTCGTGATCGGTGCGACGCTGCTCGTCGCGCTGGCCGGCGTGCGGGCGTTCATCAACCTGCCCGTCGAGGCGTTCCCCGACGTGGAGGACGTGCACGTCCAGGTCATCTCGCTCTGGAAGGGACACGCGGCCGAGGAGGTCGAGCAGCTGGTGACGCTGCCGGTCGAGCGGCAGATGAACGGGCTCCCCGGACTGACGAACCTGCGGTCGATCTCGATGTTCGGCCTGTCGGTGGTCACGCTGACGTTCGACGACAACACCACCGACTACTTCGCGCGGCAGCAGATCCTCGAGCGGCTCGGCGCGGTGACGGTGCCCAACGGCGTGCAGCCCGGGCTCTCGTCGCTGTCGAATTCGACGGGCGAGATCTACCGCTATACGATCAACGGCGCGGAGCCGCTCATCGAGCTGAAGGCGCTCGAGGACTGGCTGGTGGAGCCGGCTTTCCGCACCGTGCCCGGCATCGCCGACATCGTCTCGTTCGGCGGGCGCGTCAAGCAGTACCAGGTGGACGTCGATCCGGCGCGGCTGCAGGGGTATGGCCTCACGCTGCCGCAGGTCGAGCAGGCGATCGCGAACGCGAACGCGAACGCGGGCGGCGGCTACATCGAGCACGGCTTCGAGAAGCAGGTCGTGCGCGGCGTCGGGCTGTTCCGCTCCGAGCGTGACATCGCGAACGTCGCCATCGCCACGAAGAACGGTGCCGTGGTCACGGTCGCGGACATCGGTCACGTGCAGGTGGGCGGCGCGCCGCGCGAGGGGTTCGTCGCGAAGGACTCGGCCGACGACGTGGTCGAGGGGATCGTCCTCATGCGCAAGGGGGAGAACGCGCTCGAGGTGCTGAAGGGGGTGCGCGCCAAGGCCGCCGAACTGAACGCCACGCGGCTCCCCAAGGACGTGCACCTCGTGCCGTTCTACGACCGCGCCACGCTCGTCTCGCACACCGTGCGCACCGTCGAGGAGAACCTCGCGATCGGCGCGCTGCTCGTGCTCGTCATCCTCGTCGTGTTCCTCGGCGATTTCAGCAGTGCCGTGATCGTCGGGCTCGTCATCCCGCTCTCGCTGCTCGGCGCGTTCATCCTGATGGACCTCGAGCACGTGCCGGCGAACCTCATCTCGCTCGGGGCGATCGACTTCGGCATCATCGTCGACGCCGCCGTCGTGATGGTCGAGGCGTTCCTCGTGCGGCTGGCGTTCACGCCGCCGCCGACCGAGGACGAACTCGTGCACCGCACGGCGGAGCACGAGCGGCCGTCGGTGGACTTCGCGGTGCGGGCCGACGTGGCGCGCCGGGAGTTGTTCGCGCACGTCGCCGAGGGGATGGGACGGCCGATCATGTTCGCGAAGGCCATCGTCATCACGGCGTTCCTCCCGATCTTCACCTTCCAGCGCGTCGAGAAGCGCATCTTCTCGCCGATGGCGTTCACGCTGAGCTTCGCGCTGCTCGGGTCGCTCATCCTCTCGCTGACGCTCATCCCGGTGCTCGGCAGTCTCTGGATGAAGGTGAAGCCCGGGCAGGCGGAGCCGAAGGCGGCGCGGTGGCTGCAGCGCGCGTTCGCGCCGCTGCTCGACTTCGTGCTGCGCCGCCCGCGGCAGGTCCTCGCGGGCGCGGTCGTCGCCCTGCTCATCGCGCTGGGCATCGCGACGCGGCTCGGCACCGAGTTCCTCCCCGCGCTCGACGAGGGGAACATCTGGCTCACCGTGACGATGCCCGTCGGCATCTCGGTGGGGCAGGCCAAGGACATCGAGCGCCAGGTGCGGCGCATCCTGCTGAGCTACCCGGAGATCTCGCAGCTCGTGTCGCAGGTGGGGCGCCCCGACGACGGCACCGACGCCAAGGGGATCAACAACCTCGAGGTGTTCGCCGACCTGAAGCCGCGCGGCGAGTGGACATCGGCGCACGACAAGGACGCGCTCATCTCACTGATGGCGAAGCGGCTCGAGGCGATCCCCGGCATCGAGATGAACTTCTCGCAGTACATCAAGGACAACGTCGACGAGGCGCTGAGCGGCGTGAAGGGGGAGCTCGTCGTGAAGATCTTCGGGCCCGACCTCGAGGTGCTGCAGCAGAAGGCCGAGGAGATCCGGCGCGTGATGGCCGGGGTGCGCGGCGTCGCCGACCTGGGGGTGGAGCAGCAGTTCGGGCAGCCGCAGTTGCGCTACGAGCTCGACCGCGCCGCGCTCGCCCGCAACGGCGTGCAGGTGGCCGACGCCGCCGACGCCATCGAGACCGCCATCGGCGGGCGCGCCGTGACGCAGTTCTACGACGGCGACCGCGTGTTCGACGTGCGGGTGCGGCTCGACAGCGCGTCCCGCTCCGACCCGCGCGCGCTCGAGCACGTGCTCGTGTACGGCGCCGACGGCCACGGCGTGCCGCTCGCCAGCGTCGCGCGCGCCGTGACGTCGGACGGCGCGTCGCGCATCTCGCGCGAGGCCAACGAGCGGCGCATCGCCGTGAAGTGCTCGGTGCGCGGGCGCGACGAAGGAGGCTTCGTTGCCGAAGCGCAGCGGCTCGTCGCGAATGAGGTGACGCTGCCGCCGGGGTATCGCGTGACGTGGGGCGGCCAGTTCGAGAACCAGCGCCGCGCCAACGCGCGGCTCGCCCTCATCGTGCCGGCGAGCATCGTCATCATCTTCATCCTGCTGTTCAGCGCGTTCGGGTCGGTGAAATACGCGACGCTCATCCTCGCGAACCTGCCGTTCGCGCTCATCGGCGGCATCGGCACGCTCTGGGTGCGCGACATCAACCTCAGCGTCTCGGCGGCGGTGGGGTTCATCGCGCTGTTCGGCATCTCGGTGCAGAACGGCGTGATCCTCGTGACGGAGTTCAACCGGCTGCGCGACGCGGGGCAATCGCTCACCGACGCGGTGCGCAACGGCACGCTCGACCGCCTGCGGCCGGTGGTGATGACGGCGCTGATGGCGGCGCTGGGGCTGTTGCCGGCGGCGCTCTCCCACGGTATCGGCGCCGAGACGACGCGGCCGTTCGCGAGCGTGATCGTCGGCGGGCTGATCACGGCGACGGTGCTGACGCTGCTGCTGCTGCCGATCCTCTACATGATGTTCCACGAGGAGCCGCACGAGGAGATCGCGAAGTAATTGAACGACGCCTCAGATCTGCGCAGGTACGGCTGAACGACGCCGCGGATGAACGCGGATACGGCAGGAGCGAGACGAACGGCAGGAAAAATTGGAATGGGGGGCCGCACTCGACGGTGCAGCCCCCCATTCATGCGGTCACTGTAGTATCTGCGTTGATCTGCGGCGTCGTTGAGCCGTACCTGCGCGAATCTGAGGCGTCGTACCGTCCTACGGCACGACAGAAGGCTTCGGCGGCTCCGCCTTCGCGTCCACCAACGGCCGACGTGCCTTGAGATGGTCCTCCATCTTCAGCCGCGGCACGCCGTCCTTGAGCCACTCCGGCGCCGGCTGGTCGCGGAGGAACGTGTCGAACCACTCCGTCATCCGCAGCGCGTAGTCCTTCTGGTTGGCCGGACGCGCGAGGCCGTGGTTCTCCCCCACGTACTCGAGCAACACCACGTCCTTCCCCAGCTCGCGCAGGTGATTGTAGTACGTGATCCCCTGGTTGAAGTCCACGGCGCCGTCACGGTCGTTGTGCAGCATCATGAACGGGATCGAGAGGTTCTGCGCGAAGTTCTGCGGCGAGTTGCGCGCGTACGCCTCCGGCACCTCGTTCGGCCCGCCGGTGAACCGCCCCTGGCTCGCGATGAAGATCGAGCCGTCGGTGCTGCCGACGTTCCAGTAGATCGAGCCGAACATGCTCACCATGTCGGTGAGCGGCGCGCCGGCGACCGCCGTCTTGAAGATCTTCGTCTGCGTCGTCACGAACGTCGTCTGGTAGCCGCCCCAGCTGTGCCCCTGCAAGCCCACGCGGTCGGGGTCGACGATGCCCGTGGCGATCGCCGCCTTCACGGCCGGCACGATGCACCACACCGCCGAACGCCCCGGATCGTTCACGTGATAGACGATGTCCGGCTTGAGGAAGGCGTAACCGCGCGACGTGTACACGCTCGGATTCGAATAGCGCGTCAGGTTCGGGTCGCTGTAGACGTCGTACTCCTGCGAGAGCTTCTCGTAGATGTACGTGAGCGTCGGGTACGTCTTCCCCTTCTCGTAGCCGGCGGGGAGGTACAGCACCGCCTGATGGTGCCCGCCGCCGTTGTCGCAGGTGTAGTCGATGAGCCGCGCGCCCGGCGTCCACGCGACCTCCTTCTGCTGCGGGTTCGCATCGGTCAGCCGGCGCTCGTTCTTCAAGCCGTCGTCCGCCGCATACCAGTCGGGGTACTTCACCACCGTCTGCCGCGCGTACACCCACACGTTCGCGTCGCGCGCGCGACGGTAGTCGACCTTCGCGTCCTCCCACGAGATCGTCCTCACGCCCCCCTTCACGGCGTCGGCGGCGACGAGCCCTTCCTTCTTCGTCCACTCGCCGTACGTCTCGAAGTACAGCGGCTTCGTCACGTCGATGCCGCCGCGGTCGCGCGGGTCGAACAGCAGCCGGCTCTGGTAATGGATCTGGTCCTTGAGCCCGTTGCCGGTGACGTTGAGCGCCGCGCCCCCCGCGGCGCCGAGCTTCCACACGTCCCAGTTGTCGCGCACGAAGAGACTCGCGCCGTCCTTCGACCAGCCGACGAGCGCGCCCGGGATCGCCGGCTTCACCTGGTTGTGGTCGTCTTCGGTGTTCCAGAACTTCGCGCTGACGCCGCTCGTCACCGTCTTCGTGGCGCCGCTCGCGAAATCGTACGTCTTCCAGTCGCCCGTGTCGTAGTACGCGTACTTCGCGTCGTTGGGCGAGAAGGCCGGTCCCGCGCCGCCGAATCGTCCTCCGCCGGCGCCGCCGGGCACCTTCTTCTGGATCAGCTTGCGCTCCCCCGTCGCCACGTTGATGGCGTACAGGTCATGGTACGCGAACCCCTTGATGCCGGCGTCACGCTCGTACCCGGACTCGTCCTGCCCGATCGCCCACGTGCCCTTCGGCCCGACCGACACGTCGCGCATCTGGTCGTCGGCGAGCGGCACCACTTTCGCGGCGCCGAGCTGGTACGCGGCGAGATAGTTCAGCGCGCGGTCCTGCGGCTCCTGCACCTGCTGCTGCGCCTGCGTGCGCGCATCCTTGTAATGCCACAGGATGAGCGACGGCACCTCGGCGTCGGTCTGCGGCGCCGCGGCGACCTGCCCGGTGTTCCCCGCGCCCGGCGCGACGCCCCCCGGCGGTGGCGGCGTGAAGGTGCCCGCGTTGCGCGGCCGCGGCGGACGCGGCTCGCGCAGCCCGAAGAGCAACACGTTCTGCCCGTCGCTCCAGTCCGGCGTGCGGTCGCGGCTCACGACGAGCCCGCCCGTGACGCCCGCGCTCTTCCCCGTGATCTCGATCGTCTTCTCGTCGGCGCGCGCCGCGTGACGCCACGCGAGCACGGCGGCATCCTCGTCGGCGCCCGCCGTGTCGCTCACCACGCGGAGCACGGCGAGCGCGTCGCTCGAGTCGCCCCACGCCAGCCGGCGATACTGCGCCTTGTGCGTGTCGAGCGAGCGCACGATGCCCGTCGAGAGCTGACGCAACTGCACGCTGTTCCCCACCTGGTCGGCGACGCCGACGGCGTAGGCGATCCAGTCGGCCGAATCGTCGAACGCGAACTCGGTGACGTCGGCGATCGGCTGCGTCGTGCCGCCGGCGAGGTTCACGAGGTCGAGCGTCGTCCCCGTCGCCAGGGCAGGCGCGCCGCCCGCGCCACCGCGCCCCGCGGCCGGAGCGGCCGCCGCGCTCGCCGCCGCCACCGGCGCGTTGTGCTGGATGGCGATCCAGTCGGACTTGTCGCCGGCGAACTTGAAGCTGCGCACGTTCTCGAACTCGCGCTTCGTGCCGCTCGCGAGATCGACGACGGCGAGTTTGGCCGGCGTCGCGGGTGCGGCACCGTTCGCCGCGCCGCCTGGGCCGGCACCACCGGCACGCGCGCCACGTCCACCGCGCCCGCCGGTGTTCGCGCTCGCGTACTCCATGAACGCCACCCACTTGTTGTTCCCCGCGATCGCGAGACTCGGCGCGCCTGCCGGGCCGCCACGGCCGCCCGCCGTGGCCGGAGGGCTGCCGACGGGGAAGCGCCACTCCTTGCCATCCGCGCTCGTCGGGCGGATCACGACGTCGGCGTCCCCTTCATTGGGCGCGAGGACGTACGCGAACCACCGGCCGTCGTTCGACAGCGCGGGAGTGCGGATCGACTTCCAGCCGAGGAGGTCGTTGAGCGTGAGCTGGCGCCCCGCCGAGGCGGGCGGCGTCCACTTCGAGACCGGCTTGTCGCTGGCCGCGCCGTAGGGGAGCGTGGCGTGCGGGTTCGCGGCGGCGGTGGTGGGAGCCTGCTGCGCGACGAGGAGCGTCGCGGGGAGGGCGCACGCGGCAGCGGCCGCGCGGAGGTACGACGGGATGCGCATCGGAGACTCGGGGTGGCAGAGGATCTACGTTACCGCCGCGCGCTGAGCGCGGCTAGCGGAAGGACGCCTCGGATCGTGGCATGAGCAGAACGACGCCGCTGATGAACGCGGATACGACAGGAACAACGCGAATGGGGGACCGCACGTTGGCGTGCGGTCCCCCATCACAGTCCCTGTCGTCCTCTCGCGCGTTCCTGCAGTATCCGCGCTCATCCGCGGCGTCGTTGCAGCACCTGCGAAGATCTGAGGCGTCGTTGCTGCGGCTACCGCACCACTTCCTTCTCCCGCTCCCCCCACAACCGCCCCATGTTGTACGTCAGCCCCGCATAGAATGCCCGCGGCTGCTGCCCCATGAACGGCAGGATCCCGCCGCAGTCGAACACCAGCCACTCCCGCAGCGTGAACGTCGGCCCGCCGAGCAGCGCCATCGTCGGCGGCGCCCCCTGCGCGCCGCTCGTCCCAGGTAGTCCGAAGATCTCCGCCGTCCACCCCATGCCGTGCGGCAGGTCGCCCGCCACCGACACCGCATACAACCAGCCGTCGCGCGGCGCGTGCACGCCGCTCCCGCCGCGATACGTGTAGGCCACGTTGGCGTCCATGTCGAGCCCGAACACGTCGCGGCTCGAGATCAACGTCAGCGTGCCGTCGGTCGTGTTCGTGCCGCTCCCGCGCGCGTCGGAGCCGGTCGGGAACTTGATCGCCGGCAACACTGCGAAGTCGCCGAGCACGGGGTCGCCGTCGAGCAGGCGGATCTTGAGCGCCATCGTCACGTCGCCGAACCCGCCGGCGGCATCGCTCGGCCCGACGACGTTGGCGAGCAGCGAGAGCTGCATGTTCTCGGCGAGCCCGAGCTTGGCGGCGAACACGCCGAGCGTGTTGTGCTCCGGCTGCGTGCCGTGGTCGAGCTCGACGCCGCTCTCCAGCTCGAACCACCCCGCCGTCACCGTTCCGGCGTGCGTCGAGACGGTCGGCCGCTCGGGCTGCGCGGTGGAGAGCTTGGGCGGCGGCGGCATGTGCTGCGCGCGCGCCGGCGCGGCCGCGATCACGACTGCCAGCGCCCCCCGTCGGAGCCAGGAATAAGCAACTGCTTGCATAAAAGTTAGGATATACTAAACTAAGAGTGTGGCAACTCCGCAATCTCCGGTCCCGCCGGTCGACCCGCTCCTGCAGATGACGGACGCCCCGCCCCCGGGGTTTCCGCCGGGCGGTGCACCGGCCGCCGCCGGCGCGCCATCGAACGGCGCGCCCTCGAACGGCGCGCCCTCGAATGGTGCACCGTCGAACGGTTCCCCCGGCTGGCGGCGCGCCCGCAATGCTCCCTCCCTCGAGGACGTCCACCGCTCCGTCTCCGTCGACCACGCCCACTGGTTCCGCAAACTCCTCGCCTTCGCCGGCCCGGGATATCTCGTCGCCGTCGGCTACATGGACCCGGGCAACTGGGCCACCGACCTCGCCGGCGGCGCCCA
The DNA here is from genome assembly GCA_016194585.1 of Gemmatimonadota bacterium. GTDB lineage: Bacteria > Gemmatimonadota > Gemmatimonadetes > Gemmatimonadales > Gemmatimonadaceae > Fen-1231. The sequence goes on from JACQBG010000034.1 coordinate 40,736, forward strand.
GTTCGGCTACGCCCTCCTCTCCGTCGTCCTCGTCTCCAACCTCATGGCGGTCCTGCTCCAGGGACTCGCCTCCAAGTTGGGCATCGTCACGGGGCGCGACCTCGCCCAGGCCTGCCGCGACCACTACTCGCGCCCCACGTCGCTCTTCCTCTGGGTCATCTGCGAACTGGCCATCGCCGCCTGCGACCTCGCCGAGGTCATCGGCTCGGCGATCGCGCTCAACCTGCTCTTCCATATCCCGGTCACGCTGGGGATCGTCATCACGGCGCTTGACGTGATGCTCGTGCTCGTGCTGCAGCAGAAAGGGTTCCGCATCCTCGAGGCCGTCGTCGTCGCCCTCATCGCGACCATCGGCGCGGGTTTCCTCTTCGAACTCCTGCTCTCGCACCCGGGCATGGCCAACGTCGCCGCGGGGTTCGTGCCTCATACCGAACTCTTCACGAACCACGCCCAGCTCTACATCGCCATCGGCATCCTCGGCGCCACGGTGATGCCGCACAACCTCTACCTGCACTCGTCGATCGTGCAGACGCGCCGCTACGAGGAGACGGCCGCCGGCAAGCGCGAGGCGGTGCGCTACGCCTTCCTCGACAGCACCATCGCGCTCACGTTCGCCTTCTTCATCAACGCGGCCATCCTCATCGTCGCCGGCGCCACCTTCTATAGAACGGGGCATCACGAGGTGGCCGAGATCCAGGACGCCTACAAGCTCCTCACGCCGCTGCTCGGCGGCGGCGCGAGCGTCGTCTTCGCCATCGCGCTGCTCGCGAGCGGGCAGAACAGCACGCTCACCGGCACCCTCGCCGGGCAGATCGTGATGGAGGGGTTCCTCGACCTGCGGCTCCGCCCATGGGTGCGCCGCCTCATCACGCGCGGCATCGCCATCGTCCCGGCGGTCATCGTCTCCGCCATCGCCGGTCCCTCGGGGACGGCCAAGCTCCTCATCTTCTCGCAGGTCATCCTCTCCCTGCAGCTCTCCTTCGCCGTGGTGCCGCTCGTGCGCTTCACCGGCGAACGGGCGAAGATGGGGGAGTTCGTGAACTCGCGGCCGCTCCAGGCGCTGGCCTGGACGGTGGCCGCCGTCATCGCCGGGCTCAACGCCTGGCTCCTCGTCCTCACCTTCCGGACGTAGCTTTCTCCCGATGTACCGGCGCATCCTCGTCCCCCTCGAGAACTCCCGCACCGACGACGCCATCGTCGCCCACGTGACGGCGCTCGCCCGCCAGTGCGGCGCGAGCCTCGTCTTCATCCACGTGGCCGACGGCTTCGTGGCGCGCAACCTCACGCAACTCGACCTGCGCGAGAGCGACGAGATCCGGAAGGACCGCGCGTACCTCGACGCGATCGTCACCCGCATCACGGGCGAGGGATTCAAGGCCGAGGCGGTGCTGGCGAGCGGCGAGCCGGCAAAGGAGATCTGCGCTGCCGCCGATCGCGAGGGGTGCGACCTCATCGCGATGGGGACGCACGGCCACCGGCTCGTGAAGGACATCCTCTACGGCAGCGTCGCCAACGAGGTGCGGCACAACTCGATGGTGCCCGTGCTGATGGTGCGCGAGCCGCAGCCCGACGCGTGAAGAAGAAAGCGCCCGTCGCTCCCGCGATGCGCGCCGGTGCGCTCACCGGCCAGGCCGAGGACTATCTCAAGGCCATCTACGAGATGGAGCAGGGCGGGGAGCCCGCGGCGACGACGGCCATCGCCGAGCTGCTCGGCATCGCGCCGGCGAGCGTGAGCGGCATGCTGCAGCGGCTCGCGCGGCTCGGTCTCGTGCAGGTCGAGCGCTATCGCGGCGCGCGGCTCACGCACATCGGACGGAGCGCGGCGCTGCAGCTCATCCGGCGCCACCGCATCATCGAGAGCTACCTCGTGACGCGGCTCGGCTACGGGTGGGACGAAGTGGACGAGGAAGCCGAGCGGCTCGAGCATGGCGCGAGCACCGACCTCGTCGAGCGGATGGCGGCCGCGCTCGGACATCCGACGGAGGATCCGCACGGCGCGCCGATCCCGACGAGCGAGGGGTTGGTGGACGAGCGGCGGCTGCAGAGCATCGCCGACCTCGCGGTGGGGCAGACGGCGCGCGTGGTGCGGATGAGCGACCGCGACAGCGAGTTCCTGCGCTATCTCGCGGGGATGGGGATCCGTCCCGGGGCGACGGTGAAGGTGGCGGAGCGGGAGCCGTTCGAGGGGCCGGTGACGATCACGGTGCGGGGGAAGAAGCATCCCGTGGGGATCGCCGCGGCGTCGCGGGTGTACGTGGAGAGTGCCCCGGCGAGGCGGCGTGGGCGGGGGTGAGTCGTGCACCACTTGACATATATCTCAGTAGTGAGGTATATATCATGACAGAGCAGGGCGGGCATGGGGCCCGCCTGACCGAGTACCGAGGAGCCGTGCGATGTCGAGTTTCGTGAAGGTGTTGGCCCTGATGCTGCTGCCCGCCGTGGCGCGCGAGCAGGGCGCGTACGTGCGTGACGAGGCGCACAGCCAGATCAACTTCTCCGCGAGCTCGCGGATGATCGATGCCCAGGGGTACTGGGACAAATGGGAGGCGCGGATCGCGTTCGATCCGACGAACATCGACAAGACGACGATCGCCATCGACATCGACGCGAAGAGCATCAACACGCGCGTGCAGATGCGCGACAACCACCTGCGCTCGAACGCCTTCTTCGCGACGGATTCGTTCCCGACGATCACGTTCGTGTCGAAGTCGGTGCACGCCACCGGCACGCCGGCGGCCGACCTGTCGAACACGAAGCTCATCATCACGGGCGACCTGACGATCCGCGGCGTGACGAAGACGATCAGCGTGCCGGCGACGATGGTGTTCTTCGACAAGGAGCACAACGTGGGGCGCGTGAAGGGCACCTTCACGGTGCTGCGGAAGGACTACAACGTCGGCTTCGATCCGCCGGGGAACCCGGTGGAGAACGAGGTGGGGGTGCAGTTCGACATCGCGTTCAAGGGCGCGAAGTAGCGCGTTCCTCGTCGGCCGTGCCGGGCTAGCGCTCCGGCGGCGACGACCAGTGCAAAAGGTACCGGATCACCACGGCGAAGATCACCGCGAGCAACACCACCACGTTGATCGTCGTCGCCGGGCCGAGGCGCACCGGCGTCCGCGCGTTCGCCGCGACGATCTCGATGTTCGTCGCGAGCAGGAACAGTGACACGGGTGCCGTGAGCCACGCGATCATGTCGGCGAGGTCGCGGAAGGTCTCCTCGCGCCGCTCCGGCGCCAGCCAGAGCTCCTTGTTCGGCATGTTGATGCTGCGCAACGAGAGTCGCGGCAACAGCAGGCCGTAGCCGAGTCCGATCACCGTGGGGAGCGCCGTGAGCGCGATCCACATCAGGAAGAACCCCTCCTTCGGCATGCGCCCGTCGGGCACGCCGCTCCCGGTGAAGTGCGACCAGAGCACCGCGGGAGCGGTCGGCCAGTAGTACGCGCACGCGGCGACGTTCAGCACGAACGCCACGATGAGAGCGAGGCGGGACGGACGCATGGCGATTACGTCGCGCGGATTGTTACGGCGCGGCGGGATGCAGGTGCTTCACCAGCCACTCCGCCATCACCCCCAGCGGCTCCTGCTCCATCTTGTTCGACTTCAGCTTCGCGTACCCGGCGGGATTCCCATCGGGATCGTGGATGAAGAGGTGGTTCATCTCGGGGAACACCTTCACCGTCACGTCCTTGTCGCCACCCTCGCGCAGCGCGGCGCCGAGCTTCTCCGCCTGCTCGTAGGTCACCTGCTGATCCGTCTGCCCCTGCAGCACGAGCACCGGCACCTTCACCTTGCGCGCCGTCGCGATGGGATCGTACGTGAGGAAGAACTTGAGCCACACGTCCTTCGCCGCCGCCGAGTCGAGCGTGGCGGCCGCCTTCTTCGCCAGCGAATCGCGGTTCAGTTTCGCCATCGCCGTGTCGTGCTCGAACGCGTTGCGCTGCTGGAAGTGGATGATGTCGATGCCGCGATACGCGGGCCCGGCGAACAGCACGATCCCGGCGAGCCCCGGCTCCGTCGTCGCGACGAGCGGCGCGATCAGCCCGCCCTCGCTGTGCCCCACCAGCCCGAGCCGCTTGGCGTCGATCTCCTTGCGCGTGCGCAGGTACGCGAGCGCGGCCTTCACGTCCGCGGCGTAGTCGGCGCTCGTGCCGATCGCGCCGCCGCTCGCGCCAATGGTGCGGTCGTCGAGTCGCAGCACGGCGATGCCTCGGCGCCCGAGCGTGTCGGCCACCTGACGGAACGGGCGATAGCCGCCGGCCACCGGGATGTACTCGTCACGGTCCTGCTGCCCGCTTCCCGTGATCGTCACGATCGCGGGCACGGGTCCCTTCGCGCCGATCGGCAACGTGAGCGTGCCGCCGAGCGTGATGCCGTTCTGTCCCTTGAGCGTGACCTCCTCGGCCGTGTAGGGCGCGCCCTTCGGCGGCGAGTAGTCGGGCTTGCCGACCTTGAGGTTCGCCGCCGCCGCCGTGCTCAGGCGCGAGAGTTCGTACGTCGCGGCGAGCGAGCCGCCGAGGATGCGTCCTGCGGCATCCACGTGGAGCCGCTGCTCCTGCCCGGCGATCTTAGCGACGATCGAGTCGGCGCCGACCCTCGACAGCATCACCGGCAGCGTCTGCCCGCCGGCGAGCGAGAAGTAGGGGACGATCATGTCGCCGCCCGAGGCGCGCACGCGGCGCGTGAACAGCTCGAAGAGGGCGAAGGCGTTGTTGATCCCCGGGATCGCGGCGGCGTTCGACGCGATGCGCTGCGTGCCGGTGGGCAGCTCGACGAGCATGCTGTCCCCCTTCGCCGTCATTGTGACGTGCTGCAGCGCCTTGTCATCGGCGGTGGCGCTCGCGGCGTACACGTCGATCGTGAGCGCGGCGACGCCGTTGTTCGCCCCGAGCGTGGCGACGTACTCGAGGCGCGGCGCGCCCTGGGCGGTGACCGTGCCGGCGAGCGACGTCGCCGTGCGCCGGAACCGCTCGATGACGAGCGTGTCCTTCGCCTTGCTGATGAGGAACGCCCCCGATTCGATCGGGTCCTGCGCGCTCGCGCGCCGCGGCGCGAAGGCCAGCAGGAGCGCCAGGCCGACGAGGGCGGCGACGAAGCCGACGATCGCGAACGAGTATGAGGTGCGCTCGTCGCACGACGGGTGAGACTGCGACTGCGGTTCCCTGTCCATCACTCCTCCGGTTCGGACTCGTGCGCCGCCGTCGCCTCGGCGGGCGACGCGGGTGGCGTGTGCTTGGGGTGTCGCCGCGCGCGCTTGAGTGAATCGCGCAGCAGGTATTCGATCTGGCCGTTCAGCGAGCGCAGGTCGTCGTTCGCCCACCGCTGGACGGCGTCCAGCAGCTCGCGATCGACCCGCAGCAGGAACGACTTGCGCTCGCTCACGATGGGGCGCTCTTACCCGAAGATGCTGCCGGCGTTCACCACCGGGCTCGCCGCGCGCTCGGAGCAGAGCACGACGAGCAGGTTGCTCACCATCTGTGCCTTGCGCTCCTCGTCGAGCGTCACGATCCCCTTCTTGCTGAGCATCTCGAGCGCGTTCTCGACCATGCCCACGGCGCCCTCGACGATCTTGAAGCGCGCCGCGATGATCGCCGTCGCCTGCTGCCGCTGGAGCATCGCCTGCGCGATCTCCGGCGAGTAGGCGAGGTGCGAGATGCGCACCTCGATCACCTCGACGCCGGCGCGGGAGAGGCGCGCCGTCATCGCCTCGGCGAGCGCGTGGGCGACGATGTCGGTGTGCGTGGAGAGCGCTTCCTCCCCCTCGGTGTGCGAGTCGTAGGGACGCGACTGCGCGACGGTGCGCACCGCGCTCTCGCTCTGTACCTGCACGTACTTCACGTAGTCGTCCACCTCGAACAGCGCCTCGGCCGTCTCGACGACCTTCCAGACGACGATCGCGGCGATCTCGATCGGGTTGGCGTGGCTGTCGTTCACCTTCAGCTTCTGCGTCTCGAAGTTGCGGACGCGGAGCGAGATGGAGCGCTTGGTGAGGAAGGGGTTGGCCCACCAGAAGCCGGCGGTCTTCACCGTCCCCTTGTAGTCGCCGAAGAGCACGAGGACCTTGGCTTCGCCGGGGTTGACGACGAAGAGGCCGCTCAGGCCGATGACGGTGAGGGCGATGACGATCGCGGCCGTGATGGCGACGGCGGGCGGATAGGCGCCGGACTGCGCGACGCGGACGATGACGGCGAAGGCGCCGAGTCCGACGGCGAGGAACAGGAAGAGGGCGGGGAAGCCGCCGGTGGCGCGGTAGTTGGATTCGCGGAACATACGAGTGAGGCTCGCGGTGAGTGGTAGCAATATGATATCATGTTGCTATCGCCCTCGCAAGAGGCGGCGCGGGCGGGTCAGCGTCACTCCTGGCTCGGATAATCAAAGTCTGTGTTAACAGATAGAGTTTGACCGCCGACAGCCCTCTGGGAGGCTAAGGGTGCGTCGCGTTCCGCCGAGCGCATTAGCGCTTGTCCGCAGCGCTTTATGCCGCTTCGGATGAGAGGTTTCGGAGTGTCCGTAGCCAGGAGCGAAATGCTGGTGCATCGCGGAACCGGTGGGGACGATCCCCGGGGTCCTCCGCGATCGAACGGCGATGCGACGCGCGAACCCCCGCGGGCGAGGCCTACCTGAGCTGCCTGCGCCGCTTCATCCGCGAGCTTAACCGCCTACATCCGCGCACGCTCGGCGAGGCGGACGTGACGGCATTCGTCATGTGCGTTGCGGTCGAGCCATGCGTGATCCGTCGATCCGGAGGTGGCCCGCGACGATAGGCCGCGTGGCCTCGCAGCCTAGCTCAGGTCCGAATTGTGGACGCACGAGGAACCAAGACGATCAGGCACAGAGGCTTGCGATGTTCGCGAGCGGGTCCCAGCGTCTTCGTTAGGTTGCAGGCAAGTTGTTGTCCTGCCGACCAGACTTCGAACTGACGGCAGTCGAAACTCATTAGCCTTGGCCAATAGGAATGACCGATAGCCCTGACGAGCCAGCTATGCAGGACGATGAGTTCGCCTCTGCCATCGCGGTGGCCGCAGAGTGGTTTGCGTTCGCCGAGAGTGTTGAACGGAAGAATCGCCTCGTGGTCGCCGACACGGAGTACTTCGAACGGCTCCTAGCGGAGTGTCTTCGTTGTCAAAAGACGTGGAACGAGCCGCGCATTGTCTACCGTGCTCGCCTGATGCCCCCTGAGGACGAATATGCCACACAGGCACTTCCGCTCGGGGCGATGGGACGAACTGGCGCGCCATGCGGTGACTGGAGAACTCCTCGACGTCGCTCGCGAGATGAATCAGCCTCACCGAGCCGAGATCGATGACGAGCGTGTCACTGCCGAGGGATGGAGCGCCAACGACGAGGCGGCCAGCAAACGGGTGGAAGTGGCCTTCGCTGTCTCGAAATACGACTAACCGATAAGCGATGCGAGTCGACGCCCTGTACCAGTTAGCGGCATGAGCGAGATGTGGCAGTAGGGCGGAGATCTTGACGGGACCTTCTATCGGAAGCGGGGGAAGTCATACTCTCGCAGTAGTCCTCCAGAGTGTCGCACGGCGCAAGCGACGATTATCGAGCACGGATTGGTCTTCGGCATGAGTGTGCGTTACACGAGATGTAAAGGTGAGTGCGCGGAGTGCAAGCGTCATCAGCCTTAGCGGTAGAGCCGAATCGCGGTGTCGCACCACCGCCACGATCAGGCCGCGCATGGCGCCAATAATGCTCTGCGATGTGTCAGTGGAATGAACGGCACGATCCCGCCCTCCATCAGGATAGGGACGAGGCCAGTGGCGCCGAGCGAGATACAGGGCAGTTGGAGCAGGTGAGCCTCACGAAATCGCGCGTGGCGAACAAGTAGGGTGTGGCGAACGTGCTCGCGGCACTCGAAGAAGCAACAACGCACTGTGCCTATCTCCGGGGTAAGCCGCGCATCCCGCACGTCTACCAACAGCACCAGGCAGAACCCTTTTCAAGCCACGTGACACAATCCGCGGTTTACCCCGAGTTGAGTCCGATCTTAGGGTGACAGTCGGGTGATTTGTTGGTCTTGATTCACGTGCTGAAACTGCGCTGCATAGTCGGCCGGGGGAAGCCGGCCAAGGCTGCTGTGCGGATGCTCCGTGTTGTACTCCCCGCGCCACTGCTCGATCAGCACCTGGGCGTCGGCGATGGTCCGAAACCAGTGCTCGTTCAAGCATTCGTCGCGCAGCCGGCTGTTGAAGCTCTCGATGAAGGCGTTGTCGTTCGGCTTGCCGGGCCGGATGTAGTCGAGATGGACGCCGCGCGCTTCCGCCCACGCATCGACGGCCTTACTGGTAAACTCCGTCCCGTGATCGACGCTGATCGTCGTCGGCAGGCCACGCGTTGCCGCGAGCTGATCGAGCGCCGCCGCGACCCGCTCGCCGCTCAAACTGCGTGCGACCACGAGGGCCGGACTCTCCCGCGTCCCTTCATCCACGACCGTCAGCACGCGAAACGCGCGGCCATCGGCGAGCCGGTCGTGTACGAAGTCCATGCTCCAGCGCTGATTCGGCCCGTGCGGTACCGTGCGCGGCGCCCGGGGGACGGCGACGTACTTCCGCCCGCGCCGTCGGCGCAGCGTGAGCCGCTCCTCGCGACAGAGGCGTGCGACCTTCTTGTGATTCACGTGCCAGCCGTCGCGCCGCAGCTTCCACGAGAGCCGCGGGATGCCCCAGCGACGCTTGCGCCCCGCGAGCGCGCGCAGCGCGTCGCGCAGCGGCGTGTCGTCGGGCCGGCGCGAGCGATAGCGCACCAGCGCGCGGTGCACGCCCAGATAGCGACAGGCGCAGCGCTCGCTCACCGCGGCGGACGTGCAGGCATACGCGACGACGGTCCGCCGTTGCTCCGTCGTCACCACTGTTTTCCCAGGACGTCCTTCAGGATCTGGAGATTGAGCGCCTGGTCGGCCACGACGCGCTTGAGCTGGCGATTCTCTTCTTCGAGGTGCCGCAGCCGCTTGGCCTCGTTCACCTCGAGCCCGCCGTACTTCTTCTTCCAGCGGTACAACGTCTCGCGCGCGATCCCATGCCGGCGACAAATCTCAGCGGTCTTGCCGCTCGCGTCCGCCTCTTTGAGGATCGCGACGATCTGCTCATCTGTAAACCGTGATTTCCGCATCCAGTCCTCCGTGGCCGCCGCAGCGACCGGTGGGACTGTCAACTATGCACCGGACTCATCCCCGGGGTAAACCGCGAGACGGTGATCGCCGTCGAGCAGCTCGGGCTCGTCGCGATCACGACGCCGGTGTGCAGTCCCGAGTCGAACGGGATCTCGGAAGCGTTTCATCACACCCTCCGTCGTGATTACGTGGCGGGCGCAGATCTCAGCAGTGCCGCGGCCGTGCTCGCGCAGCTCCCGCAGTGGATCGCGGATTACAACCATTTCGCGCCGCACTCGAGCCTCGGGATGCGAAGCCCGGTGGAGTATCGCCGGGCACAGGAAATTGCGTCAGATTAGGCCAGCGAGTGTCTCGCGAACCGGGGAGCACTACCACTGCAGCCAGGTCGATCCCACAGGCCGTGAGGACTTCCGTTCTGTGATCCCGATGTCGAAACCCCTCTTCAAGGTGCTGGACGACATCCTCTACGACAGCCCGGCACCCCGATACGTGATCTTGTTGGCGGACTCCGGCATGGGGAAGACGACCGCGCTCATCAACTACTATGCGCGGAATCTGAGACGGCAAATCCACAAGGACATCGTGCTGTTGTATCTCGGAACCCCGCGCCTGCTTTCGCGCATTTCGAGTGTCAAGCGCAAGGGCGAGAAGATGCTTTTCCTTGATGCCCTCGATGAAGACACGAAGGCCCTTGCCGATCACCGCAGGCGCGTCTACGACGTGATGGATGCCGCCCGCGGGTTCGAGTGCGTCGTGATCTCTTGTCGCACTCAGTTCTTCCTACGGGACGAAGAGATCGCGCGCGACACCGGCATCATGCGGTACGGGCCGCGAGCGGCCGGGGAGAGCGGCAATTACGACTTACTGAAGCTCTATCTCGTGCCGTTCACGACCCGGCAAGTCGATGCCTACGTACGCAAACGGTACCCGATTTGGCGGCAGCGGCAGCGCCGCTTGGCGCGCGAGGTGATCGCGCGCATCGCCGACCTGAGCAGTCGACCGATGCTGTTGGCCTACATCGACGATCTCATCACCGGCAGCTTGGACCTGGCGCGCGTCACCGACGCCTACGAACGGATCGTCACGGCTTGGCTCGAGCGGGAGCGCGCGCATGTGGGCAATGTGGAGGCCATGCGCACTTTCAGCGAACGGCTCGCCGTGGATCTGTATCTCAAGCGCTCGCAGCGGAGGGGAGAGGCGATTGCTGCCGCCGAGATTGCCGAGCGCGCCGCCGAGTGGAACGTGCCAATCGACCGATGGAATCTCACGGGACGATCGCTCCTCACCCGCGATGCCGCCGGGCAGTTCCGATTCGCGCATCGCTCCATCATGGAATACCTGTTCGTCGTGGCCGCGTTGGGCGGCGACGCGGCCAGCCTCAGCGCCGATTGGACGGATCAGATGATTCGGTTTGGTTCGGAACTGCTATTGGCCCCGGAGGCACGTGCCAAACTCTTGCCGTACGTGGACGGCATACTGGCTGGGGGACCTGGCCCCGGCATGTCCTCCGCAACGGCGCCGGCTGGACTGCTCGCTTGCGTCCGAAATGCAATATGGCAGCGCCACAACGCTATGCCGCGATCACCTTGGAAGTCGGAGGACGAAAGAGCGTCCGAGAACGCTGAGCGCGTGCTGCGCGATATTGTGGACCTGATGTATCTCGGACTGCGCCTCGAAGGGCTTCCGCACGATGGGTTGTACGTGAGCATCACGATGCTGGGGCGCACACCCGCCGACGAGCCGCTTGCGGTGCATGCAACGGGCGCTGCTTCGATGCCGCGTACGTGGCTGGACGCCGCGCGGCATCAACCAGGGCGCGCGGGCCTGGAGCGGCTCGCCAAAGTCCTGCAGAATGAACAAGAATCGGCGATCCTAGAGGAAACTCATCTCCCCCAGCTACCAGATCGTGTCATTGTGGAACGGGATTCACGCTGGGCGTTGGCTGCGAGCCTAATTGTCATGGGATTCGGAAATGCGGCGTGGATCCGCGTGGCACCGGCGTTTCTCGGATCGGCTTGCGTGGAAATTGTCGTCGAACTGACCGGCGGCGATGCCGCTACAATCAGGAGGCAAACCGTCGCTAAAGCGCTTCGCTTCATCAACCACGCGCAGTTCGCGTGGTGTGCGGAGAGCTACTCGTCGGCCGACTTCGATTTCTGATAAGCGCGCGGGGATTCCTGAACACAACACAACGTGCTAGGACTCCAGCGAGGCGATGTCGCCAGCGGAAGCACTCACGGCCTCGTCGCTCGCTGGTCGTCAGCCGATCAAGCGTGACTGAGGCTCGGCGTCGGCCTCGGACGCCGTCGGGTCCAAAGCCATGACGCTCCGCGTGCCTTCCGGCTCCACAGCACAGCCGATGGACGTGCGCGCGTCCCTTCATCGGCCACCCGACGGCGTGGTGTCGACCGAGGGCTCGGTGCCAGCCACTGCCGATCCACCGCGCGAGCACCGGTCTCGCGGCGATTCGGGACGTACAAGCGACGGGAAGTTCCGGCCGAAGACATCACTGGCCGACGGAGGCAGTCGGCAAACACTAATTGTCGATGGGCGCCAAGCGATGCGCATAAGTGCTTGCGGGACAATGAGGCGACGGTGTCCTATTTGTCAGACTTTGATTGTATGAGCCACTCCTGGCGCGGGCGATCGGCCCTCGCCCGGCCAACAATCCGAGCGGTCGGCTACAGCGCCGCGAGCGCCGCGAGTCGTGCGAGCGTCCCGCGGATCGCCGTCGTCGGGTCATCCGCGTTGTTCAAGTGCGCGGCGGCCACGACTTCGGCGAGACCGCTCTTGAGGAGTGTCGTGGCGAACGCGACGAGACGCGCTCGCACCGCGGCGCTCGCGACCGCTGTCTCCGCCGCCACGGTCGGACGCGAGGCGATCAGGGCGATGATGTCTTCCATGTCGTGACTCGCCCGAAGGTCGTCTCCACCGCGGTCGGCGTAGGCCGCCAATTTCATCGCGAGGAACGCGGGGGCCGCGACGTGCCGGAACGCGACGCCATCGATTGTCGCGACGACGGCGCTCGCGATGGCCTCGGCGTCCCACAGGTTGCCGCTGCCGCCGAGATGGGCGCCCGCCGGGACGAGATCGAACCGTACGCCGCTCGGTGCGTGCCATCGGTGCAGGTGCGCGGACACGGCGGTGTCGTGCCGGAAGCCGCGGGCGCGCAGCGCGTCGTGGAATGCGTGCGCGTGGTCGTAGCGTGTCGACGCGAGGACGCCGTCGACATCCTTCGTCGGACGGGCCTCCGGGAGCGGTGACGCGGTATGCAAGAGCGGAGCGACCGCACCACCGATGAACACGACGTCGGTCGCGAGCGGCCCCAAGTCGCGGACGAGTGCGACGATGCGCGCGACCGACCGGTGCGTCACCTCCGAACTCACAGGTGGACAGCGCCGGTGGGAGCGCCGAAACGCTGGCGCAGGGCGTGCAGCGCGAGCTGGCGCTCGCGCGCACGACCCGTGCGGAGCGAGTCGACGAGGGAGAGCGCGGCGTAGGTCCCCGGGGACCGGCGCGGGAGTTCGCTGGCTTTCGGCACGAGCGGTTCGATGGCGCGGCCACGCACGGGGCCTCCGGCGCAGGGCCAGACCAGGGGTTCGTCGCCTGCATCGAGGGCGTCAGCGATCACCGGCCCCGAGCGCCCCGTCGGGATCCCCTGACGAAGGACGCCGGGGCTGGCGGGGAAGACGTACTGGAGGCCGTGCTCCAGGAATTCGATGAGCGCGAGACGATTGATCCGGCGGCCATCGGGGAATGCGATGCCGACCGCGATCAATCGCTTGACCGAATCGAACGCCTTGCTTGCGCTGATGCCGAGGGTTTGGGCGAGCGGTTCGAATTTCATGCCCGGGTGTTCGGCGAGAACGACAGCTACGGCCACATCGATAGGTGAACGCATATAATTATCAATGAGTTACAGTATTCGCGAATGGCGAATATTATACCAGAAGAGGCTGAAACACAAGGTGGACATGCCCGGACCTGCCGCTATCGTTCTCCCAGCACGTTGGACTCGCACCGCTCACCCCTCGAGGTCCCGATGTCCACCCCCCGCGCGCGCCGCTGGCTCCGCGCACTCGCCGCCTCCATCGTCCTCCCCGCGCTCGCCGTCGCGCAGACGGGGTGGGTCACCACCTCCGACTCGGCGCAACTCTACTACCGTGTCATCGGCCACGCCGCCGACACCATCATCGCCATCCACGGCGGGCCGGGGCTCGATCACGAGTCGATCTACGGCGACTTCGCGGTGCTGGGCGAACGCCACACCGTCATCTTCTACGACCAGCGCGGGGGCGGGAAGTCGACGCTCCCCACCGACACGACGACGCTCGTCGCCACGCGCCAGGTGCAGGACCTCGACGATCTCCGGCGGCACTTCAAGCTCGAGCGCGTGACCCTCGTCGCGCACTCGTACGGCCCGCTGCTCGCCGCGAGCTATGCGATCGCCCACCCGGCGAACGTGAAGCGGATGGTGTTCTTCGGGCCCGTGCCGCCGCGCCGCGGCGACTTCTGGCAGCGGTATGCGAAGAACCTGAACGCGCGGCTCGACAGCGCGCAGCGCGCGCAGATGGCGCGCTCGGCGCGCGAGATGACGAGCGCCACGGGACACGTGCGGCAGGGGTGCCGCGACTACTGGGCGATCGCGACGCGGCCGCGGCTCGCGGAGCCCGATCGCACGATGCCGCTCGTGAAGTCCGACCTCTGCGCCACCGACCCGGCGGGGATCCGCTACGGGAACACGGTGAGCAACCGCGTCATCATGAATTCGTACGGCGACTGGGACCTGCGAGCGCAGCTGCGCACGCTCCGCATCCCGACGCTCGTCGTGCACGGCGAGGAGGAGACCATCCCGATGGACCTCGTCGAGGAGTGGGTCACGTCGCTGCCGATGGCGCGGCTGTTCAAGGTGGCGCGCGCGGCGCACTTCACGTACGCCGAGCGGCCGGAGATCGTGTGGCCGGAGGTGGAGCGGTTCCTGGCGGGGAAGGGAAAGTAGGCGCGGCGCGCGCGGCTCGGCGCGCCTACCGCGTCCAGATCACGATCGACCCGCACCCCGTCGACGACGTCTTGTCGTACTGCGGCGGGATGGTGCCGACGGCGTTGTAGACCTCGATCCCCTTGATCGCCTCGGGCGTGACGAGCCCGGCCAGGTTGGCGAACGAGGCGCCGCCGGGCCCGGGACCGTCGACGGCGTACGGCGAGCCGTCGAGGAAGAAGTTGGGGATGCACGAGCCCTGCGCCCCGCCGCGCAGCATCGGCATGGGGTAGCCGCTCGTGCCGTACTCCACCTTCATGCCGCGGATGCTGGCGAGCACCTGGTTCAGGTCGGCGAAGGTCGACTTCCTGATGTCCTCGTCGGTGAGGAACGCCCCCATCCCCATCTGCTTGCGCTTGTCGAAGCCGTCGAGCGACATCAGCGAGGTGTTCTGCTGCCCCTTGATGGCGACCGCCTGCAGCTTCTGCGCCTGCCGGTCGACGGTGAGCGTGGTGTCGCGCACCACGCCCGTCGCGAGGTCGAACGTGAACGTCACCGGCGACGCGCCGATGGAGCGCACCTCGACGGTGCGCGTGCCGGCCGGCACGCGGTCGATCCAGAACGCGCCGGTGGAATCGGTGCGCGACGTGCGCCGCGTGCCCAGCACGGTGAGCGTGGCGCCGCGGACCACGCCGCCCCCCTTCTCCTTGAGCGCGCCGCGCAGCGTCACCGTGCCGCGATGGCCGATGGCGATGCGCGGGGAGGCGTCGGCGACGATGTCGCGCGCCGCGCTGTCCTTGCGGCTCACCGCGAGGTCGACGCGGCGGAGCAGCTGGTCGTGCGCGGCGAGCGGCACGGGGCCGGCGATGAAGCCGCCGGCGTCGGCGTAGACGTCGAGCGCGAGGTCGGTGGGCACGCCGCAGAGCAGGTAGGCGCCGTCGGCCTTGGTGTGCGTCTCGACCCCCACGGGGTGCCCCTGCGTGCGGCCGCCGACGAGCGTGTACTCCGTCCACGACGTGCGCGCGGCGGCGCCGTTCACGGGAGAGCCGTCGTCGACGTCGCGCACGCGGCCGATCACCACCCCGGTCGCGGGCTCGTGCGCCCCGGGACACATCATCGAATACGCCGTCGCTGCGCTCGGCGTCGACAGCCGCACGTTGACCCTCGTGCCGCCCACGTCGACGGGGACGACCGGCGCCTGCAGGTCGAGCGCGTCGAGCAGCGGGTGCATGAAGCCGAGCGTGTAGTGGCCGTTGGGGACGCTGTCGAACTGGAAGCGTCCGCGGGCGTCGGTCGTCGCGTATTTCGAGCGCTCGACGAGCACGACGGTCGCGCCCGCGAGCGGCGACTGCGCGCTCAGCGAATCGTACACCGTGCCGACGATCGTGCCCTGTGCCGCCTGTGTGGCCGGCGTGCCCTGTGCGGCGGCACGCACGGCGTGCAGCGCCACGGCGGCGCAGGCCATCGCTCCCCAGATCCTCATCGTTCCCCCGCAGGTTCAGCCACGCCGTGCGAGGCTAGCCGCGGCTCAGGGCGTGCGCAAGTGCGCGCCGGAGCTCGCGCGCCCTCGGCGCGCCGAGGGTGGTACACCCTCGGCGGCCAAAAAGTGTCGGGATGGCGCCGGGCTTACGCGACTGCCCGGCGTCGGGCGGTCAGAACGTGATGGTGGTGCCGGCGAACGAGAATCGCTGCACGCCGCCGCCGCCGGGGGTCTGCTTCATGAAGCGCCCCGGATCGACTTCGGCGATGCCGCCGAGGAGGCGCAGATTGCGGCCGAGCTTCACCGTCGCGGTGAAGTCGGTCTCGACGCCCACGTCACGCGCCGTGTTGCCGCTCGCGGCGCGGAAGAGCGTGTTCTGCTTGTTGTAGACGCCGTCGGCGAGCTCGACGCGCGAGAACGACCGCGTGACGAGCCCGAGGTCGAGCCACGACGCCGCGTCGGCGGTGACGCCGCCTCGCAGTTCGGCGAGGTTGCCGCGCCCGAAGACGTCGGCGATGCCGCCGTGCGAGTGCGCCGAGGCGTAGAGCGCCGTGAAGGTGCCGGCCTGCGTGTCGTTCGGGTCTTTGTCGCCGCTCGCCTTGTCGTAGCCGGCGATGAGCGTCGGCGCGCCGGGCGCGCGCCGGAAGACGACCTGCGCCTCGGTCGCGAAGAACCAGGCGTTGATCACCTTGTCGCCCTGCCAGCCGCGCTGCTCGGCGGCTTCGTATTCGAACGATGCCTGCGCGCCGCTCGCGCCGAACACCGGCGCCTTCCACTGCGCGGTGCTGCCGTAGGTGGTGCGCTCGTGCCGCGGGCCGAGCACGGCGTCGAGCTGGAGCACGTACAGCTGCCACGTCGCCGGCACGAAGCTGCGGCGCGCCGTGGCGGTCTGCGCCGCGCCGACGGCGATGTAGCGGAAACGCGTCGTCGAGTCGGGGCGGTTGGGGAGGTCCATGCGAACGGCCATCACGTGCGCGTCGAGCACGTCGAACGCGAGCGGGCCGAGCACCGACTGCACGCGCAGCCCGTCGAACGAGCGGCGCGAGTTGGTCCAGTCGCTGATCCCGACGAGGCGTTCGCGGCCGAGGATGACGTCCTGCCGGCCGAGGCGGATGCCGGTGGCGCCCCACCCACCCTCGACGAAGGAATTCTGCCAGTCGTGGCGGTCCTCCTCGTTGCTGCGCACGCCGCCCGGGAGCCGGCGGTCGTAGCCCTGCGCGTCGCGCATCTCGGCGAAGCCGCGCAGGTACGGGCCCGTGGCGGTGCCCACGTGCAGGTCGCCGCTCAGCAGCGTGCGGCTCACGCCGAAATCGTTCTGCATGGTGGGCGCGGCGAAGAACTGGAAGTCGCGCACCGACTCCTCGCGCCATCGGAGCTGGCCGCCGAAGGTGACCCACGCGAGGTCGTGCGGAGCGAGCGGGATGTGCTTGAGGGCGTCGTTCCAACCCTGGCGAGCGCCCGAGAGGTCGGGCCACTGCTCGTCGAAGCGCAGGGGACGGAACTCCGGACGTTTCGGCGCGGGCGCCTTGCGGTCGGCACGCTTCGCAGCGGGATGAGCGGCCGAATCGACGGCGATGCTCGCCTCCTGCGGCGCGACGAAGCGACCGCCGGCCTTGGCCGTGGAAACGGCAAGCAGGCACGCACAGGCGATGCCGATCGCGCGTGCGGCGATTTTGCGTGAAGCGGACATGACGGGGGGAGACGCGTTCGGGGCGGTCGAGTGGCGACTGCTGCTCCCCTATAGTATCGCCCCGCCCGGAGATTCCAGAGGTGCGGAGGTGGCGCGTCACTCCTTGCAGCTCAGCACCTCCTCGAAGTACGCGATCGCCCGCGCGTCGTGCGATTGCCCGAGCCAGAACACCGCCTGCTTGCGGATCTCCGGGTCCTTCGCGGTGCCTAGCGGTGGTCGAGGATCTCCCGCACCTTCGCCGCCAGGTCGGCCACGGCGAACGGCTTCTGGATGAAGCGCACCCCTTCCTCCAGGATGCCACGCGTGACGATCACCTCGGCCGGATAGCCCGACATGAACAGGGCCTCGAGTCGCGGGCGGTCGCGCAGCAACGCCGCGGCGAGGTCGCGGCCGTTCATCTCCGGCATCACCACGTCGGTGAGCAGCAGGTCGATCTCGCCCTCGTGCGCGGCCGCCCGTCGCAGCGCTTCGCCGGGGCTGCTCGTGCCGAGCACGGAGTAGCCGCGGCTCTCGAGCGCGCGCGTGGCCAGCCGCAGGATCGCCGGCTCGTCCTCGACCAGCAGGACGGTCTCCTTGCCGCGTCCCGCGGGTTTCGCGGCGAGCGCCGGCGCGGCGGATGTGGCCGGCCCTTCGTGTCGCGGCAGGTAGATGTCGAAGCTGGTGCCCTCGCCCGGCGCGCTCTGCACCGCGATGAACCCGTTGTTCTGCTTCACGATGCCGTACACCGTCGCCAGTCCGAGTCCCGTGCCGCGGCCGAGCTCCTTGGTCGTGAAGAAGGGTTCGAAGATGTGATCGAGCGTCTCGGGGTCGATGCCGGCGCCGTCGTCGCGCACGGTGAGCTTGGAGTACTCGCCCGGTACCGCGCCGGGATGCCGCGCGCAGAACGCGGCGTCGATGACGCTGTTGGCCGTCGCGATCTCGATCGTGCCCACGTCGACGATCGCGTCGCGGGCGTTGACGCACAGGTTGGTGAGCAGTTGATCGACCTGGGACGCATCCATCTCGATGGGCCAGGGGTTCGCCGTCGGTCGCCAGATGACCTGGATATCCTCGCCGATCAGCCGCTGCAGCATCGTCAGCGAGTGCGCGACCGCGTCGTTCGGGTCGAGCACGGTCGGCGCGACGACCTGCTGCCGCGCGAACGCGAGCAGCTGCCGGGTGAGGGCGGCGGATCGCTCGGCCGCCCTCTGGATCTCGACGAGATCGGCGCGGAGCGGCTGCGCCGGGTCGACCTGGCCCATCGCCAACTCGGCGTGTCCCAGGATGACGCCGAGCATGTTGTTGAAGTCGTGGGCCACGCCGCCCGCGAGTCGACCCACCGACTCCATCTTCAGGGCCTGCTGAAGATGACTCTGCAGTCGTGCGGTCTCCTCCTCGGCCAGCTTGCGCGCGTGGATGTCGGAGTTGGTGCCGACGAACCGGGTGGGCTTGCCGGTCGCGTCGCGGCCGCTCACGCTGCCGCGACTCTGTACCCAGCGCCACGTGCCGTCGGAGCAGCGCATGCGCGCTTCCACCACGTACGTCTTCCCTTCGGCGATGGCGCCGAGCGCCGCCGCCGTCACCCGCCCGACGTCGTCAGGATGGACGCGGGCGCGCACGGCAGCGATGTCCTGCGTCGGCTCATCAGCCGCGTAGCCCAGCATCGTGAACCACCGCGGGCTGCAGAACACCGTACGCGAGTCGAGATCCCAGTCCCACATCGCGTCGCTCGTCGCCTCGAGCGCGAGGCGCAGCCGCTCCTCGCTCGTCGCCAGCGCCTCGTCGGCGCGCTTGAGCGCGGTGATGTCCTGCCGGGTCACGATGATGCCGATGATCTCGCCGCGCGCGTCCTTGAGCGGCCACGAGCTCGACAGGATGACCTGCTGGGGATCGGCCACGCCGGGCAGCTCGACGTTCACGTTGCTCGACCCGGTGTCGAGCACGCGCCGGAAGAACGGTTCGATGATGGCCCACATCTCGGGTGGCGCGAGATCGCGAACGTGGCGACCGATGTGCGCCTGGGGCGTGCGACCGTTGAACGCCGCGGCGAGCGCGTTGATCCGGAGGTAGCGCAGTTCTCGGTCGAGCACGGCGATGCCGACCGGACTCACGTCCAGGAGGTTTTCGAGGATCAGGTCTTCGAGGCGGACGTCAGTCACGCGAGTATCGAGGGCAGGTCACGAGGGGAACGGAGCGCGGCCGCTGGCAGGGCACGTCGCGCAGCGGATCGACACCGTCGCTGAGACGTTAGCTCCGGCGCGCACCGAGCGACAAGGTGCGGTCGCCCTACGGGGACTGCCCGAGGGCTGCCCCGCAGCATGCCGGATACACGGTCGGGAGACGCGGCGCCGCCAGCGCCGCTTGACGGCGCCCCGGTCAGCGCGCCGATTTGCTGCGTGTCTCCGAACATCCGCCTCGGCTGCCAGGGCTGGAACTACGCCGCGTGGGTCGGCCCACTGTACCCCGCGCGCACCCGGCCCGCCGATTTCCTCGCGACGTACGCGCGCGCCTTCGACACCGTCGAGGTCGACTCGACCTTCTACGCCATCCCGGCGGCGAACACGGTGCGCGGCTGGGCGGCGCGCACGCCGGCCGGGTTCAGCTTCGCGCTCAAGCTGCCGCAGGAGATCACGCATGAGCACCGGCTGCGCGACGTGGCCGACCCGCTCCAGCGCTTCGCCGACGTCGCGCGCGAGCTCGGCCCCAAACTCGGCCCCGTGCTCATCCAGATGGGTCCCGACTTCGCCCCCGCCGAGTTGCCGGCGCTCGCCGGCTTCCTGCCGACGCTGCCGCGCGACATCCGGTTCGCCATCGAGTTCCGCCAGCGCGGGTGGATCACCGACGGCATCCTCGCGCTGCTCGCCGAGCATCGCGTGTCGCTCGCGCTCACCGACGCGCGGTGGATTCCGCGCAAGACGATGCTGCAGCTCGCCGAGCGGCCGACGGGCGACGTGGCGTATGTGCGGTGGATGGGGCCTGACCGGAGCATCGTCGACTATTCGCGCGTGCAGGTCGACCGCACGAACGAGATCGAGAAGTGGGTCGCCGTGCTCCCCGCGCTCGCGGCGCGGGTGAAGACGGTGTACGGCTACGTGAACAATCATTTCGCGGGGCACAGCCCGGCGAGCGTGCGGGCGATGCAGCGGTTGCTCGGGCAGCCGGTGGTGGAGCCCGGGCAGATCGGGGAGCAGTTGCCCTTGTTCTGAGGCGGGCTCGCGATGGGATGAAATGAAGCAGGCGCGCCGGAGTGGCGCGCCTGCTTCGTCGTTCGGATCCGGCGATCGCGCGGAATGCTAGGGCGCGTAGACCGGCCAGCTCACCGTGCCGCTGCCGAACGTGCGCCACCAATGCTGCCCGGCCTGCGTGGGGATGCCGTCGAGCGGTGACACGTTCGTCAGGCTGATGTTCGCGCTGCCGCGATTGAACAGGTACGCGCCCGAACTGGGGTTGAGCGCCCCGGTGAAGGTCAAGTTGCTGAACGAGATGCCGCCGGCGTCGCTCCGGGTGATGTCGAGGAACGCTCCGTTCTGGAACGTCGCGTGGCTGATGTACGGCGCGTAGCCCGAGGCTTCGCCGCTGTACTTCGTGTCGAGGATGACGAGCGGGACGTTGTCGAAGGTCACCGAGGTCGGGTAGCCGGTCACGTACGTGCCGTGCGACACCACCGCATGTCCACCGCCGCCGATGACCGAGTTGCCGTACGCCTCGATCTCGTCGAGCACGGCGAGGTCGCTCGCGAGCGAATAGGTGCCACCGTCGAACTCCACTTCACCGAAGTGCGAGGTGTGCGGCCCCTCGCCGGAGTTCGAGAACGAGATGATCTGCGGCGTCGGGCTCATGTACGACCCGAAGTAGTTCCGCAGCCCCCCGCCCACCGAGACGATCCCTTCCGCTCCGGTCACGCTGCTCTGGCGGCCGAATCCAAGGCGCGGCGCGCGTGCGGCACGCTGCTGTGCCTGCACGAGGTACGCCTGCCGGCGCGCCGCGTTGCGGGCGTGGATCGCCGCCGACCGAGGCGACCGCGACGGCGACGCTGCCAGCAACGGCGACAACGGCGCGGCCGCGGTGCCGTAACTGCCGTGCTCGAACTCCACCTCGACGGTCGCGTCGGGGGCGAACGAATCGGGAGCGCCACTCTGCGTGAAGTGCCCGAGGAGATAGAGGTACGCGCTGTTGGTGATCAGCCCGTCCGTGCTGCCGCCGGCGAACGTAGTGTTGCCGTAGACGTCGAGCCAGTTGCCGCCCGTCATCTTCACGACACCGCCGTCCTGCGTGGAGAAATCGCCGTGGGCGGTGAGCCCTTCCGTCCCGAAGTCGAGCGATGCGCCTCGGCCGGTGACCGTGATGCTCCCGGTGTACAGGCTGTGCGTCAGCGTCATCGAGCCGGTGATCGTCAGGTTCGAGTACATGTCATAGTTGCCTTCGAAGATCGTCTTGCCGACGCCGGTGAACACCGTGTTCGCCACCTGCCACGTCGCCGAGCAGTCGCAGTAGTTGTCGGTGAAGTTGCCGCCGATGGTCACCGTGCCGGTACCCGTGACGGTGCCCGAATAGTTGCCCGTCACGACGTCGCCGCTCACGGTCAGGTTGTAGCTGCCCAGCGTGAGCGACCCGTAGTTCGTGAACGTGAGCGACGCGATGGCGACGTTGCTGCTGAGCGTGGGCGAGTAGCACTCGCAGTTGCCGATCGTCACCGCGTCGGACGACGTCGGCACCGCCGCCGGCGTCCAGTTCGCCGGCGTGTTCCAATCGGAACTCACGCTGCCGTTCCACGCGCGGTTGAGGCCGAAGAGGTCGAACGGCGTGGAGAGCGCCGCGGTGAGTCCCGGAGAGGTCGCCCGCAGCACGAAGCCGGTGCCGCCATCGCTCATGGCGAGCGAGGTGAACGTCGCGATGCCGGCCACGGCGTTCACGGTGGTGAGGCCGCGGAGGCTCGCTCCACTCGACACCGCGAGCCCCAGCGTCACCGGCCCGGTGAACGTCGTGACGAGGTTCCCGAAGGCATCCTGCACCGCCACCTTCGGGTTCGGCGTCAGCAACGCGCTGATCTCCGATCCGCTCGCCGGCGACTGCAGGAAGACTAGCTTCGCCGGCGGGCCGACGAGGATGTCGAACGCCGTCGACGTCGCGGCGGTGAGTCCCGCCGCCGCCGACGTGGCGGTGAGCGTGTACGCCTTGCCCGGCGCCGAGACGGCCAGCCCGCCGAACGTCGCGACGCCGGCCACCGCGTTCACGGTCACGGTGCCGCCGAGCGTCGCACCCGTCGTGCCGCCGCCGAGGGCGAGCGTGACCGCGCCCGTGAAGCCGGAGGCGAGATTCCCCGCGTTGTCCTGCGCCTGCACGACGACAGCGCCGGTGAGCCCGGTCACGGGCTGCGTCGTGAACACCAGCTTCTGCGGCACCGGGAGCGTGGCCGTCGCCGAGAACGTCGCCGGCGTGGCGATGCCCGCGGCGGTGGCCGTCACGCTCTGCGGGCCGGCGGTGGCGCCGAGCTTCCAGGTGGTCTGCGCGAGGCCGCCAGCGTCAGTCGTCGCGCTCGCCGAACCCACGCTGCCGCCTCCCGCGGTGACGGCGAACGTCACCGCGACGCCGCTCACCGGGAGGTTGTCGGTGCCGAGCACGCGCGCCACGATCGGCGCGGCGAGCGTGGCGTTCGTGAGCGCGCTCTGGCCGTCGCCCGACTGCGCGTTGATGGACTGCGGCTTCGCCGTGATGGAGACCGTGGCCGTGTCGGCCGGTCCGTTCAGCAGCTGCGCGACGATGCGGGCCGTGCCGCGCGCGACGGCCGCGCCGCTGCCGGTGGGCGTCATGCTGGCGATGGTCGGGTCGGCGCTGACCCACACGATCGGCGTTCCGGGGATGGGATTCCCGGCGCCGTCGACGGCGTTGGCGGTGAAGGTGAAGGGGTCGCCGATGGTGAGCGCGCGGGTCTTGGGGGCCGCGATGCGCACGGCGGCGGCGTTGTAGCCCGGGCCGGTGTAGGTCACCGGGATGTTCACCGGCGGGGGAGGTGCGCCGCCGCCGAGTCCCGCCGGGACGGCGGTGATGTTCACCGGTCCGCCCGAGAACACGGTCTGGCCGGCGGCGTTGATGTAGCCGAGCGTGAGCGCCATCGTCTCGCCGGTGGCGGGAGAGTTGGCGAGGAGCGGGACCGAGAGACTGAGCGTGAGGGCGTCGCTGCCGGACGGGAAGTCGACGAGGGTGTCGAGGGCGGGCGAGCCGTCGGCATGATGCAGCACGACCCGCACCTTGGTGAACGCGACGAGTCCGGTGCTGGCGGCCTGCTGATAGACGGTGGGGAAGATCGTGTTGAACGAGATCCCGCGCGCGTACTGCACGAGGGAACTCACGGGGCCGGTGACCTCACGGCCGCAGCTCCAGAGTGTCGCGATGAGGATCGCGCCTGTAAGGGCGAGGATACGGCGGGACGGCTTCATCGTCGGAGTCGGCATGTGTGTCACCCGGGCAGGGGCGGACCATCTACAAATGCCCAATCCCCCGATCGCGGGAGCGTTCGGGGAGGCGGACTCATCCAAGCTACGGTTGTTCGGCCGACGGCGACAAGGGAGCGGATACCGGCGCCGATGTGACGCGGGTCACGGTGGGGCGCGCCCGGCGACCGACGCTCGGCGCGCGAGCGTCGGGTGACGTGCCGCTACGGGCGAGGAGGGCGGGGCGGCGGCGGAGCCGGCCGGCTGAAGGTCGCCGCGACGCCACCCTTGCCGGTGCAACTGTCCGCCGTGGGTGTGCCGAACAGGAAGGTGCCGTCCTTGCACTGTCCCGTCGCCCCGGCGGGAGGGGCCGTGGGCGTCGCGGCCGGAGCCGCCACGAGTGCGGCGCGCGCGGTCGCCACGGCGGGCGGCGTGGGGCGCGGCGGCATCGCGACGCGCAGTCCGCCGCGCTGGGCACAGTCGGTGGGGGCGCCGGGCGCGTAGATCCAGGTTCCGTTGTTGCAGAGCGCGACGGCGCTGTCGGCGGGCACCATGGCCGACGCGGGGACGACGAGCTTCGGCCCCGCGGGCGGCGGACTCGGCGGGGCGGGCGGCGCCGGCGGCGGGCCGGCGGTCTGCGCGCCGAGTCGCGGCGCGCCAAGCGCGATCACGATCGCCGCGGTGGCGAGGCGGAGGAGCATGGTGTGCCGGCTCATGGTGTCACCGTGATGGTCGGAGAGTAGGTGACGTAGTTCGCGTTCGCGATGGTGACGCTGCTCGTGCCCGCCGTGAGTCCCTTCACCCAGAACTGCGCGTAGTAGCCGTCGGCGGGGATGGTGACGCTGGTGATCGGCGCGCTCGACGCGCCGCCCGAGACGAAGCCCACGTTCGCGCTCCCGGTGAGCGTGAAGGTCGTCGCCGCGGTCACGTAGTGCGTCGAGGAGTTGTTCGGGTCACGCGCGTACATCGTCACCAGCACCGAGTCGGTGCCGGCGAGACTGAGCGTGCTCGGCCAGCTGGAGATCTGGTCGATGCGGCCGGGGCCGACGATGACCGCGCCCTTGGCCGGGTTGTGGCCAAGCGCGGTCGCCGTGATCGTGTCGGTGCCGGTGGAGGCACCGGTGACGCGCACGAAGCCATAGTTCTGTCCCGCCGCGATGACGACGCTCGACGGCGACGTGCTGGCGGCATTGAAGTGCGAGAACGAAACGGTCAACGCGGTCGCCTGGTTGTCGGGCGTCTGCGCCGCGCGATCGTCGTACTGGCCGATGCCGAGGTACTCCGACGCGCCCCAGTTGAGCGACAGGCTCGGCGTGTTCACGGCCACGGTCTGCGTGCCGGCCGCATAGCGGTAGCTCGCCGAGGTCGTATCGGTCGCCGAGAGCTGCGTCGTGCCGGCCGTGAGCGGGATGAACTTCGCGTTGTTGTTGTAGTAGGCGCCGGCGAGGATGGTGACGAACGCCGAGTCGACCGTGCCCACGGCCGTGCTCGACGACGCCAGCGCCACCGCGAGGTTCTGGTTGACGTAGTGCGCCGTGCCGTTCGCGTCTTCGGCGTAAACGGTGATGCCCTGTCGCGGCGAGGTGGTATTCACCGACGAGTTGGCGCTGAGCACGAACTTCGGCGCCGTCACCTGCACCGTCGTGTTGGCGCCACCGTATCCCGAGGCCGTGGCGGTGACCTGGATGGTGCCGATCGTGTTCTGCGCCGTGATCTGGAAATAGGCGTAGGTGTAGCCGACAGGGATCGTGACCGTCGCGGGGACGGCGACGACGGTCGGGTCGCTGCTCGTGAGCGTGACGACGAGCGGCGATCCGGTGACGGCGTTCGCGACGTACACGTACGCGCTGTTCGGGCCGCCGTTCTGCCGCATGCCGAGCACGGTCGTGCCGTTGCTGATG
Organism: Gemmatimonadota bacterium; assembly: GCA_016194585.1. Taxonomy (GTDB): domain Bacteria; phylum Gemmatimonadota; class Gemmatimonadetes; order Gemmatimonadales; family Gemmatimonadaceae; genus Fen-1231. The sequence continues at coordinate 66,313 of JACQBG010000034.1, forward strand.
CCGAGCGACGGCCCGGTGACGGTGACGGTGTTCGTCGTCACGGAGCCGTAGCCGGAGCCGAGCGAGTCGGCGTACGTCATCGAGGCGGTGCCGGGGCCGGTGTAGGCCACGGTCGGCTGCGTGTAGTAGCCGCCACGGTAGATGCGCGAGCTGGGCGCCGTCGGCTGGATGACGGCGCCGTTGCTCGAGACGGCGCTCACCACGAGGGTGTCGAGGATGTAGTGTCCGCTGCCGAGGCTGTCCGTGGCGTACACGGTCACCGTCGACGGTGTGCTGGTGGTGAGCGCGGTCGAGGGCAATCCGCCGGTCGTGAGCTTGGGCGTGGTGACGGTGACGATCGCTGACGTGCTCAGGTAGCCCGGCGCCGTGATCGCGAGTGTATCGCTGCCGACGGTGAGACCGGCGTAGTCGAAGTACAGATAGCTGGTGTTGGCCGGGATCACGAGCGTCGTCGCCGAGAGGGAGTCGACCGTCGGATGGCGCTGCGCCACCGTCACGGTGACCGGCGTCGGCCGGCTGTTCGGGATGTAGACGTAGCCGCCCGACGGTGCGTACTGCCGCCGGCCGATGATGGCGCGCGAGAAGTTCACCCCGAGCTGCGGGGTCTGCACCGTGTAGGAGACCGAATCGGCGGCGTGGCCGCTGGCCGTGACCTTGAGCCACGCGGTGCCGACGCCGACCGGCGTGACCTGCACGTGGTTCGCGTAGTATAGCCCGGTCTGGATCGTGTCAGCAGAGCTCGTGACCGTGAACACGGTCGGGTCGCTCGACGTGTACGTCACGACGAGCGGCGTATGACGGTAGTGCGCGGAGCGCAGCGAGTCGGCGCTATAGACCGTGAAGCCGGAGTTCGGGCCGAAGTTGTTCATCGTGCCGCCGCCCGAGAGCGACAGCCGCGGCGACGTCACCGTATAGAAGGCGGTGTCGGGTTGATAGCCCGGTGCGCTGGCGATGAAGGTGTCGGTGCCGACCGCCTTGCCGCGGACATTGAAGTAGACGTAGCTCGATCCGACCGGGATCGTCACCGAGGTCGGCAGCCCGACGATGTTCGAATCGGCGTTGGCGATCGACACGGTGAGCGTCGACGTCACGTTGTTCGGCGTGTAGACGTAGAGGTTGTAGTCGTCCTGCCCGGCGGCGGTGCGGTTGGAATACCAGCTGAAGTTCAGTTTCGGCCCGACGACGGTGTACTGCGTCGAGTCGGCGGCGTGGCCGCTCGCCGTGACCTTGACCCACGCGGTGCCGCCGGCGCCGCCCGGGATCACCTGCGCGCTGTTCACGTAGTACTGTCCCGCGGGGATGGAGACGCTCGGGTTGATCACCTTGAGCACGGTGGTGTCGCTCGACGCCAGCTGCACGGCGAGCGCGTTCGTGCGGTAGTGCGCGGCGGAGAGCGAGTCTTCCGCGTAGATGGTGACGTTCTGCGCGGGCGACGTCGTGTTCAGCGTCGTGCCACCCGAGATGCCGAGCTTCGGCGACGTCACCAGCACCGACATCGTGCCGCTCGTCCAGTTCGTGGCGCTGGCCGTCACCGTCGCCACGCCGGGCAGCTTGCCCGTGGTGTTGAAGTACGCGTAGTTGTAGCCGGTCGCGATCGTCAGCGGCGTCGGCACCGTGACCTTGCTCGTGTCGGAGCTCGTCAGCGGCACGGACAACGGCGCGAAGATGTTCTGCGGCACCCACGCGTACTGGTTGTACTCGAACTGCCCCGCGCCGAGGCGCAACGAGCTCGGCTGGATCGTCAAGACCGGCGCCGATGTCGTCACCGTCGACGACGAGCCGTTCACCCCCGTCGCCGCGGGCGTGATGGTCGTGTTCCCCGCGCCCGTCGCGAGGATGACGACGTTCGCGGCGAGCTGTCCGGCGGGGATGAACGCTGGGTCGGGGGAGACGGCGGCGCGTCCGGCCGTGCCGTAGCCGAACGTCACGTACGTCCCGCCGGCCGGCGACGGATCGGAGAGCAGCACCTGCGTCGACAACTGGTCGTTGACGTTCAGGTAGTAGTTCGTCGTCGAGAGCTTCACCGTCGCCTGCACCGCCAGCACCGCGGTGTCGGGGGTGTAGCCGAGGGCGCTGCCGTCGCTCGCGTAGATGAGAGTCGTGCCGGCGTTGTGTCCGTTGAGCGTCGCGTTCGCCGACGTGCTGCCGGCCGGGATGACCACGGTCGACGGGGCGGTGAAGAACGCGAACGTGTCCTTCACCGCGAGGTTGATCGTGATCGGACTCAGGCTGGGCTTGCTGAGGTAGACGGGCACCGACGCGCTTCCTGACCGACCGACCGTCAGCGTGTCGCGGCCGAACGAGATGATCGCCGGCACGGCGCCGCCGACGGTGATCGTCGAGGCGTTCGAGGTGATCGTGCCGGTCGCCGAGTCCTTGGCCGTGATGAGCGCCGTGCCGTTCGCGACGCCGGTGACGACGCCGGTGGTCGCGGTGACCGTCGCGAACGACGTCGCCGACGACGAGAAGGTGAAGGCGCCGCCGGAGATGAAGAAGCCGTTCGCGTCCTTGCCGCGCGCGAGGAGCGCCGTCGAGCCGGTGGGCGCGATCGTGACGGCCGTCGGCGAGAGGTCGATCGCCGTGAGCACCTGCTTCACGTTGAGCAGCGCGGCGCCGGACACGCCCTGGGCCGACGCCGAGATGCTCGTGGAGCCGTTCGCCGCCGCCGTCGCGCGCGCCGTCGTCGTGCCGGTGGAGTCGATCGCCGCCACCGATGCGTTCGACGTCGCGAAGGTGAAGGTGATGCCGGTCATCACGTTGTTGAGCGTGTCGTACGCGGTCGCCTTGAACGACCGCGACCGCCCGAGCGCCGCGAGCGTGAAGGTGTCGCTCTTCGTCGTCGCGAAGCCGGCCGAGTCGCGCGACACGAAGATCTTCGTGATCGGGGTGAGGACGTTGAGCGTGGCGATGCCGGTAACCGCGCCGGCCGTGGCCCGCACCTGCGTGGAGCCGAGCCCGACGCCGGTGGCGACGCCGAGCGTCGTGACGGACGCGACCGCCGACGAGGCCGTGCTCCACGTGAACGACGGTTGCACCGCGAGCGCGACGCCGAGCCCGTCTACCGCGCTCGCGGCGAACGCGTACGACGCGCCGAGATAGACGTTGCGCGCGTTGGGCGTGACGTTGATCGTCGCCAGCCGCTGCTGCACGACGACCTTCGCCGAGTCCTTCGTGCCTCCACTCTCCGTCGCGACCACCCACGTCGTGCCGTTCGTCACGGCGGTGACCGTGCCCGACGCGTTCACCGTCGCGACGGCGGGGGTGCGACTGACCCAGACGAAGGTGCCCGCGACGTTGTTGCTGCTCGCGTCCTTGGCCTGCGCCGCGAGGCCGAACGTGGCGCCGATCGCCGTCAACGTGTCGAGGTGCGGCGTGACCACGGTCGACGCGACGGTCGCGGCGCCGCTGTTCGCCGTCGCCGTGAGCGGCGATCCGGTGAGCCCCGCGCTCGTGATCGTCAGCGTCTGCGGCGACACGCTCGCGCCGAGCGTCCACGTGGTCTGCGCGTTGCCGGCCGCGTTCGTCGTCGCGCTCACCGGGTTGACCGAGCCGCCGCCGGTCGCGACGGCGAAGTTCACCGTCTTGCCGGCGACGCCGTTGCCGAACGCGTCGACCGTCTGCACGACGACGGGGTTCGGCAGCACCGTGCTGACGGCGGCCGTCTGGAAGTTGCCGGCCGTGATGACGACCGACGTCGCCGCGCCGGCGGTGATCGCGAATGCCGTCGTCGTCGCGCTCGTGAGGCCGCTCGATGAGGCGACGAGCGTGTAGCCCGTGCCGCTCTTGTTGAGGCTGAGCCCGCTGAAGGTGGCGACGCCGGCCACGGCGTTCACCGACGCCGTGCCGCTGAGCGTCGACGTGCCGGGGTTCGTCCCGATGGCGAGGCTCACCGGACCGGTGAACGACGTCACGCGCAGGTTCGACGCGTCACGCGCCTCGACGGTGATCGCCGGCGAGATGCTTACGCCGGCGGCGTACGTCGCGCCGGGCTGCGTCGTGATGACGAGTTGCGTCGGCGTGCTGCTCGCGTTGTTCGCGGTGGCGGTGGCCGTCTTCGCGAACGCGGCGAGGCGCGGCCCGGAGATCGCGAGCGACTGCGCGCCGGTCGAGGCGCCGAGCGTCCAGGTGGTCTGCGCGTGCCCGGTGGCATCCGTCGTCGCCGACGCCGGCGCGGCGCTGCCGCCGTTCGCCGCGGCGAAGGTCACGGTCTCGCCCGGCACCGGATTCCCGGCCGCGTCGGTGACGCGGACGATCACCGGCTGCGCGAGCGCCGCGCCGGTGGCGCCGGTCTGTCCCGAACCGCTCACGATGACGAGGGCGGCCGGCGCGCCGGCGGTCATGTCGAACGCGGACGAGGTGCCGCTCGTGAGTCCCGGCGCGCTCGCGATGAGCGTGAACCCCTTGCCGGCCGTGCTGATGGCGAGACCGGGGAAGGTCGCGACGCCGGCGACGGCGGCCACGCTGGTCGCCCCCTTCAGCGAGCCGCCCCCAGACACCGCGAGCGAGATCGTGCCGGTGAAGCTCGTCGCGACGTTGCCGTGCGAATCCTGCACCGTCACGACGGGCGCCGGCGTGAGCACGGCGTCGATCGAGCCGCCGGTGGGCGACTGCGTGAAGACGAGCGTCGCCGCCGGACCGGCCGTGATGTCGAAGGGGTTCGACGTCGCGCTGGTGAGTCCGCCCGCCGCGGCCGTGAGCGTGTAGCCGGTGCCCGGCGCCGAGACGCTGAGCCCGGTGAAGGTCGCCACGCCGCCGACGGCGTTCACCGTCGCCGTTCCCCCGAGCGTGGCACTCGCGGTGCCGCCGGCGAGGGCGATCGTCACCGGGCCCGTGAACGTCGTCGCGAGGTTCCCGAGGTTGTCCTGCGCCTGCACGACGACGGCGCTCGTGAGTCCGGTCACCGGCTGCGTCGTGAACGCGAGCTTCGCCGGCACGGGGAGGGTCGCGGTCGCCGTGAAGGTCGCCGGGGTCGAGACGCCGGCGGCCGTCGCCGTGACGCTCTGCGCCACGGTCGTCGGGCCGAGGCGCCAGGTCGTCTGCGCGAGGCCGTTGCCGTCGGAGGTCACGACCGTCGTGCCGACGCTGCCGCCGCCGGACGTCACGGCGAAGGTGACGGCGATGCCGCCGAGCGGGAGGTTGTCGGTGCCGAGCACGCGCGCGACGAGCGGGGCGGGGAGCGTCGAGTTGATGACGGCGCTCTGCCCGCTCCCCGACTGCGCGCTGATCGACTGCGGGTTGGCCGTGACGGTGACGATCGCCGTGTCGGCCTTGTTGGTGAGGAGCTGCGCGACGATGCGGGCCGTGCCGCGCGCGACGGCCGCGCCGGCGCCCGAGGTGCTCATCGACGCGACGGCCGGATCGAGGCTGGCCCAGATGATGGGCGTGCCGGCGATGGGATTCCCCGCGCCGTCGACGGCGTTGGCCGTGAAGCTGAACGGGTCGCCGATGCCCAGCGAACGCGTCTTGGGTGCCGCGATGCGGACGGCGGTCGCGTTGGCGCCGGGTCCCGTGTAGGCGACGGGGACGTTCACCGGCGGCGGCTTCGAGCCGCCGACGGTCGCCGGGACGGCCGTGATCGACACGGGGCCGCCGCTGAAGACCACGACGCCGGCCGCGTTGACGTAGGCGAGGTCGAGCGTCATCGGCTCGCCGCCGACGGGCGCGTTGGCCAGGAGCGGCACCGAGAGCGAGAGGTCGAGCTCGGTGGCGGTCGAGGGGAAGTCGACGAGCGTATCGAGCGCGAGCGTGCCGTCGGAGTGGTGCAGGACGACGCGCACCTTGGTGAACGACACGAGTCCGGCGCTGGCCGCCTGCTGGTACACGGTCGGGAACACCGTGTTGAACGACACCCCGCGCGCGATCCGGACGACGGAGTCCTTGAGTCCCGTCACCTCACGGCCGCAACTCCACAACGCCGCGACGAGGATCGCGACAGCGAAGAGAGGAGATCGACGGGGGGGCTTCGTCACGTGTTGCGCGATGTCGCTCGGTGGGACACGGGCGGGTGGGCCACTGAACCCAGCCCTCCGCGGCTGCACAGTTCCTCGGGCTGATAACGTACGGTCAACTACCTAGGCGCAACAAGGGACTGGAACGCCACAATAATGTGACGCGGGTCACATAAGGTGAACGGCCCTCACCTTGGCGGCCGGCCCCTCATTCTTCGTGCGCTGATGGGGCGGCCGCCCAAGCGACGCAATACGTTTCAAAGTCGTCGCGGCCGCCGCGACGCACGTCACAGTCCCCCTCCGCACCGTCCCCCGCCGATGTCACGACGCCTCGCCGGCCTCCTCATCCCCCTCGCCTGCGCCGCCCTCTTCGTGCGGCTCGGGATCTGGCAGCTCGACCGCCTGGCACAGCGCCGCGCCTTCAACGCGACGCTCGTCGCCCGCATGAGCGCGCCTCCCGTCGACGCCGGCTCCATCGGCGGCGACACGGCGAGCAGTCACTACCGCCGCGTCTCGGCGCACGGGTCGTACCTGTTCGATCGCGAGGTGGTGCTGGGCGGCCGTTCGCACGAGGGATCGCCCGGGGTGTACATCCTCACGCCGCTCAAGCTCGAGGGGCGCGACACGGTGGTGATGGTCAACCGCGGTTGGGCCTACTCCGAGGACGCGGGGACCGTCGACCTCGGGCGATGGCGCGAGCGCGACACCGCGACGGTGACGGGTTACCTCGAGACCTACCCGGGCACCGACCCGGTGCCGCTCAAGCCGGGCGCGCGCCTCGTGCACCGCCTCGACCATGCGCGCGTCGCGTCGCTCGTCGGGCTTCCGGTGTCGCCGATGCTCATCGTGCAGACATCCGACAGCTCCGCGCACGGCGACTCCGTGCCCGTGCGGCTGCCGACCCCGTCACTCGACGAGGGACCGCACAAGAGCTACGCCATCCAGTGGTTCAGCTTCGCGACGATCGCCGTGCTTGGCGGCATCGCGCTGTACGTGCGTGGCGGGGCGAAGCGGGAGCCGGGCGCGGCGGCCTAAGCCACGCGCTCCCGGCGGAACTGCAGCAGCACCACGGCCGCGACGATCATCGCGCCGCCGGCGATGAGACGAGGCGTCACGGGTTGGTGCAGCACGAGCGCGCCGAGCATCGCGGTGAGGAACGGCTCCACCGTCGACACGATCGCCGTGCGCACCGGGCCGAGCCGCATCAGCCCCATGAGGAAGAACACGGACGGCATCACGGTGCTGAACAGCGTGAGCGCGACGATCGCGCCCCAGGCGGTGGTGCTCATCGACGTCGTGAAGCTCCGGTCGCCGACGGCGAGGATGAGGAAACAGAGCGCAGAGCCGATCTTGCCGTAGGCGCTCGTCACCGAGACCTTGTGGTCCTTCTGCATCCAGCCCATGAGGGGGATGTAGAGGCCGTAGACGATCGCCGCGCCGAGGGCGAGGGCGACCCCGCGCAGCGCGCCGTCGGCGACGCTGAGACCGACGGTGACGCTCGTGAGCGTGCCCGACGCGCCGGTCGCCTTGTCGAGCACCGGCGCGATGACGATCACCACGATGCCGCCGAACGAGAGCGCGAGCGCCAGCACGCGCCGCCACGTGAGCCGCTCGGCGCCGCGCACCGCCTGCACGAGCGTTACCCAGGCGGGGTAGGTGTAGAACAGGAAGGCAAGCGTCGCGGCGCTGATGTAGCGCAGCGACGAGAGCGCCATCCCCACGAGCAGCGCCTGCCCGCCGCCGCCGAGCACGATGAAGCGGGCGGCTTCGCGCCAGGGCATGCGCGGGTAGTTGCGCGTGCCGATCCAGCTCACCATCACGATCGCGCCGAGCACGTAGCGCCAGGTGAGCACCGTGTAGAGTGAGACGTGCTCGGCGAGCGCGAGGCTCGTGAGCGTGCTCACCGCGGCGAAGCCGAGCGCGGCGAGGAGGGTGTACGCGGTGCCGGAGCCGATGAGGGCGGCCTGCGGCTCGGTGCGGCGTGCGGCGGTCATCAGTGCGTGGGGTGGGTGTCAGCCCATGTACTTGCCGAGGATCGTGAGCGCCACGGTGAAGTAGATGATGAGTCCGGTGACGTCGACGAGCGTCGCCACGAAGGGCGCCGACGAGCTGGCGGGGTCGAATCCAAGGCGGCGGAGGACGAAGGGGAGCATCGAGCCGGCGAGGGAGCCGAACATGACGATGCCGATGAGCGAGAAGAAGGTGTTGAGCGCGACGAGCATGTAGGGCACGCCGTCCTGCCCATAATCATATAGATGGAGCCGCTGCCAGACGATCACGCGGATGAAGCCGATGACGCCGAGCACGGCGCCGAGCGTCGCCCCGGTGGGGAGTTCGCGCGCGGCGACGCGCCACCAGTCGCGGAGCTGCACTTCCTTGAGCGCCATCGCGCGGGTGATGAGCGACGTCGCCTGCGATCCCGAGTTGCCCCCCGAGCTCATGACGAGGGGGATGAAGAGCGTGAGCACGGGGAGCTTCTTGAGCTCGCCGTCGAAGTACTGCAGCGCCGACGTGGTGAACATCTCGCTCAGCATGAGGATGGAGAGCCAGCCGGCGCGCTTCTTGAGCATGCCGAGGATGCTCATCTGCATGTAGGGCTCGTCGAGCGCCTCCATGCCGCCGAGTTTCTGGATGTCCTCGGTCTGCTCTTCCTGGATGGCGTCGATGACGTCGTCGACCGTGACGACGCCGAGGAGGCGGTTGTCGTCGTCGACGACGGGGACGGCGACGAGGTCGTACTCGGTCGTGACGCGCGCGACCTCCTCGCGGTCGGCGCCCGGGTGCACGTGGCGCACCTCGCTCCACGCGACGTCGGCGACCCTGGCGCCTTCGGGCGCGGCGAGGAGTTCGCGGAGCGAGAGCACGCCGGTGAGCGCGCCGTGGTCGTTCACGGCGTAGACGGTGTTCATCGCCTCGCGGTTGCCGGCGCGCGCCATCTCGCGCACGCGGGTGAGCGCCGCCTCGACGGTGTCGGCGTCGGGGACCGAGACGAACTGCGTCGTCATCAGTCCGCCGGCGGAGTCGGTGGCGTACTCGAGCAGCCGCTCGGTCTCGACGCGCGTCGCCGCCGGCAGCGCCTCGACGATGTCCTCGGCGTGGTCCTCGTCGATCTCGTCGAGGGCGTCGGCGCGATCGTCGGGGGTCATGAGCGCGATGAGCTGCGCGGCCTGCTCGGGGCTCATCGCCTCGAAGAGCGCGGTGCGGATGTCCTCGTCGAGGTACTCGAGGAGCGACGCGGCGCGCGCGGTGGGGAGCGCGGCGAGGAACTGCGGCACGGAAGCGACCGGCAACTGCTCGGCGACGTCGGCGAGGTCGGCCGGGTGCAGCTCCTCGGTCTCGGCGACGATCGCGCCCGGATCGGACTCGAGCAGGTCGAGGATGTCGGGCGCGAGCAGCGCCGCGACGGCGCGCGAGTCGTGATGCTCTGGATGTGGCCGCATGCGGACGCCTCCCGGATGGCGCGGTCGCCTGCGCCACCGCCCGTGCGGTCGCGGTGCGCCGTCGCGCCCCGAAGGTAACCGGCGGGCGCGGAGGCGAACACCCCTCGGCGCGAGAGGCCGAGAAGCCGCGTACAACCCTTTTGGCGGATCGAGTGTCGAATCTTCCGGTCAGCAGGTTCCGTACTCGACGATGTGCCGACGCATCCGCGCCTCCGCGGATGTCACGCGCCACCCCCGCGCCAAGACATGTTCCCGACGTTTCTGCTGGCATTCCAAGCCGTGACCGCGGTCGAGGCCACCACGCCCGCTCGTCCGCGCGCGGCGGTCGTCGCCGAACCGTCGGCGGCGCGCGCCACGGCGTCGCTCGCCACGACGCCGCCCGTGATCGACGGGCGCGACGACGACGCGGTATGGCGCACGGCGGCGCCGATCACGGCGTTCCGGCAGTTCGATCCCGTCGAGGACGGCGAGCCGCCGATGGCGACCGAGGCGAAGGTCGCCTACGACGAGAAGTACCTGTATGTGTTCGTGCGCGCCTTCGACCCGCACCCCGACAGCATCCGCTCGTACCTGTCGCGGCGCGACACGCACACGCCGTCGGACCAGATCAAGGTGATGATCGACTCGTATCACGACCGCCGCACGGGCTACGAGTTCGCCGTGAACCCGGCGGGGGTGAAGCGCGACTATTCGATGGACGGCGACGCCAACGAAGACGACTCGTGGGACGGCGTGTGGGACGTCGCGACGCGCATCGACGACAAGGGGTGGACGGCGGAGTTCCGCATCCCGTTGAGCCAGATGCGTTATGCGAAGTCGCCGGACCAGGTGTTCGGCTTCGCCATCTGGCGCGACATCGCGCGCACCAACGTGCGGGTGAGCTGGCCCGTGTACCGCCGGACGAAGACGGGGCTGGTGTCGCAGCTCGGCGAGGTGACCGGGCTCGACCAGCTCGGCGCGCCGCGCCGCCTCGAGGTCACGCCCTACACGGTCGCGAAGGATCTGACCAACATCCGCAACGACGGCACGTTCGCCGGCCGCGCGCAGAAGATGACGGGCGGCGCCGACATCAAGTACGGCGTGACGTCGAACCTCACGGTCGACGCGACGATCAACCCCGACTTCGGCCAGGTGGAGGCCGACCCGTCGGTGCTCAACCTCACGTCGTTCGAGCAGTACTATCAGGAGCGGCGGCCGTTCTTCCTCGAGGGCGCGGGGATCTTCCGCTACGACCTCGACTGCAACGACGGTCAGTGCACCGGACTGTTCTACTCGCGCCGCATCGGGCGCGCGCCCCAGCTCAGCTACCTGTACGGCGACGCGTCGACCAAACAGAGCACGAACATCATCGCGGCGGCCAAGCTCACGGGGCGGCTCGCGAACGGCCTCTCCATCGGCGTGCTCGACGCGGCGACGGAGCAGGTGAAGGGGCCGAACGGCGAGACGGTGGAGCCGCAGACGAACTACGCGGTGGCCCGCCTCAACAAGGACTTCCGCGGCGGCAACAGCGTGATCGGCCTGATGTTCACGGGAGTGAACCGCCAGCTCGACCGGTGGAGCCAGGACTCGCTGCGGCGCAGCGGGTACGTGCTCGGTCTCGACGGGCGGCACCGGTTCGCCGGCAACAATTATGAAGTGAGCGGATATCTCGCCGAGAGCTACGTCGAGGGGTCGGCGTCGTCGATCGCGTCGACGGAGGCGAGCAGCGTCCACAACTTCCAGCGCCCCGGTTCGGGGCTCGACTTCGACACCACGCGCACCAGCCTCGGCGGCTACACGGCGCAGCTCGCGCTCGCCAAGACCGGGGGCGGCATCGTGCGGTTCTTCACGTCGCTCAAGCGCACCTCGCCCGGCTTCGAGATCAACGACGCCGGGTTCCAGACGCGGGCCGACGCGCAGAACTGGAGCGGATGGATGGGACTCCAGTACAACGAGCCCACGTCGTGGTACCTGAAGGCCCGCGTGAACTTCAACGGCTGGTCGCAGTGGAGCACGAACGGGCTCAACACCGATCTCGGCGGCAACATCAACGCGCACGTGCAGCTCAACAACCAGTGGTGGCTGCACGCCGGCTACAACGTGTTCAACATGGGCCACACGTGGGACGACCGTGGCGCGCGCGGCGGGCCGGCGATGCCGTGGCTGCCGACCGCGGCGGCGTGGGCCGGGGTGGAGACCGACCAGCGGTGGGCGGTGTCGCCGGGGATCTTCTTCAACGCCCGCATGAAGGACGCGGCGGGCACGTGGAGCTACGGCATCGACCAGCAGACCACGCTGCGGCTCTCCTCGCGGATGCAGGCGGTGGTCGGCGGTTCGTTCTTCCGGCAGGCGAACGACGCGCAGTGGAACGGCAACTTCGCCGACGCCACGGGCACGCACTACACGTTCGCGCACCTCGAACAGACGCTCACGAGCCTCACGACGCGCCTCGACTTCACGGCGACGCCGACGCTCTCGCTGCAGCTGTATGCGTCGCCCTTCATCACGAGCGGCCAGTACACGAACTGGCGCGAGATCGCCGACCCGAACGCGGCCCGCTACGAGGACCGGTACCGCCCGTTCACGAGCCAGGGCGACCCGGGGGGCTTCAACTTCAAGCAGTTCCGGTCGAACACCGTCATCCGCTGGGAATACCGGCCGGGATCGACGCTGTTCATCGTCTGGACGCAGGGACGCACGCAGGACGGCGTGGACGTGGGGACGTTCCAGTTCAACCGCGACGCGCAGAACCTCTTTCGCGCCGTCCCCGACAACTCGCTGCTGATCAAGAGTTCGTACTGGTTCAATTGGTAGCTGAAACCTCCCGCGGACTTCCCGCGTAGGGAGGGCAACCTTCCGGAGCCCTGCGGGGTCTAACCGGATGAGAGTGGAAGAACGAAACTCGACGGGCAGCAGGTAGCGGGTGTCGGCCGGTGCTGGTGGGGGGCCGGCCTCATCCCTACGGGCTGCCCGTCGAGTCGTTCTACCGCGCCGCGCTCAGGCGAGCGGGAGCTCGCGCTGCACTGAGGCGAGGGCGAGCCCGGTCGCGGCCACCACGGCGCGCAGCACGCCCTCGTCCACCGGGCCGTCGCACTCGAGCAGCGCGCCGCCCATCTCGACGTCGGCCGATCGCACGCCGGGCACGCCGGCGAGCGCGGTCCACAACGCGCGCTTGGCGTGGACCGACTGCATTCCCGAGATGACGAGGCGGAGTCGCACGCTGGGAAGATCGCGCCGCGCCGGCGCGAGGGGTAGCGTGGCGTCCGGAGAGCGGAGAGCTTTCAACTCGTTCGCCGTCCCGCTCTCCCGAACCTCCGCCCCATGACCACCGTCGCATTCCTCGGACTCGGCGCCATCGGCACGCCGATGGCGCGCCACCTCGTGGCCCCCGAGTTCTCGCTCGCCGTCTGGAACCGCACCGCCAGCAAGGCGGCCGCCTTCGCCGCCGAACACAAGGTGCGCCACGCCGCGACCCCCGCCGACGCCGCGCGCGGCGCCGACGTCGTCATCACCTGCCTGCCGACGTCGCACGACGTCGCGGCGCTGCTCGACGGGCCCGACGGCCTCCTCGCCGGCATGGCGAAGGGCACCGTGCTCGTCGACTGCACGTCGGGCGATCCGGCGACGTCGCGGCAGATCGCGGCGCGGCTGGCGTCGAAGGGGATCGCCTTCCTCGACGCGCCGGTGAGCGGCGGCGTGGCCGGCGCCGAGATCGGCACGCTTACCGTGCAGGTGGGGGGCGATGAGGCGGTGCTGGCGCGCGTGCTCCCCGTGATCGACGCCTTCGGCGAGAAGATCGTGCACTGCGGGCCGGTGGGCTCGGCCCACGCGCTCAAGGCGGTGAACAACGCCATGCTCGCCGTGCACATCTGGAGTCTCGCCGAGGGGATGGCGGCGCTCACGAAGGCGGGGGTGAAGCCGTCCGTGGCGCTCGACGTCATCAACGCGTCGAGCGGACGGTCGAACACGTCGATGAACCTGTTCGGGCAGCGGGCGCTCACGCGCGCGTGGCCGCGGACGTTCCGGCTCGCCCTGCTCGACAAGGACATCGGCATCGCGGCGCAGGTCGCCCGCGAGCAGAAGGTGCCGAGTCCGCTCATCCAGCTGACAGCGGAGCTGTTCGCCGCCGCGCACCGCGAACTGGGCGAGGAGGCCGATCACGTCGAAGCGGCGAAGATCGTCGAGCGGCAGGCTGGCGTGGAGATCAAGGGATGACGACGATCCCCGCACCGCAGCCGCTCGTCGCGTCGACCGAGGCGATCCGCGACCGGTTCCCCGCGCTCGCGCGCACGCACGCGGGGCATCCCGTGGCGTACTTCGACGGTCCGGGGGGCACGCAGGTGCCGGCCGACGTCGCCGGCGCGGTGAGCGACTACCTGCTGCACCACAACGCGAACACGCACTGGGAGTACCCGACGAGCCACGAGACCGACGCGATGATCGACGCGTCGCGCGCCGCGCTCGCCGACTTCCTGAATGCCACGCCGCAGGAGATCGCGTTCGGCAACAACATGACGACGCTGACGTTCCATCTCGCGCGCGGCCTCGGCGCGGCATGGGGGCCGGGCGACGAGATCGTCATCACCGACCTCGACCACCACGCCAACCAGGCGCCGTGGGTGCGGCTCGCGCAGGAGCGGGGCGTGACGATCCGCCGGGCGGCCGTGCGCTTGCCGAGCGCGCAACTCGACTGGGGAAGCCTCGAACGGGCGATCTCGCCCGCCACGAAGCTCGTCGCGATCGGCGCGGGGTCGAACGCCGTGGGGGCGATCAACGACGTGGCCGCCGCGACCCGCCTCGCCCACGCCGTGGGGGCGCTCTCGTTCGTCGACGCGGTGCACTACGCGCCGCACGTGCTCGTCGACGTGCGCGCCATCGACTGCGACTTCCTCGCCTGCAGCGCCTACAAGTTCTACGGGCCGCACGTGGGCGTGCTGTACGGGCGCAAGGCGCTGCTCGAGCGGGTGGACGTGCCGCGGCTCCAGCCGGCGCCGCAGTACGCGCCCGACCGGCTCGAGACGGGGACGCTCAACCACGAGGGGATCGTCGGCGCGGGCGCGGCGGTGGACTTCCTCGCCTCGCTCGCCGAAGGGGGCTCGCGGCGCGAGCGGCTCGTGACCGCGTTCGACGAGCTGCACGAGCGGGGGCAGGCGCTGCTCGAACGCCTCTGGACCGGACTCGGCGCCATCCCCGGCGTCACGCTCTACGGGCCGACCCCCGACCAGCCGCGCACGCCGACCTTGGCGTTCACCCTCCGCGGCCACGACTCGACCGCGGTCGCGCGCTTCCTCGCCGACCGCGCGCTGTTCGTCTCCAACGGCGATTTCTACGCGTCGACGGTCATCGAGCAACTCGGCCACGCGAAGGACGGCGTCGTGCGGGTGGGGGCGGCGTGCTACACGACGGCGGACGAGGTCGAGCGATTGATCGACGCGGTCTCTGAACTGAGCCGGCGTGGCTGACGCACGCTGAACGGCGGGTCGAACCGGCGTCCTGCGCCGGCGAATTCTTGAGGGGATCCGTGCTGATCACGAATGATCAGAACGGATCCCCTCTGAATTTCGCCGGCTCCTCAGTCGCCCCTCGTCGCCTTCCCGGCCGCCGGTGTCGGCACGGCGAAGCTCCGCTTGTGCGACACGGTCGTCTTCTCCAGCGCCGGGACGAACGGCTCGTACTTCGACCCCGGGCTCCAGAGCACCCAGCCGTCGAAGCCGGCGTCGTAGACGGCGCGCTTCTGCTCGCGGATCTCCGCCGCCGTATAGGGCGGCTGCCCGAGGGAGAACGCCTGCAGCCACGGACGCACGCGCTCGCCGGTGAGGCCGAGGCGCAGGTTGCGCTCGTGCGCCTTCTCGATGGCGATGTTCACCGTGCGGTAGGGTTCGGCGTTCGGGCGCTTGATGCCGAACGAGCCCGGCGGATAGTGCGAGGGATACACCATCGGCAGCAGCACGTCGGCGACCGGGGAGAGCAGCTCCCACCGCTGCCCCACCTCGAGCGCGCCGGGGACCGTCGTCACGAGTCCGAAGATGTCGGCGGTGGTGCGCACCCCCAGCCTGCTGAGGCGCGCGTGCGCCATCTTGAGGAATTCGGCGAGCGCCTGCTCCTTCGACAGCGATCCCTGCCCCGGGAAGACCTGCGGAGGGAGCGACTTGTACGGCTCGGGGAACCGGATGTAGTCGAACTGCACTTCGCCGAATCCGAGACGCACCGCCTCCTCGGCGACGCGGATGTTGTATTCCCAGAGCTCGCGATGGTACGGGTTGACCCACGCGAGCCCCTTCTTGTCGCGCCACACCGAGTTGTCCTGCCGCCGGATGGTCCACTCCGGGTTCACGCGCGCCGTCACGGAATCCTTGAAGACGACGATGCGCGCCACGGCGAGGATGTGGTGCGCCTTGAGCGTGTCGAGCAACGCCTTCACGTTGGGGATGACCCCCGACCGCCCGGCGTTGCGCTCGAGCATCGGGTCGGCGGATGGGAGGTTGAGCCCGAACTCGTCCTTCACGTCGATGACGAGCGCGTTCACCTCGGTCGAGTCGGCGATCGCGATGAGCTGCCGCATGCGCTTGGCGCTCTGGGCGGCGAACCGGTTCACGTAGAGGCCGCGCACGATGGCCGTGTCGGCGGCCGGCGCGGCGGCGGGCCTCGCCGGCGACTGCGCGAAGACGGGGGCCGCGAGGAGCAGGAGCAGGGGGGAGTATCTCACACGTTATAATTAGCGTCGTGACGCGCCCCGATTGCACTGCCATCCGCTGGTTCGCGCTCGCGCTGCTCGCCGGCGCGTGCGCGGCGCCGCGCAAGAATCCCGCTCCCAACGCCGACCTGCTCGTGAGCGCGGGCGATTCGACGTACTGGGTGACGAGCGACGCGTCGGGGGTGCGGCTGCGCGGCGTGCCGATGGTGATCGCGCGGGTCGACGGGCGATTCCACGAGCTCTACGTCGCCGACGACGACCGCTCCTTCCCCGACGCGCTCTTCGTCGGCCAGCGGCTCTACTCGCGCGACCTCGTGCGCGGCGATTCCGTCGAGTTGATGGCCGATACCGTCGTGCCGCGCCTCGCGACCGAGTACGCCAACGCACACCCGCGCGTCGCGCCGCTCGCCCCCGACGAGGACGCGAGCGACGACCCGAGCATCAACGCCACCGCCGACATCGAATTGCTCGACGTGCATGGTCCGTACGTGAGCTTCGAATACCACAGCGACGTCGAGACGCACGACGGCGCCCGCCGTTCGGCCGTGCATCGCGTGCGCCGCGGGGTGCTCGACAGCCGCACCGCCGCCCCCATCCGCCTCGCCGCGCTCGTCGGCGAGGCCGAGGGCGCCCGTGCCGAGAGCGTCGCGGCGCGCCGTTGGGCGCTCGTCCGCGACTCGCTCGCCGCGACGGCGCCCGCCGGGGCACGCTCGCGCCTCGCGGCGATCGCCTTCGATCCGCGGAGCTTCTCGATCGAAGTGGCGGATCGCGCCCCGCAGGCGGTGTTCGCCATCCCGAGCGAATCGCGGGGCGAGTCGCCGTCGAGCGCGCCGACGCTCTCGCCCCAGCCGATGCGGGAGGGCGCCTGGTGGTCGGCGCTCAGGCCACAGCTCCCCGCGGGACCGGACTCGCTGCGGCGGTGGTCGCACGACTCGACGACCCTCGTCGCGCAGATCGAGAACGAGTCGGCCCGGCTCATCCTGCGCGACGCGACGGGTCGCGAGTGGAAGGTCGGCGTGATCGCGGCGCCCGTGCAGCGCGTGGTGTGGCTCGACGCCACCGTCGACGCGGCCACTCGGAAGGCGCTGCAGCGCGCGTTCAGCGACGCATCGCTCTACTCCGAATCGACGCGCATCGCCGCGTCGCCGGCGCCCGCGCGCGGACGTGCCGTGCGCGCGGCGCTCGCCACTCGTGGGCCGTCGCCGCGCCACGAGCATCGGCGGGCGCGAGTCCCACGGCGGCAGCGGATGGCCTCGTGACGCCGTTCGCGCATCGCCCCCGCGGCGCGGCGCGCGTGCCGCTCCCCTTCAGCGCCGAGCAGGCCGACCGCACGCTCCCGCTCGTGCGCCGCATCGTGCGCGACCTCACCGAGCACCACGCGCGCTGGCAGGATGCGGTGACGGGGTTCGAGTACGCCACGGTCGCGAGCGTCGCCGACGCGCCTGACGCGGACGCCGAGCGCTACCAGGCCGATGCGCAGCGCCTCGCGCGCGAGATCGAGGGGTTCCTCGCGGAACTCGACGCGCTCGGCGTCGAGTGCCGCGACCCGGCGCGCGGTCTCGTCGCGTTCCCCGGGGAACGCGAGGGCAGTCCCGTCTACTTCACCTGGGAGCCGGGCGCCGCGGCCGTGTCGTCGCCCGCGTCCGCGAACGGCACGTCGAACTCCGAGCCGTCGCGCCCGCACGACGTGGCCGGGAACAGCTCTCTCGCTTCGCGCTCCAGGTCCGACGGGTCGCGCGAGTAACGCGCCGAGAAGTGCGTGAGCACGAGCCGGCGCACGCCGGCCCGCGCGGCGATCGCTGCCGCCTCGCGCGCCGTCGAGTGACCCGTCTCCACCGCGCGCGCCGCCTCTTCCTCGCCGAACGTCGCCTCGTGCACCAGCAGGTCGGCGCCGGCGCTCGCCGCGGCCGTCGCTTCGCACGGACGCGTGTCGCCCGTGATCACGACGCGGCGGCCGACCCGCGTCGGACCGACGAGCGCGGCCGGATCGACGACCCGGCCATCGTCGAGCGTCACCACCTCGCCCTTGTGCAGCTTACCCCACAGCGGCCCCTCGGGGATGCCGAGCGCGCGCGCCATGTCGGGATGGAACCGCCCGCGGCGCTCCTCCTCGACGAGCGCGTAGCCCACCGCCGACTGCCCGCGATGGTCCACCGCGAACGGGAGCACGTGATACTCCCTTCGCGCGATCGGCGTGCCGGGCTCGATCTCCGTCGCCTCGAGCGGGAACGACAGCCGCTCGATGCCGAGCCCCTCGCACTTCTTGAGCATCGCGTGCAGCCCCTTCGGGCCCCAGAGACGCAGCGGCTCGGCGCGCACCTGCAGCGTCATCGTCCGCAGCAGGCCGAGCAGGCCGAGGAAGTGGTCGGTGTGGAAATGCGTGAAGAAGAGGTCGCCGAAGGAGAACGACACGCCGTAGCGCATCATCTGGCGCTGCGTCCCCTCGCCGCAGTCGAACAGCATCGTCTCCCCCTCGCGCACCAGGGCGAGCGCGGAGACCCCCCGCTCGATGGTGGGGCGGGAGGCACTGGTGCCGAGGAGGCGGAGGGAGAGGGTCACGTGGTCAAAGATAACCCGGATGAACCGCAGCGAACGATGAACGGTTCACAATAAACGGTTCACCGTTCACAGGCTGTCGTAGTGTCCCTCGAGGACCGCCTCGTGCACCGCCGCGTCGATGTTCCCCCCGCTCAGCACCACCGCCACCGGGAACCTCGTCGGCAGGATCTCCCCGCTGATCAGCGCGGCCACCCCCACCGCGCCGGCGCCCTCGACCTTCAGCCCTTCCTCGATCCAGAGGAACGCGATCGCCTCGGCGATGGCGCGCTCGGTGACGGTCGCGATGCCGTCGAGCGCGGCCTTCCCTTGCGCGAGCATATCGGCGTCGACGAGCCCGGCGAGCCCGTCGGCGAGCGTCGGACGGTCGGGGATGTCGGTCGGCTCCCCCGAGGCCAGCGCGAGCGCCATGGCGTTGGTGCGCTCGCTTTGCGCGCCGAGGATGCGCACGTGCGGCGCCTCGTCGCGCAGGAAGCCGCCGATGCCGCCGATGAGGCCGCCGCCACCGACGCCGGCGATGATCGTCGTGAGCTCGGGCAGCTCGTCGAGGATCTCGAGCGCGACGGTGCCCTGACCGGCGAGGAGGTCGTACCCCGTGCACGGACTCACGAACGTCGCGCCGCGGCGCGCCGCGTCGGCGCGGGCGAGCGCCTCGGCGGCGTCGTAGTGCTCCGCGGTCGCGTCGATCGTCGCGCCGGCGGCGGCGATCTTGTCGCGCTTCACGCCGGGCGACGAGCGCGGCACGTACACGGTGGCGGCGATGCCGAGCGCGGCCGCGGCGGTGGCGAGCCCGAGCCCGTGGTTCCCCGCGCTCGCCGTGACGACGCCCGCGGCGCGGCGTTCGGCGGGGAGCGTCGCGATGACGTTCGTCGCGCCACGCAGCTTGAACGAGCCGGTGCGCTGCTCGCACTCGAGCTTGAGGTACACCTCGCCGCCCAGGTACGTGCTGAGCGCGTCGGAGCGGCGGAGCTCGGTGCGCACGACCGACGGCGCGATGCGGGCCGCGGCGGCGCGGACGTCGAGGGCGGAAGGGAGGGGGCGGGGCACGAGGGAAAGGAAGCGCGAACCCGACGTTCGCGGAAGTCGCGGGCGACCGCCGCGTTCGGTGCGCCGCGAAGGCGATCAATGCGCCGCGAAGGCGTACGGCGCGCCGCCGCCGGATCGTGCCGCCGCCGATCACCGTCGATCGTTGACCGTTCACCGTGCACGCGCAACGATCGACGACACAACGTCAGCTCGCTCGTTCCTCCCACTGCCGTATGTACCCGGCCGCATCCCACTTGTCGTATGCCCGTGCGATCGACATCGGCCGGATCACCCCCCACACCGGCTTGTCGAACCAGGGGCGGTCGAATTTCCCGAAACACCACTGGATGCCGCCGTAGCTCGACGGGTCGCGGCCGTCGAGCGCCCATTTGTCGTTCAGCACGATGAGGTGCTCGAGCGCGTGCTTGTAGCGTTTCGTCCAGAGGATCACCGACTTCCCCCAGAGCATGCGCACGACGTTGTGGATCGTCCCGGTGGCGCGCAGTTCGCGCTGCGCCGCGTTCCACAGCGGATCATGCGTGCGCGCCTCCTCGAACTCGGCGAGCGAGTAGTGCGCCTCGCGCGGGTCGTCCTTGTGCGCCTCCATCGTGCGGTGCACCCAGTCGGGGAGGGCGCGGAGCTGGCGGTGGCGCGGATTGCGCAGGCAGAAGTTCAGCGCGAGCTCGCGCCAGGTGACGAGTTCGTCGAGGAACTTCTCCACGTTCGCCGCCGGCCCCGCGTCGCGCGCCGCGCGCGCGACCTCGGCGGCGCTGATCTGCCCGAAGTGCAGGTACGGCGAGAGCCGGCTCGAACCTGCGCGGTCGGTGGGGTCGGCGCGCCGGCGTTCGTAGTCGCCGAGCGCACCGTCGCAGAAGGCGCGCAGGCGCGCGAGCGCGGCGTCACGTCCACTCGTGACGAACTCGCGGGGCACCGGCGGCACCGCATGGTCGATCTCGCAGCGCGCGATCTCGCGAGTGATCGCCGCGTCGTCGAGCGTCGCGATGGGGAGGCGGTCGACGTCGAGCGAGCGCCAGAGCGCGTCGGGGAGCGCGCGCCGCGCCGCCCGATCCTCCGCCGGCTCGAGCGACGCGTCGAGCAGCTTCATGATCTTCGGCCGGAGAGTGCGCGCGGCGTACTCCTCTTTCGCGAAATGTGCCGCCGGCACGATCGCGTGCGATTCGACGGCGACCACGCGGCATGGCGCGCGCGCCGCGAAGCGCGCCGTGCGCTCGGCGATGCCCGCGGTCGGGAAGCGGTCGGTGACGACGAGGCAGGCGCGCGCCGCCAGCCGGTCGACGACGCGCCGGTCGTCGTCGCGGCGGCGGCGGAGCGCGAACTGGTACGCGAATCCCGCCGATGCGGCGCGGCGAGCCAGCTCGCGCGCATTCTCGAGGATGAACGCATGGATGCGGTCGTTCGCGTGCTCGTACGTCGGGTCGAGCCCCTGGTGCACGAGCAGCGGCCGGTTCAGCCGGTCGGACTCGAGCACCGCGAAGCGGAGCGCCCAGTTGTCCTCGAACCGGTGCGTGCTCTGCATCCAGTAGAGCACGAACTCCCCTTCCGGTTGCAGCCGGACGTCGTTCAGGCGCTCGGCGCGCAGGGCGAGCTGGGAGGCGACGAAGGGGGAAGTGAGCGAGTGCACGAGTGCGAGACAGGAGGAAAAGCTGTTGACGGTCAATCGTTTACCGTGAACGGTTAACCGTGTACCCGCGGCAGTCGTTCACCCCGCGCCTTGACTTCCGTGCGCGCCGGACTATCATTATGGGAGTGACGTCGGCCCCGCCCGATCCTAGGCGGGGTTGATGCGTTACGGGACCGGGTGCGACCGGCCGCTGCACGCCACCGCACCAGTTCCACGCGGGGCTGTAGCTCAGCTGGGAGAGCGCTGCAATCGCACTGCAGAGGTCAGGGGTTCGATCCCCCTCAGCTCCATACGATGTTTGAGATGTCGGTGGTCTTGCACGATACGCCCGCCGCCGCGCGGTAGGACGGAGAGTTCCAATGCCGGCGTGCGTGGCTCCTGCGAGACCCCCGATGAATCAGCGCCGCGAGCCTTCTGGCTTCGCGGCGCTCGTGTTTTAACGACCCCGCTCCAGCGCTTCGTGCACCCGGTGCGCGAGCTGGGCCGGCGTGAACGGCTTCTGCAGCAGCCGCTCCGCCGGGATGTCGGGAGACGACATTCGCGCGTGGTCGGGATACCCGGACATGAACAGCACGGGGAGCCCCGGCCGCTCGTCGCGCAGCCGGGCCGCGAGGTCGGTGCCGCTCAGCCCGGGCATGATGACGTCGGTGATCACGAGGTCGATGTCGCTCCCCGACTTGGCGGCGATGTCGAGCGCCTCGCGGCCGTCGGCCGCCGTCAGCACCGTGTAGCCGTAGGCGCGGAGCGAGCGCTCGACCAGCTGTCGCACGACCGTCTCGTCCTCGACGACGAGGATGGTGCCGGAGCCCTTCTCGGCGGCGACGTCGCTCGGTTTGCGCGCGGGCTCGACGACGCCGTCGGTGCGCGGCAGATAGACGCGGAACGTCGTCCCCTTGTCCGGCTCGCTCTCGACGCCGATGAAGCCGCCGGCATCCTGCACGATGCCGTACACCGTCGAGAGGCCGAGCCCCGTGCCGGTGCCGATGGGGCGCGTCGTGAAGAACGGTTCGAAGATCCGTTCCTTCACGGCCGCCGTCATGCCGACGCCCGTGTCGCTCACCGTGAGCGTCACGAAATCCCCGGGCTTCGCGTCGGGCCAGCGTGCGGCCTCGCGCTCGGTGAGCGTGTGGTTGCGCGCCTCGACCGTGAGCGTGCCGCCGTTGGGCATCGCCTCGCGCGCGTTGACGGCGAAGTTCAGGATGACCTGTTCCATCTGGCTGGCGTCGGCGCGCACCGGCCAGAGGTCGGCGTCGCTTTGCGTCTCGAACTTGATGTCCTCGCCGAGTACGCGGCGGAGCATGCGGTCCATGCCGACGGCGAGGCGGTCGAGGCGCACCGGCTGCGGGTTCACCGGCTGCCGGCGCGCGAACGTGAGGAGCTGCCGCGTGAGCGCGGCGCCGCGCTGCGCCGCCTCGCGCACCTGGTCGAGGTCGCGGGCGAGGTCCGAATCGGGAGCGACCCCCTCGAGTGCGAAGTCGACGTTGCCGAGGATGGCGGTGATGATGTTGTTGAAGTCGTGGGCGATGCCGCCGGCGAGCCGTCCGATCCCCTCCATCTTCTGCGACTGCTGGAGCTGTTCGTTGAGCAGCCGGCGGTCGGTGATGTCGACGAACGAGGCGACGGCGGCGCGCGGCTTGCCGTCGTCGCCCATGATCGGGGCGGCGTTCACGGCGAGCCACCGGGTGCCGTCGGCACGCCGCGTCGCGACGACCACGTTCTCGACCGTGCGCCCCTCGTGCATCGCGATCCACAGCGGGCGCTTCTCACGCGCGATCGGCCAGCCGGTGTCGTCGTAGATGGCGAGGCGCGCGTCGTCGAGCGGGCTTCCCTCGATGTCGGCGCGCGGCCGGCCGATGACGCGCGCGGCGGCCTCGTTGGCGTACACGATGCGGCCGCCCGGGTCGATCATCATGATCGCGCTCAGCGTGGCGCCGAGGATCGCCTGCAGGTTCTGCTCGGCGTGGCGCCGCTGCTCTTGCATCGCGAGGCGCTCGGTGACGTCGGAGAACGAGACGACGATGCCGCGCGAGTGGCCGTCGGCGTCGCGCATCGTCGTGACGCTGCTCTCCAACCACTTCGTGCCCGTCGGCAACCCTTCGTAGCGCAGCGTGGTGCGCGGCACGGTCTCGCCGGTGGCGACGGCGCGACTCACCGGATGATCGGCGACCGCAACGGGCTGGCCATCGACGGTGAACCGACGCACTTGCGTGTCTTCGATGCGCCGGCCGAGGAACTCCTCGGGTGCGTAGCCCATGATGCGCAGCGCCGCGGCGTTCGCGTACGTGAAGACGCCGTGCTCGTCGACGACGAAGATGCCGTCGCTCATCGTGCCGAGCACCGTCTCGAGGCGCTGGGCGAGCTCGCGCCGCTCGCGGTCGGCGATGACGTGCTCGGTGATGTCGGAGAACACCATCACGGCGCCGGCGACGGCGCCGCCGGCGCTGAAGAACGGGGAGGTGCGCACGCGTACCCAATGCATCGCGCCGTCCTGCGCCGTGAAACCGCGCACGCGCGCGCTCGCCGGCTTCCCGGTGCGCAGCGCGGCGAGCATCGTCAGCTCGCCCGCGGGCGTCGGCTGGCCGTCCTCGTTGACGATCTGGTGGCGGGCGATGAACGCGTCGCCGAGCCGCGCGCCGAGCTGCACGCCCGTGGCGCGGCGGCAGGCGGCGTTCGCCCAAAGCACGACGCCATCGGCGTCGAACACGCCCACGGCGTCGTCGAGGTTCGCGATGATGCTCGCGAGCACCTCGGACGGCAGCGCGCGCAGCGCGGCGTCGCCGGGGTCCGCGGCGTCGAACAGGGAGGCGCCCTCGTCGCTCATCGTGCGGGCGCGGCCGTCGTCACCAGCCGCTACGGGCGCGCAGTCCGGTGACGTGCGCGACGTGATGGCGCGAGTGCCACGCGTAGAGCGCGGCGAGCATGTCGATGGACATCTGGCCGTTCTCGGGGTGCGTCATGGTGCGCGCGAAGTCGGCGGCGGGGAGGGCGCGCAGGAGCGCGACCCAGCGGGTGTGGATGCCGTCGAGGATGCCGAGCGAGACGTCGATGGGGAGCGAATTCGCGTCGGGGAGCTCGGCCCACTTCGCCTCGAGGTACGGCTTGATGGTGGGGTTGTCCTCGGTGAGCGCGAGGCGCAGCCGGATGTAGGCGTTCACGTGGGAGTCGGCCACGTGGTGCACGAGCTGGCGAACGGTCCAGCCGCCGGGGCGGTAGGGGGTGTCGAGCTGGGCATCGGAGAGCCCGCGGACGGCGTCGCGGAGGGCGCGGGGCAAGTCGGCGATGGCGTCGATGGCGGCCGCGCGGTCGGCGGCGGAGAACGACGCGGGGCGGCTGAACTTGCCGGTGGGGAATCGGAGGTCGGTTTCCATCCTTAAAGGATAGCCGTACCGGCGGTTCGGGGCATCGGGGCAGTTGCCCGCGAGGGGGTGAACCCGCTAAAATTCGGGTTCCAGATCGGCACGCGACGTGCCGATAGTACGGTGGGTCACTGCCCCTTGGTGTAACTGGCAACACGCCTGACTCTGGATCAGGAGAGTCCTGGTTCGATCCCAGGAGGGGCAACTTCAAAAGCTGTTCGTGCCAAACGACTTGACGGTCGGCCATCGCGAGATGGCCGACCGTCAAGTCGTTTACGCTAGAGTCTCGATTGATCGGTTGACTCGAGGTCGATCAGGGCGCCGTGACCGTCACCGTCACCCCGCCGAGCTGTCCGTAGCGCGCTCCCTGCACGCGAACGGTGGCCTGACCGGCGCGGAGCCCGGTGGTCGTCCCACTGAGCGAGTCGACGCGCACGACCGTGCCATCGCTCGCACTCCACCGGAAGGTGTCGGTCGGCGAGAGGTGCCCGCCGCACGTGTACAGCTTGATGGTGGGGGTGAAGCTCGCGCCGACGGCGAGCGTCTGCGAGCGAGGGGTGAGGGCGGCCACGAGTTCCGCCGTGCAGACAACGGCGACGTCAGTTGAGTCGACCAGCCGTTGGCCTGCCGTGTCGAGCGACGCGACGAGCCAGGTCGAACCCGTTCTCATCGACTCGATCGTCGTGCCGCCCGCGATACGGATCACGGTGGAATCCCTCGAGACCAGCGCGAGGCGGGGCGGCGCCGGCGCGATGTCTCCCGCCGAACTCACGACCATGATCGGAAGCTCGAGGGTGCCGCCGAGCGTCATGCCGAACGAAGTGAACGCGAACCGGAGATGCAGCACTGCAGGCGCCGCTGGCGGCGTGGGTGCCTCGCCGCGGCAGCTGGCGAGCAGCGTGAGCAGGGCGAGCGCGGCGATCGTCGTCACCGTGAGCCGTCGGCCATTAAGGACGCTCACATTGACGGCAGGGGTGACGCTGCGGCGCTCGGATGCGGCGTGCATTGATGCACGTTGCGAGCGCACGCAGGCGCTTGCAAGTGAGACGTCATTATTCGGACAGGGAGCGCGCACGCGAAGGGCGGTCCGATTAGCGTGCAGAGAGGGGAAGGCGCACGACGCGCGCGATTCGATCCGCTGATACGAGTTGTCGTGGACTTCGGCTTGCCCCGATGCCGCAGGCGTGGGTTCCTTCATCGAGGTCCTGATGAACCTGATCCGTTCGACCCGGCCGTTCGCGCATGTCGTCATCGGACTGGCCGTCACGCTCATCGGAGCGGCGCCCCTCCGGGCCCAATCATTCGTCGAGTTCGGCGGTGGCTGGAATTACTTCGCCCTCGGGCCCGACGGCGGAAAGTTCGCCAACGGGTACAATGTCCGAGCCTCTGTCGGCCAGGTGGCCGCGCCGCACGTGAGCGTGCGACTCGATCTCTTCACCGTCGAGTTCGATCGGAAGATGCAGCTCTATCCGCCCTGCGCGTACCCGGGGTGCACCCATCCCTTCTACGACACGCAATCCATGGGCGCCGCCGGACTGACCGCGAACGTCATCTGGAACGTCGACTCCCGCGGGATCCTCTACGCCATCGGCGGAGCGGGGTTCTACGACCTCCACGGCGCCGTCAGCGAACTCCGGCCGGGCGTCTCGGCGGGCGCGGGGATCGCGGTGCCCGTCGGCGTGAGGCTGCGGGCGATCGTGGAGGCGCGCTGGCACGGGCTGATCAGTACCACCGCGGGACCATCCTCGATCGTGCCGATCACCCTCGGCTTCCGCTACTGATCGCAGTCCGCGCATCGCGGCGCTCAATGCCCGCCCTGGAACGAGAACGGCACCTCCATCGCGGAGGTGCCGTTCCCAAATCGATAGCGACGACCGCCCTCAGTGCGTCGGCCCCGTCTTCACCATCTTCAGCTCCGGCAGGTTGCGCAGGTCGTTCACCCGCGCCGCCGGATACCCGAGCTCCTCGAACGGCATCACGCCCTTCTCCTTCGACGTGTGGCACGAGGTGCACTGCATCGCGTCGCGCGTGATCGAGTGATTCACCATCAGCGTCGCGTCCTGCCGCATCCACCGTGCCGCGACCTTGCCGCTGAATGGGATCGTCCATCCCTTCTCGATCCCCATGTAGTGCATGAAGTCGTCCATCATGTATTTCTTGAACACCTCGCCGTACATGAGCTTGATGATCGGGTCCTCGGTGGCCTTCATCACCGCGGCCTTGGGGTCACCCTTCTCGTAGTAGACGTTGTAGTCGAACGGCAGCAGCATGCCGCCGAACGGGCCCTGGTTGCCGAGGTCCTCGTTCATCTTGGCGTTGAACCGCTTGAACGGCGTGATCTTCGACTTCCCCAGCTTGCCGAGCGGACGGAACGTCTTCTCGTAGTACGCCTTGTAGTCGAAGTTCGCGTACGCCGAGTCGGGCGTGGTCGTGAACGCGGTGTAGAGGTTCTGGCCGTTCGGGTTGTCGCCGAGCGCGCCGGCCATGAACGAACCGTCGCCGTTGTGCCAGCGGTACACGAGTGCCTCGCCGGGCTTCCCGGAGCGGAGCAGGTCGCGGTAGATCCAGATCCCTTCCTCCTTCACGAAGATGGGATCGGTCCAGTCGCGGAGCACGACGTTGTCGTCGGTGAGGTGCGTGATGTGGCACGTCTCACAGGCGAGCTTGTCGGTATGCGCGTTCAGGAAGGCGCGCGTGCTGGTGTTCTGCACGTGCGGCGTCGACGAGTGGCACCGCTCGCAGCTCACCTCCACGCCGGGGAGGTCGTTCGACACGAGATCGGTGCCGCGCGTGCCGCGGGCGATCAGGTGCCCGTGCGACTCGTGGCAGTCGAGGCACTGCAGTCCCGCCATGTAGTGCAGGTCGGCGCCGCGCGTGGGGTTCCCGCGCTTCGCCCCGGGGTGCAGGATGCGCGGGTTCTTGTAGCCACGGTTCTGCGCGGCGAGGTTCTCGGGATACATGTCGCCGCCGTGGTTGTGCTCGTGGCAGCGCAGGCAGTTGTCGCTCGTCGGTCGCACCACGGCCATCGCCGCCTTCAGGCTCCGGTCCTGGTTCCACCGCGTCTTCCCGTTCGGGTCCTGCACGACGTACTTCTCGTTCATGTCGTACGCCTTCGAGTGGCACATCAGGCAATCGCTCGAGGCGAACTCGGCGTCGACGGGCTTGTAGCCGGGGAACATCGTGCCGGTCATGGGGCCGTACTGGCCGCCCGGATGGCATTGACCGCAGCCGTCGCTGTAGGTCTTGCCGTCGGCGCTCTTCACGAGCACGGCCCACGCCGTCCAGGTGAACGAGCCGGGGATGCCGCAGGCGCGGTCGATCTTCCCCATCGGGATGCCGTCCACCTTCTGGCCGTTGAAGCCGTACGTGTTGAAGCCGGTGAACTTGTTCAGCCCGAAGTGCACGCTCTGCTGCAGGTTCTGCCGCAGGTCGACGGTCTCGTAGCCGCCCTTGCCGTCCTTGATCT
Organism: Gemmatimonadota bacterium; assembly: GCA_016194585.1. Lineage (GTDB taxonomy): Bacteria > Gemmatimonadota > Gemmatimonadetes > Gemmatimonadales > Gemmatimonadaceae > Fen-1231. Next base: position 94,420 of record JACQBG010000034.1, read on the forward strand.
TGATCTGCTTGTGGCACTGGAGGCAGGTCTCGGGACCGCGGTACTCGCGGATGCCCGCCTTGCGGAACCGCTCGATGTGCGTGAGCCCCACCCGTCGGTCGAACGACGCCACGTGGCCGGCGACCTGCGCCGCCACGGCCTTGTACACGGCGGGGTTCTTCGCCGCGGTGTCGACGGAGACGTACGGCCGCTGCTCGTCCTCGAGCTGCTTGGCGACGCGCTCGAACTCGACGTCGCTCAGGCGCTGCACCGGGTAGTCGATGCGCCCGGGGCGGTGCTGCCACGGCACGACGAGGTTGACGAGGTTCGAATAGTTCCAGACGAGCAACACCACCGCGACCACCGCGACGGCGCCGCCACGCAGGAACCAGCGCTGCTTCTTCGAGAGAGTCATCTGTCCACTCCGGGATCTTCGATCGGGTCGTTCGATGTCGACGGGGTCGCCGGTGCGGCGCCCGCCGTCGCTTGCTGCTCCTGCAAGAGACGTTCGTACTCCAGCGGATGCTCCTTGCGGATCTCGCTCTCCGAGATGCGGCCGTCCCACCACACCCAGCTCATCGGGAACTTGTCGGGGTTGTAGTGCACGTTGTAGAAGTGCCACACCACGATCGCCGAGATGGCGAGGATGGCCTCGTCGCTGTGCATGACGTAGGCGATGCCGATCGTGAGGTCGGGGAGCGCGTTGCCGAAGAACACGGGGAACCAGAGCACGAGCCCCGAGAACATCATCACCGGCAATCCCCAGAACACGGCGAAGTAGTCGAACTTCTCGCGGAAGCTGAACCGGTCGTAGGGGGGCAGGTCGGGGCGGAGCCCCCAGTAGTAGCGCGACGTCTGCCACCAGTCGCTCGCGTCCTTCAGCGTCGGGATGATGGGCCACGCCTTGCGCACGTCGTAGCCGCTCTTCCGCAGCAGGTGGAAGAGGTAGCCGAGGTGCAGTACGCCGTCGAGGATCATGACGACGGCCGAGACGCGGTGGATGGTGCGCGCCACGGCGAGTCCGCCCACGAGCGTGTACACCACGCCCAGCCAGTGCGTCTCGGGGAAGCGCATGGGCAGGCCCGTGATGGCGAGCGCCAGGAAGCTGCCCAGCATGAGCCAGTGCTGCACGCGCTGGAAGAGCGAGAGGCGGATGAAGTGGCGCTCGGCGTGGTCGGTCATCGGAGCTCCGTCAGTCGACGAGGACACGGCGGACCGCGCCCCACACGAGAGTGAGCGGGCGCCGCAGCGAGAGGAGCTGGCGGCCGAGCCAGGCGAGCGCGCGACGCAACAGCGCGACCCACCGGTACTTCACCTGCACGTCGAGCACGATGCCGGCCACGAGCAGCGCCATCGTGCCGAGGGTGAGCACCTTGAAGAACAGCTCGAGGAAGGCGAGGATCGGCTCGCGGTCGATGCGCAGCGCGAGGTGGTTGGCGCCCGACATGGCGAAGTTGAGCTTCGCGCCGCGGTGGCAGCCGGACTGGCCACAAGTCTTGGCGATGTTCCCGACGGCGATCGACGAGGCGGTGCTGTCGTGCGGCAGCGGGCGGTGCGCGGTGTGGCAGTCCTGGCAGACCGCGGCCGTGGTGGAGCCGAACGTGATCGCCTTGTAATGGAAGCTGCGGCGATAGGAGCTCACGGCGTCCGGCGTGACCTTGTGCTGCGTCATCAGCGCGCGGTCGTCGTGGCAGGTGACGCACTGCGCCATCTTCTGGCGTGACGTCAGGGTGTGCGGCGACTTCGGCACGGCGTGCGGGTCGCCGCCGCCGTGACAGGTGGTGCAGCGCGGGCTCCCGGAGGTCGCGTCGGTGAGTCCCTTGCGGTGGGCGCTCGACTCGAAGTCGGTGAGGGCGCGCTGGTGCGTGTACGGCTTGCCGGCGGCGTCGGTGGCGTGGCAGTCGGCGCCGCACGATACCGGGCGGCGAGGTGTCGTGAACTCGTGCGGGTAGCCCTGCACGTCGGCGTGGCACTGCCGGCACTCGAGCCTGGCGTGCGCGGAGGCGGCCAGCGTGTCGGGCGACACGGTGTAGCGGTGCACCGCCAGGGTGGCGGAGTCGCGCACGGCGAGGTTGGGGAGGGCGTGGCAGCGGAGGCAGGGCGCAGAGCCGTTCGCGCCGGAGACAGGAGAGGGAAGGGGGGCCGCGCCGCGCTGCGACTGCGCCGGCGACGCCATCAGCAGCGCCGCCGCCACCCCCGCGATCCCCGACCGGAATGCCATCACGTTCGCACGTGCTCCTGAGCCGTTGCGCCGCTCGTCGCGGGCGTCGCCCGGGTGGGCGACGAAACGTTTACAGGCTCACCTGCATCCTAGGAGTCATCGCAGGTACGGGACATCAGGGAAGTAGACATATATCTGTAAGGAAATATGTCGATATGGTTGACCATCACGCCGGATACGGGGGGGGCGGTCGCATCCCGGGCATGCCGCACGCGCCGGTGCGTCGCGCGGACCGCGCGACGGCCCTGTATCGTTCAACAGCGTTCCGTATCGCTTCGAGCCCCTCGCCGACCCGAACCCGAGCCCCGACGCCCGTGTCCGAGCACCCGCGTGCCGCACGCCGCCCTACCGACGCCTGGCTGGGGATGCTCCTCCTCGCCTTGCTCGTGGTGGCGTACGCCCCGGCGCTGAACGGCGGCTACGTGTGGGACGACGACGCCCACGTCACGAGGACCGCGCTCCGCTCCCTCGACGGCCTGCGCCGCATCTGGTTCGACCTCGGCGCCACGCAGCAGTATTACCCACTGTTGCACTCGGCATTCTGGCTCGAGGCGCAGCTCTGGGGCGACGTCACGCTCGGCTACCACCTCACGAACGTCGTGCTCCAGTTCGCCGATGCGTCGCTCATCGTGGTGCTGGCGCAGCGGCTCGGCATCCGCGGCGCGTGGCTCGCCGGCTTCCTCTTCGCGCTGCACCCCGTGCACGTGGAGTCGGTGGCCTGGATCTCGGAACAGAAGAACACGCTCTCGCTGCTCTTCTACCTCGCCGCCGCGCTCGCGTACCTCCGCTTCGACGAACGGCGCGCCGGGCGCGACTACGCGATCGCATCGGCCCTCTTCCTCTGCGCGCTCCTCACGAAGACGGTGACGGCCACGTTGCCGGCCGCGCTGCTCGTGCTGTTCTGGTGGCAGCGCGGGCGGCTCAGCTGGCGGCGCGACGCGCGGCCGCTCCTGCCCTGGTTCGCCGTCGCCGCGGCAAGCGGGTTGTTCACCGCCTGGGTCGAGCGGCACATCATCGGCGCGGAGGGTTCGGAGTACGCGCTCGACGCCCTGCAACGCGCGCTGCTCGCGGCGCGCGTCATCTGCTTCTACCTGGGCAAGCTGTTCTGGCCGGCGGATCTCATCTTCACGTATCCACACTGGACGATCGATCCGGGCTCGCCGGCCACGTGGGGATGGGTGGGGCTGCTCGTGGCGATCGCCGCCGCGCTGTGGGCGGTGCGAGGGCGCTCGCGCGCGCCGCTCGCCGCGCTGCTCCTCTTCTGCGGTTCGCTCTTCCCGGTGCTCGGGTTCCTCGACATCTACCCGTTCCGCTACTCGTACGTGGCCGATCACTTCCAGTACCTCCCGAGCGTCGGCATCATGGTGGCGGTCGCGGCAGGGCTCGCGTGGATCGCCGATCGGGTGCAGCTCCCGCGCGGCGCGCGGCTGGCGGCGGCAGGCGCGCTCGTCGTCACGCTCGGCGCGCTCACCTGGCGGCAGAGCGGCATGTACGCCGACGCGGAGACGCTCGACCGCGCGACGCTCGAGCGCAATCCCGACAGTTGGAAGGAGCAGAACAACCTCGGTCGCCTGCTGGCCCGTTCGCAGCGGCGGATGCCGGAGGCGATCCCGCACTACGAGGCGGCGATCCGCCTCAAGCCGGATCACGTGCTGGCGCACTACAGTCTCGGGGTGGCATTGTACGTCACGGGGCGACGCCCCGAGGCGGTCGAGCATTTCCGGCGCGTGCTGCGACTCGCTCGCGGGAATGGGTTGCTGGTCGCCAATTCGCACTTCTTCCTCGGCGCGATCCTGATGGACGAACCCGGGCGGTTGGACGAAGCGATCGCGGAACTGGAGGAGGCGTTGCGCATGAAGCCCGGCGATGCCGAAGTCACGGGACGACTCGATGAGGCGCGCGCGTTGCGATTGCGCGGTGGGCGATAGGCGTTCGACGCGGCCGTTGACGCACCGTTTCGCCGCGGGCGGCCGGGCGCCGCGACGCCTGTGGGTCGGCGTGCTGCTCACGCTCGCCGCGTGCGGCGGTGGCGGGAGCGGCGATGCCGGCAGCATCGGCGGACTGGCGACGGTGACCGGCGGCCCCAAGGTGCTGAGTCGCGTGCTGGTCATCATGCCGGCGACGACGATGCTCGTGGGCGAGACGATGACGGCCACGGCGGCGGGCTTCGATCAGCACGGTGCGCCGATCGCCATCGGCCCGCCCGCCTGGTCGACGAGTGCGCCGGACATCGCCACCGCGACCGCCGCCGGTGCGGTATCGGGCCTCGCGCCCGGGACCACCTCGGTGATCGCGACCGTCGACGGACAGCACGGGGAGGTGGTGCTCGGCGTCCTCCCGGTGCCGATCTCGCGGGTGACGCTGTCGCCGGCGCTGCTCCCGCTCGCCGTCGGTCAGCTGCAGCCGCTGACCGCGACCGTCGTCGACGTGCGTGGCAACGTCGTCACCGGACATCCGATCGCGTGGAGCAGCTCCGCTCCCTCGGTCGCGACGGTGAGCGCGACCGGCGTCGTCACCGCCGCGGCCGCCGGTACGGCGACGGTCACCGCGACGTGCGACGGCGTGGCGCAGACGGCGCTCGTGACGGTGACGCTCCGTCTCGCGAGCGTCGCGAGCATCTCCGTGACGCCCGCGGCATCGGCGCTCTCGATGGGGCGCACGTCGCCGCTCGTCGCCGAGTTGCGCGACTCGTCGGGAGCGGTGGTGACCGGCCGCGCGATCGGTTGGTCGACCGACGCGCCGGCGGTCGCCACCGTCAACCCGACGGGGGTCGTCACCGCCGTGGCGCCGGGCACGGCGACCATCTCCGCGACGAGCGAGGGACACAGCGCCGCGGCGACCGTGACGGTGACGAACGACGTCGTGGTGGAGTTGGTGAATCCGCAGACGACGACCGTCTCGGGCGACACGGTGTTCGTGGCCGCCATCGTGAAGGCGGCGCGTCCGCTCGCGTCGGTGTTCGCCGACGTCGGGCGTCATCACGTGCAGCTCCTGCTCATCCACATCGGCGCGCTGGGCGGGGTGCCGGCGTGGGGCGCACACATCGACATCTCCGACGCCTACTGGGGGCCCACGACGGTCACGGTCACCGCCACCGACGCGAGCGGGTCGACCGGTTCGGGATCGGTGCGATTCACCTACAACCCATCGCACGTCACGGGCGGCATCATCCCGCCGACGAAGGACCGGGCGCTCGTGCCGGCCGTGAGGAAGCGCATTCCGTAGCGAACGGCGTCGCGGCGCGCCGCGCGCACCGATCGGCGCGGCGCGCGCGGCGACTCAGCGCGGTGCGCCCACCCGCTCCAGCACCGCCGCGAAGCGCGCGTCGTGCCGCGCGGCGTCGAACCGCGGATCGGCAGCCAGCATCACGAGCCACGGCTCGCGCGCGGCGAGTGCGCGCTGCAGCCACGCGATGCACCCCTCGGTCTCGCCGAGCTGCAGGAGCACCATCGCGAGACCGAGTGCGGGCACGGGCTCCCCCTCGGCGCGCGTCGAGAGCTCGTCGACGATCGCGCGGGCCGACTCGATCCGGTTCGCGCTCGCGCCGACGAGCGCCCGCGTCGCCATCGCCCACGGGTGGCGTCCGGAGAGCCGCATCGCGGCGTCGGCGGCGCCGATCGCCTCGTCGAACCGGCCGAGCTCGCGGAAGGCGAGCGCCTTCCACCGGTGCGCCTCCGAGAAGGCGGGCTCGGCGGCGATCACCTGGTCGCAGGCGGCGACGGCGTCGGGGTGGCGGCGGGCGAAATAGCGCGCGATGGCGAGCCCCGTGCGCGCCGATGCGCTGTTAGGGTCGGCGGCGACGGCGCGGTCGCAGCACCAGAGGGCGTCGTCGTGCAGTCCGCGCGATGACCAGTAGGTGCCGAGGGCCAGCTGCACGAGCGGGTCGTTCGGCGTGAGCGCGGCGCCGCGGTCGAAGTGCGCGCGCGCCGTGGCCCAGTCCCAGTCGAACCAGAGCGCGGCGTTGCCGAGTTCGACGGCGGCGCGCGCGCACTTGGGGTCGAGCGTGAGCGCGCGGTGGGCGCACTCCCTCACCTCGCGCCACGCGTCCGCGGGCGTCATCGTGTCGGCGATCGCGGCTGTCGAGTACGCCGAGGCCAACTCGGCCAGAACGTCGGCCGACTCCGGCGTGCGTGCCGCCGCTTGCCGCAACAGGTCGATGCCGCGCTGCACCCCCTCGGCGCGCGTGGCCACCATCGCGCGGCCGCGCACGAGGAGTTCGGACGTGCCGACGTCGACGGCGCCCGTGTTCGGCGCGTGCATCAGTCCCGAACGCATCAGCTTCTTGCCGAGCGATTGTCGGGGCGGGCGCGTGCGCGGGACTTCGCTCGAGAGGTGCGCGGGGGACGGCGCACCGGGCAGGGAAGTGACTCCGGGCGTTCCGGGCGTTCCGGGTGCGGCGGGTCGCGAGACGGCGGGTGAGAGCGGCGACATCGGCGCAGGTCGCGCATCGGCCGTGAGCGCCTCGACGAACTGCGCCGCGCTCTGGAAGCGCTCGATCGGCTCTCGTGCCATCGCCTTGCGGATCGCCGCGTCGACGCGCGCCGGCACGCCACTGCGCCGGCCGAGAACGCTCGGCCCGATCTCGAGCTGGAAGCGCTGGCCGATCACTTCCTGGTTCGTCTCTCCGGTGAACGGCGGGTCGCCGGCGATCATCTCGAAGAGCAGGCAGCCGAGGCTGTACACGTCGCTGCGCGCGTCGAGGCGCGGGCTGCCCGACGCCTGCTCGGGGCTCATGTACGCGGGCGTGCCCAGCGTCATGCCGGCGCGCGTGAGGCGTTCCGGGGCCGCCGCCGACACGGCGCGTGCGATGCCGAAGTCGGCGACGAAGGCGTGGCGGCCGGCGATCAGCACGTTCTCGGGCTTGAGGTCGCGATGGATGATGCCGCGCGCGTGCGCGTGGCCGACCGCGTCGGCGATCTCGGTGAAGAGGCGCAGCGCTTCGCCAAGGTCGAGCCGGTCGTCGCGGTCGAGCAGGTCGCGCAGCGACTCGCCGTCGACGAACGGCATCACGAAGTAGAGCAGGCCGTCCGCGTCGCCGGAGTCGTAGAGCGGGAGGATGTGCGGATGGTGCAGCTGCGCCGTCGTGCGGATCTCGGCCAGAAAGCGCTTCGCCCCGAGCGATGCGCCGAGCTCTGGGTCGAGCACCTTCAGTGCGACGTCGCGCTCGTGGCGCACGTCGCGCGCGAGGTAGACCGTGGCCATCCCGCCCTCACCGATCGTCCGTTCGATGCGGTACCGGCCCGCGAGGGCCGTGTTGAGGGCGTCGACCTGTTCCACGCCGCTACTGGGCTCCCACGGTCTGGCTGAACACCCAGCTCAGCTTCACGAAGAAGCCGTCGGTCGACCGGCGCAGTTGCTGGAAGGCGAGCGGATCGGCCTCGACGAGACTGTTGCCGTAGCCGGCGAAGAACACGGTGCCTGGCGACGGCCGGTACGAGATGAGGAAGTCGGCGCGCAACAGGTTCGACTGCTGTTCCGTGGCCGGGACGAAGGTGCCGTCGCCGGCGGCGACCAACAGGATGCGCCCGGTCGACGGGTCGACGAGCGGCTCGCGCAGGGTGGCCGTGTACTGCGACACGATGCGCACGAACAACGGGCGCGCGATCTGGTACTCCACCTTGAGGCGCGGGATGCGCGTCGTCGCGGTGCGCACGCCGTCGCCGAGCCGCGTGAAGGTCGAGCTCACATATGTCGCGCTCACGCGCAACTGGTTGCTCGGACGCAGGTCGAGCGAGGCGTTGTAGTCGGTGCGCCGCACCGCCGACGTCTCGAAGAAGTCGACGTCCTGGCCGAACGTGCCGCCGACGGAGGCGGTGAAGCCGGGGAATTGCGGCGTCGCGAGACTCACCGCCACGACCGATGTGTTCTTGCGCCCGAGCGGCACGAAGGCGCGCGCCGAGCCGTCGGCGGCCGTCGTCCGCACGTTCGCATACGCCGCGGAGTCGAACGCGTAGCTCGACAACGTCGGCGAGACGTTGAGGTTCCAGCCGCCGCGAAGCGTGAACTGCGTGTTCGCGTTGGCGAAATCCTCGAGCACGTGCTGGCCGTTGTAGAAGTCGTCGTACTTCCAGGTGCCGCCCTGACGGAAGTACACGTTGAACCGCTCGAGGAAGGCCCCCGGCGCGCCGTACCATGTGTACCGATTCGCGATGCTCGGCTGCACGACGCCGGTGCGCGTGACGAAGCCGTTGTCGGTGGCGAAATCGGGGTGGATGGCGAGGATGTTGTAGTGGAAGCCGAAGGTGCGCCCCGTGCGGTCGACGAGCGCCTCCCACATCGGTCCGCTGCGCGCGCCGGCGGCATCGCTCGTGCCGCTCATCACCGCCTGGAACTGGGCGTAGTACAGCTTGCCGAACACGTAGTGCAGGTCGGCCCCGCCGACGCGGTTCGTGCGCCCGCCGCCCACGCGGTCGCTGTAGAAGACGCCGGTGGTCGACTGCCCCCCGAGGTCGCGCTGCAGGCGGACGACGTCGACGAGCGGCCGCTGGCCGTTGGGCGTCGTGGAGCCGTCGTCGAGCGCCGAGAGCACGGCGACGTCGTTGTCGCCGAGTTTGCCGGTGAGCTTCATGGCGGCGTCGGGCTGCACGATGCGCCGCGTGTAGATCATCGTGTTGGGGACGTTGAACAGGTCGCTCCCCTCGACGAAGAACGGCCGTTTCTCCGGATAGAACAGCGCGAACCGCGCGTCGGCGGCGATCTGCGTCGCGTCGGCCTCGACCTGCGAGAAGTCGGGCTTGATGGTGCCGTTGAGGACGAAGTTGCTGCCGAGCCCCCAGCGGATGTTGCCGCCGAGCTGCGGGTGCGACGTGTAGCCCCAGCCGGCGCCGGTGGCGCCCGTGGGCGCACCGGTGATCGTGCTCGTGAGCTCGGGGTTCAGGTCGATCGTCTGGCCGTGCGTGATGCCGGCGATGCCGCGCAGCTCCCCTTCCTGCGCGATGAAGCTCGCCGAGCCCTTGAGGGCGCGGGTCCACGTCTCCTCGTAGCCCGAGTGCTGCACGTGGCGGTCGATCTGGATCCCCCAGCGCTGCTCGTGCGTGGCCGGATAACGCAGGCTGCTGAAGGGGATGCGGATCTCGACTTCGTAGCCGTAGTCGGTGAGCCGCCCCTTCGAGTCCCAGAGGTAGTCGGCGCTGAGGTCGGTCTGCCCCGGCATGATGTTGGAGCCCGGGATGTAGCCACCGCTCTCGTTCTTGGTGCCGTCGGCCTGCACGCCGAAGGGATTGACGATGAACACGAAGGCGCGGCGCCCCTCGTGGAAGGTGTCGAGGTGGATCTCGACGTTGTCGTCGGCGGAGATCTTGTCGCGGTCGGCGAGCGTGGCGCGCACGACGCCGTGTGGCTCGAAGGCGCGGATGCCGAAGTAGATCGCCGTCGGCGTGTACCAGACGAGCACCTCGGTGGAATCCGGGGCGGGGCGCTGGTCGGCGGGCTGGTACTCGGAGAAGCCGGTGAGGAGCGCGGCGCGGCGCCAGACGGGCTCGTCGAGCTTGCCGTCGATGACGATCGGCGACTCGAGCATGGGCGCCGTGGCGATGGTCTGCCCCTTGAGCGCGTGGTAGACGTCAGGCTGCCCGGCGGCGAGCTGGAATGCGGCGAGGAAGGGTAGGAGCATGGCCCGTGGAATATAGCGCCGAGGGTTTCGCCCCACTGTCGAAAGCGCTAACGTGATTTCCTCCCCCTCTTCCCTGCAGCCAACCCCTCCTCCTCCCCCTTTCCCTCCCCCTGCTCGTGCGCCGCGCCTTCGTCAACGAAGACCACGAGGAGTACAAGCCGAAGCGCAACCACCACCTCCCGCCGCGCGACGATCCGTCGTACGACGCGGCGGCCGCGGCGGCGTTGCTCGAGGGCGCGCGCGTGAGCGAAGTGCTGGATGCGGAAGACGCGACGGGGTACAAGTGGGGCGATCCGCAGCTGCGCGCGCACGTCGAGGCGCTGCTCGCACAGGCGCGCGCATTGGGCGACGACCGGCTCGAGCAGGTCGCGGAGCGGTACCTCAAGCACCGCGCCTGAACGGTACGATCCGCCTCACCGGCCGAACCGCATCAGCACCCCGTGCCCCATCGCCACGTCGGGGACGACCACCTCGATGATGCCGTCGTGCCACGAGGCCTGCAGCTGGTCGGAGTAGTACGAGCCCGGGAGGTCGTAGCTCAGGTAGAGCATGTTGCCGTCGGTGTCGTAGCCGCCGGCGTATGCATGCGTGACGTCGGCGCTCAGTCCGTTCGTCGTCTCCCGCGCGTGCACGATGAGCTCGTACGAGCCGTCGCCGTGCAGGGTGATCCAGCCGTCGACGACGTCCACGGCGTCGACATGCCCGGGGCCCGCCGCGACATAGACGTTGGAAGGGACGTAGCGGCCGTTCGCCGCGACGAGCTCGTAGGTGCCGCGATCCCAATATGGACTGAAGGGACCGTCGTGGCACGCCGTGATCGTGACCAGCCCGAGCGCCAACAGTGCGCCACGCAACATCGCGGACGGTGACATCGGATCCTCCGGTCGGGTTCACCGGAGAAGAGGGCAAGGACGGTGCCAGCCGAATTGCCCATGTTCGAGGGCGCACACGCGCGAAAGCGTCCCTAACTGACGACAGTCCTGTCGCGGTTTGAAACAACGCCACATCCACTGGTCCGTGCGCCGGCGAATTTCAGAGGGGATCAGTACTGATCGCTTTCCGATCAGATCTGATCCCCCCAAGAATTCGCCGGCACCGATCGATCCGCCCCGGTTCGACGCCCTCACCCCTCCAGCTCGAACCACCCCTTCACGCGCGCCTTGAGCACATCGTCGCCGCTCCGGTGGACGTACTCGTTCGTCACGTTCGAGTACGCATAGTCCTTCGACCACTGCGGCGCGTTCGCCACGCACTCGGCGACGGCGCGGATCGCATGGTCGATGTCGGCCATCGTCGTGCTCGGATGGAACGAGAGGCGCACCCATCCCGGCTTCTCCGAGAGGTCGCCGCGGTCGATGCGGTCGGTGATCGCCTTCGACCGCGAGGGATCGACATGGAGCAGGTAGTGCCCGTACGTGCCCGCGCACGAGCAGCCGCCGCGCGACTGCACGCCGAACCGGTCGTTGAGCAGCCGCACCATCAGGTTGTAGTGCACGTCCTCCACCCAGAACGAGAGCATGGCGAGGCGGTCGCGTCCGCCCGGCGCCAGGAGGTGCACCCCGGGGATGCGCTGCAGCGCGTCCATCGCATGAGGAACGATCTGTTCCTCGCGCTCGCGCATCGCCGCGACGGTCATGGCGTCCTTCACCTTCACGGCCAGCGCGGCCTTGATCGTCTGCAGGAAGGCCGGCGTGCCCGCGTCCTCGCGGGCCTCGATGTCGTCGAGGAAGGCGTACTGTCCCCACGGGTTGGTCCAGCTCACGGTGCCGCCGCCGGCTTCGTCGGGGACGGTGTTCGTGTACAGCTTGCGGTCGAACACCATCACGCCCGGGGTGCCCGGGCCGCCGAGGAATTTGTGCGGCGAGAAGAGCACCGCGTCGAGCCGCTCTTCGGGGTCGGCGGGGTGCATGTCGATAGCCACGTACGGCGCCGACGCGGCGAAGTCGATGAGCGCGATCCCGCCCGCACGGTGCATCAGCTTCGCCATCGCGTGGTACGGGGTGAAGATCCCCGTGACGTTGGAGCACGCCGTGAACGCGCCGATCTTCACCGGGCGGTCGCGGTACTCGTGCAACTGCGCCTCGAGCGCGGCGAGGCTCACCACGCCGCGGTCGTCGGGTGGCACCACGACGACGTCGGCGTGGGTCTCGTACCACGAGGTGTGGTTGGAGTGGTGCTCCATGTGCGTCACGAACACCACCGGGCGCTCGCGCTCGGGGATGTCGATGAAGTGGCGCAGTCCCTGCGGCGCCTTGAGGCCGAGGATGCGCTGGAGCTTGTTCACGGCGCCGGTCATCCCGGCGCCCGCCGTGATGATCAGGTCGTCCGGGCCGGCGTGGACGTGCCGTCGCAGGATGTCGTGCGCTTCATGGTAGGCGACGGTCATCGCCGAGCCCGTCACGCTCGACTCCGAGTGCGTGTTGCCGACGAAGGGGCCGAATCGGTCGCGGAGGGCGTCCTCGATGGGGCGGTAGAGACGCCCGCTCGCGGTCCAGTCGGCGTAAACGATGCGCTGCTCGCCGTAGGGGGAGCGGAACGTCTGGTCGTGACCGATGGTGTTGGCGCGGAAGGGGGCGAAGTGCTGTTCGAGGGTGCTCACGGGCGTCTCCTGGTCGTCGCGGCGCGGGCCGTGGCGGAACTTAACCACTCGGCGGGTGACGGGTGCTGTCGTTGGCGCGGGGGTGCAGCCGTCAATATATAACTACATGCGACTGCAGTAATGTAAGGGGATTCCCGATGGCGACCGCGACCGGGGACCGTAGGTTACGAACATGCCCGTCCGCGGCGCACGCGTCCCGCGCGCCGCCCCCTCCAACCCCACCGGAGTCCTCCATGGCCAGCAAGCTCCTCCCCATCAACGAAGGCGGCGCCGACCGCGCCGTTCGCATCATCGCCGGACTCGTCCTCATCTCGCTCGCCTTCGTCGGCCCGAAGACGCCGTGGGGCTACCTCGGCATCATCCCCCTCGTCACGGGGTTCATCGGCAGCTGCCCGCTCTACACGGTGTTCGGCATCAACACCTGCGGCACCAAGCAGTCATAGCGCGCTCGCGCGGCGCGCCGCGTCAGGCGAGCGTCGGCAGGAACTTCGGCGATCGCCTGGCCTTCGTCGCCTGCTCGAACGCGAACGCGTAGCCGAGCAGCGCCGCTTCGCTCCACGCCGCGCCGATGAACGAGAGTCCGACCGGGAGCTCGTGCACGAGCCCCATCGGCACCGTCACGCACGGATAGCCGGCGACGGCGGCGAACGACGTGTCGCCCCCGGTCACGTGATCGCCGTTCAGGTGGTCGGTGGGCCACGCCGGCGCGTTCGACGGTGCCACGAGCGCCGTGAGCCGGTGCTTCTGCATCGCCGCGTCCAACCCCTGCGTGCGCGCCAACCGCACGCACTTCGCGCGCGCCTCCCGGTACTTCTTGTCGGTGAGCGGCCCGCACTTCTCCGCGCGGATGAACGTCTCCTGTCCGAACCAGGGCATCTCGCGTGCCTTCTCGCGCTCGTTGAACGCGATCAGCTCGGCGAGTGACTTCACCGGCGCGTTCGCGCCGAGCGAGGCGAGATACGCGTTGAGGCCGGCCTTGAACTCGTAGTCGAGCACGACGCCCTCGGCGTCGCCGTACTTGCCGGCGGTGGCGAGCTTCACCGGGTCGACGATCACGGCGCCGGCGTCGCGCAGCGCGGCGATGGCGCGGTCGAACGTGGCGTCGACGTCGGGGTTGAAGCCGGCGAGGTTGCGCGCCACGCCGATGCGCGCCCCCTTGAGCGCGCCGGCGTCGAGCTTCGACGTGTAGTCCGTCGCCGCCTTGCCGCGGCTCGCCGTCGTCGCCGCGTCGCGCGGGTCGACGCCGGTGAGGGCGCCGAGCAGCGCGGCGGCGTCGGCGACGGTGCGCGCCATCGGGCCGGCCGTGTCCTGCGACGCCGAGATGGGGATGATGCCGCCGCGGCTCCACAGTCCGACCGTCGGCTTCACGCCGACGAGCCCGTTGATCGACGATGGGCAGATGATCGAGCCGTCGGTCTCGGTGCCGATGCCGACGGTGGCGAAGTCGGACGCGATCGCGGCGCCGGTGCCCGAACTCGAGCCGCACGGATTGCGGTCGAGCACGTACGGATTGCGCGTCTGCCCGCCGCGTCCGCTCCAGCCGCTCGACGAGCGCGTCGACCGGTAGTTGGCCCACTCGCTGAGGTTCGTCTTGCCGAGGAGCACGGCGCCGGCCTCGCGGAGCCGCTCGACGATGAACGCGTCCTTCGGCGGCGTGCTCGTCGCGAGCGCGAGCGAGCCGGCCGTGGTGCGCATGGCGTCGGCGCTGTCGATGTTGTCCTTCACGAGCACGGGGATGCCGTGCAGCGGGCCGCGCACCGTGCCGGCCTTGCGCTCGGCGTCGCGCGCGTCGGCGATGGCGAGGGCGTCGGGGTTGAGCTCGATGACGGCGTTGACGGCGGGGCCGTTCTTGTCCATGCGCGCGATGCGCACGAGGTAGCGCTGGGTGAGGGCGCGCGAGGTGAGCGTGCCGCGCTGCATCATGGCGCCGAGCTCGGCGATGGAGCGCTCGAAGAGCTCGTCCTCGGCCGGCCGCTCCGCCGCCGGGGCCGTGGCGCTTGCCGCGGCGAACGCGGAGGCTCGCGCCGTGCGTGGCATGAGGGCGGCGGCCCCGGCGGCGAGCGAGGCGCCGACGAAGCCGCGGCGGTCGAGCGAGGAACGGTCGGCGTCGGGCATGGCGGGTCTCCGGTTGGGGTGCCAGCCGGAAAAGCTACCCGCGCGCGCTCAGGGGCGCAGCGGCGCGCTCCTCGGCGCGGCGGTCCGCTCCGCGGCGCAGCGGTGCAGCAGCGTGCTCAGGCGGCGATGCTCGCGTCGCTCGATCGCGTGCCGGCCCACTCGAGGGCGGCCCGGTAGAGTCGCGGAAGCTCCTCGGTCTCGATCCCGACCTCGTACGAGCGGTTCAGCACCTCCGGCCAGTCGGCGTTCTCCCACGCCTCGACGAGCGCGAGCGTGGCGCCGAACCAGTCGGCGCGGGTGAGGATCGCCTCGCGCACGTCGGCCGCGGGCTCGATCTGCCGCATCAGCTCGTCGATCGGCACGCCGGTGATGACGTCGAGCAGCGAGAACAGCCCCACGAGGAAGAGCGACGGGGCGGCGCGCGGCACGCCGGCGGCCTCGGCGAGGAGTTCGCACCAGCGCGCCCGCACGAGCGCGGCGCGCTGCAGTTCCTCGGTGACCCCTTGGCCGCTCGACGAGGCGAGCAGGCACATCGAGAGCCAGCGGTAGAGCGCCACGCGGCCGAGGAGCCGCACCGCGTGGCCGATGGACCAGATCTCGGTGCCGCCGACGGCGGCCGAGTTGACGATGCGCAGCAGCCGGTAGGAGAGACTCACGTCGCGCGCGAACGCCGCCTCCACCTCCCGGTCGCTCACCGTGTGGTCGAGCAGGTCGCGCATCGTGCGGAAGATCGCGAGGTGGTTCATGTCGAGGTCGCGTCGCACGACCGTCTCGGGGCGGGTGAAGCGGTACCCCTGGAAGTACCGGAACCCGAGCGCGACGCACCGGTCGCGCTCGGCGCGGTCGTTCACGCGCTCGGCGATGAGGATGCGTCCGCCGCCGGCGGCCGCGGTGGCCGCCGCCTGGAGGGCGCCGCCGCGCACGGCGTGCGCGTCGATCTTCACGACGTGCACGAACGGCACGAGCTCGCGTGCGCGCGCGTCCGCGTGGAAGCCGGCGAGCGCGAGCTTGTGCCCGGCGTCGCGGAGCGCGGCGCACGCGTGCCGCAGCGCGTCGTCGCAGGGCGCGTCGGCGTCGAGCTCGAAGACGAGCGTGCCGGGCGAGAGGAGCCGCACGGTCTCGCTGGCGATCACGTCGCTCGAGACCTTCACGAACACGGGACGCCCCTCGCCGACGCGGTCGAGCCCGGCGCCCATGATGGCGTCGACGAGCACCTGCACCGTCGCGTCGAAGGCACTGGACTCCGGCGCCTCGCCCCCGGCGGCGCGGTGCGCGAGTTCGTAGCCCACGACACGTTCGGCGACGTCGAAGATCGGCTGTCGCGCGAAGAAGAGTTCCATATGCCGGGAGTATCGGCGTGAGCGGGCGCCCGCTCTACAGTGGGAGGAACTGATGTGCCACGGATCTCCACGGATCCGTGGGGGACGGGTCCGGGCCGCGGCCGGGATCCGTCGGGTCGAGGGATAAGGACGGATACGGCACGACAATGGGGAACTGCGTGTGGGGCCGTCGGTTACGCGCACTATTCGCATGGGCGGTCGTGCCGTATCTGCGTAGACCCTCGCCGCAGGGAAGCATCGGTTCCGCGCAGCCCTCGAACGCACGGCTCTGCGTCAATCTGCGCCCCCCTGTCGGGCATTCTCCACTGTCCGGGGTCGCGGCCATCACCCACGTTGGAGGTACGGCGAAGTGGCGGTCCGTGCCTCGTGCTGCGCGGCGGAGGCGTTCCGCCGTCCCTCGGTTTCCAGCCTGAGTCGACGATGTCGAAACGCGCGTACTCCCTGCTCCTGATCGCCACGTGCACGGTGGCGTGCGGCCCCGCCGTCACGATCAGCCGTGACCCGTTGCTTCCCATCGCGCCGGGCGCGACCTACGCGTGGGGGCTTGCCGACGGCGCCCGCGGCGCTGCCGAGCGCGACCCCAAGTTCGAGGCCGACAGCGTGCGCCGCCGCATCGAGCGCGCCGTCGACGACGAACTCGCGGCGCGCGGCTTCCACAAGATCGCGTTCGCCGACGCGCAGCTCATCGTGCACTATCACGTCGGCGCGCAGCATATGGTCGACACGGTGCGCACGGCCACGCCCTGCGGCGGGCGCCCGTGCGGCGATCCACAGATGGAGTGGGGCTACTGGGGCGCGCCGGAAGCGTACGCGCGCGAGGAGCCGTATACGCAGGGGACGCTGATGCTCGACTTCCTCGCGCGCCCGTCGCTGAAGGTCGCCTGGCGGGGCACGATCGTCGGCGAGGTGACCGCCAAGTCCTCCAGCGACGCATCGATCCGCAAAGGCGTCGCCCGGCTGCTCAAGGACTTCCCGGGTTCCTGAACGCGCGGGCGACGCTGGTCGCCGCCCGCGTCAGCGCGCCGACTCTGCCTTCGCCGGTGGGGTGTACTCGGGGATCCACCGCTCGAGCACGGTCTTGAGGCCGAGGAGCTCGATCGGCTTCGGGGCGAAGTCGTTCATCCCCGACTCGAGGGCGCGCTGGCGATCCTCGGCGAACGCACTCGCCGAGAGCGCGACGATGGGGGTGTCGCGGTTCACGCCGCCCGTCGCGCGCACGCGGCGCGTGACCTCGTAGCCGTCGATCTCGGGCATGTGGCAGTCCATGAACACGAGCGCGAACTTCTGGGCCGCGAGCAGGTCGAGCGCCGGGGGCCCGCCGTTCGCCGACACGACGTTCGCGCCGAGCGAGCCCAGCATCGCGCGGGCGACCATCAGGTTGAGTTCGACGTCGTCGACGACGAGCACGCGCGGCTTGCCGTCGACGATGGCGTCGCTGGCCTCTCGCGAGAGCGCGGGCGGCGCGGGTGGCGCGGCCGCGTCCTCCGCGGTCAGCGCCACGAGGCGGCCCGCCGCGACCTCGGCGAGCAGCGCGTGCAGGTGGTCCTCGCGCACCGGATAGCGGAGCTGGGCCGCAGCGCCGAGTGCGGAGAGCTGCGAGTTGTTGAGCGGCTGGTGCAGCTGGGTGAGCAGCACGAGGGGAGGGAGGGCGCCGAAGCCGGCGAAGAACGGCGGCGCGCCGTCGGGATCGGCCGGCGCGTTCGCGATCACGAACGCGAACCGGCGTCCACTCTTGATCGCGGCGCGCATGGCGTCGAGATCGGGCACGATGTCGACGCCGATCCCCTCGCGGCCCAGCATCTCGGTGATCGCCTCGCGCGTGAGCGTCGAGTTCGCGCACACGAGCACCCGCGACGACGTCGGCAGCCGCGACGCGAAGCCCTGTTCACGCGCGGTCGGCGCCGCCGGCAGCTGCAGGTCGACGGTGAACTCCGTGCCGCTCCCCGCGGTGCTGCGCACGGAGAGCGTGCCGCCCATGAGGATGATCAGTTGGCGCGAGATGGCGAGCCCGAGCCCCGTGCCGCCGAACCGGCGCGCCGTGCTCGCCTCGCCCTGCTGGAACTGCTCGAACAGCCGCTGCTGCACCTCGGGCGCGATGCCGATGCCCGTGTCCTTCACGTTGACGCGCAACGCGATCGTCTGCCGCCCGATCATCACCGTCTCGAGGTCGACGCGCACGGAGCCCTGCTCGGTGAACTTGACCGCGTTCCCCACGAGGTTGAGCAGCACCTGCTTCAGGCGCGCGGCGTCGCCCACCGGCCACCGCTCGGCGCGGATCGTCTCGCGCACGGCGATCTCGAGCCCCTTCTCCTCGGCCTTCACGGCGAACAGGTCGGTGACGTCGTCGAGGAGGGCGCGCGGGTCGAACGGCGCGTCGACGAGGTCGACGCGCCCCGCCTCGAGCTTCGAGTAGTCGAGGATGTCGTTGAGGATGCCGAGCAGCGACGAGGCCGACTTGTTGATCACCTCGAGTGAGCGGCGATCGGCCTCGGTGTGCGCCGAGGCGAGGAGCGCCTCGCTCATGCCGAGCACGCCGTGCAGCGGCGTGCGGATCTCGTGGCTCATGTTGGCGAGGAACTCGCCCTTGGCGCGCGCGCTCGCCTCGGCGGCCGCCTTCGCCGCCTTCAGTTCGATCTCCGCCTCGACGCGCGAGCGCTCGACGCGATACGCCGCGTAGCCGCTGATGAGTGCGAGGAGGACGCCGAGCAACGCGCCGATGGTGACGATCTGGTCGATCTTCGCGATGCGGCTGTTGAGGCGGTCGACGCCGAGCGTCACGCCGACGAAGCCGGTGATCCGGCCATCCTTCGCGAGGATCGGCGCGTTGGCGCGCACCCCCGGCCCCCACTGCGTCGTGGAGGGCGTGTCCTCGACCACCGTCTGCTTGTCGCGCCACATCTGACGCAGCAGCGGCGGAGCCAGCACCGCCTGGCCGATGTCGGCGTGCTCAGGGACGCCGCTCGCCGTCACCTTGCCGCGCGGCGACGCATCGAGGACGAAGCGCAGCGAGTCGCCGTCGACGATGCCGGTGTAGACGAAGCGGATGTCCGGATTGCCGTCGAGCAGTTTCTGCAGCGGGCGCACCGCGTCCGCGTACTCGACGCTGTTCTCCTGCTCGGGCGTCTTGAACGTCTCGTGCCGGTCACCGTCGATGAGCGAGGCGGCGGTCTCCGCGGTGGAGCGGAGGTACTCCTGCGTGTCCTGGAAGAGCACGCGCCGCGTGCTGTAGAGCACGCTCCCCACGATGAGCGCCGTCGTGCTGAGCACGACGAGCCCGTAGGCGACCCCGATCCAGAAGGGGCGTCGGCCGGTCGCGAGCCGGTTCGTGGGATTCGCCGGGGCGGGCATGTCGCTTTAAAGATGGCGGTCGTGCGCAGGGTGCGCCATAATGAGACATGCCGACGATCACCCTGAACGGCGTGGCGGTCCACGTCGAGGACAGCGGCGGCGATGGCGAGCCCGTGGTCTTCTGCCATGGGCTGCTCATGTCATCGCGCATGTTCGAGGGGCAGGTCGCGGCGCTGGCGCCGCGCTACCGGTGCGTCGCGTACGACCTGCCGGGACATGGACGGAGCGGCGATGCGACCGGCCGGTCCTATCCCATCGAACAGGCGTACGACGACACCGTCGCGCTCATCGAGCGTCTCGGGCTTGGGCCGTGCCATTTCGTCGGACTGTCGATGGGTGGATTCGTCGGCCTCCGCATCGCCGCGCGCCGCCGGGAGCTGTTCCGTACGCTCACCCTGCTCGAGACGTCGGCCGACGCCGAGGCGCCGGGGAACGTGCCGAAGTACCGCCGGCTCGCGTTCGTGGCGCGCCTGTTCGGCCCGGGCGCCGTGGTGGCGCCCGTGATGCCGATCATGTTCGGCCGCACCTTCCTCCACGACCCGGCGAAGGCCGCCGTGCGCGCGCGGTGGCGCGGCGAGCTCAAGGCGAATCGTCGCGGCATCGTCCGGGCGGTGCGCGGCGTGATCGAACGCGAGGGCGTCGCCGACCTGCTGCCGGGGATCACCACGCCGACGCTGGTGATGGTCGGCGACGAGGACGTCGCGACGCCACGGCACCACGCCGAGAAGATCCGCGCGCTCGTGCCCGGCGCCCGCCTGGTGACGCTGCCCGGCGCTGGCCACTCATCGAGCGTCGAGCAGCCCGAGCTGGTGAACCGGGCGCTCCTCGACTTCCTGGCGTCGCCCCGCTAGCCGCCGGTCAGGGGGCGGCGCGGCGGTGCTGCACGTGCCGCGCGTCCTCGAGGCGCCGCGTGAGATCGGCGACGCGCGACTTCCAGCCGCGGGCCATCCGCAGCCGCCCGCGCAACATCTGGTCGCCGAACGCGCCGCCCATCACGGCGAGCACGATCACGGCGAGCCACCACACGAAGACGTCGTAGGTCGTCGCCTTGAGCGAACCGCCGTGGCCGAACACGTTCTCGAGGAACGGCGTCGGTCCGAACCAGAGCAGGATGCCGCCGAGCGCGAGGACCACGAGCGTGATGAGCGCGCCGGCCAGCTGCGCCGCGAGCAGCGACCGGCGCGCCGAGCGCAGCTTGCGCTCGAGCGAGTCGATCGAGGCCGCGAGCTCGCGTTCGGTGAGCGCTTCCGCGGGCACGTGGTCGGGGTTGTGCCGTGCGAAGAGCGTCGCCGGAGCGCGCAGGTCGGGCCGGACGTCGGGTCGGGGCGGGGCCATCACCCAACACTATGCAGCGCGCGGCGCGCGCATTCCAGTGGGGGCCGGCGGTGCGGACGCCGGCCGCTCAGTAATTGGCCGGCCGCATCGCCATCCGCGCATCGAAATTCGCGCCCAGCGCCGCGAAATCCGCCGCCTGGTCCCCCGTCGTGTGGAACTCGGGAAAGATCGTGATGCGGCGGTTCGGGAAATCGAAGGCGACGGGGACGATGGGCACGCCGGCGCCGCGCGCGACGTGATAGAACCCGGTGCGCCACGCGGGGAGCTTCTTGCGCGTCCCTTCGGGCGAGAGCGCGAGCAGCATCTGGTCGCGCGTCTCGAAGTACGCGACGGTCTGCCGCACGACGTCGTTCGCCGCCGACCGGTCGACCGGCACGCCGCCGAGCCAGCGCATGACGATGCCGAGCGGCCACCGGAAGAGCGTGTGCTTGCCGAGGAAGGTGCCGCGGATGCCGAGCGCGAACATCGCCATCACGCCCACCAGGAAATCCCAGTTCGAGGTGTGCGGCGCGACGATCAGCACGAACTTGGCGCGGTCGGGCAGGGCGCCCTCGAAGTGCCACCCCGTGAGTCGCATCGCGAGCAGCGCGAGGCCGTGGCTGAACGCGTTGCCACGACTGGGCACGTTGGGTCCCAGCGCTGGGACGTTCGGATCGATCGGCATGTGCGCGGGTGAGTCTGTCGCGGCGGCTGGCGTGGGGCAAGGGCGCGGCGCTAACCTGTGAAGGCGCGTCGTCGCCCACCTCCCCTTCGTCCGGCCTCACGATGTCCTCCTCGCAGCGCCTGCTCCTCGCCGCGTTCCTCGCCGCCGCACCGCTCGGCGCGCAGCAGCCCACCACCCCGGCGATGACGCGCCGCCTGCTCTCGGCGCTCGCCGACGATTCCATGCAGGGGCGGGCGACGGGCACGCCCGGTGCACGCCGCGCCGCCACGCTCATCGCCGCCGAGATGAAGCGCATCGGCCTCGAGCCCGCGGGCGACAGCGGCTATTTCCAGCGCGTCCCCGTGGTGCAGGGCGATTCGGTCAAGATGTACCGCCGGGAGCGCGTGCCCGATCCGCAGGATCCGTCGAAGGGGAGCATCGTCCGGGTCGACAGCAGCGTGTTCTCGTGGCGCGCTCCGCTCCGGGTGCTCGCGACGCTCACCGCGTACGATTCCGCGTGGCCCGCCCGCCGCCGCCCGGCGGTGAACGTCGTCGGCGTGCTTCGCGGATCGGACCCGTCGCTCCAGGCGGAGCACATCCTCATCGACGCGCATTACGACCATCTCGGCATGCGCACGCCCGCCGTTGCCGGCGGGGACTCGATCTACAACGGCGCCGACGACGACGCGTCGGGGGTGACCGCGGTGCTGGAGATCGCGCGGCAGCTCGCGCACGGGCCGAAGCCCAGGCGCACGGTGGTGTTCGCGGCGACGATCGGCGAGGAGGTCGGGTTGCTCGGCACGAACTGGTACATCGCCCATCCCGCGCTGCCGCTCTCCGGGATGGTCGCGAACCTCGAGATCGAGATGATCGGCCGCCCCGACTCGCTCGCCGGAGGCTCGGGGCGCGCCTGGCTCACGGGGTACGAGCGGTCGACGATGGGAGACATGCTCGCCGCGAACGGCGTGCCGATCGGCCCCGACAAGCGCCCCGACCAGCAGTTCTTCCAGCGCAGCGACAACATCGCCTTCGCGCGGCGGGGGATCGTGGCGCATACGCTCTCGACCTACAACCTCCACACCGATTACCACCAGGTGACCGACGACGTGTCGCGCGTCGACTTCGCCCACATGGCGGGCGTCATCAACGCGGCGGCCAAAGCGGCGCGGCTCCTCGCGGATGGCGCGAAGCCGGAGTGGAAGCCCGGCGGCAAGCCCGAAGTGCCTCCCGGCCGGATGCCGTAACACGCGCGCCGGCGCCCGTTCGGGCACCGGCGTCAGCGCGGCTGCTCTTCGGCCTCGACCATCTCCGCGTAGCGGCGCATGGTGTGGAGGTAGTCGCCGGTCGCGTCGGCGACGGCGAGTTGCGAGAGCAGCGCGGCCGACACCGCCCGGCAGTCGCGCAGCAGGTCGGCGAGCGGCATCGTCTGCAACTCGCGGTCGGACCGCGGGGCGAGATGGCGCACCAACTCCCCGCTCGCCGACGCATCGGCGGCGAGCCGCACGGCGCGTCCTCGCGGCACGCCGCACGCGATGAGGGTGGCGAGCGCGCGCGCGAACCGCAGCAGGGCGAGCCGCCGGCGGGCGAGCGCGGCCCGCGCGAGCGGGTCGAGCACCAGCCCGCCCACGAGCACGAAGAGCACGAGCGCCGCCGCGATCGCCCCGAGATACGCGCCGCGCCCGCTGCGGTAGAGCACGGGGATCGGCACGACGAAGCTCGCGACGATGCCGAAGAAGATCGGATAGCCGAGCATGAGGCGCACGCGCATGTGCCGCTTCGACTCGCGCGTATGCCAGTCGGCGAGCAGGGCGAGCGCGGGGCCGAGCGCCTGGGCCTCGTCGGCGGCGACGAGCGTCGCCGCCTCGAACGGCGGGAGCAGGGCGGGGTGCGTCTTCACCACGACGGCGACGGACTTCTGCTGCGCCGTGCCGACGATGAGCGCACGGCGTAACGCTTCGACGTCCGCGTCGGGCGAGGGAGACATCCCCTCGAGCGCGGCCTGGTGCGACAGCCCCGCGGAGTTCGCCGTGGCCCAGGCACGGTACAGCTCGCCCCGATGGCGGGGCTGGTCGAGTGCGCGGAGGGCACCGGCGATCGTCAGGCTCATCGGATGCGGAAGATATATGCTTGCGCCATCACCCACAGCCCGACCAGCGACGCCAGCGCGAGGCTGTGCTTGAACACGTAGCGGAGGATCGCTCCTTCCTGTCCCCGCGTGTGCGTGGCCGTGCCCGCGACGACGATGCTCTGCGCGTCGATCATCTTCCCCATGACGCCGCCGGCGCTGTTGGCCGCGGCCATGAGCACCGGACTCACGCCGACCTGCTGCGCCGTCACCACCTGCAGGCTGCCGAACAACACGTTGCTTGACGTGTCGCTCCCCGTGAGCGCGACGCCCAGCCAGCCCAGCATCGTGCCGAAGAACGGATACAGCCACCCGGTGTGCGCGAACGCGAGGCCGAGGATCGTGTCGGAGCCGGAGTAGCGCGTCACGTAGCCGAGCGCGAGCATCGCCGCGATGGTGAGCAGCGACGGCGCCACGCGCACGAGCGTCTCGCCGTAGGCGCGCACCATCCGCGCCGGCCGCACGCCGAGCGCGAGGCCGGCGAGCACCGCGGCGAGCGCGATGCCGGAACCGGTCGCGCTGAGCCAGTTGAAGGAGAAGACCGCGGCCTCGGCGTGCGCCGCGGCCACGACCGGCGGCACGCGCAACACCAGGTCGTGCAGCCCCGGCACCGGCAGCGCCGGCGACGAGATGCCGTTGAGCCATCCCTTCACCTGCGGCGTCCCCCACGCGAACACGACCACGCTGAGCAGCGTCCACGGCGTCCACGCGCGCACGAGCTCGGCGCGCGACGGCCGTTCGCCCTTCGCCAGCGCGCGGTCGGCCGTGGCCGCGGGGTGCCACACGCGCAGGAACAGCGCGAGTGCGACCATCGAGCAGACGGCGGCGACGACGTCGACGAGCCACGGTCCGTGGTACGTCGCGACGAGATATTGCGGTACCGCGAACGCCACGCCGGCCACCAGGAGCGCGGGCCACACCTCGCGCACGCCGCGCCAGCCGTCGTACACGGCGATGAGCCAGAACGGGATGATGAGGCTGAAGAGCGGGAGCTGGCGGCCGACCATGGCCGAGAGCGCGTGCAGGTCGAGCCCCGTCACCCCCTGCAGCGCGACGAGCGGCGTGCCGAGCGCGCCGAACGCGACCGGCGCCGTGTTGGCGATGAGCGACAACCCCGACGCCTCGAGCGGCGCGAAGCCGAGGCCGATGAGCAGCGCCGCCGTCACGGCGACCGGCGTGCTGAACCCCGCCGCCCCCTCGAAGAAGGCGCCGAACGAGAACGCGATCAGCACCAGCTGCAACCGCCGGTCGGCAGTGAGGTGCGTGATGCTCCGCTGCAACGCGTCGAACGCGCCCTGCTCGACCGACAGCCGGTAGAGGAAGATGACGTTGAGCACGATCCAACCGATGGGGAACAGCCCGTACGCCGCGCCGAGCGCCGCCGCCCGCGCCGCCATCGGCGCCGGCATCCCGATCACGCCGACGGCCACCGTGAGCGACGCGGCCAGCCCGGCGAGCGCCGCCCAGTGCGCCCGCACGCGGTGCGTGGCGAGCAGGCCGAGCAGCACGACGATCGGCGCGAGCGCCGCCAGCGTCGAGAGGAGCGGCGACCCGAGCGGGTCGTAGCGCTGGGCCCAGAGCGTCACGCGTCAGTCCAGCAGGTCGAGCGTGATCTCGTCCACCGAGGCGCAGCCGGAGAGGCCCATCGCGACGTCGAACTCGTCGCGGAGGAGTTCGAACACCCGGCGCGCGCCGGCCTCGCCGTCGACGGCGAGGCCCCATAACAGCGGGCGGCCGAGCAGCACCGCGTGCGCGCCGAGCGCCATCGCCTTCACGATGTCGGTGCCGCGCCGGATGCCGCCGTCGACGAGCAACGTCCCCTCGCCGTCCATCGCCTGCGCCACCTCCGACAGGGCGCGCACCGACTGCACCGCCGTGTCGAGCTGCCGCCCGCCGTGGTTCGAGACGATCACGCCGGCGGCGCCGTTCTCGAGCGCGAGCCGCGCGTCGTCGCCGCGCACGATCCCCTTCACGAGGATGGGCAGTTCGGTGATCGACTGGAGCCACGCGAGGTCGTCCCAGGTGATGTCGGCGTCCCAGTTCTCGGCGATGAACGAATGCAGCGACGACGCGAGCGTCGACCGTGCGAGCCCTTCGAGGTTCGGCACGGGGAACTCGGCGGGCAGGTGGAACCCGCTCCGAGCCTCGCGCTCGCGGCGGCCGAGGATGGGGGAGTCGACGGTGAGCACGAGCGCCGTGCACCCCGCCGCCTCGGCGCGCTGCACGAGCGCCTTCGACGCGTCACGGTCCTTGTAGATGTAGAGCTGGAACCAGAGCGGCGCCTCCGACGCGGCGCGCACCTCTTCGAGCGAGGTGGTGGAGAGGGTCGAGAGCACCATCCCCGCGCCGGCCGCGCCGGCGGCGCGCATCAGCGCGACCTCGCCGTCGGGGTGCGCGAGCCGCTGGAACGCCATCGGCGCGGCGAGGATCGGCACGGCGAGCTCCTGGCCGAGCACGGTCGTCGCGACGGAGCGTTCGGCGATGCCGCGCAGCACGCGGTACCGGATGCCGACGTGGTCCCACGCCGCGCGCGTGCCGCGCAGCGTGACCTCGTCGGCGGCGCCGCCCGCGTAATAGTCGAAGGCCATCGTGGGGAGCGTCGCCGCGGCGGCGCGCTCGAATTCGTCGAGGTTGAGCAGGCGCGAGGTGTCGGTCATGACGGATCACGGGTTCGAGTCGGCAGTAACGATGGCGCTCGGCGCGCTTGTCCGCCAAGTTATGCGGGTCCTTCACCGGGGGTAGCCCATGTCCGTCCGTCTTCCCGTGCTCGTAGCGATGGCGCTCGGCGCGGCCGCGTGCAGTTCCGCCTCGTCGACCGGCGCCGCCGCTCCCCCGGCGCCGGCGGCCGCGCCCGCGCCGTCGGGCCCCGTCGCGAACGCGACTCCCGCGCCCGCTCCGGCGCCCGCCCCGCGCGTGCGCAACATCGACCCCACCGGGATGTACGACGTGAACATCACGGCGCAGGGGAACCCGATGGCGATCAACGCGGTGATCGAGAAGAAGGCCGACGGCACGTGGGGCGGGACGGTGACGGGCGACGCGATCCCGCCGCTCCCCATCCGCTCGGTGACGGTCACCGGGAACAGCGTGAAGCTCGTCGTCACGGCGCCCGATGGCGGCGACGCCTTCATCACGATGGTCGTCGACGGGACCGATATCTCCGGCGACTGGTCGATGGCCGGCGACGGCTCGAAGATCACCGGCAAGAAGCGCGCGAAGTAAGGCGGGCGACGATGGACGAGGGGCCGGCCGCGCGTCGCGCGGCCGGCCCCTCGTCCATCCCCGCGCCTAGCGTGCGCGCGGCGGCGCGCCCACGGCGACGTGCGTGGCCGTCTCCTCCTGGGTGAAATCCTCCCCCGGGTTGATGAACTGGTCGCGCTCGATCTGGTACTGCTTGTCGTAGAGCTGGCGGTAGCGCCCGCTCTGCGCGAGCAACTCGGTGTGCGTCCCGCGCTCGACGATCTTCCCCCCTTCGAGCACGAGGATCTGGTCGGCGCTCTGGATGGTGCTCAGCCGGTGCGCGATGACGAACGTCGTGCGACCTCGCCGGAGCGCGTGCAGGCCGTCGCGGATGTGCTGCTCGCTCTCCGAATCGAGGCTCGACGTGGCCTCGTCGAGGATGAGGACTTTCGGGTCGGCGAGGATCGCCCTGGCGATGCCGATGCGCTGCCGCTGCCCGCCCGAGAGCTTCACGCCCCGCTCGCCGACGACGGTGTCGAAGCCGTCGGGGAACTGCGAGATGAACTCGTCGCAGTGCGCGATCTTCGCCACCGTGCGGATGTCGTCGAGCGTCGCCCCTGGCTTCGAGAAGGCGATGTTCTCGGCGATCGTGCCGTCGAACAGGAAGTTGTCCTGGAGCACCACGCCGAGGTGCTTGCGATAGTCGCGGATGCGCACCCCCGCGAGGTCGCGCCCGGCGACGAGGATGCGCCCCGATTTGGGGCGGTTGAACGCCATGATGAGCGAGATGAGGGTGCTCTTCCCCGAGCCGCTCGAGCCGACGAGCGCCGTCGTCGTCCCCTCCTTCGCCGTGAACGTCACGTCGCTGAGCACCGGGATCCCCTCGCGGTACTCGAACCAGACGTGGTCGAACTGGATGTCGCCGTCGGCCGACTCGAGCACGGCGCGCGACGCGTCGTCGGCGTCCTCGGTGGGCGTCGTCATGATCTCGCGGATGCGGTCGAGCCCGGCGAACGCCTCGCTGAACTGCGTGCCGATCGCCGCGAGCTGCACCACGGGGAACGAGACGAGGCCGACGAAGAACACGTACATCATGAAGTCGCCCATCGTCATCTTGCCGGCGAGGATGTCGCGCCCGCCGACGATCGTCATCAGCACGCCGATGCCGCCGATGATCACCGCCGAGAACGCCGTCACCGCCGAGGTGCCGGTGATCGTGCTCGCGATGTTCCGGAACAGGCGGTTCGCCCCCTTCGTGAAGACGATCTCCTCGCGCTTCTCCGCGGTGTAGATCTTCACCACCCGCGCGCCACCGAGCGCCTGCCCGAGTCGACCGGAGATCTCGGCGTTGATCTTGCTCCGCTCGCGGAAGATCGGGCGCAGCTTGTTGAAGGCGTACGCCATCACCGCGCCGAACAGCGAGAGGATGGCGATCGTCGCGGTGGTGAGCCGCCAGTTGAGCCAGAAGAGCACGCCGAGCGCGATCGAGGCCGTGAAGATGCCGCCCACGAACTGCACGATCCCCGTCCCGACGAGGTTGCGCACCCCCTCGGCGTCGGTCATCACGCGGCTGATGAGCACGCCGCTCTGCGTGGCGTCGAAAAAGCTGATCGGGAGCCGCAACACCCGCGCCTGCACGCGGCGGCGCAGGTCGGTGATGGCGCGCTGCCCGGCCACGCTGATCACCTGCGACAGGCCGAAGCTCGTCGCGGCCTGGATGAGCGTCGCCGCGCCGGAGGCGAGGGCGATGGGCACGAGGAGGTCGGCGCGGTGCTGGCCGACGACCTTGTCGACGAGCCACTTCACGCTCGCCGGGAGCACGAAGCCGGCGAGCCGGTTCACGAGCATCAGGGCGAGGCCGACCGCCAGCGTCGTGCGGTGGTTCCACATCAGCTGGCGGGCTTCCTGCCAGGCGTTGGCGTAGTTCACCTTGCGCTTGGCCGGCGGGTCGGCGGGGGCCGGCGGCGCGGCGCTGGGGGCCGCCGTCGCCGGCTTCGGGTCCTTCACTGAGCTCTCCATCCTCGAAAGCTAGGCGGTCGCCCCGCCCCCCGGCATCGGCGCGGGGTCGCGCCCGGCGGCCCGGAGGATCGCCGCCGGGTCGTTCGAAAGGATCCCCTGCACCCCGCCGGCCCAGAGCCGCTGCGCCTGCCGCGGGTCGTCCACCGTCCAGACGTGGGTCGGCACGCCGGCCGCGCGCACCATCCGCGCGAACCGGACGACCGGGAGGGGAAGGCCCCTGAAATTCGGCGTGATCAGCAGCGCCTGGAACGGCACCTGGCGCACCACGCCCGGGAGCGCCGACCGCAGCAGCAGCCGCACGACCTCCTCGCGGGCCGCTCCCGTGGCGAAGCCCGCGGCGCGGAAGGGTGCGAGCGCCGCGAGGTCGAACGAGCCCACGATGCACCGCTGCCGGGCGTTGTGGCGCGCGAGCAGCCGGAGCGTCTCGGCCGACGCCTCGGGCGACTTCACCTCGAGCACGAAGCGCTCGAAGGGGAACGTCTCGAGCACGTCCTCGAGCGTGACGATGCGGATGCCGCGCCCGCGCCACGGATAGGTGGCGCCACCGTCGCGCGTGAACCGGTAGCCGAAGTCGAGCGCGCTCAGCTCGGCGAGCGACTTGGCGCGCACCTCGCCCCTGCCGTCGCTCGTGCGGTCGACGGCGGGGTCGTGGTGGAGCACGACGTGCCCGTCGCGCGTGAGCCGCACGTCGAACTCCGCGGCGTCGGCGCCGAGGGCGAGTCCCTGCCGCAGCGATTCGAGCGTGTCCTCCGGCGCGTGCGCCGAGTTGCCGCGGTGCGCGATGACGGGGTATTCCGAGAGCGAGAGGAGCACGGCGTCCTCCGGGCGGGCGAAGGGACGAACGGGGGGCCGGCTCTCGCCGACCCCCCGTTCGCGATGATGCGTGCTGCGGGTGGAGCCCTAGAAGTCGTACTTGACGCGGGTCACGATCATGCGGCCGATCGCCGGCACGCCGACGAAGGTCGCGGCCTGCGTGTCGAGCAGGTTCGTGACGTTGAGCGACCACGCGATCTTCGCGGCGGTCGGCAGGTGCCACGTCGCGCCCAGGTCGAACTGGGTCGACGCCGGCACCGGCGGATAGAGCGCCGTGCCTACCGGGTTCGGCGGGATGCCCAGCGAGTTGAGGAGCCCCGAGTTGACGGGGAAGGCGTCGGTGTAGCGCACCGTGCCGTCCCACGACCAGCCCGTGGTCTCGTTCATGTAGTGCACCGAGCCCGAGGCGCGCCACTTCGGCGAGTTCGACATCAGCGGATTGATGTCGCCTCCCACCGTCGGGAAGACGATCTGGCCGATGTGCGAGAGCGTCGACGCGAACAGCCACTTGTCGTTGGCCTGGTAGTCGACGGCGAGGTCGAGGCCGCGCACGTCGAGCGACCCGCTCGGCGCCTGGTACGTCGCGATGATCGACTGGTCGCCGGCGAGCTTGGTGTTCTTGAAGGCGACGGCGCCCTGCGGGAGCTGCGCCATGACCGTGGTGAGGCCGGTGAGGAACTGCGAGATCGCGCCGGGGATCGCGGCGGCAGGGACGCCCTGGGCGGCGAACGCCTGGG
Organism: Gemmatimonadota bacterium; assembly: GCA_016194585.1. GTDB lineage: Bacteria > Gemmatimonadota > Gemmatimonadetes > Gemmatimonadales > Gemmatimonadaceae > Fen-1231. The sequence continues at coordinate 124,486 of JACQBG010000034.1, forward strand.
CGAGCGGCGCGGCGAGCTTGCCCTGCAGGTAACCGCCGAGCGTGGCCGGGTCGTAGAACACGAGCGGGTTCGCCTGGCCGATCGGGATGCCGACGTCACCGCGCACCTGATACCACAGGTCGAGGGCGATGCGCAGCTTGTCCTTGATGATCGTCTTCCAGCCGAGTTCCCACGTGTTGTTGAACGAGGCCTGCAGCGGCTGGAGGTCCTGGATGGACGAGACCGGCACCGCGGCCGAGCCGATGCGCATCACGGAGCCGACCTGCGTGGCCGTCGGCGGACCGGAGGCGTTCATCACCGGGATGGCGACGCCGGCGAGGATGGCCTGGAACTGCGCCTTGCCGGCGGCGCCGCCGAAGTTCGCGGCGGGGAGCCCGGCGACGATCGGGTTGAGCCAGTTCTTGACGAACTCCGAATACGCGGCCGTCGCGCTGGCAGGCGCGAACGCCGTCGGGTTCGCGTTGCCGTAGAACGGCGAGTGCATGCAGAGGCCGCCGTTGATCGTGGCGTCGCAGCTGCGCGCGAACTGCCACCCTTCCTTCGGCGGGTTGCCGACGGCGTACACGTTGAAGCCGCCCGGCGCGACGTTCGTCGACGACACCTGGTCGAGGAAGTACGAGAAGCTCGCCGGCGAGTTGAAGGCGCGGCTGAACGTGAAGCGGAAGTTGTTCGTCTCGCTCTGCTTGTACGAGAAGGCGACGCGCGGCGAGAACTGCGTGCCGTTGAGGCGGTCGGTCTGGTCGGCGCGCGCGGCCCACACGAGGTCGAGCTTCTTGGTGAGCGGGTTGGTGCCCTGCAGGTACGCGCCGTACTCGAGGATGTCGGTGTTTCCCTCGTTCTTGCCGAAGATCGAGCCCTCGGAGCGCGGGTGCGTCGAGATGTAGTCCGCGCCCACCACGTACTTGTCGCCGGCGAGGTCGAACGCCTGCTGCATCTGCGCCGTCAGCACCGTCGACTTGTCGACGACGGGGATGCCGGTGCGGAGGTAGAAGGTGCCGTTGCCGTCGGTCGGGCTGTCGTTGCCCGAGTTGTTGGCGTTGAGGAACACCTGCGCGAAGAACTTCTTGTAGCGCACGCGGTCCTGGATCGAGCTGTACGCCCAGTTCTTCACCTGCGACGCGCCGAAGGCGGTCGTCAGCTCGATGGCGCTGCCGACCTTCGTGTAGCCACCGGTGAGGATGTTCTCGAAGTCCTGGTTCGGGCGGTAGTCGAGGCGGGCCTCGGTCGAGTAGCGGTTGACGTTCTCGTCACGCGACGCGGTCTGCCCGGAGCGCGGATACGGCGTCGCCTGGTTCGTGGCCGGGTCGATGTAGCTCAGCGTCGGATACGTCGCCGGCTCGTTCGGGTCGCGGTACGTGAAGTCGACGCCCTTGAAGTATTCGCCCGAGAGCTTGTAGCCCCAGGTGTTGTCGGCGAAGGTGCCGGCGGTGCGGAACGCGCCGCGGATGAGGCTCTGCGAGCCGCCGTCCACGGTGACGCTCGTACCCTGCGAGTTGAACGGCGACTTCGTGATGATGTGCATCACGCCGTTCGCCGAGTTCGGCCCGTAGAGCGCCGCAGCGGGACCGTTGAGGATCTCGATGCGCTCGATGTCCTCGGTCGTGCCCGTGAACAGGAACGGGATGTTCGCGCGCAGCGACGGGACGTTCGTGTTGCGGTAGTCCTGCAGCATCAGCATCGACGTCGAGAACGCGTTGTTGAAGCCGCGCGACGTGATGTTCGTCTGCACGAGACCGCCCTGCGACACGGCGACGCCGGGCACCGACTTCATCTGCGAAGCGATCGTCGTCGACGGACGGTTGGTCATCTGTTCCGACGAGACCACGGAGATCGACGCCGGCGCCGACAGGACCTTCTCCTCGGCCGCGCCACGCGAGGCCGTGGTGACGACCTCGTTCAGCGCCGCCGCGGACTGCGTCACGGCGATGTCCGTCGTCGTGGTGCCTCCCGCGCGGACGGCCACGCCCTCGACGCGCTTGGCGACATAGCCGATGCGCATCGCGACGACGGCATACGTGCCCGCCGCCAGTCCACCGATGCGGTACCGGCCGTCCTCACCCGAGACGACCACCGCTGCGACCCTGAGCCCTGCAACGGCCTGCACGCGCACGCCGGCGGCGGGCTTGCCGCCGTCGGCCTCCGTGACGCGCCCCGCGATCGAGCCCGTCGAGGCCGCTTGCGCCGCGGCGCTGGTCGCTACCGCGACGAACGCCGCGAGCGCGAGCAGTCGGCTGACGAAACGTCCAACCATGATTGCCACCTCGTGTGACAGTGGGTTCGGCCACGGGGATGGACCATGGCCGTTGTTCGTCCCCGCCCGGCGGTGGGGCCGCCGGGCGGTCTAACGAATGCACAAACTTTGGCGTCGGCGCGTCGGATGGCAAGACTGGCCGGAATCGCTCTCCCGGCCGCAAGACCACGTCCCGACGGTGGTTACTCGCCGCCGGCCGGCATCGCCCCGCCGTGCGACGTCGTCGCCCGCGGCGGCTTCGTCGACCACTTCTCGAACCAGCTGTGCAGATAGAGCTGCGTCCGCATGAAGTTCGACGGCGTCGACCCGGTGCCGTGGAACTCGTTGTTCATCCGGATCATCGCCGTCGGCACGCCGCGCAGCTTGAGCGCCCGGTAGAACTCCTCCGTCTGCGGGATCGGCGTGCGCAGGTCGAGCACACCGGTCATCAGCATCGTCGGCGTCTTCACGTGCCCCACGTACATGATCGGCGACCGGCGCAGATGCTCGCTCGGATCCTCCCAGAACGGCTTCTCGAAATTGCCGTACCAGCCGGCCCCGTCGGTCTCGCCGACGAAGCTCATCCAGTTGATCACCGGGCAGTTCGAGCTCGCCGCCGCGAACCGGTCGGTGTGCCCGACGATCCACGCCGTCAGCACGCCGCCGCCCGAGCAGCCGTACACGAACAGGTTCTTGGGATCGATGTAGCCCCGGCCGATCACCGTGTCGACCCCGGCCATGAGGTCGTCGAAATCCTTGCCGGGATACGCGTTCTTGATCTCGTTCGTGAACTTGATGCCGTAGCCGGTGCTGCCGCGCGGATTCGTGTACAGCACCACGTAGCCGTTCGACGCGTGGTCCTGCCGCGCGAAGCTGAAGGCGACGTTGTACATCGCCTGCGGACCGCCATGGATGTCGAGGATCAACGGATACTTCTTCGTCTTGTCGAAGCCGGCGGGCTTCACGATCCATCCCTGGATCTTCATCCCGTCCTTCGACGTGTACCACACCTCCTCCGTCTGCGCGAGCGCGCGTCCGGCGAGCACGTCGTCGTTCACGGCGGTGATCTGCGTGAACGCCGTCACCGGCGCGCCCCCCTTCGGCACCGCGAACGTCACCACGTCGTTCGGCTTCGTGGGGGTCGAGCGCACCGCGACGGCCACGCCGAGCGCGCTCACGTCGCTCACGTTCAGCACCTGCGCGCCCGCCGTCACGGCGCGGAGCGCGCCCGACGTGCTCGCGAAGTACTCGTTCCGCGACCCTTCGCTCTCGACGCCGAAGTACACGCCGCTCCCGTCGCGCGCCCAGAGGAGTCCGGCGATCGGCCGGTCGAGCGTGCCCGAGATCGCCCGGGCGTTCGAGCCGTCGGCGTTCATCACCCAGAGCCGCGCCTCGGGCGACGCCGAGTGGTCGGTGGAGTCGGCGTACATGTAAGCGATGAGCTTGCCGTCGGGCGAGAACACCGGGTTGCTGTTCGTGCCCTTCGACCCGGTGAGCGCCGTGATCTCGCCATTCTCGAGGTTCGCCGCGTAGATCGCCGACCGGCGGTAGGCGTGCTCGGCGTCGGGGATGCGGAGCGACGAGAAGACGAGCGTCTTGCCGTCGGCGGAGAAGCTGGCCGGGCCGTGGTTCCAGTCGCCGTCGGTCACCTGCCGCGGCGTGCCGCCGTCGGCCGGGATGGTGAACACGTGGCGGTAGCCTTCGTCGATGTAGCCGATGCGGTCGGAGCGGTAGTTGAGGCGCGTCACGATCTTCGGCGGCTCGACCCACTTCGCGCCCTTCGGCGGCGTCGGCATGGGGATGCGCCACTCGGTGCGCGAGGGGACGTTCATCGTGAAGGCGATCGACTTGCCGTCGGGGGCCCACTCGACGTTCGCCGGCGCCTCGGTGAGATGCGACAGCTGCGACACGGCGCCCTCGGCGTCCATCCAGCGCGTGAACAGCTGCGAGCCGCCCGGCTCGCCCTTGGCGACGTACGCGATGCGCTTGCCGTCGGGCGACCACCGCACGTCGGATCCGTTCACGAGGAAGCGGGCGTGCGTGCCGTCGACGTTCATGATCCAGAGCGACGATTCCCACTTGTCGTTCATCTTGTCGACCCACCGGCGGGTGTAGATCACCTGGCTCCCGTCGGGCGAGAGCTGCGGGTTCTGGACGTCCTCCCAGTCCATGTACTGGTCGACGGTGAGAGACTTCGCGCGCGGTTGCTGGGCGCGCGCGAGCGGCGCGGTCGCGGCGAGGACGCAGAGTGCCCCGAGGGCAAGCGTGCGGATGCGCATGTACGGCTCCGGAGGATGGCGGGGAAAGGCTCCCGAATCCTGCGCCATCGGCCCGCGGCGGGCTAGGGGCGCGCGCGAGGGAGGCCGAACGCACGAACGGCGCGAACTCGTCGCGCCGTCGTCGTCACCGTGGGTTCGTGCCCTGATCCCCGGAGCCGGGTCCCGGATTGCCGTCGCCCCCGCTCGCGGCCGTCGTGTCGATCACGCGGCGCACGCCCTTCCACTGCAGCCCGCCCGCCGGCCGGTACTTCACGACCGGGGTCTCGACCACGCTGTGGTTGCTGCTCGAGGCGTGGATCATGATGCCGTCGCCCACGTAGATGCCGACGTGCGAGATCCGCTTCCCCTTGCCGAAGAACATCAGGTCGCCGGGCTTCATGTCGGCGGTGTCCTTCGTGACCGCGCCGCCCATCGTCGCCAGCTCGCGCGAGGAGTGGGGGAGGTCGATGCCCAGCTTGGCGAAGACGTACTGCACGAAGCCGCTGCAATCGAGCCCCTTGGCGGGGTTCGTGCCGGCCCACTTGTAGCGGGTGCCGAGCAGCTTGCGGGCGGCCTCGCCGATCGAATCGCGCTGCTCGATGGAGAGCTTGGCGAAGGGGCCCTTGGGGTTCGGGCCGCGGGCCTCGATGTCCTGGATCGGCGACCGGGCCGCCGCCTTCGCCGGACGCCCCTTGGACCTGCCCGTCGACTGCGCCCCCGCGGAGGCCGCGACGGCGAAGGTGGCGAGGGCGAGGAGGGCGAGTCGGAGGCGGGTCATGAACGGCGAAAGGTACCCGGTTTCGACCCCGGACGGAACCCTTGGGTCCCGATTCAGCCCCGGAACACCACCCCGTTGTTCCCCGTCTCCCGCACTTCAATAGAAGCGAGGGCGGGAAGGGCAGTGGCGAGGCGCTCCCAGATCCACCGGGCGATGTGCTCCGAGGTCGGATTCTCGAGCCCGGCCACGTCGTTCAGGAAGCGGTGGTCGAGGGCCTCGTGCACGGGTGCCCAGGCTCGCCGGAGGTCGGCGAAGTCGGCCACGAAGCCGGTGAGCGGATCGACCGGACCTTGCACCGACACGCGCACGAGGAAGGTGTGGCCATGGACGCGCGCGCACGGATGGTCGGCGCCCACCCCGGTCAGCCGGCGCCCGGCGGCGAACGTGAACTCGCAGAACGCCTCGGTGTGGCCGTGCGCCATCAGCGGATCCCAACCTGTTTGTGCGTCTGCACCGACAGTCTCCAACGCGGGTGGGCGAGGCAGTGCGCGACGGCCAGGCGCGTGTTCTCCGCCAGCACGGGACCGTCCATCGGCTGCAGGAAGAAGTGCGTGAAATCGAGCTGCTCGTATCGGGCCGGCTCCCCTCCCCCCTGCGGGAACACGAGCTTCAGCTCGTCCCCGCCGGTGAGCACGAGCGGCGCGCCGGCCTTGGGGCTCACGCAGATCCAGTCGAGCCCGTGGGGCGGCACCTGCGTGCCGTTGGTCTCGACGGCGACGGCGAAGCCACGCGCGTGGAGCGCGTCGGCGAGCGGCTGGTCGAGCTGGAGCAGCGGTTCGCCTCCCGTGCAAACGACGAAGCGGCGCGCGCCACCGTCGTCGGCCGGCCAGCGGGCGGCCACCAGCGCGGCGAGCGCGTCGGGCGTGTCGAACTTCCCGCCATCAGGCCCGACGCCGACGAAGTCGGTGTCGCAGAACTGGCAGACGGCGCTCGCGCGGTCCTCCTCCCGTCCCGTCCACAGGTTGCAGCCGGCGAAGCGCAGGAACACGGCGGGGCGCCCGGCGTGGAAGCCCTCTCCCTGCAGCGTGTAGAAGCACTCCTTCACCGCGTAGGTCATCGCGCGTACGGCGCGGGGTCGGTCGCGCCCGCCTGGGCGAAGCCGCGCAGCCGCAGCTGGCACGCGTCGCAGTGGCCGCACGCCGTGCCGTCGGGGAGCGGGTCGTAGCAGCTCGAGGTGAGCGCGTAATCCACGCCGAGCGAGAGGCCGAGCTCGATGATCTGCCTCTTGGTGAGGTCGATCAACGGCGTGCGCACCGTGAGTCGATTCGTCCCTTCCACGCCGGCACGCGTCGCGAGGTTGGCCATCGCCTCGAAGGCGCGGATGTACTCGGGGCGGCAGTCGGGGTAGCCGCTGTAGTCGAGCGCGTTGACGCCGATGAACACGTCCTGGGCGCCGAGCGTCTCGGCGAACGCGAGGGCGAACGAGAGGAAGATCGTGTTGCGGGCCGGCACGTACGTGACGGGGATGCCGTCGACGATGTCGGCCGCCGTGCGGTCCTTCGGCACGGCGATGTCGCTCGTGAGCGCCGAGCCGCCGAACTGCCGCAGGTCGATGTCGGCGATGACGTGCCGTTGCACGTGGTAGCGCTCGGCGAGGGCGCGGGCGCGCTCGATCTCGACGCCGTGGCGCTGGCCGTAGCGGAAGGTCAATGCGTTGACGGCCCATCCGTCGCGCGTGGCGAGGGCGAGGAGGGTCGTCGAGTCGAGGCCGCCGCTGAGGAGGAGCACGGCGGGGCGGCCGCCGCCGTCTTCCGGCGCGGGCGTCGTGTCGCGCGCCGTCGTCATCCCAGTCGCAGGCCGGCGACGATGTCGCGCAGGCGGTTGGCGCCGTCGAGGAGGGTGGCCGACGCGGAGCTCATCTCCTGGCAAGCGGCGCTCTGCTCCTCGGTGCTCGCGCTCACCTGCTGCGCGGCGGCGGCGTGTCCCTCGGCGGTGCGCGCGGCCTGTTCGATGCCGCTCCCCGCCTCGATCGTCGCGTTGACGTTCTCGTCGGCGGCGATGCTCACGTCCGCGGCGGCGCGCAGCGTGCGTTCGGCGGCGGCGCCGATGGTGGCGAGCGCGGTCTCGATGTCGCGCGAGAGCCGTTCGATCTCGCCGACGCGCGCCGAGCCCTGCTGCATCGCGGCGGTGGTGCTGCCGACGCGCGAGGTGACGATCGCGGTGAGTTCGACGACGTCGTCGGCGGCCGTCTGGGCCTGCTCGGCGAGCTTGCGCACTTCGTCGGCGACGACGGCGAAGCCGCGTCCGGCGGCGCCGGCGCGCGCCGCCTCGATGGCCGCGTTGAGCGCGAGCAGGTTCGTCTGCTCGGCGATGCGGCTCACGATGGCGACGAAGCGGTTGATGCTGTCGGCGGTGGTGGTGAGCTCGCGCACCTCGCCGGCGGCGTGCTCCACCGACTCGCGGACGCTGCCGAGGATGCCGAGCGAGCGGCCGACCTCGGAACGCTTCTCGCGCGCCGTGCGCTCGATGTCCTCGGCGAGCGACTTCACCTCGGCGGCGCCCGCGCGCACGGCGTCGGCGCGCGTCCGCATCACGTGCAGCGCGTCGTCGACGCCGCGGAGCGCGCTCACCTGGTGCTCGGCGCCCTCGGTGACCTCGCTCATCGCGGTGGCCGTCTGCCCCGCGGCGAGCGAGACCTGTTCCGCGGCCGAGGCGAGTTCGTGCGCGGAAGTCGTGACGTTGTTCGACGTCTCCTGGGCCACGCCGACGACGCGTTCGAGCGCCTCGGCGGTGACGTTCAGCGCCGTCGCGAGCTCGCGGAACTCGCCGGGAAGCTCGGTGGAGGTGCGCACGTCGAGCCGGCCGTCGGCGAGCGAGCGGGCGTGCGCGAGCAGCTGCGCGAGCGGCAGCGCGATGGCGCGCACCGTCCACGTGACGATGCCGAGGCCGAGCAGCATGGCGCCGACGATCACGGCGAGGAGTGCCGCGGAGCGGCGGTCGGCCTCGGCGCGCAGCGCGGCGGCGGTGGCCTCCATCGTCTTCGCGCGGCGCTGGCCGAGGAGTTGCACGTCGTCGAGGAGCGCCGACTCGAGCGGACGCGCGTCGGCAGCGGCGCGCGAGGCGTCGGCGTCGCGCTTGAGGTCCTTGAGCCGGTGGGCGATGGCGAGCTGCGTCTCGAGCTTCGAGAGCCGGTCGTCGATCGACGAGATGAGCGCGATGTCGTCGGCGGTGAGGCCGCTGCTCGCGTTGAGCGCCTTCTGCGCGCGGTGCGCGGCCCAGCCGAAGGCCTGGAACGCCGCTTCGGTGGCCGTGTCGGGCGATTGGAGATAGCGCGACGCCGCCGAGAGTTCCTGCGCGACGTTGGAGGTGAGGGTCGCCGTCAGCTGCGCCTCGACGCGCGCCTCGGCGAGCGACGACGAGACCTTGTCCGAGAGCGACGTGAGCGACCCGCGCCCCACCACGCCCGCGAGCACGAGCAGCACGATGATGGCGCCGAACCCGGCGAGCATGCGGCCGCGGATGGAGCCGTGCGCGAACGGGTTCACGGCGCGCTCCCGACCGGCTCGAGCGTGCCGTCCTTATGCACGCGCGTCATCGTGACGGTCTTGCCCGTGACATCGCCCGAGGGGAGGAAGCGGATGGGGCCGGTGACACCGTCGACCGGGCGCGGGAGGTTGGCGAGCCAATCGCGGATCTTCGCGCGGTCGGGACCGACGGCGGCGAGCGCGGCGGCGAGCAGCTTCGTCACGTCGTAGCCGAGCGCGGCGTTGCCGTCGGGCTCCATGCCGCCGTTCGCCTGCTTGAAGGCGGCGACGAACTTCTGCGCTTCGGGGCGCGGGTCATGCGCGGAGAAGGGCGCGCCCACGTAGGCGCCCTCGGCGACGTCGGCGTGGTTGGCGAGCGGGGTCCAGCCGTCGCCCCCCATGAAATCGACCTTGAGCCCCTGCCGCTTCGCCTCCGTGAGGAGCGAATCGCCCGACGCCTCGAAGCCCGCGACGAAGACGATGTCGGGTTGCTTCAGCTTGAAGTACGAGATGAACACTTCGGCGTTCTTCGGCTCGGCCGGGATGGGGTCGAGGCTCACGATCTCTCCGCCGAACGCGCGGCGGAACGCGTCGGCGAGGCCGCGCCCGTAGTTGTCGTTCTCGTAGAGGATCGCCGCCCGCTTCCGCCCGAGCCGGGTGGCGAAGCGCGCCATCTCGACGCCGTTCGCCGAGTCGCTCGGGATGATGCGGAACGCCCACGGCGAGATGCCCGAGAGGTCGGGGGAACTGGCCGACGTTGCGACGGCGGGGAGATGGCCGTCGTAGACCTTCGCGGCGGCGACCATCGCCCCCGAGGTCACGTGCCCGACGACCGCGCTCACCGACGGGTCGTCGACGAACTGCTGCGCGATCTGCGCGGCCTTGCCGCCGTTGCCGTCGTCGTCGGCTTCGCGGAGTGCGAGCTTGTGCCCGTTGATGCCACCGGCGTCGTTGATCTCCTTCATGGCGAGCGCGATGCCGAGCCGCGTGTTGCGGCCGTGGCTCAACTTCCACGGGCCGGCCGCCGCGATCTTGTAGGTCGAGCTCCCGCCCGAACAGGCGGCGAGCAGCGCGGCGACGAGGATGACGCGAATCTTCACAGGCGGGGGAGTGAGCGGCGCTGGTTCGGACAAAATGGGAGGTCTGACCGGGAAGTGACCCGCCCTACAATGTGCCATAGTATCGGCGCGGGCGAAACCGACGCGATTGTTGACGGTTCACCGCTCAGATCGCCGCCGGTTGTTGCTGCGTGAGGCAGTGCAAGGTGCCGAATCCCCAGACGAGGTCGACGGCGTGGATCCCCACCACGGCATGGTGCGGGAGGAGTCCGGCGATCGTCTCGAGCGCCACGCGGTCGTTCGCGTCGTTGAAGGTAGGGACGATCACCACGCCGTTGGCGATGTAGAAGTTGGCGTAGCTCGCGGGGAGGCGCTGTCCCTCCATCTCGACGGCGCGCGGGAAGGGGAGGGTGACGACGCGGATCGGGCCGCCGGCCGCGTCGGTGGCCCCTTTCAAGCGACGGAGGTTGTCGGCCGAGCGCCGGTGGTTCTCGTCGGCGGGGTCGGGCTCGTGCGCGAGCACGAGCACGCCGGGGGCGACGAAGCGCGCGATGTCGTCGACGTGGCCGTGGGTGTCGTCGCCGACGCACCCCTCGCCGAGCCAGATCGTCGTGGGGCAGCCGAGTTCGCGCGCGAAGATGGCTTCGTAGTCGGCGCGGCCGAATCCCGGATTGCGCACCTGCACGTCGCCGAGCAGCCATTCCTCGGTCACGACGACGGTGCCGCGCCCGTCGGTTTCGATGCCGCCCCCCTCGAGCACGACGCGACCCTGGCCGTCGGCGCGGGCCGGCTCGCGGAGCGGGAGTCCGGTCACCTTCGCGACGACCTCGCCGATGAGGGCGTCGCGCGAGTAGTTGTCGTACTTGGCCCAGGCGTTGAAGCCCCATCTCACGAGCGCCGGCGCGCCGCCATCGAAGACGACCGTCGGCGCCGAGTCGCGCAGCCACACGCGGTCGGTCGGAGCGACGTGCAGACGATAGCGCGACGGCTTGACGCCATGCGCCGAGATGCAGTGACGCGCGTTCTCGCGCACGGCCTCGTCGTGACAGATGATCTCGACCTTCTCGTGGGCGGCGAGCGCGCGCACGATCTCCGCGTACACCCACGGGATGGGGGCGAACTTGCCGGGCCAGTCGGGTTCGTGATGGGGCCAGGCGATCCACGTCGCCGCGTGCCGCTCCCACTCGGCGGGCCAGCGCACGCCAAGTGCCGTCACGGGCCGAGCCACCGGCTGAGGATGGGGCCGTAGGCGTCGATGCGGCGGTCGCGCAGGAAGGGCCAGTTGCGTCGCGTGTCCTCGATGAGCGCCGGGTCGCAGGCGGCCGTGAGCGACGTCGCCTCGCCCTCGGCCTGCGCGAGGTAGCGGCCGAACGGATCGCACACGAACGAGTGGCCGAAGAATTCCAGACCGCCCGTGCCCGGTTCCGCCTCGAAGCCGACGCGGTTCACCGAGGCGACGAACACGCCGTTGGCGATGGCGTGCGCGCGCTGCGCGGTGCGCCACGCGTCGACCTGCGCCGCGCCCCACGCCGCCTTCTCAGCGGGATGCCACGCGATGGCCGTGGGATAGAACAGCACCTCGGCGCCGAGGAGCGCCGTGATGCGCGCCGCTTCCGGGTACCACTGGTCCCAGCAGATGAGCACGCCGATGGTGGCGTAGCGCGTCTTCCACACCTTGAACCCGCTCGCCGTGCCGGCGCCGTCGTGCACGGCGTCGCCCGGGGCGAAGTAGTACTTCTCCTCGAACAACGGGTCGTGGGGGATGTGCATCTTGCGGTACACGCCGAGGAGCGTGCCGTCGGCGTCGATGACGGCGGCGGAATTGCGGTACACCCCCGGCGCCTGCTTCTCGTACATCGGCACGACGAGCACCACCTGCAGCTCCGCGGCGATGGCGCGCAACACGTCGGTGGTGTGCCCCGGGATCGGCTCGGCGAGGTCGAAGTACTCCTGCTTGAGCGACTTGCAGAAGTAGGGCGCGTTGAAGAGTTCCTTCAGGCAGATGATCTGCGCGCCGCCGTGCGCCGCCTCGCGGATGCGGGCGATGGTGGCGGTGAGCGTCTGCGTGGGATCGCCGGTGACGGCGTCCTGGATGAGGGCGACGGTGAAGGGCGCGCGGGTCATGCGGGGAAGATAGCGCGCCGGGGCGCGTTCCTCACGCGCGCAGGGCGATGACGATGTCGGCGACGTTGGTGCCGGTGGGGCCGGTGGTGACGAGGGCGCCGGCGGCGTCGAGCGCGGGGTTGGCATCACAGCGCGTGAGCGCCGCGGCCGGATCGATCCCGGCCGCCGCCATGGCGTCCCACGTGCGTGGCGTGACGATCGCGCCGGCGGCCCCGGTGTCGCCGTCGATGCCGTCGGTGCCGGCGGCGAGGAGCGCGACGGGCGCGTCGCCGGCGTCGCGTAGCACGTCGGCCGCGGCGAGGGCGAGTTGCTGGCTACGGCCGCCGCTACCGTGATCCGCCGGGAGGCGCACGGTGGTCTCGCCGCCGAAGATCAGGCAGGTGCCGGACTCGGACGCGAGCACCGCGCGCGCGATCGCGCGGCCGCTCTCGGCTGCGTCGCCGGAGAGCGGACGCTCCATGCGCACGACCCGCTCGATGCCGAGCGCTGTGGCCCGCGCCGCGGCGGCGCGCAGCGCGGAGCCGTTGCCGGTGACGGCCGCCGGGCGGACGCGAGCGAACACGCTGCTGTGCGCTTTCGGCGTCTCGGGGAGGGCGCCCGCGACGACGGCGCCGAGCATGGCAGCGATGGCGAGCGGCACGCGCCCGGCGATGCCGGCGTCGCGGAGGATGGCCTCGACGTCGGCGGCGCTCGAGCGGTCGGGGGAACAGGGGCCCGACCCGATCATCGCCGGATCGTCGCCGGGCACGTCGGAGAGCAGCACGGGGTGCACGATCGCCGGTGCGAGCGCGGCGGCGAGCCGCCCCGCGCCCCAGCGCGAGAACCGCTTGCGCACGGCGTTCATGCGTCCGATGTCGAGTCCGGAACCGAGCAGCAGTGCGTGGAGTGCGGCGAACGCGTCGGCGCTCACCCCGTCGACCGGCGCGCCGACGAGCGACGACGTGCCGCCCGAGATCAGCGCGAGCACGACGTCGTCGTCGCCGACCTTCTCGCACAGGTCGGCGAGTTCGTTCGCGGCGCGCAGCGAGCCGGCGCCCGGCACGGGGTGATCGCCCTGGCAGAGGAGCAGGCGCGCATCGGGCGCGTTGGGCGAGCGTCCGGCGTCGGAGGCGTGAGTGGGGGCATCAGGCGTCGTGACGACGATGCCGCCGGCGACGCGCCACGCCCGCGCGTCGGCGAATGCGAGCGCGGCGCCCGCCATCGCCGGCGCGGCCTTGCCGAGCGCGATGATCCAGAGACGCTGGTGCCGGGCGAGCTCGTCGGCGTGGAGGGATCGTTCGAGCGCTCCCCGCGTGGACGCCGCCGGGTCGGCTGCGTCGAGCGCCGCCGCGAGGATCTCGCGAAGCCGTACCGCGAGATCCCGCGCGACGGGGTCGTGCATCAGTGCTTTGGCGCGGGGAGCGCTTGCTGCACCGCGTCGCCGAGCTCGACGTACGACGCCGGCGACAGTTCCTTGAATCCGCGGATCACCTTCGTGACGCGGCCATCCACGCCGATCACGAAGACGTCGCGCTTCTCGTACGGGATGAGCGGCATCTTGGCGTCGTACAGCTTGCCGGTCTCCCCCTTGGGGTCGCTCGCGAAGAGCACGGGGAACTTCTTCTCGTGCGCCCAGTTGAACTGCACGGTGTCGTCGTCGGTGCTGATGCCGATCACCGTCACGCCCTTGCCACCCTTGAAGATCGTAGCGTACTGATCACGGTACGCTTCCATTTGAGCCGTTCAGCCACCGGTCCTCGCCTTCGGGAAGAAGGCGAGGACGACGACCTGCCCGCGCAGGTCGGACAGCTTGATGGGGGCGGCGAGCAGACCGTCCTGGTTGGCGCCGCGGAGCGAGAAGTCGGGCGCGAGGTCGCCCACCTTCGGGCCACCCTGCGCGCCGGCGCGCGTGGCGGCGAGCGCGAGGATCGCCGTGCCGGCGATCGCGAGTACGGCGAGGCGGGTGACGATCATTTGACCCCCGAGGTCTTTTTGAGGGCGGCGCCGAGTTCCGTGTAGGCGTCGGCGGACAGCGGCTTGAACGGCTTGGCCGTGTAGGCGATACGACCGTCCGGCGCGACCACGAACAGCAGGCGGTTCTCCATCCCTTCGCGCCACGGGTAGGCGCCGTACGCCTTGCCTGCGTCCCCCTTCACGTCGCTGGCGAAGGTCATCGGGAGATTCGCCTCCCTGGCCCAGTTCGCCTGCGTCGTGTCGGCGTCCATGCTGATGGCGATCACGTGGATCCCCTTGCCGCCGTTGAAGAGCGAGGCCCACTGGTCGCGGTAGGTGGTCATCTGCGCCGTGCAGCCGGTGGTGCGGGCCTTCGGGAAGAAGGCGACGACGACCGTCTGGCCCTTGAACTGGGCGAGCGACACCGGCGCCTTGAGGACCCCCTCCCGCGTGGCGCCACCGAGCGAGAAGCCCGGGGCGACGTCGCCCACCTTCGGACCCGGTTCGGGTTGTGCCGGGGCCGCCTGCGCGCCGGCCATCGAAGCGGCGGCGAGGAGGAGCACGCCGGCGCGGCGTACGGACGTTGGGAACATCACGACTCCCTCGGAGGGTGTATAAAGGAACTCTTGTGAAGATTGCGCCGGCAGAGGCCGGCCGCAACTTTAGTTAACCGGATGACCCTCTCTGGAGTTCCTGCCGAATGGCGAACGATCCGAATGTGATCCTCGAGCAGCTTGCCAAGGACGTCGAGGCCGCGGTGCACGCGATGTACCGCGGTGAAGTCCGGCAGGCGACGGCCCGTGCGAAGACCGGCCAGTTCCTCAGTGCCGCCAAGGCGGCGATGGCACAGGCGCTCGGCGCCGCCGGCGCCGCCGGCGGTGTCGCAGCGGAGCGGCCGAAGACGCCGGTCGCGGTCTCGCCGCGCACCAGCGCGCAGGCGCCCGTGGTCGTCGGCGCGGCGGCCGGGTGGTCGCCGGCCGAAGCGGACGCGGTGATGCGCTGCATCAACGCCTGGCTGCCGATGGGATCGCCGGCGTCGACCCTTCCCGAGACCAAGTGCATCCCGGCGGGCAAGATGCTCGTCCCGTCGTACGGCGAGCGTGAGCTCGCCCGCGAGGCCGTGCGCCGGCTCGCCTGAGCAGGCCGTACTTCCACCCCCCAACGCGCACGATGACCGGTCCGACCCCCACCCCGAACGACGCCGCGACGACCCCCGTGGGCTTCTCCACGATGTGTCCGCAATGCGGCGTGATGCTCGACGCGCTCACGACGAGTTGCGGCGCATGCGGCGCCGTCATCACCGGCGCCGGCACGAACTCCGAGCGCGCCGAGAAGGTGCGCCAGCGGCTGCAGGAGGCGATCGGCGACGCGTTCCGCCTCGGCGACCTGCTCGGACGCGGCGGGATGGGGATCGTGTTCCGGGCGCGCGAAGTGGCGCTCGAGCGCGATGTCGCGCTGAAGGTGCTCGCCTTCGACCCCGTGCTGAACCCCGACGCGTACGCGCGGTTCGAGCGCGAGGCGCGGCTGGCGGCGCGGCTCGACCATCCGAACATCGTGCCGATCTTCGCGGTGGGGCAGCGCAACAGCGCCGCGTTCTACACGATGCGGCTGGTGAAGGGCGGAAGCCTCGAACAGCGGCTCGCGAAGGGGCCGGTGTCGCTCGAGGAGGCCCGGTCGATCCTGCGCGACGTCGCTGCCGCGCTCGACTATGCGCACGCCAACGGCGTCGTCCACCGTGACATCAAGCCGGCCAACGTGCTGCTCGGCGAGTCGGGGCATGCGGCCGTCGCCGACTTCGGCATCGCGCGCGCGTTCGAGACCGGGTCGGAGGGCGCGACGAGCACCGGCACCGGCGTCGTCGGTTCGCCGGCGTACATGAGTCCCGAGCAATGGCGCGGCGGCAAGGTGGACGGCCGCGCCGACCAATACGCGCTCGGCGTCCTCACGTTCGAGTTGCTCTCCGGGCGGCGGCCCTTCGGTGCGGTGTCGATGCAGGAATTGCTGCACATGCACCTCTCCGAGGCACCCCCCGACATCGGCGCGCTGCGCGCCGATCTCCCGGAGTCGGTCGCGCACGCCGTGACGCGCGCGATGGCGAAGGCGCCCGGGGAGCGGTTCGAGAGCTCGTCGGCGTTCGTCGAGGCGCTGCAGCTCGGCTACGTGCCCTCGTCGCCGACGCCGCGCGTCGCGCCGCCGATGCCGCCGTCGGCGCGCGCGACGACTCCGGGGAGCGCGCCGACGGTGCGCACGCCGCGCCCGGCACCGCCGGCGTCGGTCGCGCCCGTGTCCACCGTCGCGACCGCCGCGCCGGCACAGCGGTCGATCTGGCCGGCCGCCGTCTTGCTGCTGGCGGTCGGCGGTCTCATCGGCGTGGTCATCGCGCAACGGCGGGCGATCACCCACGACGCGGCCGTCGCGGGCCCGCCGCCGGCACTGGCGGCCGCCTCGGTGAGCGCGGAGTCGGTGAAGGTCGCGGAACAATCGCAGGAGGCCGAGAACGCCGAGCTGCGCAAGGAAGTGCAGGACGCCCGCCGCCTGGCGCTCGAGGCCGAAGCGAAGATGGAGGCGATGTCGAAGGAGCGCGCGCCGAACACGGGCGCGGCGAAGGCGACGGCTGCGAGAGGCGGCGCGCCGGCGGCGCCCGTGGCCGCCGCGCCGAAGCCGGTGGTGCACGCGCATCTCTTCGTCATGGCGCGCGGCGGCGATCCGGCGGTGCTCGTCGACGGCGTCGAGGCCGCTTCCCGCTCGCCGGCGGTGGTCGAGGTGGCGCCCGGGCATCACGTGGTGAGCGTCGAGGGCGGGGGCAACATGTTCTTCCCCGCGCAGTACGGCGTGGACGTGGCGCCGGCCGATACGCAGGAAGTGATCTTCCTGTCGCGGCGCGTGGCGATGCAGCAGGCCCTGAAGCGCGTGGGGCAGAAGCAGCAGCTGCCGCAGGGACGCCGTCAGCCGCAGCCCTGACGGCCGCGAGATGGACACGACGACCGCGAGCGCCCGGCGCTGCCGCCATTGCGGCGCGGACCTCGGTCCGTCGTCGTCGTTCTGCTCGCGCTGCGGGGCGACCGCCACGTCGCCCGTCGAAGGGGACGATCCGCTGCTCCTGCGGCTGCGTGAGCTCTACAAGGGCGAGTACGAGATCGACCGCGAGATCGGGCGTGGCGGCATGGCGGCCGTGTTCGCGGCCTTCGACCCCGCGCTGCAGCGGCGCGTCGCCATCAAGGCGCTGCTCCCCGGGATCGCGGCCGAACGCGACATGGGGGAACGGTTCCTGCGCGAGGCGCGCACCGTCGCGGCGCTGCAGCATCCGCACGTCGTCACCGTGTACGGCGTGCGCGCCGACGACGCGACGCAGGCGCTGGCGATGCAGTTCGTCGAAGGTCGAAGTCTCGACGCCGCGCTGCAGGAGCGCTCGCCGATGCCGCTCCCGGTGGGCGGGCTCGTGCTCGCCCAGGTCGCCGAGGGACTGCAGCACGCGCACGATCGTGGCGTGGTGCACCGCGACGTGAAGCCGGCGAACGTGCTCCTCGAGACCGACGGCCGCGCCGTCGTGTCGGACTTCGGCATCGCGCGGCGCGAAGGGGTCTCGCGGCTCACCGACACGGGGATGGTGGTGGGGACGTGGGCGTACATGAGTCCGGAACAGCGCAACGGCGAGGACGTCACGGCGGCGGCCGACCAGTACGAACTCGGCGTGATGGCGTTCGAGGTGCTGGCGGGCCGGTTGCCGTTCGTCGGGACGCCGAGCGAGATGCTGCGCGCCCATCTGTACGAGTCGTCGCCGTCGATGCGCTCGCTCCGTCCCGACATCCCGGCCCACGTCGACGCGACGGTACTGCGGATGCTCGAGAAGTCGCCCGCGAAGCGCTACCCGTCGTTGCGCGAACCGATCCGCGCCTTCCGCACGCTCGTCCCCGACGAGAAGGCGACGACGCAGCTGATCGCCGGACTCTCGCTCGTGCAGAAGATGACGACGCGCGTGCTCGCCGTGCCGGCCGCCGTCGGCACCGCTGCGGCGCCGACGGTGCGCGCGGCGCAGGCCCCGGCGGCTGCTTCGGGCGCCGCCACGGCGGCTGGCACCGCAGCGGCCATGGTGCCGCCGACGCAGGTCACGTCGTCGAGCGCCACGGGCGGCGCGAGACGCGTGTGGGCCGTCGCCGCCGCGCTCGTGCTCGTCTCGGGTGGCGCGTGGTGGTGGCAAGCGTCGAGGTCGCCGCGGCCGGCCGCGGCGACGGGCGCCGGCGCCGGCGGCGCCGCGGGCGTCACCGCCGCGGCGCCGAGTGCGCCGCCCGCCGCCGCGACGTCGACGGAC
>JACQBG010000033.1 GCA_016194585.1 Gemmatimonadota bacterium
AGCGCGCCGGGCCGGCCGAACCTCGACATCCCCACGGCTACCCGCGCGACCATCTGTGCCATGCGGATGCTCCAGCGGCTCACGAACCAATGCCCCGTCGGCAGCCGGCGGAACTCCACGCGCGCCCCGACCCCTGCCTCGTCGTACGCGCGTGGCAAGCCGGTGTAGCGCAACTCGATCAGCCGCAGCTCGTCCGTCGCGCGATCGAGCCACAACGTGCCCGTGATGTCGCTGATCCCTTCGCGATCACGGGACGGACGGAAGCCGACGCCCACCCAATCCGCGCCGCCCTCGGGGGGCGGCTCGAGCGCGAAACAGTGGGTCGAGGCGAAGAGATCGCTCAGCAGCACCGCCTCGTCGGGGGCGTGGTACCAGACGTCCGCTCCGTCCTGCGTCACGTACCCCGTGGCCTCGAGCACCTCCGGCGACTCGGCGGAGAACGGCCGCGCCGTGTTGCCGCTCCGGAGCGTGACCTTCTGCGCCTTCACCATGCGTCCCTGAGCGTCCAGGGTGCGATCGTAGACGAACCACCGCGTGTCGAGCGCGTGCGCCTCGACGGCGAGCCGCGAGGCGAGCATCGCCTTGCGGGCCTCCTCCCACACGCGCGCGACAAGGCGCCCCGAGTCCTCGCGGATGCGGCACACGCGCTCGCCACGCACGGTGACCCGGGCGAGCGTCACCGCCTCGCCGCCGAGCACGATCGGCAGGTCGCGCGTCTCCCCGGCCGCGACGACGATGGCGGGAAGCGTCGTCGGGCGGAAGCCGATGCGGAGGGCGCGCACGATGTACGTCCCCGGCGCGGGGAGCGCGAGGTCGTACTCCCCGCGTTCGCTGGCAAGGCCGTTCACGCGCACGTGCCCGAGCGTGTCGCTCGCGGTGACGATCACGCCGGCGGCGCGGGTGGCGCCGTCGGGGAGTACGACGGTACCACGCACGCGCTGCCCCTCGGCGGAAGCCGCGGTGAGCACGATCGCCGAGGCGATCAGGAGCGCGATGCGTGAACGCAGGATGCCTCCCGGCGCGGTCGCGCCGACGTTCCGTCCGGCACTAGAATACTCCTGCCCGGCGCCCCCCGCGACTCGGCCGCAGGGTCTTCACACTCACCAAGGTGTTCGCCCATGCGTGTCATCGCAGCACTGATGCTCGTCTCGTCGCCCGTGCTCGCCCAGGGAGGGCGTGGCGGTCGCGGCGCGGCTCCCGCGACGGCGGCCGCCGCGGCGCGTCCGGATTCGGTCGCCCGACCGGCCGCCGCGGCTCCTCTCAGGCGAGTCGAGGAGGAGCCGCCCGCCGTCACGCACCACACACTCCATGGCAACGCCGACTTCAAGTACACGGCGACCGCGGCGATGCTGCCGATCCGCAACGAACAGAGCGGCGAGACCGACGGCAACATGTTCTACGTCGCCTACACGAAGGACGGCGCCGACCCCGCCACTCGCCCCATCGCCTTCATCTTCAACGGCGGCCCGGGCTCCGCGACGGTGTGGCTGCACATGGGAGCGTTCGGCCCGAAGGTCGTGGCATTGAACCCCGACGGCACGAACCCGCCGCCACCCTACACGTACAAGGACAACCCCAACACCCTGCTCGACCAGGCCGACCTCGTGTTCCTCGATCCGGTCGGCACCGGCTACAGCCGCGCCACGTCGCCCCAGAACGGCCCCAAGTTCTGGGGGCTCGACGAGGACATGCACGCGGTCGCCGAGTTCATCCGGCTCTACCTCACGCGCAACGAGCGGTGGGCCAGTCCGCGGTTCATCGCCGGAGAGAGCTACGGCACGACGCGCGCCGCGCACCTCTCGGGCTACCTCACCGACAACGGCATCGCCCTCAACGGCGTCGTGCTGTTGAGCGCGGTGCTCAACTTCGAGAACTCGCGGCCGAGCCGCGGCAACGACATCGCGTACGTCGGCTTCCTCCCGTCGTTCGCGATGACGGCGTACTACCACAAGAAGGTGGCGCCCGACCTCCAGAAGCTCCCGCTCGAGGAGTTCGCCCGCTCGGTGGAGACGTTCGCGAGCGGCGAGTACGCCGCCGCCCTGATGAAGGGGAGCGCGCTCAGCGCCGCCGAGCGCAAGGCGATCGTCACCAAGATCGCGCGCTACACGGGGATGAGTGAGCAGTTCGTGCTCGATTCCGACCTGCGCATCGAGCTCGCGCACTTCAGCACGGAGCTGCTCCACGACCAGCGGCTGCAGAGCGGGCGCCTCGACAGCCGGCTCACGTCGTACATGCAGGATCCGCTCGCCGGCCGCACGGGATTCGATCCGAGCGACGCGAGCATCCGCAACTCGTTCACGCCAGTACTCAACGACTACGTGCGCCGCGAGTTGGGCTACAAGAACGACAACCTCTACTACATCCTCGGCGGCGGCATCGGCCGCTGGCGCTACGAGGAGGGGCAGTACGCCAACGTCGTGCCGAGCCTCGAGCGCGCGTTCGCGAAGAACCCCGACATGCACCTGTTCGTCGCGATGGGCTACTACGACATGGCGACCCCGTATTGGGCCGTGCAGTACACGCTCGACCACATGACGGTGGAACCCAAGGTGAGGGCATCACGGATCCACACCGACCACTTCACGGCCGGGCACATGATGTACATCGACGCGGCGTCGATGAAGAAGCTCAGGGAGGACCTGCGCGGGTTCATCGACGGGGCGATCGCGAAGCGGTGAGTCGCTACTTGAGAGCGGGTGCACGGTTCACCGTGGACGGTGGACCGTGCACCCGCTCTAACTGTTCGGCTCCACCACCGCCTTCACCACCCGCCGCTGCGCCACCGCCTCGAGCCCCTCCGATACCCGCTCGAGAGCGTACGTGGCGGAGACCGCGTCCGCCCACGGCAGCGCCCGCCCCTGCACCGCCAGCACTTGCAGCGCGCGGTACACGTGCGAGTAATCGCATCCCCAGCAGCCGCGGATCTCGACGTGCTTGCGGTTGATCTGCCGGTGCGGGTTGATCGGCATGTCGCCACCGTCGGTGTACTGGCCGGCGATCACCACGCGCCCGCCGTCGCGCACGAGGTCGAGCGCGTCGCCCACGGCGCGCGGATCGCCCGCCGCCTCGATGACGATGTCCACGCCGCGCCCGCCGGTGAGCGCGCGCACCGCGGCCGCGCGATCGGCCGCCGGCACCTCGAGCCCGATCGTGTGCGTCGCCCCCATCCGCGTCGCGAACGTGCGCCTCGCCTCCGGGTCGCCGATCAGGATCACCGGATGCGCACCACTCAGCGCCGCGAGTGCGGCGGCCGCCAGCCCCACCGGGCCGGCGCCCAGCACGGCGACCGATGACCCCAGCCGCACCTCGGCGCGCTCGACCGCGTGTACGCTCGTCACGAGTCCGCAGCCGCCGGCGATGAAGCTCAGCGCGTCGACGCCGTCGGGGATGCGCAGCAGCTTCACGCCGGGCTTCATCCAGATGTGGTCGGCCCACCCGCCGAGCGGACCGTCGGCGACACCGTAGGTGATGCCGTAGACGCGGCGGTGCGAGCAGCGCGTCGTCTGCTTGGTGACGAGACATTCGTAACACGCGCCGCACGTCTCGTGCACGTCGAGGAAGGTCGCGAGGTCTCCCTCGCGGAACGGCGTGCCCGCGATGTCGCGCACCGTGCCGCGGATCTCCGTGAGATGCCCGATGCTCACGTGCCCCGGGATGATCGGATACGGCACGCCGGCAAGCCGGCCGTGGTGCAGGTGCACGTCGGTGCCGCACACCTCGGAGTACTGTGTGCGGAGCATCGCGGCGCCCGGCTGCAGGTCGGGCCACGGCACGTCGCGCAGCTCGATCGGTGCGTCGGGCGCGGGCATCACCGCGGCGCGGACGTGCTTCATCGGCCGACCCTCCAGCGGATCGCGGCCGCCGTGCGAAAGTGGTTACGCATGCCGCGGGAAACTAGCCGCCGCCGGCGATACACGATAGCCGACCGATCGTCCATATTGTGAGGATGGAGAACGCACCCGCGCCGCGCACGAATCGCGAGGACCCCACGCTCGTCGGCCGCTGGATGGCCCTCTGGGCGGCGTCGCTGTTCCTCCTCGTGCTCATCGGCGGCGCGACCCGCCTCACCGAGAGCGGCCTCTCCATCACGGAATGGAAGCCGGTCTCCGGCATCCTCCCGCCGCTGAACGCCGCGGCGTGGAACGAGGCCTTCGAGAAGTACAAGCAGATCCCGCAGTACCTCGACATGGGCCACGGGATGACGGTCGACGACTTCAAGGGGATCTTCCTCTGGGAGTACGCGCACCGTCTGTGGGCGCGCCTCGTCGGCGTGCTGTTCGCCGTGCCCCTCGTGCTGCTCTGGCGGCGGGGCGCCGTGCCGCGCTCGCTGCGCCCGCGGCTCGTGACCCTCCTCGTTCTCATGGGACTGCAGGGGCTCATGGGCTGGTACATGGTGATGAGCGGGCTCACCGAGCGGGTGAGCGTGAGCCAGTACCGGCTCGCCGCGCACCTCTCGCTCGCGCTCGTCATCTACGCGACGGCGCTCTGGACGGCGCTCGACCTGCTCGCCCCCGCCGCGGGTCCGGAGGGATGGCGCTGGTTCGAGCGGCGACTGCGCGTCCTCACCGGCGCGGCGTTCGTCGTCATCATCAGCGGCGCGTTCGTGGCCGGCCTGCGCGCCGGGCGCATCTACAACACGTTCCCGAAGATGGGCGACCGCTGGACCCCGGTCGAGTACTGGATGCTCACGCCGGCGTGGCGGAACTTCTTCGAGAATCCCGCGGCGGCGCAGTTCGACCACCGCCTGCTCGCCGTGACGCTCGTGCTCGTGTGCATCGCCACGTGGTGGGAGGCGAGCCGCGAGGCGGGACACTCGACGGTCGGGCGGCGTCTCTCGTGGGTCGCCGTCGCCGCCGCCGTGCAAGCGTCACTGGGGATGATGACGCTCGTCTTCTCCGTGCCCGTCGCGCTGGGCGTCGCGCACCAGGCGGGCGCGGTGCTGCTCTTCTCCACGCTACTCGCGGCGTGGCACGCGACGCGAGCCTAGCGGGCCAGCCTCCCGAGGAACGCCGGCCGCGGCGTCAGCGCGCGAGTCTCTCGAGGAACTTCTTCCGCGCCTTCGCCACCTTCGGCGCGATGACCACCGCACAGTACGGGTTCTGCGGATTCCGAGCGAAATAGTCGTCGTGGTAGTTCTCCGCCGGCCAGAACGTCTCGAGCGGCGCGATCTCCGTCACGATAGGGTCGCTCCAGATCTTCGCCGCGGCGAGCGCGGCCACCGCCTCACGCGCCACGCGCTCCTGCTCCGGAGAGTGGAAGAAGATCGCCGACCGGTACTGCGTGCCGACGTCGTTCCCCTGGCGGTTCAGCGTGGTCGGATCGTGGATCGTGAAGAACACGTCGAGCAGGTCGCGGTAGCTGATCACCGACGGGTCGAAGGCCACCTGCACCACTTCGGCGTGTCCCGTCGTGCCGGAGCACACCTGCTCGTATGTCGGGTTCGGCCGGCGGCCGCCGGCGTAGCCGCTCTTCACGCTCGCGACGCCACGCAACTGCAGGAAAACGGCCTCGAGACACCAGAAACAGCCGCCGGCGAGCGTCGCGATCTCGACGCCTTCGCCCATCGCGGATGCGCCGGTCACTTCGACGTCTCGAACAACGCGGCGTACTTGCCGTACCCTTCCTCGGCGAGCTTGCTCACCGGCACGAAGCGCAGCGACGCGGAGTTGATGCAGTAGCGGAGCCCCGTCGGCCCCGGGCCGTCGGGGAAGACGTGCCCGAGATGCGAATCGGCGCCGGTCGAACGGACCTCGGTGCGGCGCATCCCGTACGCGTCGTCGGCATGCTCCGTGACGTTCGCGGGTTCGATCGGCTGGATGAAGCTCGGCCACCCGGTGCCCGAATCGAACTTGTGCGTGCTCGAGAAGAGCGGCTCCCCCGAGACGACGTCGACGTAGATCCCGGATTCGTGATGGTTCCAGAACGCGTTCCGGAACGGCGGCTCGGTCGCGCTGCACTGGGTGACCTCGTACTCCAGCGGCGAGAGCCGGGCCTTCAGGTCGTCAGCGGTCTTCTTGTCGTCCATGCTCCGATCGCTCCTCGTGGGCGCCGCACAGAGGGGCGGCGCTCCCTGACTCACGAATCCGCAGGCGCGCCGATTCGTTCCCGCGTCGAGCTCTCCGGCGCGGCCGTGCGACGCCAGCGCGCTACGGACGCGACAGCCGGTCGCGCGTCCACATCACGACCGTCCCGCACGCCTTCCCCGGCACCGTGAACTCCGGTGGGGTGTCGGTCGCCGAGGCGTAGACCTCGATGGCACCGATGTTCTGCGCGCTGAACGCCGCGTCGATGTCACCCGGCTGGTAGGTCTCGAACAGCGCGTTGTCGACGTAGAAGTTCATGCAGCCGCTGGCGCGCGACGACTCGATCACCCGCCCGGTCCCGACGTTCGTCACGTGGATCCCCGGCATCGTCACGAGCAGGTCGGAGAAGAGCTGGGCATGCCGCCGCTCCACCTCCGACGGGTCCATGAAGTACCCGCCGGTGCGCCCCTTCCGGTCGAGGAATCCGACCTTCTGCAGTCCGTTGTCGAGCTTCCCCACGACCTTCACCGCGGCCAGCACCTGCGCGGCCGCGATCTTGAAGTCGAGCTGCCGCGGCTCGCGCTGCGCGAGGTTCGCGGTGAGCGTCGCCGCCGCGAACCCGATGCGCCGCGCCACGACCTCCACGGTGCCCGACGGCAGCCCTTCGAGGCGATAGCGCCCCGCGCTGTCGGTCACGGCGACCACCGGCGTGCCGGCCACCGTGATCTGCACCCCGGGCACGGCGAGTCCAGATTGCTGCGTGACCCGCCCCCGCAGCACGGCCTTCATCTCCGCCGTCGTCCCGAACGTCAGGCCGACGGTCGAGAACAGCTGCCCCTTCGTCTCGACGTGCACCTCCGCCGTCACTTTGCCGCTCCGGGCGACCTGCACCGTCCCCGAGATGGCGTCGGGGAGGCCGCAGATCACGAAGCGCCCGCTCGGATCGATGCGAGACGTGCGCACGCGCTCCATGCCGTCGCCGGCGAACAGGTCCTTGTAGACGAGCGACGCCGTCCCGCCGGCCAGCGACGTGTCGGCGTCGGCGTCGCGCAGGATGCCGAGCATGATGGCGCGCCCGAAGTTCGCGCCGGAACGGGGGCATGATGTCGCACGGAGTTCCTCGAGCGAGAGGGTGCGCACGTTGAGCACGCCGCGCTGCCCGGTCACGAGCGTGAACGGCCGCGAATCGAGGTTCTCGCCGAGCGTGTCGAGCAACGGATGACGCACTTCGAGCATCATCTCGCCCACCTTCACGCTGTCGAGCGTGAACTCGCCGCGCTCGTTCGTCCGCACTTCGCGCGTCGTGCCGCCGATGCGGATCACCGCGCCCTGGAGCCCCACGCCGCGCAGGCTGTCGAACACCACGCCGACGATGGACGCGCCGGGCCCCGTCATCTGCGCGGCGGCGCGCGCGGGGGCGACCGACGCCACCAGCGCCGCAAGGGATCCGGGGAGCAGCACCCGGGCGAGGACCTGCATCGTCTTTGGCATCGTTTGAATTATCTTAGGCGCACCGCCCCGAGTCGAGAGCCTGCCATGAAGCCGATCACCCGCCGCGCCTTCCTCGCCACCTCCAGCAGCTGCGCGGGACACCTCGCGCTCGCCGCCTTTGCGACCCCAGCCCTCCGCCGCCTGCAGTGGACCCCCGTCCGCGGCCAGGTCGTCGCCGCCGAGCCGTTCGGGCGCCTCGAACAGGTCGCCGAAGGCGTCTGGGCGCTCATCTCCACTCCGCTCAGTGGCGACCGGACCACGCTGTCGAACGGCGGCCTCATCGCCGGGCGTAACGGCGTGCTCGCCATCGAGGGATTCAACCAACCCGAAGGCGCGCGCTGGCTCGCCGAGCGGTCGAAGGTGCTCACCGGACGCTGGCCCACGCACGTCGTCGTCACGCACTACCATGCCGACCACGCGAACGGCGTGCAGGGCTACCTCGCCGGCACCGAGCACCCGGTCGTCCACTCGACCGCGGAGACGCGCGACCTCGTCATCGCCCGCAATCTCCCCGCCGTCGCCGAGCGGACGGCCGCGCTGCACGACGCCCAGCTCCTCTCCCCCACCGACCTCACCACGCTCGACCTGGGCGGCCGCCGCGTGACGGTGCGTCCCGCCGCCGGCCACACCCCGAGCGACGTCTCGGTCGAGATCGCCGACCCGTCGATCATGTTCTGCGGCGACCTCGTGTGGAACGCGATGTTCCCCAACTACGTCGACGCCATGCCGACCGTGCTCGCCCGTTCGGCCCGCGCCCTCCGCCGCGAGAAGGGGACGCACTACGTCCCCGGCCACGGCGCGCTCGCCACGGAAGCGGACTTCGACCGCTATCTCGCGATGCTCGATGAGGTCGAGCACGCCGCCCGCGAGGCCCACGCGAAGGGCATCGACGCCGCCACCGCCGGCGCGGCATACGCCCTCCCCACATCACTCGGCGAGTGGACCCTGTTCAACAAGGTCTTTTTCGAACGCGCGTTCGGTGCGTGGTACAAGGAGTTGGGAGGTTAAGGTCGGAGCGGAACACGGCGGGAGGGGTTCACATCTGACCGGAAGCGGCCACGTCCGCTGAGCAAAGCACCCTCCCCCTCCCCCTTTCCCTCCCCCTCCCCCTTTCCCTCCCCCTCCCCCTAGAAAGCATCATCCCTCATCTCGTACGGCGTCGCCTCGATCGACCGCAGGATCTCGTGCATCGGCCCCGTCTGCGGCAACTCCCACGCGAACCAGTACCGCGCCGCCCGCAGCTTGCCGTCGTAGAACCGACGGTCGTTCTCCGACGTCGAATTCGCGAGCGCCCGCGTCGCCACCAGCGCCTGCCGCAGCCAGAGCCACGCCACCACCGTGCGGCTCGCGCAGTCGAGATAGAGGTTGGCGTTCGCCAGCCCGCGCGCCGGGTCGGCCGCCATCGCCTTCACGAGCGTCATCGTCGTCGTGCTCAGCTCCTCCACCGACGCCCGCAGCGCCTGCGTGTGCGCGGGGAGCGCCGACTCCGCCTCCGCGGCCGTCGCGAGCATCCGTTCCACCAGCGCCCGGTACGCGGCGCCCTTCTCCATCGTCACCTTGCGACCGAGCAGGTCGAGCGACTGGATGCCGTTCGTCCCTTCGTGGATCTGGTTGAGCCGGTTCGCCCGGTAGAGCTGCTCGACGTCGTACTCGCGCGCGTAGCCGTAGCCGCCGAGGATCTGCATCGCGTTGCTGATCGATTCCTGTCCCGCGATCGAGGGCCACGTCTTGGCGATCGGCGTGAGCACCTCGAGCAGCAGCCCGGCGCGCCGCCGCTCCTCGTCGCCCGGCGCCGTGTCCTGGTCGTCGACGAGGCGCGCGCACTCGAGCACGAGGCAGAGCGCGCCCTCGACGATCGCCTTCTGCTGCAGCAGCATGCGGCGGATGTCGGCGTGCTCGATGATCGCGACCGGCGGGCGCAGCGGATCCTTCTCCCCCGGGAGCCGCCCCTGCTTGCGCGTGCGCGCATACTCGAGCGAGTAGCGGTACGCCGTGTACGCCATCGCCGTGGCCGACCGGCCCACGCTGATGCGCGCGTCGTTCATCATGTGGAACATGTAGGCGAGCCCCTTGTTGGCTTCGCCCACGAGGTACCCCACGCACGGACCGTGCTCGCCGAAGTTGAGCAGCGCCGAGGTCGTGCCCCGCCATCCCATCTTGTGGATGATGCCGCCCAGCGCGACGTGGTTGCTCTCCCCCACCGCGCCGTCGTCGTAGACGTGCCGCTTGGGGACGATGAACAGCGAGATCCCCTTCA
This sequence comes from Gemmatimonadota bacterium, assembly GCA_016194585.1. GTDB lineage: Bacteria > Gemmatimonadota > Gemmatimonadetes > Gemmatimonadales > Gemmatimonadaceae > Fen-1231. The sequence continues at coordinate 9,772 of JACQBG010000033.1, forward strand.
CCCCCTCCGGCGCGCCCTCGATGCGGGCGAGCAGCAGGTGGATGATGTTGCTCGTGAGCTCGTGGTCGCCCCCCGAGATCCAGATCTTCGTGCCGGTGATGTGGTACGTGCCGTCGCCCGCCGGCACCGCCTTCGTGCGGACGTCGGAGAGCGACGACCCCGCATCGGGCTCGGTGAGCGCCATCGTGCCGAGGAAGCGCCCCTCGAACATCGGCGGCAGGAACTTCGCCCGCTGCGCGTCGTCGCCGAACTGCGCGATGAGGTCGGCCGCCCCCGACGTGAGCATCGCGTACGAGGTGGTCGCGACGTTCGCCGAATCGAACCACGCGAGCGCCGCCCCGCCGATCGCGTGCGGGAGCTGCATGCCGCCGTGCGCCGCGTCGTGCGTGCCGGCGATGAACCCCGCGTCGGCGATCGCCTGCACCGCCGCCTTGATCTCGGGGATCAGCACCACCTTGCCGTTCTCGACGCGCGGCTCCTCGGCGTCGTTCTTCTTCCAGTGCGGCAGCAGGTGCTCCTCGGCGATGCCGCGCGCCGTATCGAGCACGGCGTCGAACGTCTCGCGCGAGTGGTCGGCGAAGCGCGGGCGGGCGCAGAGCGCCTCGACGTCGAGCACCTCGTAGAGGAGGAAGGAGAGGTCGCGCGGATTGATCAGGGAGTCGGCCACGGGCGGGATCCTGGGCGAACGGTTGGGGTCGGGTGCCGCTCCCGGGAAAACTATGGCGGGAGCCGTCCGGTATCGACGGCGGCGTCACCCGGGCGTAAGTTCATCGCGCGCCGCTTCCACCCCCCCGCCCCCTCCCTGACGCTCCACATGCGCCGAACGCTCCCGCTCTCCCTGCTCGCCTTCGCGGCGTCCGTCGCCGGCGCCCAGGCACCCGCGCACCTCACCCCGATCGCCGAGGCCATCCGGGCGCGGGAGCGCGGCGACACGGTGACGGTCACCGGGCGGGCGACGGCAGGCACCGGGCAACTGCAGTCGACGGTGTTCGACATCTCGGTGCAGGACGCCACGGCCGGCATCCGCATCTTCTCGCGCAAGTTCGGCGTCGAGGTGCACGAGGGGGACAGCGTCGTCGCGACCGGCGTGGTGCAGGTCTATCGCGGCACGCACGAGCTGATGGCGACGGCGTTGGCCGTCGTCCCCACCGAGGCGCGGCACATCGAGCCGGCCGACGTGCCGATCGACCAGGCGATGCTGCCGAAGTACGACGGCATGCTCGTGCGCGCCCGCGGGCGCGTGGCGCGCTATGGCACGAGCGAGGGCGGGCAGTTCCTCACGCTGCGCGACATGCGTCCCGAGGCGAAGGGGACGCTCACCATCTGGGTGCCGTCGAACCATGGCGTCCCGGTGGACCTCTCGCGCGTCCGCTTCGAGGACAGCGTGACCGTCACGGGCATCATCGGTCGCTATCAGGACAACCCGAACGATCCCGTGGTGTGGCAGGTGATCCCGCGCACGCACGACGACGTGATGGTCCCCACCGTGCCGCGCGACCTGCCGCCCTGGGTCACGGCGGCGGCGCTCGCCATCGCCCTCCTGCTCGCCGCCACGCTGCTCGCCGGACGGTGGACGGCCGGCCGCCAGCTGCGGGCGCTGCGCGAGACCGAGGTGCGCTACCGCCAGTTGCTGGCCCTCTCGCCCGACGCGGTGTTCGTCCACGCCGATGGCGAGATCCGCTTCGCCAACCCCGCCGCCGCGAAGCTCCTCGGACTCGATGGCGAAGCCCAGTTCATCGGACGCGACCTGCACGACTTCGTGCCCCCCGAGTTCCGCGGCGTGCTCGAGACGCCGGCCGTGCCGGCGCCGGGGCAGCTCGCGCAACGCCACCGCGGCCAGCTCAAGAGCGCCACGGGACGGAGCGTCGACGTCGAGGTCACGGCCGCCCCCTGCGTGTACCTCGACCGACCGGCCGTCGTCGTGCTCGCCCGCGACATCACGCAGCAACTGCGCTACGAGCGCGACCTCGAGGGGCTCGCGCTCGTCGACGAGCTGACGTGACTCGCGAACCGGCGCGGCTTCTCCCTGTTCGCCGAGCAGGAACTGGCGCGCGCGCGGCGCGAACGGCGCGCCCCCGTCGTCGTGTTCGCCGACATCGACCTGCTCAAGCAGATCAACGACGCGCACGGCCACGCCGCCGGCGACCAGGCCATCTGACTCGTGGCGAACGCGTTCAAGAGCGTGCTGCGCGAGTCGGACATCGTCGCCCGCTGGGGGGGCGACGAGTTCGTGGCCCTCATCGGCGAGGGGGGCGAGCGCGCCGCGCAACAGATCGCGGCGCGCCTCGCCGGCGCCATCGCCGCGCTGCGTCCCTCGACGCTCGCCTTCGTCGTGCGCGCGAGCGTCGGCATGTGCCCGCTCGACCCGAGCCTCTCCCTCTCCGAAGCGCTCGACAAGGCCGACGCTGCCCTGTACGAGCAGAAGAAGCGGTAGCGGCATTCGCGGTCCGCGGAGCGGCGAGGATTACTACTTTGCCACGGATTCCACGGATTACGAGAACCGATCATCACGGATGAAGAACTGGGGGAACGACAGCGCGGTCGGCACGCGGTCGTTCCCCCAGTCATTCATCCGTGATGATCCGTTCGTCTGATCCGTGCGATCCGTGGCAAAGCCGTTGTCGTCATCCTGCCGCGCGCCGACCGACCCTCAGCTCCCGAGCACATACAGGCATCCCGCCTGCTGCGCGCGGAGCGTCGCGAACACTCCCGAGGGCTGCAGGATCACCCCCGGCACGAGCATCGAGACGGCCTTCTTGTGCGCCTCCTCCTGGCTCAGCTTGTCCTTCTCCGCGATGAGCGGCACGCAGAGGAAGCCCAGGGCGACGTTGCACGCCAACGCGATGCCGCCGCTCGCGAGGTAGCGGTCGAGCATCAGGTCGTCGAGCATCGGCGGATTGCCGTCGCGCTTGGAGTTGAGCAGCGCCGGGTTCTTCGACGTCGGCGGATCGCCCGCCGGCACGCGCTTCTTCCCCACGTCGTACGTCGCCCAGAACTCCGGCGTCATCGCGAGCGCGATCGCCTCGTGGCGCAGCACGAGCACCGTCGAGAAGTCGGAGGGCTTCGCCCCTTCGGTCTCCATGAACCCGCCCTTCCACATCCCGGCGCGATACACCGGATCGCCACCTTCGATATGCGTGGCGTCGATCACGGCCTTGTGCTTCCCTTTCACTCTCCCCACCCAGCTCATGTCCCATGCGTCGGCGGCGGTCGGTGCCGGCACGGGCTCGCTCGGGGCCATCGCGGCAAGGGCGGCCGGCATCGCGCCCAGCAGCGCGGCGCTCCCGGTGAGTCGTTCGAGGAAGTCACGTCGCGTCGTCGTCATGGTCGGCTCCTGGTGGGGGGACATCGCCCTTGAGGCGGTTACTACGACCAGACGATAAGACATCCGGCCCTCACCGTCCAGCGAAACGGACGCGGGGGGCGACCGTCGCCGGCCGCCCCCCGCGCCCAACCCTGCGACCGTGCGCGCTCAGTGCGAGCGCGGCTCCCGGCGATCGTCGCGCTCCTCGCCGAACGGCGAACCGTTGTCGTCGCCGCCGCTCACCCGCTCGACGTGCAACTTCTGCTTCAGCGTGGTGCCGCCGATCGTCAGCGTCACGAGGTAATCCCCCGTGCCGGCCGTGAAGCCGCCGGCGCCGCCGAATCCGAAGAATCCGCCGCGCCCGGCCGGCATGGGCGGCTTGATGCCGATCAACTGCAGCACCTTCACCACGTTCGCCGGCTCGGCGCCGCCGCGACCACCACCGAACGGCTGCTCGCCGGCGCCCGGACCACCGGCGCGCGGCAGCGGACCTTCACCAGGACGGGCACAGAACGTCTCCCACTGCGTGAGCGGCTGGTAGCAGTTCGCGCCACCCGCGCCACGTCCGCCGCCGCGACCCCCGCGACCGCCGCCGCCCGCCGGCGGATTGAGGATCGCCTTCACGCGCGCGAGCGCCGCCGAGTCGTACTTCGCCGCGGCGAGCGAGTCGAGCACCTTCGGCCCGCGCACCGCCTTGAGGATGCTGTCCCGGCGTTCACTCGCCGAGAGCGGGGCCGTGACGGCCGACCGCGTGCCCTGGAAGTTCCACACCACCGTGTGCAAGCCCGCCGCGCCGGGGCCGGTCAGCGTCGCCAGCACGTCGCCCATCGCGTCGGTGATGGTGATCTTCGCCGGCGAGCCGGCGCCGGCGGCGCCCACGCGGTACTTGATCTCCGCGCCATACTGCGGGCTCGGCGTCGAGAACATCCCATGCGCGTTGCCGTTGCCGCCGCCGGCGAGCGTCGGTCCCTCGCCCCACTGGTACGCCGTCTTCGGCGCGAACAGGTGCGCGGCCGACGTCACGACCTTGTCGTTCAGCTGCTCGAGCGGCGCGATGTCGACGATCCAGAAGCTGCGCCCGTGCGTGGCCGCGATGAGCTCGTGGTCGCGCGGATGGATCTTGAGGTCGAACACCGGCACCGACGGCAGGTTCGAGGCGAACTTCGTCCACGTCTTGCCGCGGTCGAGCGACGCGTACGCCGACAGCGAGCTGCCGACGAAGAGCAGGTCCTTGTTGTACGGATCCTCGCGGATCACGTGGAGGTAGTCGGCCGGCGAGTCCTTCGGGAGGTTGTTCACCGTCGACGTGAAGGTCTTGCCGCCGTCGGTCGTCACGTACAGGTACGGCGTGAAGTCGTTGTTGCGGTGGTTGTCGAACGCCACCCAGAAGGTGAGCGTGTCGAAGTGCGAGGGCTCGATGCGCGCCACGAACAGCTCGCTCGGGAGTCCCGGGAACCGCCCCGTGAGATTCTCCCAGTTGGCGCCGTCGTTCATCGACTTCCACACGTTGCCGTCGTCGGTGCCGGCGAACAGGATGCCCGGTTTCACGTACGACTCGGCGAGCGCCACCACGGTGCCGTAGGTCTCGGCGCCGGTCGCGTCGAGCGTGATGCCGCCCGTGTACGTCGTCGACGTGTCGATCTTGGCCTGCTGCTTCTTCGAGAGGTCGGGCGAGATGAGGTAGAAGTCCTCGCCCTTCTTCGTGCTCTTGAGCACGCGGTTCCCCGCGAAGTACACCACGTCGGGGTTGTGCGACGAGAGGATGAGCGGCGTGTTCCAATTGAAGCGGAGCGCGAGGTCGATCGAGTCGGCGCGCTGCTGCGCGCGCAGCGCCGTGATCGCCTTCGTCTGCTCCTTCGACTCCGGCGCGAGCGGATCGCCGCGGACCACCGCGATCGAGTCCTCCCACATCTTGTAGCGATCCTGCCAGCCCGGCTTGCGGAACGCCATCCGCTCGCCCGTCTTCAGGTTCACGCGCGACGCGTTGCCGCCCTGGCTCTCGCCGTAGATGATCGACGGGTCGCTCTGGTCCATCGCCGCGTAGAAGCCGTCGCCGCCCGCGTACGTGAACCAGTACGACGTGCCCACGGCGCTCTTCCGCTTGCTCGGCCCGCACCACGACCCGTTGTCCTGCGCGCCGCCGCAGATGTTGTACGGCGTCGCGTAGTCGTACGCGACCTCGTAGAACTGCCCGATGGGAAGGTTCGTCAGCTGCGTGAAGTTGCCGCCCCGGTCGAACGTCACCGAGAGGCCGCCGTCGTCGGCGAGGAACCAGCGCTGGCCGTCCGACGGGTCGATCCAGATGCCGTGGTCGTCGACGTGCACGTTCATCGCCGCGCCGCGGATCGTCTTGCCGCCGTCGTCCGAGAACTGCAGCTGCGTGCTCGAGAAGTACACGCGGTCGGCGTTCTGCGGGTCGACGCGCACCTGCGAGTAGTAGAAGGGACGCACGTCGAAGTTGTTCATCTGCGCCCACGTCTTGCCGCCGTCGGTCGACCGGTACAGCCCGCTCGCCTTGGGCGCGTTCTCCGCCCTGTAGCTGCCGTCCTTGCTCGGTTCCGCGGCCTCGGTGAGCGCGTACATCACGTCCGGGTTCGACGGCGCGATGGCGAGGCCGATGCGCCCCTTCGGCCCCTCCGGGAAGCCGTTCCCCTTCACCTCGGCCCACGTCGTGCCGGCGTCGGTGCTCTTCCAGAGCGCCGAGCCCTTGCCGCCCGAGTGCAGCGAGTACGGGGTGCGGAACCGCTCGTAGCTCGCCGCCCAGACGACGTCCGGATTGCGCGGGTCGAGCGCGACGTCGATCATCCCCGCCTTGTCGCTCACGAACTTCACGAGGGCCCATGTCTTGCCGCCGTCGGTGGTCTTGTAGAGCCCGCGCTCCGGGTTCGACTTCCAGGCCGCGCCGAGCGCGGCGACGTACACCGTGTTGGGATCCTTCGGGTTCACGACGATGCGGCCGATGTGCTGCGTCTTCTCGAGCCCCATCAGCGTCCACGTGTTGCCGCCGTCCGTCGACTTGTAGATGCCGGCGCCGGGCTCGATCGTGTTGCGCGAGTTCGGCTCGCCGGTGCCGGCCCACACCTGGTTCGTGTCGCTCGGCGCGATCGCGAGCACGCCCATCGAGATGATGCGCTTGTCGTCGAACACCGGGCGCCACGTGTTCCCGTTGTTCATGCTCTTCCAGATGCCGCCGGCCGCGGCCGCGACGTAGATCGTCTTCGACGGCCCCGGGATGCCGACGACGTCGGAGAGGCGGCCGCCGAAGTTCGACGGGCCGACGTTTCGCCACTTCAGTCCGGCGACGACCGTCGAATCGACGGTCTGCGCGCCGAGCGCGCCCGTCGCCGGGGTGAGGGTCGCAAGTGCGACCAGCAACCGCGTGAATGTTGCACGTTGCATTGGAGTCCCAAGAGGTGGGGCGCCCGAGGGCGCGGGACGGCGCGTACGATGCCCGCCCGGTACGTCCCCGGCGGGCCGGTCACAACCTATTGGTAACGCGATGCCGCGACGAACCGTTGGCGCGGTGCGCACGTCACCTCGCCTCGGTGGAGTGGCGGCGTCCGGGGCCGCGGGTCACCGCTCACCGGGCCACCTGTTCGCACTACGCAAGGATTTCGCCTACGCCGGCGTGCCCCCTTCACCGATTCGCCGCCGCGTCCGGTGCCGCAGCGTGCAACTGTCACGCAGTTCCGTTCTCCCTGTGTCCCAGGAGGTGTCCGATGACAAGCACCAAAGTGTCGCGGCCGCCGACGATCGAGCCGGCGGAATCCCCCATCCTTCGCGAACTGAGCACCGTTCGCAACCGGCTGCGTCACCTCTTCGACGAACCGTTCGCCAAGCTGCTCCCCGAGCCGCTCGGCGTGGAGGCGCTGTCGAGCGCCTTCGGCTGGATGCCGCTCGTCGAGGCGTCCGAGACGCCCAAGGAGTACCTGATCACCGCCGAACTCCCCGGCCTCAAGCTCGAGGATGTCTCGGTCGAGGCGGAAGGCGACATAATCACCATCCGCGGCAAGAAGGAGGAGGAGAAGAAGACCGAGGAGAAACGCTACCATCTGTGGGAGCGCTCCTACGGGTCGTTCCAGCGGACGTTCACCCTGCCGCTCCCGATCGTCGCCGACGACATCCACGCCGAGATGAAGAACGGCGTGCTGTCGGTGCACGTGCCGAAGAGCGCCGAGGCGAAGTCGAACGCCCGCAAGATCGCGATCTCCGAGAAGAAGTAGGCTTCTCCCCGGCTGTCCGGCGCGCGTCCGCCGCACCATTATGTAAGCGTCGCGCGCCGTGGCGCCGGGCACGATCCGGCGGCCGTCCGCTGGAAGCCGGGCGGCGCGCGCTCCACGACGGGGCGTGCGCCGCCCGTTCTCACGCTCCGCCATGGCCTTCTTCGACGAACGCAAGAACCCGCCCGCCCGCAACGCCATCGATCGGTTCATCCGCCGGTTCGGCACGCCGGCGTGGGCGATCGCCGTCGCCGTGCTCTACCTCGCGGCCGCGACGGCCGCGGGCGTGGCGCTGGTCCCGGCGCTCGCGCTGTTCGAGCGGTGGGGGATCCCGCTCTGGCACGCCACGGCGTGGTGGCGTCTCCCCGCGCTGGGCATCCTGCTGGCCGCGTGCGCTGGCGTATGGGGACTCGCGCTCATGGCCGTCGTGCCGGTGTACAACTGGTTGCTGCCGACGCGCGTGCGTCCGTTCAAGGGCGGCTACTTCACCATCGCCGCGGTGCCGTGGTACGTGCACAACGCGCTGTTCTACCTCGTGCGATTCACGGTGCTCCCGTTCGCGACGCTGACGCCCATCGGCCCGCTCTTCCTGCAGGCGATGGGGATGCGGCTCGGCAAGCGCGTGCGCATCGGCACCGAGTACCTCTCCGACGTGCGCCTCATCACGATGGGCGACGACGCGGCGATCGGCGGGAGCGCGACGATCTTCTGCCACGTCGCCGGCGCGGGGCACCTCATCATCGCCCCCGTCACGATCGGCGCGCGCGCGCAGATCGGGCTGCGCGCGACGATCATGGGCGACGTCGTCGTCGGCGACGACGCCGTGGTGCTGGCCCACTCGGTGGTGCTGCCGGGCACGCGCATCGGCGCCGGCGAGCGCTGGGGCGGCGTGCCGGCCCGGCGCATCGGCAGCGACGAGTGGAAGGACTACACCACCACCGTGCTGCACCGCGGCTGAACGCCCGCCGCTACACCTCCCATCCCGCGCGGTATTCGCGCGTGAGGTAGGCGTTCGCTTCCGGCACGTTGGTGATGCGCATGTTCGCGGCGTCGTAGAGGATCTTCTTCCCCTGCCCGGTGCGCAACGCGACGATGCCGAGCAGCATCGTCTCCGTGAGCGCGGCCGCGTACGAGAAGGGCGACGTCGCCGCCCCCTGCCCCTGGCACGCGTGCACCCAGTTGAACTCGTGCTTGTCGACGATGCGCGTCATCGTCTTCGGCACCTTCGCGGCCTTCTCCATCAGGTGTGCCGGATAGAGGCGCGGCTTGTCGCCGTAGGTCTCGTGCAGGAGGATCCCCTTCTCGCCGTGGAAGATCACGCCCCCCTCGCGTTCCATCACCACGTCGTCGGGGAGAGCGTCGGGACGGGGCGGCTGCAGCCCGCCGTCGTACCACGTCATCTTTACGGGGGGCTGCTTGCCGCGCGCCGCGAACTCGTAGTGCACCACCATGCTCTGCGGATAGCTCACCGGCTTCGCGCGCGGTCCGCTCGTCGGCGGCGGCACGATCGGCGTCGTCCCCCACGGCGTGCTCGTCGCCTCGACGCTCACCGGCTGCGAGAGGCCGAGTGCCCAGTACGGATGGTCGATGAGGTGCGCCCCCATGTCGCCGATCGCCCCGACGCCGAACGGCAGCCAGCCGCGCCAGTTGAACGGGTGGTAGATGGGGTGATACGGCAGTTCCTCGGTCACGCCGCCGAGGTAGAGGTCCCAGCGCAGCTCCTTCGGTGGCGGGAAGATCATCGCGCCCATCGCCTGGGCCGTCATCCCGTTGATGTTCCCCATCCCCCAGCCGTGCGTGGCGCCGAACACGGGCGGCTGCGGCGCGAGCGGGCGCGGCACCCCCTGCGGCCAGATCGGACGGTTCGTCCAGATGTCCACCGCGTGCACCTTGCCGATGAGCCCGGCCTGCACCCACTCGTTGATGAGGCGCGCGTTGTCGCTCGAGTGCCCCTGGTTCCCCATCTGCGTGACGAGCTTCGGGTTGTCGGCGGCGAGCTTGGCGAGCGCGCGCGCCTCGTGCACCGTCGAGGTGAGGGGCTTCTGCACGTAGACGTGCTTGCCGAGCTGCATCGCCGTCTTGGCGATGATGGCGTGGTTGTGGTCGGGCGTGGCGATGACGACGCCGTCGATCCCCTTCTCCTTCTCGAGCATCTCGCGGAAGTCGGCGTACTTCGCCGCCTTGTCGAACGCCGCGCGCAGCATCACCCCTTCGGGGCGCGGCGTGCCGTCGCGGTTCTTCTCGCGGCCGCTCACCTGCGACGCCGAGAATCCGAGGTCGGCGTCGCACACCGCCACGAGGTTCGCCCCGCCCGCGACGAGCGTCTCGGCGTTGCCCGATCCCATCCCACCGAAGCCGACGACGGCGAAGTTGAACTGGTCGCTCGGCGCGACGTAGCCCGGACCGCCGAGCACATGGCGCGGCACGATCATCGGGAATTTCGGGACGACGAACGCCGCCGCGAGTGCCGCCTTGGCGGTGGACTCGACGAACTCGCGGCGCGAGGGGACCTGGTCGGACATGAGGTACGGCTCCCGGCGAAAGAGGGTACGACGGGAAACTCGCACCTTCGCGCGCGCTCGGCCAGAGGTCAGTGCACGGGCGGCCCCGCGTGCGTCTCGACAGCACGCCGCACGAGCAGCACCAGCCCGGCGAGCGCGGCGAGCGTGATGACGGCGCCGATGCGTTCGGGCGGCGACGGGGCGTCGATCGCGCTGCGCGTCGCGCCGAGCGCGGTCAGCAGCGAGATGGCGAGCGCCCACGTCGCGGCACTCGTCGCGCCGTAGGCCCGCAGCGCGTAGTACGTCGCCGGCAGCGAGGCCATGGCGATCGCGCCGAGCAGCATCGGATGCGCCGAGGCCGTGCGGTCGCCGAGGGCGAGCGCGGCGCCGCCACCCACCGCGCCGAGCGCGAGCGTCAGTCCGACGCGCGCGCGCGTCGTCCGCGCGAGCAGGAGGATCACCATCGCCGGGATGGCCACGAGCATGACGCCCCCGGCGACGCCCATCGGGAGCGACAGCGCGCCACTGAGCGGCGGCACGGCCGCGTCGAGCGTGGTCGACGGCGGCGACGGGATGCCCGGGGTCACCAGCCACGCACTGACGCCGCCGATCGTCGCCTGCAACCCCGCGAGTCCGATCGCCGCGGCGACGGCGTTCGGCCACGGCGCGTCGTCACGAGCGAAGAGCGGGATCCCCACGCGGCGGCGCAATCCGTCGAACGCCATCCAGAGCCCGACGATGAGCGCGACGAGGAGGAGCGAGAGCACCGAGGTGAGCGCGGTGTTGGCCACGAACGCGCGCCACGTCTCGGCCGTGTCGTAGCCGGCGAGCTGCGTGGGCAGGCCGTTCAGCGACGCGGCGAGGACGAATGCGCCCAGCCCGGCCGCGACCGCGATCGCGCGCCGCCGGGTGAAGTAGCGGTCGTCGAGCACGGCACGGCGCCGGCTGCGCGCGTACACGGCGCCGCCGACGACGAAGCCGATGAGCAGGAGCAGCACCCCGCCGGCGATCGCGCCGCGGAGCGTCTGCCGCTTGCGGTCGGCGCGGCGGAACGACTCGGGCAACTCGATGCCGCGGCGCACCAGGGTGACTTCGTCGCCGGCGATCGACACCCAGGCGCGCGCGAGCGCGCCGCCCGGCAGATGCACGGTCGTGTCGGTGTAGGTCAGCGTCACGTCCTTGCGCTGCGCCTTGGTGGAGTCGCCCGTCTTCTTGTCGGCGACGAGGTCCGCCTCGACGAAACGCGACGTGTCGAGCCCGGCGCGCGCCATCGCCAGGCGGGCGTGCGCGCGCGCCGTGTCGGCGCTCAGCGAATCGCGCCACGCGGCGTCGGGAAGCACGTGTCGCACATCCAGCACACGGCCGTCGGGCCACACGCGCACGCGCCACTCCTCGGCGCGCGCCTCGATCCCCGCCTGCGGGTGCACGTAGCGCACGATCCACCACGCCGCGGGCTCGTACGTGGTCGCCAGCCGCGTCGCGAGCGACTCCGCATGCTCGGCGCGCAGGAAGCGCGGCCAGGCGTCCATCGTGTCGGTCGCGATGCGCGCGAGCCGCGTCCAGCCGGCCGGTGGCACGGCGCGCGCCGCGAGCGCCGAATCGGCGACGGCGATCGCCTCGGCGCGCGACGCCGTCACCTCGGGACCGAGCGCCGGCTGCCGAGGTGCCGTGAGCGTGAGCACGAGCCCCGTCACGCCGAGCGCCATCGCCGCCGTGCGCCGCCGCGGCGTCATGCGGCTCGGCGTCACCGCCACGGCGCCGACGACGTCGTCGGCCGTCGCATCGGGGCGCCACGCGCCGAAGCGCACGTCGTCGAGCGCCTCGGTGAAGCCGCGCTGCCTCCACACTTTCCACGCCACGGCGAGCGCCGGCGCGAGCAGCACGAGGAGCGTGACGGCGGCCGTCATGCGGTACGCCGGCCCCGTCCCCGCCGACGCGAACATGCCGAACAGGAAGAGGTCGTACAGGAAATGCCCCACCATCGTCGTGAGCGGGCCGAGCCACACGACGAGCGCGCCCCACAGACAGGCGTCGAAGAAGATCTCGACGCCTCGCGAATAGGCGGGCCACGATTCGTAGTTGGCGTGCGCGAACCCGAAGACGAGCGCCGTCGCGACGACGCCCCCCGCCATCCAGCGCGCGCGGTGCGCTCGCGCTCCCACCCACAGCGAGAGCAGCGAGAGCGGGAGCGCGCGGAAGAGCGCCTCCTCCCACACCCCCGCCTGCAACGAGTTCGCGACGCCGGTGAGGAACGGGAGGCGCGTCGCGATCTGGTTGGGATCGTCGAGCAACTCGGTCGGCACCCACCAGCCGAAGAACTTCCGCGTGACGATATAGAAGATCGACACGTACGCCACGCCCGCCGCCGCCATCACGTACCCCGCGGCGACGCGCCCGGCGACGGCGCGCGTACCGCGGGCCGGCCACCACTTCCACCAGTCGAGGTGCGACGGGAACGCCTGCCGCGAGGCCGCTTCGGCCGCGGCGAGCGTGAGAGCGACGACGATCCCCATCGCCACGGCGCCGATCACCTCGGCGAACGTCGTCGTCGCGAAGAACACCGTCGGCGACGTCGCCGTGTCGTAGTCGTACCAGGCGAGTCCCATCCCGTTCACGGCGGCGCCGAGCAGCAACGCACCGACGATCGCGCCGGCGATCGCGGCCTCGCGCCACCGCACGCCCCCCTCGCGCGAGAAGCGACGCAACGTCCACGCCGCGGCGATCATCAACAGGAACGCCCCCGCCGAGGCGATGCCCGCCAGCAGGTTGTTCGCGGCGCGCATCTCGGTGTACCGGCGATCGAACGTCTCCGGCACCTCGAGCGTGCGCACCGCCGACGCCGGCAGGTCGCCGGCGATCGTGACCGTGAGCCGGAGCGGAGCGCCGAGCAGCCGACGGTCGGTGCGCTCGAAGGTGAAGGTGCGGTCGACGCGTCCGCTCTCCTTCTTCGTCTCGTAGCTCGTCGTCGCGAGACGCCAGCGCGCCGGCGACTCGCCGAGCCAGGCGTCGCGCACCTGCTCGGCGAGGCGCTGCGCCGAGTCGCTCGCGAGTGCCGGCCGCGCGTCGGCGTCGGCGAGCTTCCGCCTGAACCCGATCACCCGTCCGTCGGGGGCGAGCGCGACCCTTGTCTCCCGCACGACGCCCGGCGAGAAGCGGCGCACGTGCCACGCATACAGCGCGTGGTCGGTGCCGCGCGCGACGGCACGCACGGTATCGGCGCCGCCGGTGAGGTCGAGGAACGTCTGCGCGGCGCCATCCCCTTCGAAACGCGCCGCCACGCGCTCGCCGTCCCACGGCAGCCCGTGCGCGCGCGCGAACGCCTCGGCCGCGCGCTCCGCGCTCCCGACCGTGAGCCGCTGGTCGAGCGAGATGAGCGGGAAGGAGCGCGGGAAGAGCGCCGCCGCGGCGGCGAGACAGACGACGAAAGCACCGGCGAGCGAGAGCGCCGTGGCGCGCGTGGAGAGCGGACGAAGCATGCGTCGAACATCGCCGCCGGTGACGGGCGCGGCAATCCCGCGGGCGCGTTCAGGACGCCGGCGCGCCCTCCACGCTGGCCACGCGCGGTGGCGCGAAACGCGACCGTCGTCGCGCATAGCCGAAGTAGACCACGAGGCCGATGGCGAGCCATACCCAGAGACGGATCCAGGTCGCGAGCGGCAGGCTCAACATCTGGGCGAGACAGGCGAGCGCGCCGATCACCGGCACCCAGGGCATCCCCGGCGTGCGGAACGGTCGCGGCGCGTCGGGCTGCGTGCGGCGCAGCGCGATGATGCCGATGCAGACGAGCACGAACGCGAGCAGCGTCCCCATCGAGACGAGTTCGCCGAGCACGCCGATCGGCGTGAGGCCGGCGGCGAGCGAGACCACGCTCGCCGTGAGGATGGTGCTCACGTGCGGCGTGCGGAAGCGCGGGTGCACGCGGCCGAACAGCGGCGGGAGGAGTCCGTCGCGGCTCATCGCGAAGAAGATGCGCGTCTGACCGAGGAGCTGCACGAGCATCGTCGAGAAGAGCCCGAACAGCGCGCTCACCTTCACGAACGGCGAGAGCCAGCGGAGGCCGGTCGCGTCGACGCCGACGGCGAGCGGGTCGGGCACGTTCAGCTGGCGATAGGGCACGATGCCGAGGAGCACGACGGCGACGGCGATGTAGAGCACGGTGCAGATCGCCAGCGAGGCGAGGATGCCGATCGGCAGGTCGCGCTGGGGCGCGGCGCTCTCCTGCGCCGCCGTCGAGACGGCGTCGAAGCCGATGTAGGCGAAGAACATGATCCCCGTCGCCCGCATGACGCCGCTGAACCCGAACGCGCCGAACGCGCCTTCGTTCGGCGGGATGAACGGCGTCAGGTGCTCAGCCCGCACGAACCGCGCGCACGCCGCGACGAAGACGATGAGCACGAGCACCTTCACCCCGACGAGCACGGCGTTCGCCGTCGCCGATTCCTTGACCCCCTTCACGAGCAACGCCGCGACGCCGAGGACGATCAGCGTCGCCGGCAGGTTGAACGCGCCGTGCGCGACGGTGCCGTCGGCCAGCGTCACGACGACCCCGGGCGCGGCGGTGAGCGCGGGGGGGAGCGAGAGGCCGAAGGTGCGAAGGAAGCTCGAGAAGTAGCCGCTCCACCCGACCGCGACCGTGGCCGTACTGAGTGCGTATTCGAGGATCAGGTCCCACCCGATGATCCACGCGGCGAACTCGCCGATCGTCGCGAAGGCGTAGGTGTACGCGCTCCCGGCGACGGGGATCATCGCCGCCAACTCCGCGTAGCAGAGACCCGCGAACGCGCAGGCGACGGCGGCGAACACCATCGAGATGACGAGCGCGGGACCGGCGTGCTGGCTGGCCGCCGTACCGGTGAGGACGAAGATGCCGGTGCCGATGATCGAGCCGATGCCGAGGGCGGTCAGCTGCACGGGGCCGAGCGAGCGCCGCAGCAGGTGGCCTTCGGCTTCGGCCCGGAGGTCGTCGAGGGGTTTCTTGCGGAAGAGGGACATCGCGCGCCGCCGGGATGGAGGGTCCGCTCCGAACCTTGCGCGCGGCGATCGAATGAACAATGTTGAGCTTAGGGATTTTTCTGCACGTATCTTATTGTCATTACTGATGTTGCAGAGATACTTATGAAGAAACGACAGAAAGATTTCGTCATTTCTACACCGATTTCCTCACCGCTCGTCGCGATCGCCGAACGGGAGCGCGCCGCCGCCACCGACTTCGTCGCGAGCGTGCTCCACCCGGAGGCGCGCGTCTCCGTCTACCTCTACCAGCCCGTCGACGCGCCGGGGCTGCGTCCCGAGTCGCCGGGCGCGCTCTTCGACATCGGCCCGCTCCCGCGTGGCGGCGACACCGTCGACCGGCGGCTCCTCTTCCAGTGCGCCGAAGCCGGCCGCACGGGGAGCTTCCTCCAGAGCGCCGCCGACTGCACGCAGCGCGTGCCGCAGACGACCCAGATCGACGACTCCGCGTCGCGGAGCTACCGCGCCTTCAACGGCGACGCCGCGGCGCGGGAGGCACAGATCGCCGTCGAGGAGGCACGCCACGGCTTCACGTCGCCGCGACGCGACGGCCCGCCGGTGGGCGCGTACATCCACCACCTCGCCCTCGCGCCGAGCGTGCACGGCGCCGAGACCGTCGCCACCGGACGCATCCCTGTGCTCGGGACGATCTTCACCGTCACGCGCGAACGGCGCCCCGCGTCGTTGCACGAGTACTCCAACCTCGTCGACTACGCGATCTTCATCGCCGAGGAGGCGCTCGAGATCCGCGCCACGCACCTCCTCGGCGTCTCCCATCTGGGCGCCGAGTTCGAGGGGAGCGCCATCGAGTCGCTGCTCGACGATCCGGCCAGCGACCTCGCCGTGCAGCTCGTCGTGAAGCTGCTGTTCGCGCACCACTGGTTCTTCCCGTACGATGCCGCGGCGCACGCCCTCCTGCGCCACGCGCTCGGCTCCGACGGCGCGACGGCGGCGCTCTACGCCGCGCATGGGTGGATCGCGCCGCGCCGCCTGCACGGACCGGCGCGCGACGACCGCGCCGTGTACGCCGTCGTGCGCGGCGACCTCGGCACCCTCGTGCGCCACCTCGCGTGGTACCGCATCGGCAAGGAGTTCCGGCCGCGCCCGGGCGCGCTCGGCGACGCCATCGGCCGCGCGCTGAACACCGCGCTGCCGCTCCTCGTCGGCACCCAGGCGACGATGCCGAGCTTCCGCAGCCGCATGGCGGCGCGGTCCCCCCGCGCCGGCGATCTCTACCTCGCGCCGAACGCGGCGTACACCGAACTCGACCGGGACGACAGCCTGCTCGCGCCGGTGCTCCCGTACGCCGGCATCCACGCGCTGCTCCGCACGAACCCCGACCTCGCGCGCTTCGCGCCGTCGTTCGCCGTGTGCGGCCCCGGCGACACGGCGGGACACACCCGCACGCACCTCAAGCCCGTGCGCTTCATCGAGGGCTTCGACCGCGGCGGCGCGCCACGCTTCAGTGCGCGAATGCACGACGGCGTGCGCGACCGGTCGCGCTGGCTCTGCTCGTACGCCATCGCGCGGCTCGCCGCGATGGCGGGCGCGGAACGCCACGGCGCGCGCGCGGCCTCGTGACGAGCCACGCGTTGCCGCTCGACGGGCTCGGGGCGTTCCTCGAGGCCGAGATCGCCGGGGCGCCGCCGGGCGGGGTGGCGCTGCTCGCCGGGCACTACGCGATCTTCTCCGCCGGCGCCGACGCGATCGACGCGCTCGACGAGTCCGGCACGGGCGCGCCGCGCGACCTCCTCGCGTTCACGCGGCGCACCTGGGAGGCGGCGTGCGCGGCGGTCGCCCGCCAGCGCGCGCGGCGCGCCCGGCTCATGGTGCTCGTCGACGACGTCCTCGGTGTGCGCCCCGCGCTCGACGACCGCGCGGCCGCCGAGCGTCTCGCCGCCGTGCTCGTCGCGCGCTACCTCGAGCGCACGCCGGCGCTCCCGCCGTACCACGCGCGCACGCTCGCGGCGCACGGGCTGGGCGCCGAGCACCTGCTGCGGCGCGACGAGACGCGCTGGCTCTTCTCCGAGCGCGAGCTGCGGGCCGCCCTCGTCTCGCACGTGCACCGCGAGCTGCGCAGCACGGGCGAGCACGGCGCGGTGCTGTGCGAGAGCGCCGACAGCTCGACGATCACCGTCAGCCATCCGGACCACGGCGCGTACTGCCTCGTGCACTCGGGGCACACGAACTGCGCGGGCGGCTACGTGGAACTCCTCGCCGAGGCGCATCGCCGCGGCGTGCGCACGCTGGTGGCGATGGTGCCGATGCGCTGCCTGGCGCCGGTGAGCGTCGGCACCTCGCTGGCGCGCGACCTGTACGCGCTCGAGGGGTTCACGGTCGTGAACGTCGCCATCGGCGACCCCGAGACCGACGCGCCGGCGATCGTGACGCGCGGCTGAGTGAGACCGCGCGGGGCAACGCTCCGCGCGCAGGCGCCGTAGAACGAGGTCCGGCCTTCCCTCCCACGACCCCCACTCGATGCCGACCGCACGCAAGAAGGGTTCGACGGCGGCTGCGTCCGCCACGGCGCCCGCGCACGAGCGGCTGCTCCCCCTGCTCCTCCTCCTGTTCGTGGGCAGCGGCAGCGCTGCACTCATATACGAAGTCCTTTGGTACCAGAACCTCTCCCTCATCGTCGGGTCGAACGCGGTCTCGATGGGGGTGGTGCTGGGCACCTTCATGGGCGGCATGTGCCTCGGCAGCCTCCTTCTGCCACGCTACATGCGGGCGCTCGCGCATCCGTTGCGCGTCTACGCGCTGCTCGAGGGCGTGATCGCGCTGTCGGCGATCGTGATTCTGTACGTGCTGCCGTACGCCGGCGGGCTCTACACGGCCGTGGGCGGGCCGGGCTTCACCGGCATCGTGCTGCGCGGCCTGTTCTGCGCGCTGTTCCTGCTCCTCCCCACCGTCGCGATGGGCGCGACGCTCCCCGCGGTGGCGCGATGGGTCGAGGCGACCCCATCGGGCGTGACCTGGCTCGGCTTCTTCTATGGTGGCAACATCGCGGGGGCGGTGTTCGGCTGCCTCGCGGCGGGCTTCTGGCTGCTGCGCGTGTTCGACGCCGAGGTCGCGACGTGGGTCGCGGTGGGGATCAACGTGACGGTCGCGCTGCTCGCATTGGCGCTCGCCGCGCGCACGCCGGCGCGCACGACGGCGCACGCTCCCGACGCTGCCGCCGGTGCGACGACGGCCGGCGAGGGAACCGGCGGCGACGCGGGATCCACGCCCAAGCGCGCGCCGCTCTTCGCGATGCCGCCGGGCACGTGGCCCATCTACGCCACCGTCGCGCTCTCCGGCGCCGCCGCGCTCGGCGCCGAGGTGATCTGGACGCGGTTGCTCGCGCTCCTGCTCGGCGCGACGACGTACACGTTCTCGCTCATCCTCGCCGCGGTGCTCGCCGGCCTCGGCATCGGCAGCACGGTGGGCGCGTCGCTCGCGCGTGGCGCGCGCGACCCGCGCCGCGTGCTCGGCTTCCTCCAGCTCGGCGTCGTCGCGGCCATCGGCTGGGCGGCGTACTGCGAGACGCGCGCCCTCCCGTACTGGCCCGTGAATCCGGCGCTCGCGCCCAGCCCGTGGTTCCAGTTCCAGATCGACTTCGCGCGCTGCCTGTGGACGGTGCTTCCCGCCGCGCTCTGCTGGGGCGCGAGCTTCCCGCTCGCCCTCGCCGCGGTAGCGCCCGGGGAGAAGGACACCGGACGCCTCGTCGGCTCCGTCTACGCGGCCAACACCGTCGGCGCCATAGTCGGCGCGCTCGCCGCGAGCCTCTGGATGATCGCGCACATCGGCACGCAGCAGTCGCAGCGCGTGCTGATGGCGCTCGCCGCCGGGGGCGCCCTGCTCGCGCTCGTGCTCGAACGCACCGGCGACGGCGCGAAGCTCGCGGCGACGCCCCGGGGATTGGGGTGGGGCGCGGCCGCCGTCGCCCTCGCCGTCGCGATGGCGAGCACGGTCATCCCCGTGCCGGCGATCCTCGTGGGGTATGGCCGCTACAGCGCCACGTGGCTCAACAGCCACGGCGAGTTCATCTTCGTCGGCGAAGGGATGAACAGCTCGATGGCGGTGTCGCGCCTCGAGAACGGCTACCTCAACTACCACAACGCCGGCAAGGTGCAGGCGTCGAGCGAGCCGCAGGACATGCGGCTGCAGCGCATGCTCGGACATCTCACGACGCTCGTGCCGCCGCACGCCCGGCGCGTGCTCGTCATCGGCTGCGGCGCGGGGGTCACGGCGGGGGCCGTGAGCATCAGCCCCGACGTCGAGCACGAGACGATCGCCGAGATCGAGCCGCTCGTGCCGTACACGGTGAGTACGTACTTCGGCGAGCACAACTACAACGTCGTGAAGAACCCCAAGGTGCACGTGCAGATCGACGACGCGCGCCACTTCCTCCTCACCACCAAGGACAAGTTCGACGCCATCACGAGCGACCCCTTCGACCCGTGGGTGAAGGGCGCGGCGACGCTCTACACGCGCGAGTTCTTCGAGGAGGCGAAGCGTCACCTCACCCCCGGCGGCGTCGTGACCGTGTTCGTGCAACTCTACGAGAGCGGCACTCCCGCCGTGAAGAGCGAGATCGCGACCTTCCTTGAAGCGTTCCCGAACGGCGTCGTGTTCGGCAACACGAACAACGGCCAGGGCTACGACATCGTGATGCTGGGCTCGCCCGACCCGCTCCGCATCGACGTCGACGCGATGGAGGCCAAGCTGCAGCGCCCGGAGTACGCGCCCGTGCGGCAGTCGCTCGCCGAGATCGGATTCTTCTCGGCCACGGACCTGCTCGCGACCTACGCGGCGCAGGGGCACCAGCTCGACGCTTGGCTGGCGGACGCCCAGGTGAACCGCGACCGCAACCTGCGCCTGCAGTACCTCGCCGGCCTCGGCGTGAACAAGTACGAGCAGGCGAGCATCTACAGCGGCATCCTCGCCGGCGGCAAGTGGAGCGACTCGTTGTTCACCGGCAGCCCGGCGCGCCTGCAGGCGCTACGGTCGGAGGCGATGCAGCCCAGGTATTGAAGCGCGCGCCGCCGCGTGGTGGCGCGTGGTGGCGCGTCAGGCGACCTGGCGCGCGACCTCGCTCACCGTCCGCACGAGTTGCAGGATGGTGTAGGGCTTCTGGACATACCGTATCCCCGTCTCGTGGCGCGCCTCGTCGTCGAGCTGCTCGGGCGCGTACCCGCTCGTGATGACGACGGGGACCGTGTCGTCCAGCGCGCGGATCCCCTGGAGCACTTCGCTCCCGCTCATCCCCGGCATCGTCAGGTCGAGCACGACGACGGCGATGCGCGCCGCGCCGGCGGTGAACATCGCGAGTCCCTGGTGGCCGTCGGCGGCTTCGAGCACCTCGAAGCCCGCGTTGCGCAGGCCGCGGCGCGCCAGCGAGCGGAGCATCGGCTCGTCGTCCACCACGAGCACCGTGCGCGGCGTCAGTTCCGCCGCCTCCGCCGCGGCCTGCGACGCGGGACGCGAGGCCGGCGCGACGCTCGCCGGGAACGCCACCGTGATGCGCGTCCCGACGCCGCGCGCGCTCCGCACGGTGAGCGCGCCGCCGATCCCCTTTACGATGCCCAGCACGGCGGCGAGGCCGAGACCGCGCCCCAGCTCCTTCGTCGTGAAGAACGGCTCGAACATGCGCCGCTGCGTCTCCTCGTCCATCCCGGCGCCGTCGTCCTCGACGATGAGCAGCGCGTAGGGTCCGCCCGGAGCGGGCTCGCCCATCCACCGGTCGGCGAGCTCGCGCGGCAGCGTGCTGACGATCTCCGTGCGCACCGTGACCTGCCCCGTCGCGTCGCCGATCGCATCGCCGGCATTCGTGAGCAGGTTGAGCACCACCTGCGAGAGCTGCGCCGGATCGGCCGTCACCCACGGCGCCGGCTCGCACAACTGCAGGTCGACGTGCGCCTTCTTCGAGAGCGACATCGAGGCGAGCCCCGAGAGCTCTCGCAACAACGCGTTGATGTCGGACGGCTCCCGCCGGAAGCTCGCGCGCCCCGCGTACGCCAGCATCTGTCGCGTGAGATCCGCGGCGCGGCGCGCCGCCGACACCACCTGCTCGAGCGACCGCCGCACCTCCTCGCGGTCGTCGAGCGCGTTGAGCGCGAGGTCGGCGTTCCCCAGCACGGCGCCGAGGATGTTGTTGAAGTCGTGCGCGATCCCCCCGGCCATCACGCCGAGGCTCTCCAGCTTCTGCGCGTGCTGGACGTTCGCCTCGAACTCGCGCTGCTCGGCCTCGGCGCGCTTGCGTTCGGTGAGGTCGGTGGCGATCACGCCCACCGCGCTCGCGGCGCCGCCCGGGGGTGCGATCGGGAAGCACACCGCGAGGTACGTGCGCGGGCCGCGCTCCGAACTCGCCGTGAACTCCCGCTCCACCACCACGCCGCGCTGGATCACCGACTCCGTCGCTTCCATCAGCGACACCGCCGCCTCGCCCGGGATGACGTCGAGCAGCATGCGTCCCTGGAGCGCCTCCCGGCGCACGCCGAACACCCCCTCGACCTCGCGGTTCACGAGCACGCACCGCCCCGACTGGCTCACGACGAGCACGAGCGTCGCCGAATTGTCGACGATCCCGTGCATCAGCGCCTGGTTCTCGCGCAGCGCCTCGAGCGCGCTCGTCGTCGCCTGCACCTGTCCGTTCAGGTCGTCGTACACGTCGCCAAGACGATCGGTCATCTCGTTGAACGACGTCGCGAGTTCGCCCACCTCGTCGCGCGTCGTCACCGGCGCGCGCACCGTGAAGTCGCCGGCCGCGATCCGCCGGGCCGCGCGCGCCGTCGCGAGGATCGGTTCCGCCACCCGTCCCGTCACGAGGTAGACCACCAGCGCAAGCAAGCCGCCCGCGAAGAGGCCGCCCACGAGCACGCTCAGGAGCAGCGTGCGCGCCGTCGCCAACGCGTCGCGCTCCGGCACCTCGACCAACAGCGCGAGATCGCGTTTCGCGATCCAGCGGTACGCGCCGATGACGGTCTCGCCCTCGTAGTCCCTGTATCGGCCCATCCCGTTGTTCCGCTGCAGCGCGCGCGTGATGCCGGTGCTCTGCACCCCGCGGCGGAAGGCTTCGCTCCCGAACCGGTCGGCCGAGACGAGCTCGCCCAGCGTGTTCACGAGGTACACGCGCACCGGGAATCCGGGGCTCGGCTGCGCGAGCAGTTCCTGCATCGCGTGCAGGTTGAAGTGCGCGGCAACGACGCCCACGACGCGCCCCGACGCGTCGTGGAGCGGCGTCGAGATCGAGAGCACCGGCCGCGCCGTCTCGGGAGCCGGGTAGATCTCCGACACGAACGGACCCTTCAGCCCCTGCACATAGAAGGGGTCCTGCACGCGGTAGGTGCCGACCGCCGGCGCATCCGTCGCGGCCAGCACGCGGCCGCCACGCAGCGACAGCACCTGCACCTCGGTGGCGGCGAGTCCCGACGCCACGGCCGCCCGCAGCAGTCGCTCGACCCGGGCGCGCTCGCGCCCGGCCTGATCGGGAGCTTCGCCCGCCGGAGCACGCTGGAGTCGCACCGCGTCGTCGGCGAGCCCGGGTAGGGTGGCGGTGAACGCGAGCAGGTCGCTCTGCTGCTTCACCCAGGAATTGACGTCCTCCACGCGCCGGTCGGCGAGCCCCGCCAGACGATCCTCGACGCTCTTCCGGAGCGCGGCCGCCGCCTGCAGGTACACAGTGATCGCCGTCACGATGGCGATCGCGACGGAGACGGCGAGGAACACCGCGACCATGCGCGCCTTGAGACTGCGCTCGAGTCGCGAGACCGTCGCCCGCACGAACCCGCCGGTGGAAGTCCCCGGCCCGGTCACGGCTTCGGGTCGACGCTGCGAAGGATCGTGTCCGACGTCGCGCCGAGGCGCGACACCAGCCCGCTGCGGCGCGGATCACCGGTGCCGTCGAACGTGATCGTGCCGGTCACGCCGGAGAATCCGTTCGTCCGGCCGATCGCCTTCGCCAGCGCCAACCCGTCCGTGGTGCCGGCCCGGTGGAGCGCGTCGGCGACGATCCGCACCGCGTCGTACGTCATGGCGGCGGTCGTGCGAGCGTCGACGCCGTAGCGCACACGGTACTGCTCGAGGAAGGCGGCGGCCTGCGGCAACGTCGCCTTCGGGCTCCACTGCTGCGTGAACACCGTGCCGATCGCCTCCGGCACGTGGCGCAGCCCGGGCGGGTCCCACACGTCGCTGCCGAGGAAGCTCGCCTTCACCCCCACGGCGCGCGCCTGGCGAACCTGGAACGAGTCGACCGAGGAATAGTTGGGGAGCAGCAGCACCTGCGGCCCCGCCTTCGCGATGCGCTGCAGCGGCGCCCGGAAGTCCGACTTCTCGTCCGTCGTGAACGTCTCCGACGCGACGACGCGCCCTCCCCCACCCTCGAACGTCTCGCGGAAGAGCGCCGCGATGTCGCGGCTGTACGGGTTCGCCACGTCGTACAGGATGGCGGCGCGCGTCGCGTGCAGGTCCTCGAGCGCGTAGCGCGCGAGCATCTCCCCTTGGAACGGGTCGAGGAACGCGAGGCGGAACACGAAATGCCGGCCACGCGTCACCGCGGGGTTCGACGCCATCGGCGAGATCATCGGCACCTGCGCGTCCTCGGCGACGCTGCTCGCCGCCACGGCGTGCGGCGACAGCTGCGGACCGAGCAGCACGTCGGCGCTGTCGAGATTGATCAACTCGCGGGCCGCGCTCGCCGCCGCGTCGGCGCGCGGCTCGTAGTCCTTCACGATGAGGCGCAGCCGGTGCCGCTTCCCGGCGATCTCCACGCCTCCACGCTCGTTGATCTCGTCGATCGCCATCTCCGCGCCCTGGCGCGATGGCACCCCCGACTGCACCGCCAGGTCGGAGGTCAGCAGCGCGAGGAGCCCGATGCGCACATCCCGCTCGCGGCCGCGGGCACAGGAGAGCTGCAGCACCATGCCGAGCGCCGGCAGGAGACGCGCCGCGCGGGCGGCGGTCCGATCATGCAATCGGGGCATGCACTGTTTCTATGGACGGGGCGGAGAAAGGGCAAGGGAGCGGCACCATTGAAAAAGTATCGGGCCCCGCCGTGATGCTCCGCAGCACGCCGGCGCGAGGTGCACGCGCGGCGCCGGCCGCCGGTGAAACCGTCCGCCGGTGCGGCGCGTAGTGGCAGCAGCAGGACACCTCCTCGCCCCCACGTCCCCTTCAGCCGAGGACGTACCGTTTCTCCCCTTGGAGGTGTGCGATGATGTCGTCCGGATCGAAACTGTTCGCCGCTGCGCTCGTCGCCTCGCTCGCCGCGGTGCCGGCCACCGCGCAGTCCGCTTCAGCGCTCGCCGCGTCGCGTGCCCTTCCCGCGTACATCGCGACCGACCGCGCCGTCTCGATCGCCGACGCGCAGCGCCTCGTCGAGCAGGGCCGCTTGCGCGACGCGCGCAACGCCTTCCGCCGCGTCGCCCTGGAGCAGATGGACGCCGGTGAGTATGCCGCCGAGGCGTTGAACGGACTCGCGCGCACGGAGTTCGCGCTCAACGACCTGCGCGCCACGGCGAGCACGCTCGACCTCCTCGCGAGCGAAGCCGCTCGCTTCGGCGATCCCGAGGTGAGGCTCCGCTCGCTCGTCGAGGCCGCACTCACCTACCAGGACCTCGGCGACCGCCAGAAGGTGGCCGACCTCGTACCGGCGATCCAGGCGCTCCTCAAAAGCCCCGTGATCTCCGAAGCGACGCGGCGCGACGTCGCCAGCCGGCTCGTGCCGTAGCGGTTCCCCCGCCGCGGCGACGCGGTGGGCGCACCAGTCACCGACGGAGGGGCGTCGTCCATCGGACGGCGCCCCTACGCCGTATCAGCATCCTCCTGACTGACGGCCGGGGCGCCGGCGGCGCACCTTCGCTCAGTCGGCAGGAGTGTCCCATGTTCACGCTCGAGTCCGCCTCGTTCGCCCCTGGTGGCGACATCCCATCGCGGCACACGTGCGACGGTATCGACAGTTCGCCGCCGCTGCACTGGCGCGATCCGCCGCCCGGCACGCGCAGTTTCGTCCTCATCGTCGACGACCCGGACGCCCCCGACCCCGCCGCGCCGATCCGAGTCTGGGTGCACTGGCTGCTCTACGACATCCCCGCATCATGCACGTCGCTCGCCGAAGGGATCGAGCACAAGGGGCTCCCGAGCGGCACCCGCGTCGGCGTGAACGACAGCGGCGACGCGCACTGGGGTGGTCCCTGCCCGCCGATCGGCCGGCACCGCTACTTCTTCACGCTCTACGCGCTCGTCGATACGCTCCCCGACCTCGGCCCTCGCGTGCACCGAGCCGACCTCGACAAGGCGATGCACGGACACGTGCTCGCGCAGGCGCAGCTGATGGGGCACTACGGCCACACCAAGTAGCGCGCCCTCGCCACTGGTGAGGCACCGAGGGACCGCCATGGCACCACACATCGAAGCCGCCGACCCGTTCCCCGAGGCGACCGCCGTCCAACTTCCCGTCGACGGCGCGCGCCTCTCGGCCGACCTCACCGTGCCGCGCGACGCGCACGGCACCGTGATCTTTGCGCACGGGAGCGGGAGCAGCCGGTTCAGCGGCCGCAACCGGGCCGTCGCCGCCACGCTCCAGCACAAGGGCTACGCGACGCTGCTCCTCGACCTGCTCACGCCGGACGAAGAGCGCGAGGACGAGTACACGCGGCTGTTGCGCTTCGACATCCCGATGCTGGCGCGCCGCCTCGCCTGCGCTGCGGACTGGGTGGCGCAGCAACGCGAGATGAAGGCGCTTCCGATGGCCTACTTCGGCGCCAGCACCGGAGCGGCTGCCGCCCTCGTGGCGGCGGGCACCAGGCCGCAGGGGTTCGAGGCCGTGGTCTCGCGCGGCGGCCGCCCCGACCTCGCGGGGGAGAGCCTTCCGATCGTGCAAGCGGCGACGCTGCTCATCGTCGGCGGCGACGACGTCGAGGTGCTCGAGCTCAACCGGCGCGCGCTCGCGAAGCTCAGATCGACCAAGTCGCTCGAGATCGTGCCCGGCGCGAGCCATCTGTTCGAGGAGCGAGGAGCGCTCGTTCGCGTGGCGGCGCTCGCCGTGGACTGGTTCGACCGCTACCTGCGTCCGCACACCGAGGCACCCCCGGAGCACGCCGCCTGAAACCGTCGCTCAGGTGACGCGCGATCTACCCTGAAAATCTCTGTACGAAAACGCCGACCCGCCGCGCCGGCAGGGGCCGCGAGCCTTCAGCTGAGCTTCGCGTCGCTCTTCTCGCCGAGCAGCTTCGTCGTGAACCGCTGCCCCTCGCCGATCCGCTCCACTTCGAGCGCCGTCGACTCGGCGAGCTGCTCGAGCCGCGCCAGGCGCGCGGCGATCTCCCCGAGCGTCCGGTCGTCGGCGCCGGCGAGGCCGCGCCGGCGCTGGGCGAAGGTGAGCGTGATCTTGGCGATGACGCCGAGCGTCGTCATCAGCCCCGCGAAAACGAGGATGTCGTCGATGATCAGTCGGTCCACGTTCGCTCCGCGTCGTGTGTCGAGTCCGTTCGATTACATCGCACTTACGAATTCGGGGTCGCACCGGTTTCGCCGCCGATGGCCCACTCCAAGATAGAGCGATACCTTCCAGCGATGCCAAGCATGCCAGTCATCCTCGCTTGGTCGGGTGGCAAGGACAGCGCGCTCGCCCTCCAGGCCCTCCGCGCCGATCCCCGGTACGAGCCGATCGCCCTGCTCACGACCGTGACGCGCGAGTTCGACCGGATCTCGATGCACGGCGTGCGCCGCACGCTGCTGCACGAGCAGGCGAGGGCCGTCGGACTTCCGCTGCTCGAAGCCGAGATCGCCGCCGCGACGTCGAATGCGGACTACGAGCGGGCGATGGCCGCCGCCATCGACGAGATCAGCCGGCGGTTTCCCTGGGCGCGGCACCTCGCCTTCGGCGACCTCTTCCTCGCGGACGTCCGTGCCTATCGCGAACGGCAGCTGGCGGAGACGCCCCTCGACCCGCTCTTCCCCCTGTGGGGACTCGAAACCCGCCGCCTCGCCCTGCAATTCATCGAGGACGGCTTCGAGGCGGTGATCGCGTGCGCCGACACGCGGCAGATCCACGCGTCGTTCGCCGGGCGCCGCTACGACCGCTCCTTCTTGCACGACCTTCCGGTGAGCGCTGATCCCTGCGGGGAGAACGGAGAGTTCCACACCTTCGTCGCGGACGGACCGGGGTTCCGCCACCGGGTCGGCTACACGACCGGAGAGCGGGTACTCCGCGACGGGCGCTTCGCCTACTGCGATCTTCTTCCCGCGAGCGGCGTGACGTCACCGCCGTGAGGCGCCGCCGGACAATCGCAGCCGCAGCCGGCGCCGCCCGCTCCACCGCGCCCGCGCCGCGCCGCGAGCACGGCCGACACGCGCCGCCGCACGCGCAGCAGCACGAACAGCGCCGCCCCGCCGACCACCACGGCCACGCCGAGCTGGTCGAGCCACGCCGGCATCACGCGCCCACCCCGAGTCCGAGCGCGAGCCCCGCGCGGTAGATCGCAAAACCGCTCCCCCACGCGAGGGCGAGCATGTAGCCGAACTGCAGCGCCGCCCATCCCATCCCCTGCCACCCGCCGCCGGTCTCGCGCACCGTGACCGCGATCGTGCTCGTGCACATCAGCGCGAACACGTAGAACGCGAGGAGCCCCAGCGCGGCAGCGACCGTGTAGGCCGGCCCCGTGCCCGTGGCGCCGCGGGCATCACGCAGCCGCGAGGCGAGCGCCGTCCGCGCGCCATCGCCCGTCTCCTCCACGCCATAGAGCGTCGCCATCGTCGAGACGAACGTCTCCCGCGCCGCGAACGACGCCATCATCGCCACCCCCACCTTCCAGTCGAGCCCGAGCGGCCGCACGGCGGGCTCGACGGCGTGCCCGATGCGCCCGAGCGACGATTGCGCCAGCTGCACGTCGGCGCTCGCCGCGGCGTCCGCGCGCGGATAATGGCCGAGCGCCCAGAGCAACACCGAGATCGCGAAGATCACGGTGCCGGCGCGACGCAGGAACACGGCCACCCGCTGCCACACGTTGGCGAGCAGCACGCGCGGCGTCGGCACCGCATACGGCGGCATCTCGAGGATCAGCGCGCGCGTCGTCGAGCGCAGGATCGTGCGGCGGAACACCGCCGCCGACGCCAGCGCCGCGACGGTGCCGAGCAGGTACATCGCGAGCAGCGCCACCCCCTGCAGCGTGAACACGCCGGCGATCGCCGTGGCCGGCACGAACGCGGC
>JACQBG010000036.1 GCA_016194585.1 Gemmatimonadota bacterium
CAACGCGCTGCGCGACCTGCTCGCCACGCGCATGGACCAGGCGCTGTCGCGCCCGACGCTCGGCGACGCCGCGCGCGCGACGCCGTCGAAGCCCGACGCCGTCGACGCCGCGACGACGGGCGCCGCGCGCACGCCGGCGGCGGGCGCGAGCGGCGTGCAGGCGCCGGCCGGCACCGATCCGGCGCTCTGGAGCATCCTCACCAACGAGGAGCGCAACTTCTTCGCGCGCACGGCCAGCGCCGGCCCGCTCACGTACTCGAAGGTGATGAACCTGCAGAAACCGGGCACCTCGGGTGCTCCGCCGATCCGCGGCCGCCGCCTCGACATCAAGGGGTGACGATGAGCGATCCCATCGGCGGCATCGCCTCGAAGCTCACGCGGAGTCTCACCCCGGGGATGACGCAGGGGCTGCAGGGACTCGCGCAGGGACTCACCGACAGCCTGACGTCGGGGCTCACGCAGGGCCCGGGCACGAAGGTCGGCGGCGGCTTCGGCGACACGGGCGCGCGGCAGGTGCCGCTGCTCGGCGGCGCCGACGGCGGCTCGTTCGGCGACTCGCTCAAGCGCGCGCTCAACGACGTCTCGACGACGCAGGAGAGGGCGGCCGACACGATCAGCGCGTTCCTGCGCGGCGACAATGTCGAGATCCACCAGGTGATGGCGGCGTCGGACGAGGCGCAGATCTCGCTGCAGATGCTCATCGAAGTGCGCAACAAGTTCACCGAGGCCTACCGGTCGCTCGCCAACATGCAGGGCTGAGATCCAGATGCTCAACGAACTCCTCGACCGGATCGGTGGCGCTCGGCGCCTCGCGATCGCCGCGGTGGGTCTCGGCGTGGCGGCGCTCATCCTCGTCGCGTCGCGCGTCGCGACCGCGCCGAACATGGTGCCGGCGATCACCAACGTGCCGTTGCAGAGCGCCTCGGACCTCGCCGACCGGCTCGACCAGGCGGGGATCAAGTACAAGCTCGACCAGGGCGGCGCCGAGATCCTCGTCGCCGAGACCGACCTCGCGCGCGCGCGGGTGGCGCTGGCGAAGGACGGGTTGCCGGGCGGGAACCGGCCGGGGCTCGAGCTGTTCGACCGTCCGAGCTGGGGATGGAACGACTTCACGCAGCGCGTGAATTATCGTCGCGCGCTCGAGGGCGAACTCGAGCGGACGATCGGCCACATGCGCGGCGTCGAGCGCGCCGAAGTGCACCTCGCGATCAGCGAGCAGCCCGCGTTCCGCCGCGCCGACGACCGGCCGGCGACGGCGAGCGTGGTGATCGCGCTCAAGAACGGCGGCGCGCCGGCGCCCGAGGTGGTCGCGGGGATCGCGCACCTCGTGTCGTCGAGCGTCGACGGCCTCGCGGCCGACAACGTCAGCATCCACGACGACGCGGGCCGCCAGTGGTCGGAGCCGAACGACGGCGGCACGCCGGCGGGGCTCTCGAGCCGCCAGTTGCGCGTGCAGCAGGACGTCGAGAAATACCTCGAGAAGAAGGCCGAGGACATCATCTCGCAGATCGTCGGCGCCGGCAACGCGAAGGTGCAGGTGGCCGCGGCGATCAACTTCGACAAGGTCGAGCGCACGACGCAGGAAGTGAACCCCGACAAGCAAGCGCTCGCGAGCGAGCAGAAGGCGGAGATCACGCCGGGCGCGCAGGGCGGCGCCGCGTCGACGAACATCGCCAACAGCTACGAGAACTCGAAGAGCACCGAGACGTTCTCGGGCGCGATCGGCAACCTCAAGCGGCTGACCGTCGCGGTGCTCGTCAACGACCGGCGGCTCCCGTCGACCGGCGTGAAGGACACGGTGCCGAAGTTCCAGCCGCGCACGGCCGCCGAGCTCGCGCGCATCGAGTTGCTCGTCCGCAGCGCGGTGGGCGTCGACAGCGCGCGCGGCGACGTCATCAACGTCGCGAGCCAGCAGTTCGAGACGCCGAAGCCGGTGTTCGAGCCGGTGCCGGAGCCCGACCTCGGCCAGCGCGTGCAGGAGTTCCAGCGTCCGGTGCTGACCGGCGTCGGGCTGCTGCTCGCGTTCGTGCTCGCGCTCGGCGCGATGCGCACGCTGCGGACGAAGGGGCCGCTCGTCGCCGGCGCGCAGCCACAGCTGGCGATCGCCGGCGGGGCGGCGGCGATGCCCGCGATGGCGCCGGCGCAGCCACCCGCGCAGTTGCGCGCGCCGGGCCCGAGCCGGTTCGAGTTCCCCGAAGCCGACACCGAACTCCGCGACAAGGTCGTCGCGACCGTCTCGAAGGATCCCGACGGCGCGGCCCGCCTGCTGAAGAGCTGGATCAAGGACGAGGCCTGAGCCATGGCCACGGCATCGGTGCGCGCCGCCAAGAGCGAGGACGATCTCCCCGGGTTCAACGGCCGCCAGAAGGCGGCCATCCTGTGCATGGCGCTCGGCGCCGAGCAGGCCGCGAAGATCACGCAGAAGCTGTCGAACGACGAGGTCGAGATGATCTCGTTCGAGATCGCGCGCATGGAGCGCGTGGAGGTCGGCGCCGCCGAGCAGGTGTTGCTCGAGTGGGTCGAGACGGCGGTGGCGAGCGAGGCGCTGTCATCCGGCGGCGTCGATTTCGCGCGCGAGATCCTCGAGAAGGCGTTCGGGCCGCAGAAGGCGCAGCACATCCTCAAGCGCGTCGTCAGCCAGCTGGCCGACAACGCCGGGCTGCAGCGGCTGCGCAACGCCGATCCGCAGCAGATCGCCAACACGTTCCGCAACGAGCACCCGCAGACGATCGCGCTCATCCTCGCCCACCTGGCGCCGCCGCAGACGGCGGCGGTGTTCAAGGAATTCGACCCGGCGCTCTCGACCGACGTGGCCTTCCGCATGGCGAAGATGGAGAAGGTCTCGCCCGAGATGCTGAACCTCATCGAGAAGTCGCTCGGCACCGACATCGACCTCGAGTTCCAGCAGGGGATGTCGCTCGCCGGCGGTCCCGCCGCCGTCGCGGCGGTGCTCAACCTCGTGCAGGGCGGCCTCGAGAAGGCGATCCTCGAGAAGGTCGCCGAGCACGACAGCGAGCTCTCGATGCAGATCAAGAACCTCATGTTCGTGTTCGAGGACATGATCCAGCTCGACGACCACGCCATCCAGCGCGTGCTCCGCGACGTCGACACGAAGACGCTCGCGCTCGCCCTCAAGGGCGCGAGCGCCGACCTCAAGCAGCGCATCATGGGACAGATGTCGCAGCGCGCGGTGGCGGGACTCAAGGACGAGATGGAGATGCTCGGGCCGGTGCGCATGCGCGACGTCGAGACGGCGCAGACGGCGATCGTCAACCAGGCACGCGCGCTCGAGGAGGCCGGCGAGATCGTCCTCAACGGCAGCGCGAACGACCTTGTCGTCGGCTAGGTCGCGCGTCCTCAGCGACGCGCACGCCGCCACGGCGACGAGCGCGTGGAGCCTCGACGACCTCGGGCGGGCGGGCGGGTTCGGCGGACTCGCCGGCACCGAACCGCCGGCGCCCGTCGACCCCGTCGCCGAGGCCGAGCGCGCCCGTGAACGCGAGCTCGCCGACGCCTACGCCCTCGGTTTCGAGGAAGGGCGTCGCGAGGGCGAGGAGGCCGAGCACGCCCGCCTCCGCCATACGCTCCGCAGCGCAGAGGACGCGTTGAACGTCATCCGCGTGAACGAGGAGCGCTGGAGCGGGTCGATCGAGGAGAACATCGCCGCCCTCGCGGTCGCCGTGGCGCGCCACGTCATCGACCGCGAGCTCGCGGCCGACACGACGATCGTCGCCAAGCTCGTGCGGCGCGCCCTCAGCGAGTTCCCCATCGACCAGCCGGTCCGCATCCGCATCAACCCGAACGACCTCGCCCTCATCGAGGCGCACGGCGGGCTCGAGTACGCCGACACCGGTCCGCGCCACGAGATGCACTGGATCCCCGACCACCGCATCGCCAGCGGCGGCTGCGTGGTCGAGGGACGCGAGCGCATCGTCGACGGCCGCACCGACACCGCGCTCGAGCGCGTCTACCGCCGCATCGCCTACACCAATGCTTGACCATCTCGCTCGCCGCATCGGCGACCTCCCGCGCCTCGCGCGCTACGGGCGCGTCGTGCGCATCACCGGCCTCGTCGTCGAGGCCGTCGGCATCGACGTCGGGCTCGGCGAGATCTGCCGCATCTCCTCGCTCACCGAGGGGCGCTCGGTGCTCGCCGAGGTGTGCGGCTTCCACGACAAGGGCGTCCTCCTGATGTCGCTCGGCGAGCTCGAGGGGATCCACCCGGGCTCGATGGTGGTTCCGCTCGGACGTTCGTTCGGGATCGACGTCGGCCCCGGACTGCTCGGCCGCGTGCTGAGCGGACTCGGTCAGCCGATCGACGGCGGGCCGCGCCTCGAGTTCACGGAGCGGATGCCGCTCGCCGCGGAACCGCCCAATCCCCTGCACCGCCAGGTGATCGATCAGCCGATGGAGACGGGAGTACGCGTCATCGACGGGCTCCTCACCATCGGTCGCGGCCAGCGCGTCGGCATCTTCGCCGGGTCGGGCGTCGGCAAGAGCACGCTGCTCGGCATGATCGCGCGCCAGGCGAAAGCCGACGTCAACGTCATCGCCCTGCTCGGCGAACGCGGGCGCGAAGTGCGCGACTTCATCGAGAACTCGCTCGGCCCCGAGGGGCTCGCGCGTTCGGTGGTGATCGTGGCCACCGGCGACCAGGCCGCGCTCGTGCGCGCCCGCGGGGCACTCGTCGCGACGGCGATCGCCGAGTACTTCCGCGACCAGGGGAAGCAGGTGCTGCTCATGGTCGATTCCGTCACGCGCGTCGCGATGGCGTGGCGCGAGATCGGACTCGCCGTCGGCGAGCCGCCGACCACCAAGGGATATCCCCCCTCGGTGTTCGCCTCGCTGCCGCGACTCCTCGAACGCGCCGGCAACGGCGCGAAGGGAGGCATCACCGGCCTCTACACCGTGCTCGTCGACGGCGACGACTTCAACGAGCCCGTCGCCGACGCGGCGCGTTCCATCCTCGACGGCCACATCGTGCTCACGCGCAAACTCGCCGCCGGCGCGCATTATCCGTCGGTCGACGTCCTCGACAGCAAGAGCCGCGTGAAGGACCACGTCACCACGCGCGAACACCAGCAGGCGGTGCTCTCGCTCATGCGGTGCGAGGCGGCGTTCCGCGAGAAGGAGGATCTCATCCTCGTGGGGGCGTACGCGAAGGGGAGCGACCCGCTCGTCGACGCGGCCATCCAGATGCGCGACCCGATCCTCGGATTCCTGCGCCAGACGCCGGCCGAGCATTCGGCGTTCCACGACACGACGCAGCAGCTCGTCGCGCTCTCGCAGCGCATCGACGCCGCCGCGCAGCGCCGGAGCGCCGCATGACGCAGCCCGGCTTCAGGTTCTCGCTCCAGCGGCTGCTCGCGATGCGCTTGAGGGCGGAGCGTGAGGCATCGATCGAACTCGCCACGGCGCACAACGCCGAGGACGCGGCCCGTGAGAATGCGGCGGCGCTCGAGGCGCGGCGCGCCGTGGCGCGCGACGCCGCGCAGCCGCAACCGGGAACGGCCACGTCGGTCGCCGATCTGCGACGGGCGGCATTCCTCGTCGAGCAGCTCGACGGCACCCTGAGCGGCGCGCGCGAGGCCGTCGCCGCCGCGGAACGGAACGTGCAGGACCATCAGTGGCGCCTCGGCGAGCGCGTGCGCGACCGCCGCGTGCTCGACCGGTTGCGCGAACGGCAGCTCGAGACGTGGAAGACGGCGGATGCGCGCGCCGAGCGTGAGGTGATGGACGGCATCGCGCGGACGCGGTTCATGGACAAGGAGACCCCGGTCTCGCAACGGAGCGATGAACAATGAAACAGTCGATCATCGTCGCCGCCGCGCTCTTCGTCGTTGGCTTCGGCGGCGGCACCGCGCTCGTCGTCAGGCGGGAGCGCGCCAAGGCCGCGGCGGAGGCGAGGCAGATCGCGACGGCCGCCGACAGCGTCACGTCGCCCGCGAAGCCGGCCGTCGCGACCAGCCCGGATGCGGCGAAGGGCGCCATCGTCCCCGACGCGACGCCGCCGGTGGCGCCCGCTCCCGACGCGCCGAAGGACAGCACGAAGCCGTCCGTGCCTGAACCCGCGAGCGAAGCCGCCGCGCCGGCGCCCAAGCCGGTGGAGGCGACCCCGGTCGCGCCGGCGCCGAAGCCCGCCGCGGCGCCCGTCACTCCGCCCAACATCGTCGCCGGGGGCCGTCTCTCGAAGATCTTCTCGGCGATGTCGGCGAAGGACGCGGCCAAGGTGTTCGAGCAGATGGACGAGCAGGACGTGATCACCATCCTCAGCGCGGTGAACGACCGGAAGGCGGCGGAGATCATGACGCTGCTGCCCGCACCCCGCGCCGCGTCGATCAGCAAGTCGCTGCTGAAGCAGAAGCTGGCGGCGAAGTGACGTCGATCATCCCTTCGTTCGCCGCCGCGCCGGCCGTCGCTCCGACGGGGCCAGCGGCGCTTTTCGCTCCCGCGACGTCGGCCGCGCCGGCCGCCAACGCGGCGCCGAATGACGCCGCGACCATCGCCGCGCTCGAGGCCGCATTCGCGGGCGTCTTCGCCCGCGTGTTGCGCGGCAAGGCCGATACCGCGCAACCGTCGGGCGCTTCGGCGCTCGCCGGCCTCGACGATCCCAACGACGCCCACGAGGGCACGCGCGCGTCGCCCGCCGCGTCGACGCCGACCGCTGGTTCGCCGGCAGCTCATGCGACCGCTCCCGTCATCGCCGGCGGTCGCGGCGCGACCGCCGCGTTGCGGGCGCTCGTCGCGCAGGTCGCCGGCGAGCCCGCCGTGCCGGGGAACGCCGTCGCGGGTTCACCCGTGCCGGCGATGGCGCCCGCGCTCACCACGACCGATGCCGCCCCGTGGGGCGCGGGCACGACGGCGCGCGATGTGGCGAAGCCATCGGCCGCCGATGGCAAAGAGACGCTGTCGGCACACGATGCGACGAGCGCGCTCGATGCGGCGCGCACGCTCGCCGCGGCCGATCCGTCGATCATCGTGCGCGATCTCGCCGCGCTGCAGCCGGCGTTCCGCGAAAAGGTGGAGCGCGTGGTGGAGCGGATGAAGTCGGAATACGGCCACGACGTCACCGTCGCCGAGACCTGGCGCAGCCAGACGCGGCAGGACTCGCTCGTGCAGCAGGGGCGCACGCGGCCGGGTCCCATCGTCACGTGGACGCGCCAGTCGCGCCACACCGACGGCACCGCCGTCGACCTCGTCGTCGACGGCTCGTGGAACGATGCGCAAGGCTATCAACAGCTGGCGCGCGTCGCCGCCGAGGAAGGATTGCAGACGCTCGGACCGCGGGATCCGGGTCACGTGCAGCTTCCAGGCGATCGCGCGCTCCGCGACATCGCGAGCGTCGCGACGATCTCCGAGATCCATGTGGCATCGACCGCGCCGCGCGCCGTCGCCGCGTTGCGGAGCGGGACGTCCGATGCCATAGCCGTGCCGGCGCGCACCGCGGCGGCCATCGCACCGGATGTCGTCGCGCCGGTCGCCGCGGTCGCGACGGTCGCGCGCGTCGCGGATGTGGCGCGCGTCGCGCCGGTCGCGCTGCCGGGCGAGACGCCCCGCGCCCGTCGCGCGGAGAGCGCGGCACGCACGACACGCGCCGAGCGTCCGGTGCGCACCGACAGCAGCGATCGACCGGAGCCGACACCATCAGCCGTGCGCCAGGAGACACACCGCACGCCTTCACGGGCGCCGATCGCGCCGAGTGCCGATGCGGCGACGGCGGCACGGATCGCCGATGTGCGCTCCGCGATCTCCGGTGCCGCGCGCCAGGCGGTCGGCACGAGTGCGACTCCGGTGAGCGCGCGGTCGGACATCGGCGCGCGCATCGACCAGGTGCAGGCGTTGCTCGACGTTCGCGACGCGCAGCCCGCCTCGCAGATGCTGCTCCGCATCGATGGCGCCGACGGGAGCGAGGATCGCATCCGGGTCGGCGTGCGTGGAACGTCAGTCGGCGCAACCATAGACGTGCGCGATCCGGCGACCGCCGACCAGATGACCAGCCGCATCCAGGAACTGAACGACGCGCTCGCGGCCCGCGGCCTCTCGGCCGACGCCGTGCACGTGAGGGCCGCGTCGGTGGCGGGCACCAGTTCGGCGAGCGAGCTCTCTCGCGGGCTCTTCGCCTCGGCAGACCCTGCCGCCCTGCGGTCCGGCACGCTTTTCGCAGAGCCTTCTGCCTCAGGATCACGCTCGCGCGACGACGCGCCGGGCCAGAAGAACCCGCAGGACCCATCGCGATACCGCTCCCGCCGGGAGCAGAAGGGAGGCGCGCAGTGACCGCACCGATTGGCAGCTCGACGACGACGCCCACTTCCTCGACCACCGACCCGCTCGCCGGGTTGGCCGGGGCCGGCGGCGCGATGGGGAAGGACCAGTTCATCCAGCTGCTCGTCGCGCAGCTCACGCACCAGGACCCGATGAACCCGGCCGACAGTTCGCAGATGGCTTCGCAGCTCGCCCAGTTCTCGTCCGTCGAGCAGCTGATGAACATCAACTCGCAGCTCACGGCACAAGCGAGTTCGGGCGCCGCGATGACGTCGGCCGTCAACAACAATTCCGCCCTCAACCTCATCGGCAAGACGGTGATGGTGCAAGATCCGCAGATCGCGGTGGGCGGCACGAACGCGACGATGAACGTCTCGGCCGACATCCCGAGCAGCGGCGGCACGCTCACACTCACGGTCAAGGACCAGAACGGGAACACGGTCCGCACGCAGAACATCGGCGCGGTGACGGGCGGCCGTCAGACGTATTCTCTCGCCGGCATCACGACGGGACTCCCGGCCGGCAACTACACGGCTTCGTTCGCCCTCACCGACGGCAACGGCACGGTCACGAACCCCGCGACCATCACCTCGCTGCGCGTGGACGGCGTGTCGTATGGCACCAACGGTGCCAGCATCACCAGTGGCGGCCGCACCATCTCGATCGGATCGGTCATGCAGGTCTTCGGCACCAACTAACCCCAGGAGCATCACTCAATGCTGCGTTCACTCTTCGCCGGGGTGTCCGGCCTGCGGAATCACCAGATCCGCATGGACGTCATCGGCAACAACATCGCCAACGTCAACACGGTCGCCTTCAAGTCGGGCCGCGTGACGTTCAAGGAAGGCTTCGCCCAGATGCTCCAGGGCGGCAGCCGTCCGCCCGGCGATCAGGGCGGCATCAACCCGATCCAGGTCGGCCTCGGCATGCAGATCGGATCGGTCGACACGATGTTCTCGCAGGGGAATCTCGAGACGACGGGACTCAACACCGACGTCGCGATCCAGGGCGACTCGTTCTTCGTCGCCCGCAAGGGGAGCCAGAGCTACTACACGCGCTCCGGCAACTTCCAGGTCGACGCGAACGGCAAGCTCGTGTCGCCGACGAACGGCTTCGTCATCCAGGGGAAGATGGCGGTCAACGGCGTCCTCCAGGACGGCATGACCGACATCCAGCTCCCGTTCGGCCAGAAGACCGCGGCCAAGGCGACGTCGTCGCTCAAGCTGAACGGCAACTTCGACGCGTCGGTGCCGATCTTCGACACGACCGACCCCGATGGCGCCGGTCCGGCCGTCGCCGGCTTCAACGCCGACACCCGTGCCGTCGCCGCGAACAAGGACTCGTGGACCGAAGCGTCGATGACCGTCTACGACTCGCTCGGCACGAAGTACGACGTGAAGGCGTATGTGTGGAAGACGGCCGCCAACCAGTGGGATTGGCAAGTCGACAACTCGAGCCTCGTCGCCGCCGGCGTCCCCGCGGGGAGCATCAGCGGCAGCGGCCAGTTCACGTTCGCCAGCGACGGCACGCTCCAGAACACGGGGCTGCAGACGATCGCCTTCAGCCCGCCGGGGGCCGACACCGTGTCGATCGGGCTCGATCCGGGTTCAGGCGTCAATGGCGTCACGCAGTTCTCCGGCAGCACCACCGCCGTGATGCGCGACCAGAACGGCTACGGCTCGGGCACGCTGCAGAACTTCACCATCGACCGCACGGGGCTCATCACCGGCGCGTTCACGAACGGCGTCAACGTGCCGCTCGCGCAGATCATGCTCGCCGACTTCAACAACCCGGCCGGACTCCTGCGCGTGGGCGACAACATGTACCAGGAATCGGCGAACTCGGGCGGCGCGGTGCTCGGCATCGCGCTCCAGGGAAGTCAGTCGACCCTCACCAGCGGCGCGCTCGAGATGTCGAACGTCGACCTGGCGCAGGAGTTCACCTCGATGATCGTCGCCCAGCGCGGCTTCCAGGCGAACAGCAAGGTGATCACGACGAGCGACGAACTCCTCCAGGAGCTCGTGGGCCTCAAGCGGTAAGCTGGCGGTAACGGATCAGAGCGGATCAGAGCGCGGAGGGCCGGCCCGGTGGGCCGGCCCTCTCCTCTTATATAGATGTGGACGTCCGCCGCTTCCCAGTCGCGGCGACCCGGCAGGAACTGCCGTGGCGGATCCCGACGCTCCCAATGATCGACGAACGCGAGGCGAATCGGCCCTTCGACAAGGTGAGTGCCACCAACGACTTGGCTCGCCTCACCTGAACTTGTTCGTCGTTGGCACGCGGTCTGCCTATGTCGAGCCCGGAAGGCCTCGCTCAGACACTCCGTCACCCAACGACAATGGCTGAAACGCAGAACGAAGCGGACACCGAGGTCGCGGCGCCACCCGCGAAGAGCAAGCTCGGCATCGTCATCATCATCGCCGCGCTCACCGTCGGCGTCGGCATGGGTGCCTTCGTCGCGGGTCCGACGATCGCGAAGCGGTTCGTGCACAAGCCCGACTCCGCGACCGTGGTGAAGGAGGCGCGCGCCGAAGCGGAGAAGGCGGGCAAGGAAGCGCCGGTGCTGCTGCTCGACAACCTCGTGCTCAATCCGGCGAACTCGGGCGGGCAGCGCTTCCTCCTCGTCTCGGTGGGCGTGCAGGTGAGCGATCCCGCCGCCAACGACGAGATGAAGAAGCGCGAGATCGAGGCCCGCGACGCGGTGTTGCGCGTGTTCGGCAACAAGACCGTCGAGGAGCTCTCCGACGTCTCGCGCCGCGAAGGGTTCAAGACCGAGATCAAGGCGATCCTCGATTCCCTGCTCGGTCCGAAGGTCGTGCGCGGCGTGTACTTCCCGCAGTTCGTGATCCAGTAGAGGACGCGCCCCATGGCCGAGAAACTCTCACAGCACGAGATCGACGCGCTGCTCGGTGGCACGGGCGACGCGCTCGCCGCCGCGAACGTCGGCTACAGCGTCGGCTCCGACGTCCAGCTCTACGATTTCCGCCGGCCGCGCCACGTCTCCAAGGAGCGGCTGCGCACCCTCGAAGCCATGTACGAGCGCCTCACGAAGTCGCTCGAGGCGTGGCTCATCGGCCGGGTGCGCCGCCAGATCGAGCTGAAGCTGCAGAGCGTCGAGCAGTTCACGTTCGGCGAGTTCACCCTCTCGCTGCCGACCCCCTGCGCCTCGTACGGCTTCGACATCGTGAACGTGCCCGGGCAGAAGGGCGTGATCGACATCGGCCACGAGTTCGCCTACTTCCTCGTCGACCGCTTCTTCGGCGGCAGCGACAACCCCGCGCTCATGCAGCGCGCGATGACGCCCATCGAGCGGCTCGCCGTGCGCCTCGTCGTCGAGCGCATCTCGGGGCTGCTCGCCGAGATCTGGCAGGACTTCGTCGAACTCGACCTCGCGATCACGACCTTCGAGTCCTTCCCCGAGATGGTGCAGGGGACGGGACGCGAGGATCCGGTGCTCGTCGCGAACATCGAGGTCGCCTTCGGCAACCTGACGTCGCTCCTCGTGCTCTCCCTGCCGCTCTCGGTGCTCGACAAGTTCTTCTCGTCGACCGACCAGAACCGCGTGAAGGAGATGACGGGCTCCGAGTCGGAGCGCCGGCACACGCGCGAGGTCGCCGAGTCGCAGTTGCGGGCGACGAACGTCGCCGTCTCCGCCCGCCTCCCGCTGTTCCGCGTGCCGATGCGCCAGCTGCTCGGGCTCCCCATCGGCAGCGTGATCGCCACCGGCATCCCGACCGACTCGCCGCTCGAGATCCACGTCGGCGGACAGCCCCGCTATCGCGCGGCCGCCGGCCGCGTGGGCAAGAAGCTCGCCGTGCGCCTGCTCGACGCGCCCGAGCTCCCCGCAACCACCCGCTGACCTCCACACCTGACGGGATCCCCATGGCAGACATCACGTCGCAACCCAGCTACGCCGAACTCTCCCCCGCCCTGCAGGGCCAGGGGGAGGTGCCCCTCTCGATGCTCCTCGACCTCGCGCTCCCGGTCTCGATCGAGCTGGGACGCACGAAGATGAGCGTGCAGGAGATCCTGCGCCTCGGGCGCGGCTCGGTCATCCAGCTCGAGCGGCTGGCCGGCGAACCGGTCGACATCTACGTCGGCGACCGCCGCTTCGCCGAGGGCGAAGTGGTCGTCATCGACGAGCACTTCGGCATCCGTCTCACGTCGGTCGTGCAGATGTTCAACGCGAGCGAGAACGCCGCGTGACCATCGGCTCCTTCGTCGGCGTGCTGGGGATGCTCGGGCTGGTGCTCGGGCTCCTGGTGCTGACGTTGCGCCTGCTCAAGCGCTACGCGCCCATCGGCGCGAGCGCGAACGCGCGCATCCCCCTCGAGGTGGTGCAGCGGCTCGCGGTCGGACCGCGACAGGGGATCGCCATCGTCCGCCTCGGCGAGCAGTACGTCGCCGTCTCGATCGGCGACGGCGGCGTGCGCACGCTGCTCGAACTCGACGCGCCGGCGCACGCCGCGCCAGTGCCCGTGATGACGCCCACCACGCCGGCGCCGGGGGCCTTCGGTGGCGCGCTGCGCCAGGCGATCCGGCAGTCGACCGGGCTCGCACTCGTCATCGCCGTCGCCGCCGCGTCGGCGCGCGCGCAGGGTGCGCCCGCCAAACCGGCGCCGGCGACCGACTCGTCGCAGGCGAACTCCCTACCCGCGAAGCCATCGGCGCCCGCCGCGAAGCGCGCGCCCGCCAAGGCCGCGCCCGCCAGGGCCGCGACGGCGAAGAGCGCGTCCGTGCCGGTGTCGAACGCACGCGCCGACACCATGCTCACCAAGCTCGCGCCGCGCATCGACCTGCGCGTCGGCGAGTCGAACGGCGGCCTGCGACTCTCGGGCACGGTCGGCGTCGTCGTGATGATGGGGCTGCTCACGCTCCTCCCGACCGCCGTCCTCATGATGACGGGGTTCACGCGCATCTTCATCGTCCTCCATTTCCTGCGCCAGGCGATGGGCACGCAGAGCGCCCCGCCGACCCAGCTCATCGCCGCGCTCGCGCTCATCCTCACGGGCTTCGTGATGGCGCCGACGCTCGCCGAGGTGAACCGCACCGCGCTCGAGCCGTGGATGGACGGCAAGATCGAACAGGGCGCGATGCTCGCCGAGGGGGTGAAGCCCTTCCGCGCCTTCATGCTGCACCAGGTGCGCGAGCGCGACCTCGCGACGTTCATGGACCTGAGCCGGCAACCGCGCGTCGCGAGCGCCGCCGACGTGCCGCTCGTCGTGCTCGTCTCGGCGTTCGCGACGAGTGAACTGCGCATCGCCTTCCAGATCGGGTTCGCGCTCTTCCTCCCCTTCGTCGTCATCGACGTCGTCGTCGCGTCGGTGCTGATGTCGATGGGGATGATGATGCTCCCGCCGGTGATGGTGTCGCTCCCCTTCAAGCTCCTCCTCTTCGTGCTCGTGGACGGGTGGTCACTGCTCGTCCAGGGCCTCGTCCAGAGCTTCCGCTGATGAACGACTCCCTCGTCGTCGACCTCGCGCGCAACGCGCTCCTGCTCGCCCTCTCGCTGGCGGCGCCGATGCTCCTCGTCGCGCTCGTCGTCGGGCTCATCATCAGCATCCTGCAGGCGGTCACGCAGATCCAGGAGCAGACGCTCGCGTTCGTGCCGAAGCTCGCCGCCGTCGCAATGGTGTTCCTCATCGGGCTGCCGTGGATGATCCAGACGGCCGTGAAGTACACGACCGAACTGCTGCACGCCATCCCGTCGCTCGCCTCGTGACCACCGTCGCCCCCTTCGATCCGCTCGCGCCGGGCTCGGCCGAGACGCTCGTGCTCTTCGGCACGCGCATGGGCGGGTTGTTGCTGGTGGCGCCGGCGCTCTCCGAGACGCTCGTCCCGCGGTCGTTCCGCGTGGGCCTCCTCATCGCGCTCACCGCGCTCCTGCAGCCGGTCGCGCTCTCGTCCGTCATCGGCGTGCCGCGCCTGACCATGGCCGCCTTCGCGAGCGAGACGCTCATCGGCTTCGCCATCGGTCTCGGCGCCGCGCTCCTCATCGGCGCCGCCGAGGCGGCCGGCGACATCATCGCCGTGCAGATCGGGCTGAGCGGCTCGGCGCTTCTCGACCCGCTCTCGA
Organism: Gemmatimonadota bacterium; assembly: GCA_016194585.1. Lineage (GTDB taxonomy): Bacteria > Gemmatimonadota > Gemmatimonadetes > Gemmatimonadales > Gemmatimonadaceae > Fen-1231. Next base: position 14,339 of record JACQBG010000036.1, read on the forward strand.
ACGACTCGATGCCCGTGCTCGGCACGTTCCTCCGCATGTTCGCGGTGACGCTGCTGCTCACGTTCAACCTGCACCTCACGATGCTCTCGGCGCTCGCCGACAGCGTGCGGTCGCTCCCCGTGGGGCAGCCGGTCTCGATCGCCGGTGGGCTCTGGGCGATGCTCCAGCTCGGCGGCGCGCTGTTCGCCTTCGGCGTGCGCTTCGCCGCGCCGGTGATCGCCGCCGTGCTCATCGCCAACGTCGCGCTGGCCGTGCTCGGACGCGCCGCGCCCCAGCTCAACATCCTCACCGTCGCGTTCCCGGTGCAGATCGCGCTCGGTCTCGTCACGCTCATCGCCGCGCTCCCCGCCATCGCCCGCTTCTTCGGCGGCTGGTCGGGCGTGTACGACGGCATGCTCAACACCATCGCCCGCGGCTTCACGGCCGTGGCCGTGCGGTAGGGGGCGCCGATGGCCGACTTCTCCGAACAGGAAAAGACCGAACACGCGACGCCCAAGAAGGAGCAGGAGGCCCGCGACGAAGGGCGCATCCCGCGTTCGCCGGAACTCGGCACGGCCGCGCTGTTGCTCGCCGCCGCGTTCACCGTGAACGCGATCGCACCGGCCGTCTCGGGGCGCGTCATCGACCTCTTCGGCGGGGGCCTCAAGTCCATCGGCGCGATGCGCGATGGCGAAGGCGCTGCCGTCGTGCTCCTCCAAGGGACGGGACGGGAGCTCCTCGGCATCGTCGCCATCCTCGCCGCCGGCGTCACCTCGACGGGACTCGCCGTCGCGGCGCTGCAGGCGCGCGGCGTGATCACCATGAAGCCCCTCGGCCCGAACTGGGAGCGGCTCAACCCGATCACCAACGCGGGGCAGATCCTCGGCTGGCAGCAGGTCGCGAACCTCATCAAGGCGCTCGTCAAGGTCGGCATCGTCGGCTGGGCCGTGTGGCGTTCGCTCTCCGCGGCGTGGCCGGAGTTCGCCGAGCTGTCGTCGCGCGACCCGGTCGGCCTGCTCGCGACGACGCAGCATTACGCCGTGAAGCTCCTCGTCTCGTCGGGCCTCGCTTATCTCGTGCTCGCCGCCGCCGACTACGTCTTCCAGCTCTGGCAGCACCAGAAGCAGATGATGATGAGCAAGGAGGAGGTACGGCAGGAATCGAAGCAGTCCGACGGCGACCAGCAGCTGAAGGGCCGCATGCGCGCCGCGGCGCGCGGCCGCATCCGCCGCCAGATGTTCAAGGACGTGCCGAAGGCCGACGTCGTGATCGTCAACCCGACGCACGTCGCCGTCGCGCTCCAGTACGATCCGCTCAGGGCGCCCGCGCCGTTCGTGCTCGCGATGGGGCAGCGCAAGATCGCCGAGCGCATCAAGCAGATCGCCTACGAGCACGACGTGCCGGTGATCGAGAACAAGCCCCTCGCCTGGGCGTTGCTCGGCGCGGCGCAGATCGGCGCCATGATCCCCGCCGAGCTCTACGCCGCCGTCGCCGAAGTCCTCGCCTTCATCATCCGCCAGCGCGCCCTCCGCGGCGCGCCGGTGCGGAACTACGGAACGGTGCCCGCATGAGCACGATGGTCCTCCCCGCCGCCGGCGACGCGCGCCGCGCGCGCATGGCCGAGGTCGGCGTCGCCATCGCCGTCGTCTTCGTCATCGCCCTGCTCGTGGTGCCGCTGCCGCCGTTCATGCTCGACCTGTTCCTCTCGCTCTCGATCGGCGTGTCGCTCGTCGTGCTCCTCGCGGCGCTCTACACGACCGACCCGCTCGAGTTCAGCTCGTTCCCGGCGCTCCTCCTCCTGCTGACGCTCTTCCGGCTCGCCCTCAACGTGAGTTCCACCCGCCTCATCCTCGGGCAGGGACACGCCGGGCAGGTGATCCAGGCGTTCGGGCAGTTCGTGATCGGCGGCAACTACGCCGTCGGCCTCGTGCTCTTCCTCATCCTCGTCGGCATCAACTTCATCGTCATCACGAAGGGCGCCGGCCGCGTCGCCGAGGTCGCGGCGCGGTTCACGCTCGACGCGATGCCCGGCAAGCAGATGGCGATCGACGCCGACCTCAGCGCCGGCCTCATCGACGAGGCGACGGCGCGCGAGCGGCGGGCCACGATCAGCCGTCAGGCCGACTTCTACGGCGCGATGGACGGCGCCTCGAAGTTCGTGAAGGGCGACGCGATCGCCGGCCTCCTCATCACCGGCATCAACATCCTCGGCGGGATGTTCATCGGCGTCGTGCAGCGCGGGCTGCCGCTCTCGCAGGCCGCCTCGACATACACGATCCTCACCGTCGGCGAGGGACTCGTCGCGCAGATCCCGGCGCTCATCGTCTCCACGGCCGCCGGCCTCATGGTGACGAGCGCCGGCGGCACCCGCCTCGGCAACGTCCTCGCCACGCAGCTCTCGGCGCAGCCCAAGGCGCTGTACATCGCCGGCGGCGTGCTCGCGACGTTCGCGATCGTGCCGGGGCTGCCGACCGTCCCCTTCCTCCTCCTCGGCGGCGCCTTCGCCTTCGTCGCGCGCATCGCCACCGGCGCGCAGGCCGAGCGCGCCGCCAAGGTCGAAGCCGACCGGAAGCCGGTCGAGGAGGCCGCGCCACCGGCGCCGAGTCCGCTCAAGGACCTGCTGCAGCTCGACCCGATCGAGATCGAGGTCGGCTACGCGCTCATCCCGATCGTCGACGAATCGCAGGGCGGCGACCTGCTGGAGCGGATCGCCCTCCTGCGCAAGCAGGCGGCCGTCGACCTCGGCATCCTCGTGCCGGCGATCCGCATCCGCGACGACGTGCGCCTCCCCGCGAACGAGTACGTCATCAAGCTCCGCGGCTCGGAGGTCGCCCGCGCCGAAGTGATGCCGCGCTTCGTGCTCGCGCTCGACACCGGCGGCGTGCTCCAGCCCATCGACGGCGTCGAGGCCAACGACCCGAGCTTCGGCATGCCAGCACGCTGGATCGCGCCGTCGCGCCGCGCCGAGGCCGAAGCGCTCGGCTACGTCGTCGTCGAACCGACGACGATGGTCGCCACGCACCTCATGGAGACGATCAAGGCCAACGCCGCCGAACTGCTCGGCCGGCAGGACGTGCAGGAGATGGTCGAGACGCTCAAGAAGACGCACCCGGCGCTCGTCGAGGAGGTCATTCCGGCGAAGCTGTCGCTCGGCGTGCTGCACCGCGTGCTGCAGCGCCTGCTGCGCGAGCGCGTGCCGATCCGCGACCTCGTCACGATCCTCGAAGCCGTCGGCGACAACGGCGACCAGGTGAAGGACCCGGAACAGCTCACCGAGCACGTGCGCCGCGCGCTCGGCAACGTCATCGCCCACCAGTTCATGGGCGACGACGGCGCGCTGCGCGGCATCACGCTCGGCCCCCGGCTCGAGGCCTCGCTCATGGGGCTCTTCACGCCGCGCGCCGCGCAGCCGGGCACGAGCCTGCTCACCCCCGACTCGCTCGCCGGCCTGCTGCGCGAGCTGCAGCTCCTGAGCGCCACGGCGCCCGACGCGCGCACCATGCCGCTCATCGTGCCGCCCGGACTCCGCATCGGCGTGCGCCGCCTCGTCGAACCGGTGATGCCGAGCCTCCCCGTGGTGTCGCTCGCCGAACTCCCCCCCTTCGTGAACGTGAGCGCGGTCGGCACGTGGGAGATGAAGCATGCGGCTTGAACGGTTCCGTGGCCGCGACCTCGCCACCGTGTATCGCGACGTCAGCCGCACGCTCGGCGACGACGCGATGATCGCGCACTCGCGCGTCGTGCGCGACGCCGGCCAGACCTACATCGAGGTCGTCGCCGTCGACGCCGTCGAGATCGCCCGCTTCCGCCGGCAGCTCGCGCCGCCGGCTCCCTCCGTGCTCCAGCCCGGCGCGGCGCGGCGCGCGCGCCCGTACGCCGTGGCCCTCGTCGGACCGACCGGCGGCGGCAAGACGCTCACCGCGCAGAAGCTCGCTGTGCACGACGACGCGTTCGGCTTCAAGCGCGCGGGGCTGCTCGCGCTCGACCCCGACCGCGCCGGCGCCTTCGACCGCCTCCTCCACTTCGCCGACGCGAACGACCTCGACGTCGAGATCGTGCACGACGCGAAAGGGCTGCGCACCGCGCAGCGCCGCCTCGCCTCGTGCGACGTCGTCATCATCGACACCCCCTCCGTCGCGCCGCGCAGCGAACGCACCACCTGGCGCGCGATGCTGCGCGAACTCGCGCCCGACGAGACCCACCTCGTCTTCCCCGCCACGACGCGCTTCGACCTCGCCGCGACGATCCGCGAGACCGCCGAGTCGCTCGGCGTCACCCACGCGCTCCTCACCAAGCTCGACGAGGTGCCGAGCGACGCCAACGTCGCCATGCTCGCCTCGACGCTCGGCCTCCCGGCACGCTGGATCACCGACGGCCAGCGGCCGTCGGCCGACCTGCGCACCGCCGCGCCGACCATCATCAGCGCGTTCGAGACCGCGCCGAGCGAACAGGGAGCGTTCGCATGAGCGCCCCGCTCTCGCTCTTCGGCCGCCTCGGCGCGTCGAGCACCAGTGAGGTGCGCGCCGTCATCGTGAGCGCCGCCACCGAGGGCGCCGGCGCCACCACCGTCGCCGCGCTGCTCGCCATCGCGTCGGCCGCCGACGCGCGGCGCACCCTCCTCGTCGGGCCCCCCGACGACGAGCGCGTGCGCGCGACGTTCATCGGCGACGACGCCGGACCGCTCGGCATCCGCCTCGCGTCGCTCGCCGACGGCGACCGCCGCGCCGCGCTCCGCCGACTCGCGCCCGCCATGCGCGATCACGACCTCGTCGTCATCGACGCCGGGTCGCGGCTCGACACCGTCGTCGCCGCGACCGCCGCGCTCGAGGCGTGGCACGTCGTCGTCACCGCCGGCGTCGACCCCGCGTCGCTCGCCGCCGCCTACGCGATGGTGAAGGCGATCGACGAACGCGCGCACCCGATGACGATCGAACTGCTCCTCAATCGGCAGGAACCGGCGCGCGGCGCCGATGCCTGCCGCGCCGTGCAGAGCGCCGCCGGCCGCTTCCTCGGCCGCGACCTCCGCTACGCTGGCACGATTCCTGATGATGAAGAACTCCGGGCGGCGAATCTTGCCGCCCTCCCGTTGCCGTTCGTGGCCGACCGGCTTCGCGCCGGACAGGCCGGCCTGCACTTCGCTTCCCGATTGATCGCTGAGATCACCACCAAAGCGCTCGCCACGCATGCGGCGCGACAGCACTCCTGGAGAGACTGACGATGGACCTCGACCCGATCTGGACACGGTACCGGAAGGGTGACGCCGACGCCCGGCAGCAATTGCTGAACGAGCACCTCGGTCTCGTCTACTTCGTCGCGCGGCAACTCGCCTCGGGACTCGGCGCGGACGTCGAATTCGACGAATTCGTGAGCGCGGGTACGCTCGGCCTCATGAGCGCGCTCGAGAGCTTCGATCCCTCGCGCGGACTCGCCTTCAGCACGTTCGCTGCGCCGCGCATCCGCGGCTCGATCCTCGACGAGCTGCGCCGCCAGGACCACGTGCCACGTTCCATCCGCCGCAAGGCGCGCCAGATCAGCGCCGCGCACGACGCGGCGAGCCGCGCCGACAGCCGCGACGCCGGCGACAAGGAGACTGCCGCCCGCCTCGGCGTCGACGTCGAGACGCTCTGGAAGTGGCAGGCCGACATCGAAGGCGCCGTGCACATCCCGCTCGACCGCAAAACGCGCGAGAACAACGAGGAATCGCCGACCCCCGCCGAGACGCTCGCCTCGCACGAGGACGACATCGAGGACCGCGTCAACTTCGATCAGGAGGTGTCGATCCTGCGCGACGCCATCCAGGGACTCGGCGAACAGGAACGCATCGTCCTCACGCTCTACTACTTCGAGGAGCTGAAGCTCCACGAGATCGCGTCGATCCTGCAGCTCACCGAGTCGCGCGTATCGCAGATCCGGTCGAAGGCGCTCGGAAAGCTTCGCAAACAGCTCTCCCCGTTGCGCGCCAACGTCGCCTGACGGCGAACAGCCCCGTCGCACCCCGGCATTTCGTGCCGGGCGCATCGGCCCCGGACCCCGTCACCGACGGTCCGGGGCCTTTGTGTAACCATATGATTACCAACGTTTTATGCCCACGGTCGCGTGGCACGGACGTTGCACATATGGCCGACGTACACCGGAGGATTCGATGGGCTCTGGCATTCGTCCGACTGGTCTCGACAACGCGGTGGCGGCGCTCCGGTACTATGAGCGCCGTCAGGAAGTCGTCGCGAACAACCTCGCGAACGTGAACACCGACGGCTTCAAGGCCGAGCGGGCGTTCGCGCGCTTGATGAGTGACGGCGGCACGCCGGAGATCGAGACGGCCACCGACTTCCGCGCGGGTCCGATCACCGCCACGGGCGCGCCGCTCGATCTCGCCATGTCGGGCGACGGCTTCTTCGTCGCGCAGACCGCGAATGGCGAACGGTTCACGCGCGGCGGTTCGTTGCGGCTCGACGATGCGCGCCAGCTCGTCGACCAGGGCGGCAACGCGCTGCTCGCCGAGCCCGACGCCGCCGGCAACGGCGGCGGCCCCGTCGTCATCCCCGCCGATGCGCGCACGATCACGGTGAGTTCGTCGGGGGTCGTGGACGCCGATGGCAAGTCGCTCGGTCGGCTGCGCGTCGAGAGCGTGCCCGCCGGCACACGGCTGCAGCACGATGCGGGCGGCCTCTTCGTCCCCGACGCGGCGCGCACGAGCGTCGCGCCCGCCGCGCGCACCATCCGGCAGGGCGCGCGCGAGGAGAGCAACGTCGGCTCGGTCGCGGCACTCGTCGACATGATCGCCGTGCAACGCGCCTATGCCAGCGTGCAGAAGGTGCTCACCACCATCGACTCGGCGCGCGGCATCGCGACGTCCGAGCTCGCCAAGCCCAACTGAGGTAACGCCCCATGGATCCCGCCCTGAACACCGCCGCCACGGGGATGATGGCGCAGCAGACGCGCACCGACGTCATCGCCAACAACCTCGCCAACGTGAACACGACCGGCTTCAAGCGGAGCCGCGCGCATTTCGAGGACCTGCTCTACCAGATGGTGCAGGGCTCCGCGGCGGTGAACGGCACCGATGCGACCGCCACGCAGGCCATCCAGGTGGGACGCGGCACGCGGCTCGCCGGCGTCGAGCGGAACCATTCGCAGGGCGCGCTCGAGCAGACGAGCCGTCCGCTCGACCTCGCCATCCAGGGCGACGGGTTCTTCCAGGTGCAGCTGCCCAACGGCCAGACGTCCTACACGCGCGACGGTTCGTTCCAGATCTCCGACCAGGGCGCGCTCGTCACGAGCGAGGGGTACACCGTCGTGCCCGGCGTGAAGCTCCCGCAGAACATCTCCAATCTCACCATCGCCGCGAACGGCATCGTGACGGCGAACGTCGGCACGGACGGCAAGCCGACCGAGCTCGGCCGCATCGAGATCGCGCGGTTCGCGAACCCGGCGGGATTGCAGTCGATCGGCAACAATCTCTATACGGCCAGCCCCACGTCGGGCGATCCGACCACCGGCTATCCCGCCGACGATGGCGCGGGCACGCTGTCGCAGGGCTACCTCGAGTCGAGCAATGTCGAGGTCGTGCAGGAGATGGTCGACATGATCTCGGCGCAGCGCGCCTACGAACTCAACTCGAAGGCCGTGCAGAACAGCGAGTCGATGGCGCAGATCTCGAACAACCTGCTCCGCTGATGCCGCGGCGCCTCGCCCTCGCGTCGATCGTGTGCCTCCTGTGGGCGCACGTGGCCCTCGCCCAGCGCGCCACGTCGCGCTCGGCCGGGCCGCAGGCGCCCGCGTTGCGCGCCGCCCACGACCTGTCGCGCGGCGCCACGCTCGGCGCCGCCGACATCGCCGCCGACTCGTCGGCCGATCCGGCGGCGATCGAGGGGTGGGTCACGCAGCGCGTCGTGCGGCGCGGCGAAGTGCTGCATGAGCCGGCGATCACCCGTCCGTCGCTCGTGAAGGCCGGCACCCCCGTGCATCTGCAGGCGACCGTCGACGGCGTGACCGTCAGCCGCGACGGTACCGCGATCACCGCCGGTTCGTTGGGCGACCAGGTGCGCGTGCGCCTCGACGCGCAACGCACCGTCACCGCCGTCGTCGCCGGTCCCGCGACCGTCAAGCTCCCGTGAGGCACTCACCGATGCATCCGATCCTCCGTCGCGCCGCCGGCGCCATGCTGCTGCTCCCCCTCGCCGTCGCTGCCGCCGCCGCCCAGCGGCGCAACGCCGCCCCGAAAGCCGTCGCCGACTCGCTCGCGCTGCAGCCCGCCGAACGCCAGTCGTGGACGTCCGACAAGATGCGCTACGGCATCGGCGACATCATCACGGTGCTCGTCACCGAGCGCACGAGCGCCAACGCCAACGTCACCGACAACAACACCGACAACCGGACGAAGAGCCTCGGGCTCTCCATCCGTCCGCCGGCGTCGCCGACCGGCGTCTCGTCGAACGTCGACGTGAACGCCGACTTCAACAACAACGGCGACTCCCGCAAGCAGGGACTCGCGGCGCGCGGGAACAACTTCACGTCGCAGATGAGCGTGCGCGTCATCGCCGTCTCGCCCACGGGGATGCTGCAGATCCGCGGGCACAAGCTCGTGAACATCGACAAGAACCAGCAGGACGTCGTCGTCACCGGGTGGGTCCGCCCGCAGGACGTCGACGCGGCGAACAACAGCGTGCTCTCGTCGCGCATCGCCGACGCCGAGATCGCGTACGCGCAGAAGGGGTCCCTTGGCTCGCCCCGCTCCGGCATCCTCTCGAAGGTGCTCGGGATGATCTGGCCATGAGCCGCTCCAACCGCTACACCACGGTCCTCACGCTCTTCGCGCTCTGGCTCGCCGCGATGGCGGTGGCGCTGCGGCCGCTCCGCGCGCAGGACGTGCGGGTGCGCGACCTCGTCATCGCCGACGCCGCGCCGCCCGTGCGGCTGATGGGCTACGGCCTCGTCACCGGCCTCAACGGCACCGGCGACCGCGTCATGGGCGCCGTCGGCTCGCGGCAGACGGTGCAGTCGGTCGTGAACCTGCTGCGCCGCTTCGACGTGGAGGTGCCGCTCGAGATGCTGCGCACGCGCAACGTCGCCGCGGTGCTCGTCACGGCGGAGGTGTCGCCGTACCTGCGCCCGGGCGGCCACTTCGAGGTGCGCGTGTCGTCGCTCGGCGACGCGCAGTCGCTGCGCGGCGGCGTGCTCTGGATGACGCCGCTCGTCGCCGACGCGGGGGGCCGGCCGCTCGCCGGCGCGCAGGGCGCGCTGCAGGTGAGCATCGGCAATTCGTCGCGGGCGATGCAGCAGAACGTCATGACCGCGCTCATCCCCGACGGCGGCGTGCTCGAGGCCGACATGCCGCGGCCGCGCATGGCGGCGGGGAACAAGCTCCTCCTGCGCGACCCCGACCTCGGCACCGCGTCGCGCATGGCCGCCGCGATCGACTCGGCGCTCGGCGCCAAGGGGATCGCGCGCGTCGAGGATCCCGGCGCCGTGACGCTCGCACTCAAGGACACCACCGGCGGCTACGCCGAAGCGCTCGCCCGGGTCGGCGACATCAAGCTGCGCCCGGCCCGCGCCGCGCGGCTCGTCATCGACGGACGCGACGGTACCGTCGTCGGCGGCGGCGACCCCACGGTCGGCGAGGCCGTCGTGAGTCACGCCGGCATCACGCTCACCATCGGCGCGACGACCGACACCACGACGCCGCCGCACGGCGGCGTGCGGATGGCCGCCGGCTCGCCCGTGCAGAAGGTCGCGGCGGCGCTCCACGCGGTGCAGGCGTCGCCCGGCGAGATCGCCGCCATCTTCGAAGCCCTGCGCGAGGTCGGCGCCATCGCCGCCGAGGTCGTGCTCCGGTGACCGGCCCCGTCCACGCCGCTACCGGCGCCACCGACCCGCGCGCGAGCGACCTCGACCGCCTCCGGAAGACGGCCAAGCAGCTCGAGGGCGTCTTCGTGCAGCAGCTCTTCAAGGCCATGCGCGAGACCGTGCCGAAGGACGGCGTGACCGGCGGCGGGAGCGGCGAGGAGCTGTTCACCTCGATGATGGACCAGCACATGGCCGACGTGCTGCCGACGCAGTGGAAGCACGACCTGAGCGACGCGCTCGTCGCGCAATTGAAAGACCGCGTCACGCCGCGCCGGCTCCCGAGCGCCGACGTGCCGCCGACCGCGCGCCCCGGCGCGCTGGAGAACCGTTGACCCATCTTCCTGCCGTCGCCGAGCCGGTGCAGGTCCGCACGCCGATCGCGCACACGACCGGCACCGTCAGCGCGCTCGGCGATGCGCTCCGCTCCGAAGCGCGGCTCCTCGCCGATCTCGTCGCGATCATGCGCCGCCAGCGCGACGCCGTCTCGCGCGACGACCTCGACGCCATCGACGACTCCGTGTTCGCCACCCATCGCGTGCTCGTCACACTGGGCGAGGCGCGCCGGCGGCGGCGTTCGCTCAACCACCTCCTCGGCGAGGGCGACGACCTCAGCCTCGCCGCGATCGAGGACTTCTTCGTCGGCGACGTCCCCGCCGACCTGCAGGCCGCCGTCGCGCTCGTCACCGACGGCGCGCGCGCCCTCCAGCGCGAAGTCGAGATCAACCGCCGCGTGCTGCGTCACGCCATCGACGCCGCCGACCAGTTCGTGCGCTCGCTCTACGGCGGACCCGTCGCGCCGGCGACCGGCTATCCGTCGCCCGCCGTCGCCGGCACGAGCACCACGTACGCGCCGCGAACCGGTGGCGTCATCCTCGACCGGAGGGTCTGATGTCGTCGATCGCCTCACTCCTCAACACCGCCCGGTCCGCGGTCGTCGCGCAGCAGGCCGCCGTGCAGGTGGCCGGCCACAACATCGCGAACGCGCAGACCGCCGGGTACACGCGCGAGGTCGTCGATCTCACCGCATCGACCCCGGAGACGACCCCCATGGGGACGTTCGGCACCGGCGTTTCGGTCTCGAACGTCACCAGCATGCGCGACAGCCTGCTCAGCCAGGACGTGCGCACGCAGGGCTCCACGGCCGCCAACGCCAAGACGAACAGCGACCTGCTCGGCCGCGTCGAGTCGGTGCTCGGCGACCCCGCGACGAGCACGCTCAGCTCGGCGATCGACAACTTCTACAACGCGTGGAGCGACCTCGCGTCGAACCCCACGACGGCGAGCGCGAAGACGGTCGTGCAGCAGCGCGCGACCGCGCTCGCGTCGGTGTTCAACGGCTACGCCGGGCAACTCACGCAGGTGCGCAAGGCGGCGACCGACGCGCTCACCCAGTCGGTCACGACCGTCAACAGCCTCGTCAAGCAGATCGCCGACATCAACCAGCGCATCGTGCCCGCGGAGTCGAGCGGGCAGAGCGCCAACGACCTCCGCGACCAGCGTGACCAGCTGCTCGACAAGCTCTCGAGCCTCGTCAGCATCAACGTCATCGACCGTCCCGACGGGAGCGACCAGGTCACGCTCGGCGGCATCTCCATCGTCGACGGCACCGACGCCAAGTCGCTCGCCGTCGGCAACGGCGCGACGGCGACGGTGACCATCGCCGGCTCCCCCGACGCCCTCCGCAACGTGGGCGCCCAGGTCGGCGCGCAGCTCGACTTCCTGAACAGCGCGCTCCCCTCGGTGAAGAGCGGGCTCGACACCATCGCCGCGGCGATCATCACCGACGTCAACGCCGTGCACCGCACGGGCTGGTCGCCGCCGTCGGGCGCCGCCGGCAACTGGAACCCGGCCGCGCCGCCGACCGGCTCGAACGTCGACTTCTTCGATTCCACGCCGGCGAACGCCACCGCCGCGAACATGCGCCTCTCGGCGGCGGTCGCCGCCGACCCGAACGCGATCGCGGCCGGCGCCGTGCTCAACGGGGCGGGCGACAACACCGTCGCGCTGCAGATGGCCGCGCTGCGCGACCACTCGCCGTCGGCGCCCGGGCAGAACGTCAACGGCGCGTTCCAGACCCTTGTGTCGCAGCTCGCCGTGCAGAAGAATTCATCGGACAACTCCGCCACCGTGTACCAGACGCTCGCCAATCAGGCGACGGCGCGGCGGCAGAGCGCGACCGGCGTGAGCACCGACGAAGAGCTCATCAACGTCATCAAGTTCCAGCAGGCCTACACCGCAGCGGCCAAGTACATGACCACCGTCGACCAGATGTCGCAGTCGCTGCTCTCGATCGTGCAATAAGAGGCGGCGGCCATGCTCATCCTCAGTCGCAAGGAAGGCGACTCGATCGTGATCGGCGGGGACATCCGCGTCATCGTCCTCAGCGCCGATCGCCATGGCGTCCGGCTCGGCATCGAAGCCCCGTCGGACGTGCGCATCCTCCGCGGCGAGATCGTCAGCCAGGTGGAGAAGGAGAATCAGCGCGCGACGGGATCGGCCAAGGAATGGTCCGACCTCGTGCCGCCGAAGGGCTGACCGCTCAGCCGCCCCGCTCGCGGCGGCGCAGGTTCGCGAGCGTCCCCACGCGCAGCGTCGCCCGCACCAACCCGCGCGCCGTCCGCATGACGCTGGCATCACCGGCCGCGTCGCGCACCATCCATCGCAGCGCCGCCACCTCGCTCGTCGTGCCCTCCGCGAGCGGCACGGCCACCCCCGTCTCGGCGGTGAGATCCACCCAGTCGGAATCGCCGGCGTAGCGGAGCACCACGCCGTCGGCGTACTGGTCGGCCGGCAGGTGGCGGGCCGCCGCGCACAGCAGCAACAGCACGGCCTGGGTGAGCACCGTGAGGTTCACGAGCACGGGAGGCGTCATCGGGTCGCCTTCGACCGTGCAGGCGACGTCGCGCAGCGCGTAATGGTGCCGGAACAGGCCGACGGCGTCGTCCATCGCGTCGGAGACCTGCGCCGGCTCCGCGGGAAGCGCGCCCGCCATCGGGAGCAGTCTATAGAGCCGGAGGAGCCCCTCGAGCCGCCCGATCTCGCCGTCCACCTGCTCCCCCATGGACGCCTCGTCGGGCGAGCCGAGCCCCGCCGCCACGGCGCCGAGCGCCGAGAGGCGGTTGCTGAACCCGTGGTTCAGGCCGCGCAACACGTTGCCCGCGGCCGACATCCACGCCTCGGCGGCGAGTGCCGCCGACGGTCGGTCCGGGCCGGGATCGGTCGTGTCGTCCACAGCGTTCCTGGTTCGAGTTTCCGCCGCGCCGATCCGATACTGACTAGTGCGGACAGGATGTCCCGTCTTCACCTCAGTATCGGACGCCGAGTCGTGTTCCTGATAATCGGATTGCTGGTCGTCTTCGGCAGCATCGTCGGCGGCTACTTGATGCACCATGGGCAGCTGGCGACCCTGGTGCAGATCAACGAGTTCCTCATCATCGGCGGTGCCGGGCTCGGTTCCATGATCATCGGGAACCCGCCCGGCACGCTCAAGCGCGCCGTGTCGATGACGCTCGCCCTGCTCAAGCCCGATCCGTTCGACGCGAAGGCCTACGGCGAACTGCTGCAGGTACTCTACGAGATCCTCCGCACCGCCCGCAAGGACGGGCTCATCGGCCTCGAGAAGCACATCGAGAACCCCGAGGAGAGCGAGATCTTCCGGAAGTACCCGGACTTCCTCCATCACACGGCCGCGCTCTCGCTGCTGTGCGACACCCTCAAGGTGCTCCTCAGCGGCACCGTCGAGGACCATCACCTCGCCGAGATCCTCGACATGGACCTCGAGCAGCAGCACCATGAAGCGATGTCGGCGCCGACGGCGATCACCAAGACCGGCGACGCCATGCCTGGCTTCGGCATCGTCGCGGCCGTGCTCGGCGTGATCATCACGATGGGCTCCATCGGCGGCGCGGCGAGCGAGATCGGCGAGAAGGTCGCCGCCGCCCTCGTCGGCACCTTCCTCGGCATCCTGCTCTCGTACGGCGTGCTCGGCCCGATCGCGCAGTCGATCGAGTCGCGCGTCGCCTCCGAGCACGCCTACATGCTCTGCATCAAGACGGCGCTCCTCTCGTTCGCGCGCGGCGACGCGCCGATGTCGGCCGTCGAGTTCGCCCGCCGCAACATCGAACCTGGCCACCGGCCGACCTTCACCGAGCTCGAGTCGCTCACGCGCACGAAGGCGGCGTAGTGGCCAAGGACTCCGGCAAGCGCCCCATCATCATCAAGAAGGTGAAGAAGGGCGGGCATGCCCACCACGGCGGCTCGTGGAAGGTGGCGTACGCGGACTTCGTCACGGCGATGATGGCGTTCTTCATGGTGATGTGGATCCTCGGCATGGACGAGTCCACCCGGAAGGCCGTCGAAGGCTACTTCTCGAATCCGGCCGGCTTCAAGAAGGGCTACGGCTCCGGCAACAGCCCCATCTCGAGCGGCAACACGCCGTCGCGCATCAAGGCCGAGACCGTGAAGCTCATCATGCACACGGCGCAGGAGAAGGCGTTCGCCAAGGCGGCCTCCGACATCAAGACGCGCCTCGACTCGGCGAAGGGCGCGCTCGGCCCCGCGAAATTCGAGATCACGATGAGCAGCAAGGGGCTGCGCATCGAGCTCATCGAGAACGGCAAGGGGGACAACTTCTTCGGCCGCGGCTCCGCGACGATGACCCCCGCCGCGCTCGTCGCGCTCAAGCTCATCGCCCGCGAGCTCATCGCCCTGCGCAATCCGATCGTCGTCGAAGGGCACACCGACGCGTCGCTCTACGGGCAGAACGCGGCGTACTCGAACTGGGAACTCTCGGCCGATCGCGCGAACGCCGCGCGACGCGTGCTCGAGCAGGAAGGACTCGATCCGGCCCGCGTGATCGAGGTGCGCGGCTACGCCGACACCCAGCTCCGGCGCCCCGACGATCCCCAGGCCGCCGAGAACCGGCGCATCTCCATCCTCCTCCCGTTCACGAGCGGGCAGCCGGCCGCGACCGTGCCCGACGTGGGGATGGGCGGGAACTGATCCTTCCGGCGGGCCGCCCGGCGGCCCGCGCCGGACTCACGCGTGGGAGAGGATCTCGCGCGCCCAGCTCGACGCCTCCGTGTACCACCCCGGCAGCGCGTCGAGCACGTCCATCTCGGCGGCGAGCGTGATCACCTGCTCCCAATCGCCGCGGGCGTAGGCCGACGCCGTCATCAGGTACGGCGTATACGGCCCCTCCTCCTTCAGCAGCGCCGATTCGACGTCGGCCGAGACCTTCACCTGCCGCAGCAGTTCGGTCATCGGCATGCCGAGGATCGCGTCGAACGTCGAGAGCACGCCGGCGAGGAAGAGTGAGGGCGCCGACTGCTTGCGCCCCGTGTTGATCGCAAGCAGCTCGCAGAGACGCCCGCGTTCGAGCGCCGAAAGCACCATCTCGCGATCGATCCCCGTGTTCATCGGCACGCAGTTCACGAACAGCAGCGCCAGCCACCGGTGCAACGGCGCGCGGCCGACGATGCGGATCGCCTGCTGGATCGACTCGATCCCCGACCCGCCCATCCCCGCCGAGTTCACGATGCGCAGCAGCTTGAAGCTGAGCCCCGGGTCGGAGCGGAACGCCCCCTCGAGGTCGCGATCGGTCGCCTTCGGGTCGGGGATCAGGTTCATAACCTTCGCGACGCCGATCATCCCCGCCGGGAGGTCGCGCCGCTTCACGATCTCCGGCCGGCTGAAGTAATAGCCCTGGAAGAGCGTGAACCCGAGCGCGCGGCACTGCGCCAGCATCGCCGCGTCCTCGATGCGCTCGGCGAGGAGCGTCACGTCATAGCGCCGGAGCCGCGTGACGAGCGCCCGCAGGTGCTCCGGCGTGGCGCCGAGCACGTCTACTTTCACGACGTGGGCGAGCCGCAGGAACGGCTCGTATTCCTCCCCCGCCGCGAAATCGTCGAGCGCGATGCGGTAGCCGTGGCTGCGCGCCTCGCGCGCCGCCGCCACCGTGTCGTCGTCGCACTCCACCGTCTCGAGGATCTCGATCGTGACCTTCGTCGGGTCGAGCAGCTTGTAATCGCGCTCGAGCAGGAGCTCGCGCGGGAAGTTGATGAACGCCTGCACGCCCCCGGTGAGCTGGTCGAGCCCGATCGTGAGCAGGCCGGTGACGAGCGTCTGGCTGCTCATCTTCACGGCGTCGAAATTCCCGGCCGCCACGGCGGTCGCGGCGGCGCGATAGAGCAGTTCGTATCCCGCCAGCCTGTTCTCGCGATCGAAGATCGGCTGTCGGGCGATGAAGGAGTCGCTCACGGAAGTGGCGTCGAGATGGTTCCGCGGTGCCGCGGACGGCGGACCGCCTGAGGGGAGTATCGGCAGGTGTTGGCCGAAAAACGCCCCCGCCGGAGGAACTAGTCTCCGGCCACCGCGAGCCGGGGGACGGACGTCACGCCGCCGGCCCCTGGGCCAGGCTCCCCTGCTCCGCCGCGTCGACGATCGCCGCCGCCCCCGGCCCGGCCACGAACAGGAACTCGTGGTTCGTCAGGTGGCTCACGCGCCCCACCTTCACGCCGCTCGGGTTGTGGATGCCGATCTTGGCGCCCACGTAGCGCCGGAACGCCACCGGCACCACCGCCACCTCGCCGAACGACGCCGCGAGCAGCGCGCGGATGTCGTCGTACGCGAAGTACCCCTCGTCGTTGAACGAGACGATGACATGCCGCGCCGGCACGGTGCGCACCACGCCGGCGAACGCGTCCCACGCCTGCCCGCGTACGTTGTAGCGGCTCTTCGTGGTGCGGCAGTCCTCGCGCTTGCGCGCCACGCCGTAGGCGGCCGGCGCGTCGTCCCGCACGATCGTCTCCCACACATGGTAGTTCGAGTAGTACGAATGCTGGTTGTACGGTGGGTCGATGTAGGCGAGGTCCACCGGCGCCATCGTCGGCACGAGCGCGTTCGCATCCTCGCGCAGCGCGCGCCCCGTGCCGGCGATCAGCTCGGGCAGCCGCAACTGGAGCGGCTGATGCGAGCGCGGCGCCCACGACTTGAGGTACGCCATCTGCAGGCCGGTCGTCGAGTCCACGCGGTCGGCCGCGAGCAGCAGCGCCGTGAGGAGCACGGCGCGTTCCACCCGGCTGCCGGCCACCGCATCGATGGCGCCGCGGATGGCGTCGATGCGGCGCCCGTTGAACGGCTGGAAATAGCGCGCCTCCTCGCAGAAGGTGCGCGTCACGTAGCCCTCGACCCCCTCGAGCGCGTCGAGATGCGCCAGTTGCTCCACGAGCCGCGCCCGCAGCGCGGTGTCGCCGCCGTCGACCTCGATGTAGCACGTCGCCAGCACCTCGCTGTACGACGCGAGGTCGTTCGCCGTCACCTCGAACCCCTCGCGCTTGAGCGCCTGCGCCACCCGCGTCGTGCCCGTGAACAGGTCGGCCACCGTGCGCGCGCCCGCGTGCTCGCGCACCGCGCGGGCGAGCGCCGTGATGCGCGGCACCAACGTCCGCTTGGAGCCGAGGTACTTGATCACGCCTTGGCCTTCCCCCGTTCGTACGCGATCAGCTCGCGCCGCAGGATCTTGCCCGACGCCGACTTGGGGATCTTCTCGACGAACTCCACGGCGCGCACCTTCTTGTACGGCGCCACGGTCGCCGCCACGAACTCCATGATCTCCTGCGGCGTGACCGGCTCGCGCATCACGACGAACGCCTTGGGCACCTCGCCCGCCTCGTCGTCGGCCATCGGGATCACGGCCGCGTCGGCCACCTTCGGATGCGACAGCAGCACCGCCTCGAGCTCGGCGGGCGCCACCTGATAGCCCTTGTACTTGATGAATTCCTTGAGCCGGTCGACGATGTAGAAGAACCCGTCCTCGTCCGCGTACGCGACGTCGCCCGTCCGCAACCATCCCTCGGCGTCGATCGACGCCGCCGTCGCCTCGGCGTGATTCAGGTATCCCTTCATCACCTGCGGCCCGCGCATGTACAGCTCGCCTCGCTCGTTGGGCCCCAACTCGCGCCCCGTCTCGATGTCCTTGATGCGGCACTCCGTGTTCGGCACGAGCAAGCCGCACGACCCCGGCTTGTACAACACGCCGTCGTTCGGCGTGAAGTGCGTCACCGGACTCGTCTCCGTCATCCCGTACCCCTGCTTGGCGAACAGGTCGAGGCGCGTGGCCAGCTCCTTCTCGAGCTCGCCGCTCATCGGCGCCGCGCCCGAGTTCACCATCTTCAGCGACGAAAGGTCGTACTTGTCCACCAGCGGATGCTTGGCGAGCGCGAGCGCCACCGGCGGCACGAGATACGCCGACGCGACCTTGTAGTCCTGCGTGAGCCGGAGATACGTCTCCAGGTCGAACTGCGGCATCGTCACCACGGTCGCCCCGCGCCGCAAGATCGCGCACAGGATCACGACCATTCCATATATATGGAAGAAGGGGAGGATCCCGATGGTGTGGTCCCCCGGGCCCGACGTGTCGATGAACTCGATCTGCACCAGATTCGCCACCAGGTTCCGGTGCGTGAGCATCACGCCCTTCGGCAGCCCGGTCGTGCCGCTCGAATAGGGGAGCGCCACGACGTCGTTCGCCGGATCGACCGCCACCGCCGGCACGGCGTCGCCGCTTGTGACCAGCGCCGCGAACGGCGTGCACCCCGCGGCTTCGCCGAACACGATCACCTCGGCGCCTCCCGCCAGCTCCGCCGCCTTGAGCGCGCGCTCGGCGAGTTGCGGCACCGTCACCACGATGCGGGCACCCGAGTCGCGCAACTGCCGGGCCAGTTCTTCCGCGCCGTACATCGGGTTCGCCGTCGTGTTGACCCCGCCGAGGAGCGACACCCCGAAGAACATCGGCGCGTACTCCGGCACGTTCGGCGAGAAGATGCAGAGCGCGTCGCCACGCTTGAACCCGCGCGACGTGAGCCCGGCCGCGACGCGACGCGTCAGCACCTCGAGCTCGGCATACGTGATCCGCCGCCCCGTCGGCCCGTCGATCAGCGCGGGATGGTCGCGGAACGCCGCCACGTGCTCCAACACGTAGTCCGTCAGCGAGATGTCGGGGACGCGGACGTCGGGAAAGCGGCTTCGGAAGATCATCGGTCGGGGTGGGCTGGGGGGAAGCTCAGGTAATAGCCATCCGACGGCGCGTCGGCAATATCTCCGACAGCGAGCCCCCCGCCCGCGCCGCTACATTACCCGCAGCGCGGCGAGCCTTGCGAACCGCGCCTCACCGTTCGCCTCAATCGAGGTATCACGATGCGCATCACCAAAGTCGGTGTCGTCGGCGCCGGGGTCATGGGGCACGGCATCGCCGCGCTCTGTGCGTCCGCCGGATTCCCCGTCGTCCTCCTCGACATCCCGGGATCGGACGATCCCAAGTCACCTGATCGCTCCGCGCCCGCCAAGGGCGGGCTGCAGAAGGCGATCAAGAGCAAGCCCGCGGCATTCATGGACGCCGACCGCGCCTCGCTCGTGCAGACCGGCAACACCGCCGACCATCTGCATCTCCTCGCCGACTGCGACTGGATCGTCGAGGTGATCATCGAGCAGCCGAAGCCCAAGCAGGAGCTGTTCGCGAGGATCGAGCAGGTCGCGCCCGACGCGATCGTCACCTCGAACACCTCCGGCATCCCGATGTCGGTGCTCCTCCAGGGGCGCACGGAGAAGTTCCGCCGCCAGTTCTGCGGCACCCACTACTTCAATCCGCCGCGCTACATGCACCTGCTCGAGATCATCCCGACGCCGTTCACGGCGCCGGAGGTGCTCGACACCGTGCGCCACTTCCAGGAGCGCATCCTCGGCAAGGGGATCGTCATCGCCAAGGACGTCCCGGGCTTCGTCGCCAACCGCCTCGGCGTGCACGGCATGGTCGTCGCCGGCCGCGCGATGATGCAGCACGACCTCACCATCAGCGAGGTCGACACGCTCACCGGCGCCCTCATCGCCCGCGCCAAGACCGCCACCTTCCGCACCGGCGACCTCTCCGGCATCGACGTGCTCGTGCACGTCACCAAGGGGCTCAGCGACACCACCGGCGAGGACCTCGCCCTCGCGCCGTGGATCCACGACCTCGTGAAGAGCGGCCGCCTCGGCGACAAGACCAAGGCCGGCTTCTACAACAAGAAAGGGAAGGACATCCTCACGCTGAACTGGAAGACGCTCGAGTACGAGGACCAGGGGCGCTATTCCTCTCCCGAGATCGACGCGCTGCTCAAGCTCCCCGCCGCCGAGCGCGTGCACAAGGCGAAGGACCTCCCCGGCAAGCACGGCGACTTCCTGCGCGCCGTCCTCGTCGAGCAGTGCCACTACTGCCTCACCCTCACCCCCACGCTCGCCTACGACATCGCCGCCGTCGACCGCGCGCTCGTATGGGGCTACGGCTGGGAGATCGGCCCCTTCCAGGTGATGGACGCCCTCGGCCTCGATTGGCTGCGCGGGCAGTTCAAGCAGGCCGGCAAGGACGAGCCCGCCCTGCTCAAAGCCGCCGGCGCGCGGTTCTACGGCGGCGAAGGCACCGCCGTCACCATCCCGGCCATCGAGAGGGACGCCCCCACCGGCAAGCGCACCAACGTCCCGGCGATCCCGGGCCAGCTCGTGCTCGCGCACACCCCCATCGTCGACTCGAACAAGGAAGCGCGCCTGCGCGACCTCGGCGACGGCGTGCTCTGCCTCGAGTTCTGCGGCAAGATGAACACACTCGGCACGGGCGTGCTCGACATGGTCGCGCGCGCCATCGACCGCATCGGCAAGGGGAAGTACGCGGGACTCGTGCTCGGCAACGACGACCCGCGCACCTTCACCGCCGGCGCCAATCTCGCCCAGTCGGCGGGCGCCGCGGCGACCGGTGACTGGAAGGCGATCGAGGCGAGCATCAAGGCGTTCCAGGACGCCGTGATGAGCGTGCGCCGCGCCCCCTTCCCCGTCGTCAGCGCGCCGTTCGGCCTCACCCTCGGCGGCGGCGTGGAGTTCTCGCTCCACTGCGACCGTATCCAGGCCCACGCCGAGCTCTACATGGGGCTCGTCGAAGTCGGCGTCGGCATCGTGCCGAGTGGCTGCGGCACGAAGGAACTCATCTTCCGCTTCACCGAAGCGCTCAAGCCGTACGACGACGCCGATCCGTTCGAGGCCGCCAAGCGCGCCTTCAAGCTCATCGCCCTCGCCGCCACGAGCACCAGCGCCGCCGAAGCGCGCAAGATGGGCTTCCTGCGCCCCGTCGCCGACCGCATCTCGTTCAACCGCGACACGCTCATCGCCGACGCCAAGATGCGCGTCCTCGACCTCGCGCCCGATTACGTCGCGCCGGCCATGAAGACCATCCGCGTCGGCGGACGCGAGACGCTCGGCAACCTCGACTACGCGCTCTGGTCGTTCAAGGAGGCCGGTCAGGCCAGCGACCATGACGTGCGCATCGGCCATTGGGTGGCCTACATCCTCGCCGGCGGCGATGGCCCGCCGCGCGACGTCACCGAACAGGACCTCATCGACCTCGAGCGCGAAGCGACGCTCTCGCTCCTCGGCACCGCCGAGACGCAGGCGCGCATCAAGCACATGCTCGAGACCGGAAAACCCCTCCGCAACTGATCAGGCGATCGGTGTCCCGTGTGGTCGACCGTTCACGGTTCACCGTAATCCGTTCACCGTCCACTTGGTCCTGATTTCATGCCTGAACTCAAAGAAGTCGTGATCGTCTCCGCCGTCCGCACCGCGGTCGCCCGCGGCAAGCAGGGCGGCGGCCTCTCCACCTGCCACCCCGTCGACCTCTCGGCCGCGGTGCTGCGCGCCGCCGTCGACAAGGCCGGCGTCGATCCCAAGAACGTCGAGGACGTGCTCTGGGGATGCGCGATGCCCGAGGGCTCGCAGGGACTCAACACGGCGCGCCTCGGCGTGCTGCGCGCCGGATTCCCCGTGGCCGTCAGCGCCGCCACCGTCAACCGCTTCTGCTCGAGCGGGCTCCAGACCATCGCCATGGCCGCGCAGTCCATCGCCACGGGGATGAACGACATCGTCATCGCCGGCGGCGTCGAGATGATGAGCCAGGTGCCGATGTCGGGCTACCACACGCGCATCTCCCCCGACCTCACCGAGGCGAGCATCGGCATGGGCTTCACCGCCGAGCGCGTCGCCAAGCGGTGGGGGATCAGTCGCGAGATGCAGGACCAGTTCGCGCTCGAGAGCCAGCTCAAGGCCGCGGCCGCCGTGGCGCAGGGCACGTTCCACGACCAGATCGTGCCGGTGCGCGTCGACAAGGTCACGTGGCAGGGCGCGACGAAGACCGTCGAACCCGGCGCGTTCGCCGTCGACGAGATGCCGCGCGCCAACACGACGCTCGAGGCGCTCGCCAAGCTCCCGCCGGCCTTCAAGCCCGGCGGCACCGTCACGGCCGGCAACTCGAGCCCGCTCTCCGACGGCGCCGCGGCGCTCGTGATGATGAGCAAGGAGCGCGCGCACGACCTCGGTCTGCGCCCGCTCGCGCGCTTCGTGACGTTCGCCACCGCGGGGGTGGATCCCGACATCATGGGGATCGGCCCCGTCGCGGCCGTGCCGAAGGCGCTCGGACGCGCCGACCTGCGGCTCGAGGACATCGCGATGATCGAGCTCAACGAGGCGTTCGCCGCGCAGGGACTCGCCGTCATCAAGGATCTCGAGCTCGACACGGCGCGCCTCAACGTGAACGGCGGCGCGATCGCGCTCGGACACCCGCTTGGCGCCACGGGCGCGAAGCTCACCACGCAGCTCGTCCACGAACTCGGCCGCCGCGGTGGCGGACTCGGCATGGTGACCATGTGCGTCGGCGGCGGCATGGGCGCCGCCGGGATCTTCGAAGTGTATCCGCAGTCGGTCGCGTAGCGTGCCGCGAAGCGGTATGATGCACGTACACTCTCGACGAGGATCTCGACGATGAGCCTCCGCACGACGTTGCGCGACAACCTGCTGAACGTGTGGGTCGGCGATCCGTGGTACGGGTCGTCGGGCCGGAAGATCCTCGACGGGATCACCGCCGCCGACGCGGCCGCGCGCCCGGTGCCCGGCGTGCACAACATCTGGGAGTCGGTGCTGCATCTCGTCGCATGGACCGACGAGGTGGCGCACCGCGTGCAGGGCGAGATGGCGAAGGAGCCCGCGCGCGGCGACTGGCCCGCCATGCCCGAGCCAGCGAACGACGAGGCGTGGAAGCGCACGCTCGCCGAACTCGGCGCCGCGCGGCAGGCCGTGCTCGACGCGCTCGACCACTCGCACGAGGAGGATCTGCACCTCGCCGTGAAGGAGTCGGGCAACGAGCCCCACACACAGCGCACCAGAGTGCAGACGCTGGCGGGGTTGGCCGAACACGACGTCTATCACTTCGGCCAGATCGCGTTGCTCAAGAAAGCTCTCCGCGGGGCGACTGCCAAGTAATTTTTCACGTACGGCGCGCGTCAGAGCCGCTCGTCATCCTCACCCGTTTCGGCCCAACCTTCTGCCTCGCGCGGAGTTGGGCCGTTCTGCATGCTTTCGGTGCTGGTTTCCCAGCTTCTTAGTAACGGGTTATGGCGCTGTCTGAGGCGGAAATTAGTACAAATGACCGTCTATTTTATTGACAGTTAAATGTGACTCAGAACACCGTCAGGATTCCGCAAGAGACCGATATTTATGGCGTTATATAGGGAACAGCAGCCTACCGCTAGCGCTTGAAACTCGAACTAGATAGAATAGATGCAGTGGTCAGCATCGGTACGGTTGACCGAATTGATCGATCGCATTGTTCGCTCGTTCTTCGACAGTCGTCTGTGCCCTCGACGGCGCGGACTCCCCCAACGTCGAGAAGTATGCGTAACCACTTTCTAGCGGCGTCTCTGCTCGTCCTCGGCGCGTGCGCGCGGGCTGACATCACCGGCCCGCGTCGTACCGAAGCGCCGGACGTCGCCGTCGCCGTGCCGCTGAAGCACGCGAACGTCGGCAACGGCACGTCGCCCTCGCCGGCCGGACTCATCGCCTGCTACGGTGGCGACGGCAACGCGAACGACGTCGTTGGCGGCCACAACGCGAGCGTCACCGGCACCGTGAGCTACACGGCCGGCGTGTTCGGGCAGGCGTTCAGCATCGGCGCGGTGGACGCGGACATCGTGGCACCCGCATCGCCGTCGTGGGATCTCTCGGCGGGTGACGGCATCTCGCTCGCGGCGTGGTTCCAGCCGAACGGCAACGCCTGGGGTGGAGTACCGGGCTCGGGCCCCATCGCCGAGTTCGAGCAAGGCTCGCAGATCTGGGTGCACAGCCAGGTCGACAATCCGTTGACGGGGTTCTTCGCCGACTTCGCGATCGACAGCAACTTCGTCAACTGGCGCATCGCCCAGAAGAGCGGCTTCGTCGTGCAGGGCGCCTGGAACCACGGCGTCGCCACGTATTCGAAGACGTCGGGCGTGATCCGGCTCTATGTCAACGGGGCGCTCATCAACACGACGACCGTCGGTTCGTTCAGCCCGTCGTCGGGCGCGCGCCCCTTCCACATCGGCGCGCGCGTGCCGTCGTCGTTCTCGCCGCCCGCGAAATACACGTTCAACGGGCTCATCGACGAAGTTCAGATCTATAACCGCGAGCTCACGCAGGCCGACGTGACGCAGATGTTCACCGCGACCGGCACGATGTGCGTGCCGCCGGCGACGCAGTTCAAGGTGACGCAGCAGCCGAGCACGAGCGGCGAGAGCGGCGTGCCGCTCGCCGTGCAGCCGGTCGTGCAATTGCTCGACGCCTCGGGCAACGTCGTCAGCAACGGCAGCGCCGCGGTGACGGCCTCGCTCACCGCCTCCAGCACGGGGACGCTCTCGGGCACGACGACGGTGAACGCCGTCAACGGCATCGCGACGTTCACCGACCTGACCATCAATGGCGGCGGGTTCAACCAGTTGCAGTTCACGGTCGGTGCGCTCCCGAACACGGGTAGCGGCACCACGGCGACCGTCACGACGCAGGTCGTCCGCAAGCTCGGCATCGTCACGCAGCCGGTCGGCGCGACGAGCGGCTCGCCGTTCGCGACACAGCCGGTGATCGAGTTGCAGGACGCCGCGGGCCTCCACATGAACGGCACCAACCCGGTGTCGGTCACGCTCTCGACCGGTCCTGGCGTGCTCGGCGGCGGGGCGACGACGATCAACGCCGTGAACGGCACGGCGAGCTTCTCCAACCTCGCCATCGTCGGGGCGGGAACGACCACGCTCGCCTTCTCCTCGCCGGGACTGGCGGGGGTGACTTCGGCCAGCGTCATCACCACGGCGCTCGGCGGGTCGGCGCTCGCGGTCGTGCCCCCCAATGGCGCCGGCGGAGGTCCCTTGCAGGCCGAGAGCGGCGTGCCCTTCGCGACGCAACCGGTCGTCAACGTCGTCGATGCCTTGGGAGGCGTCGTGTTCGGCGCAACCAACGCCGTCACGGCCACGCTCACCACGCCGGGCGGCACGCTCGTCGGCACGAAGACCGTCAACGCCGCCAACGGCGTCGCGACGTTCACGAACCTCCAGATCGATGCGCCGGCCGGCAACTACGTGCTGACGTTCTCGACGCCCGGATTCCCGTCGGTCACCTCCACGGTCGCCGTGCATCAGGTGACGCGGAGCTTCGTGCTGCTCGTCGACGGCTCGGATGTCTACAGCGGCGCAGCGATCGCACCTGCGCCGGCGGTCGAGTTGCGCGACGCCGCGGGTCTCAAGAACGCCACGGCGACCGACTCGGTGACGGTCTCCGGCTACCTCGCGGCGGTGCAGCCGTTCGGCGGTACGACGACCGTGGCGGCCGTCGCCGGGGTCGCGACGTTCCCGAACATCGTCGTGACGGGACGCCCCGGATACGGGCAGCCGGTGTACGCGCTGATCTTCAGCGCGCCCGGCGCCACCACGCTGAACGTGAACGTCATCCACAACGTGTGGCTGCCGGGCACGCACCCCACGAATATCGTCGTCGCGCGCGCGCCCTCGGGCGCCGAGAGTGGCGTGCCGTTCACGACGCAGCCCATCGTGAACGTCGTCGATGCACGGGGCGTCATCGTCGCGAGCGCGAATAACGTGATCACGGCCTCGGTGACGGGCGGCACGGGCCAACTGGTCGGGACGGTCGCGGCGACCGCCGCGAGCGGCGTCGCGTCGTTCACGAACCTGCAGCTGAACGGCGTCGCGGGCGGCAATACGCTGACGTTCTCGACGCCCAATCTTCCCTCGGTCACGGTCCCCGTCGCATTGACGCAGACCGTGCGGCAACTCGTGATCACCACGCAGCCGTCGGCCACCGCGACGAGCGGCGTGCCATTCACGCCACAGCCGGTGCTCGAGCTCCGTGACGCCGCCGGTCTCAGGGTGGCGACCGCGACCGACGCCGTGACGGCCTCGGTCGCCAGCGGCACGACGACGCTCGGCGGCGTGGCGACCGTCAACGCCGTCGCCGGCGTGGCCACGTTCAGCGGCCTCACGCTCACCGGCAGCGGCGCGACGACGCTCGCCTTCGCCGACGGCGCGCTCCGCGCGACCTCCAACGCGATCGCCGTCACGCAGCCGACGGTCGTCACCACCGCGGCGCTCGTGCGCGGCGACCTCTCCATCAACGGCACGCTCGACGGCTCGTTGCAGTTGCTCAGCGGCGAGGACGTCACGCTGAACGGCGGCGCGAAGGTGACGGGCTCGCTCCTCGTCCCCGGCACGCCCAGGGTGCGGCTCAACGGCCATCCCACGCTCGGCGCGACGATCGACGGCACCGGGAGCATGTCGCCGAGCGACTACGAGGTGACGCTCAACGGCAACGCGTCGCTCGGCACGCTCGTGCGGCGCGTCGACCCGCAGGCGCTCCCCGTGGTGGCCGCGCCCGCCGCGCCGACGGGCACGCGCGACGTGACGCTCAACAAGGCGGGCGACGTGGTCGGCGACTGGTCGACGGTGCGCGACCTGAAGGTGAACGGCAACGTCGGCACGGTGACGCTCCCGGCGGGGCGCTATGGCGAGATCACGGTGAACGCGGGGAACACGATCGTGCTCGGTTCGGCCGGCGCGACCACGCCGTCGAGGTACGACCTGCGGCATCTCACCCTGAACGGCAAGGCGGTGCTCAAGGTCGTCGGCCCCGTCGTCGTGACGGTGGCGGAGGATCTCTCGGTCGACGGATCGGCTGGTTCGCCGGCGAATCCCGCGTGGCTGACGCTCCGCGTCGCGCAGGGCGACTTCACGGTGAACGGCAACGCGTCGGTGGCCGCCGTCGTGCTCGCCCCGAAGGGGAAGGTGACGGTCAACGGCGGCAGCACGTTCATCGGCGGCCTCGCCGCCGACGAGCTCACCGTGAACGGGAATGCGCTGGTCAAGATCACGGCCGCCGTGCCGGTGCCGTGACGCCTGGCCGGCGGCGCGCCACCGCAGCGTAGCCCGAACGCAGAACGGCGCCCCTCGCATGACGGGGGGCGCCGTTCTGTTTGTGCGGACCGGCGGATTTCGGCGGCTAGTGGCCGTCGTTGTCGCCGTCGCGGTCGACTTCAGTGGATGAGCCCGTGGCGTCGGACGCCGGCGGCGTCGCGACGTTGGCGGACGGGGCGCGGGTCGCCGCCATTCGGTGGTTACGACCCGCCCGAGACCCGGCTAGAATGGAGGAGTCAAAACTTCACCGATGCTGGTTACGTATAGCTCCTGGCAGGAGCCCCATCGACCATGACCAGAACTCGATCCCACTCGACATTCGCCGCGATTGCGGCGCTCGCGATCGGCGCCATCTCGACCGCCGGCGCACAGGGCACCAAGCCCGCAACCGCATCCCCTGCAAACAGTTACGTCGCCAAGGCGCGTGCCGACAGCGCCCGCCTGCCGTACACGGAAGCCGATGTCTTCTTCATGCAGGGGATGATCAGCCACCACGCCCAGGCCATCATCATGGCCAAATGGGCGGCGACCCACGGCGCGAGTCCGGCCGTGCAGACGCTCTGCGGGCGCATCATCAACGCGCAGAACGATGAGATCGTGCTCATGCAGACGTGGCTGCGTGACCGCAACCAGACCGTGCCCGAAGCGAAGCCGGCCCCCATGAAGATGAAGATGGGCGGCATGGTGCACGAGATGATGATGCCCGGCATGCTGACCGACGAGCAGATGAAGCAGCTCGATGCCGCGCGCGGCACCGAGTTCGACCGTCTCTTCCTCACCGGCATGATCCAGCATCACAAGGGCGCCGTGACGATGGTGAAGGATCTCTTCGCCACCGACGGCGCCGCGAACGACGAGCTCACCTTCAAGTTCGCGTCGGACGTCAACGTCGACCAGACGACGGAGATCGCGCGGATGGAGAAGATGCTCACCGACGTCGTGCTGGGCGTACGCACGCCGTGACCGGCGCGTCGTTCCCGCGATCGCACCACCCCTTCCCCCTGCAGAGGACCTCGCAATGGCATCAGTGTTTGGAACGCTCCGTCCCGGCGCGCACGCCACGCGCGCGACGCGCGGCTGGCTCGCGACGTTCGGCGTCGCCGCCGCCGTGCTCGCCACCACGGCGAACGCGCAACCGAATCCCGACCCTCGCGTCGGCCTCAAGGCGGGGCTCTGGGACGCCGCCGAGGCGTCGTGGAACCTGAAGGTGCTCTCGGAGACGAAGCCGACGGAGAAGTTCGTGGGGAGCACGAACTCCGACCTGGCGTTCACGGGCAACTACGTCATCCAGGGCAGCTACAACGGCTACCAGATCTGGGACATCTCGAACCCGTCGAAGCCGACCATCAAGATCGCCAACTACTGCCCGGCGTCGCAGAGCGACGTGTCGGTCTACCAGAACCTCCTCTTCGTCTCGAGCGAAGGGACCGCCGGCCGCATCGACTGCGGCGCCGAGGGGGTGAAGGAGGCGGTGAGCGACGCGCGCCTGCGCGGCATCCGCATCTTCGACATCACCGACATCGCGCATCCGAAGAACGTCGCCAACGTGCAGACGTGCCGCGGTTCGCACACCCACACGGTGCTCGTCGACCCGAAGGACAAGGACAACGTGTACGTCTACGTCTCGGGTTCGGCGCCGGTGCGCCCGTCGGCGGAGCTCCCGGGGTGCGTGGCAGCGACCCCGGACAAGGATCCGAACTCGGCGCTCTTCCGCATCGAAGTGATCAAGGTGCCGCTCGCGCACCCCGAGCAGGCCGCGATCGTGAGCTCGCCGCGCATCTTCAACGACCTCACAAAGCCGGCGAGCCACGGCGAGACGCCGGAGGACGTGGCGGCGGGCGCCAAGGCGGCCGCCGAGGCGCGTGCCAAGGGGATGTACACGGCGGTGATCTTCGGCGTCGAGCGCGTGGTGCCGCCGCAGATGACGAAGACGTGGCTCGACAGCATCGCCAAGGCGCGCGGCGGCAGTGACGTCACCGCCGCCGACAGCGCGGCGCTCCGCACCGCGCTCCCCGGCATCATCGCGAAGCTCACCGGCGAGGCGCCGGGCGACAGCCACGGCCCGCGCCCGGGCCCGACGCAGTGCCACGACATCACGGTGTATCCGGCCATCGGCTACGCCGGCGGCGCCTGCGAAGGGTACGGCCTCCTGCTCGACATCAAGGACCCGGCGCATCCGGTGCGCATCGCCGCGGTGTCGGACTCGAACTTCAGCTACTGGCACTCGGCGACGTTCAACAATGACGGCACCAAGGTGCTCTTCTCCGACGAGTGGGGCGGCGGTGGCGCGCCCAAGTGCCGCGCGACGGACCCGCACCAGTGGGGCGCCGACGCGCTGTTCACGATCGACAAGGGGCAGATGAAGTTCCAGGGCTACTACAAGATGTCCGCCCCCCAGACCGACAAGGAGAACTGCGTCGCGCACAACGGCTCGCTCATCCCGATCCCGGGACGCGACGTGATGGTGCAGGCCTGGTACCAGGGCGGCATCTCGGTGTTCGACTGGACCGACGCCGCGCACGCCAAGGAGATCGCGTTCTTCGACCGCGGCCCGGTGGACTCGACGCACATGGCGATGGGCGGCTCGTGGTCGGTGTACTGGTACAACGGCGTGATCGTCAGCTCCGAGATCGCCCGTGGCCTCGACATGTTCGAGCTGGCGCCGAGCGAATATCTCTCGCAGAACGAGATCGACGCTGCGAAGTCGGTGAAGCTCGACCACCTGAACGTGCAGGACCAGCCCAAGTTCGTGTGGCCGGCGAGCTTCGCGCTGTCGCGGGCCTACCTCGACCAGCTCGAGCGCGGCCACGGGCAGTCGGCGGAGAAGATCGCCGCCGCGCGCGCGGGACTCGACGCGGCCGAGAAGCTCTCGGGCAAGGCCCGCGCCGACGCGCTGGCCAAGCTGGCGACGCAGCTCCACGGTGACGCGCGCAGCGCCACCGACGCGCCGAAGGCGCACACGCTCGCGTTCTCGGTAGGCGACCTGGCGAAGGCGACGAAGTAGGGGGCGACTGAACGACGCCTCAGATCGACGCAGGTACAGCAAGAACAAGAACGGGGGAACGACAGCCATCGATCCAGGCGGTCGTTCCCCCATTCTTGTGATCGCTGTATCTGCGTCGATCTGATGCGTCGTTACTCCCCACCGCCCCTCGCCGCGCGCCGGCCCCGACGGCGGCGCGCGGTGCAACGTCAGAAGCGCCGGCCCCGTGTGTCCGCGGCCGGACAGCGGGACACGGCGTCGACCCGCGGGGCCGCCGTGCCCGGCGGCACGATGAGTTCCCACCGCTCGTCGAACACGGAGCGATAGCAGATCGCCATGCCGAGGCGGTCGGTCGACGAGATCACGCGCGGCAGGAGCGAATCCCCCGCGGGAACGTCGAGCATGACCACCTGCTCGCCCGGCCTGAGCACGCGCTCGCCGAGGGAACTCGAGACGGCGCCTTGGGGCGGGCGCCCGACGAGGCGCGTCAGCGCATCACCCCAATCGGTGACCGGCTTGTCATCGACGCGAACGTCGACGCGTTCGATCACGGCGGGGCCGATGCCGGCGTTGGAGACGATCAGCTGCAGGCCGTTCGCCCGGCCGCTCGCGATCTCGAGGCGCGGCCATACCTGCGCGCGATGGAAGTGCCGTTCGAGGTTCGCCTCGTAGATCGAGACGGCGAGGCCGCAGACGCTCAGGAGGATCGCGGCGAAGGCGGCGAGCATCTCGGCGGAGAGCCGGCCGGGGACGCGCGCCGGCGCGCCATGGTCTTCGCCCGCATGCGGCAGGTGCGGTGGATGGGGATGCGCGTGCGACATCGGGATTGGAGGTGGGTGGTATTCTGCACCATCTCGTGCGCGGAACGCTATCGCCCGGCGTCGAGCGCGGCGCGCAGCCCGTCGAGCACCGCCTGCGGCGCCCCGTCGGCCCAGAAGTGGATGTAGTAGATCTTCGGCGTCTCGCCGATCATGTGCGAGTGCACCGCCGTCGCCGTGATGCCGTGCGCGGCGAGCGCGCGGATCACCGGCTGCACGCGCTCCTCGAGCACCGAGAAGTCCCCCGTCGCGACGTAGCGCGTCGCGCTCACCATCTGGACGTTCACGGGCGTGCCGTACCCCTGCGCCGGCACGACCGTCATCCCGTGCATCGTCACCGTCGCCTTGGGGAGCACGACCGACATCGCCACCACGGCGCCGCTCGCCTTGCCCGCGAGGCCGAGCGTCCGGAAGACGAGCGACGTGTCGATCGTGACCGGCGCGGGCGCCACGGCCGTCACGGGACGCGGCGTATGCGTGCGCGAGAGCACCGCGTCGAACTTCGCCGCGAGCGCGACGGCGGGCCCCATCGCGTGCACGTGCACGTAGGTGATCTGCGGCTCGCCGACGACATGGTTGTGGATCGCCGTGACGTCGATGTCCTGCGCCGCGAGCTCGGCGAGCGCCGGCCCGAGCTCGTCCCCTTGGAGCACGAGGTCGCCCATCACGATCGACGCGGCGGGAGTTCCCGCGAAGCCAAGCCACGCGCCGAGCGCGAGCGCCGGACTCACCGCGACGTCGCGCACCCTCAGCGCGATGTCCTTGCGCGGGAAGTTGAAGCGCACGTAGCCGGGCGATGGGGCCGGCGCCGTCTGGAGGATGTGGCCGACCGAATCCCAGGCGGCCTGCGCGCCGGACTGCTGCGCCGCCGCGGCGTGGGCTACCATTAGACCCAGCGCGGCCGTGGCGCCGCGCCGCAGGAAACGTCTCTGGTGCATGGATCCACCTCGCCGAGTGAGATGCTTGGTGATGCGCACATCGTTCGCCGCGAAACTTATCCCGACGACGCGTACGGCGTCCTCGTGGGGCCGCTACCGACTCAACGCCGCCGCCGGCCTGATGTTCCTCGGTGCCGGCGCGGCGGTCGGCTCGGCGCAAGCCGGCGCGCGATCGGGGCGCCCGGCGACGATCCACTGGTCGGCCAGCGCGATGCGGCTCGACGGCGCGCTCGACGAGGCGGCCTGGCAGCGCGCCGACTCCATCACCGAATTCACCCAGCGCGACCCCGTGGAAGGCGCGCCGACGACGGAACGCACCGTGGTGCGCCTCGTCGGCACGGCCGACGGGCTCTGGATCGGGCTGTGGGCATACGACAGCGAGCCCGCGCTCATCCGCCACGCGCAGATGCGGCGCGACGCCGACCTCGGCACCGATGACGCGTTCACGGTGATGCTCGACGCGCAACGCGACCAACGCTCCGGGTTCCTGTTCAGCGTGAATCCGAACGGCGCGATGTACGACGCGGAGATCGTGAACTTCGAGAGCGAGAACGCCGACTGGGACGGCATCTGGGACGCCCGGGCGCGGATCACCGCCTGGGGATGGCAGGCGGAGCTCTTCATCCCGTGGACGACCCTCCGTTATCCGCGCGGCGCGACGGGCTTCGGGTTGAACTTCCGCCGCTACGTGCGGCACCGGAACGAGGAGGCGCTCTGGCACGCCTGGCGACGGCCGGAGGGGATCCGCTTCCTCGAGCGGGAAGGCACGCTGCAGGGACTACGCGACCTCCCGCCGCGCTCCACCGTGGAGCTGCGCCCGTACGTCGCGGGCGCCGCGCGCCTCGACGAACGCGGGTATCGCGCCGACGGCACCGATTCCGTCGCCGTGCCCGC
This sequence comes from Gemmatimonadota bacterium, assembly GCA_016194585.1. Classification (GTDB taxonomy): domain Bacteria; phylum Gemmatimonadota; class Gemmatimonadetes; order Gemmatimonadales; family Gemmatimonadaceae; genus Fen-1231. The sequence goes on from JACQBG010000036.1 coordinate 47,097, forward strand.
CGGCCTCAATGGGAGCGCGGGGCTCGACGCCAAGCTCGCCCCGACGAGCCAGCTCACCCTCGACCTCACCCTCAACACCGACTTCGCACAGGTCGAGGCCGACCGCCAGGTGGTGAACCTCACGCGATTCCCGCTCTTCTTCCCCGAGCGCCGCGTGTTCTTCACCGAGGGCGCGGGCATCTTCGACTTCGGCCGCGTGGGGCAGACACAGCTGTTCTACTCCCGGCGCATCGGCCTCTCCGATTCCGGCGACGTCATCCCGCTCGACGCGGGCGCCCGCCTCATCGGCCGCATCGGCGACCAGCAGGTCGGGCTGCTCGCCGTGCGCACGGGCGGCGCGACGCCCGCCAACGACATCGTCGCCCGCGTGAAGCGCGATGCGTTCGGGCGCGGGTATCTCGGCGCCATGGCGACGGTGCAGCAATCGAACGGGCGGCCCGCGGCGCTCGCCGGCGGCCTCGATTTCTACTTTCCCTTCATCGTCAACGGACAGAACGTCGTCGTGAACGGCGCGTACTCGGTGCAACGCGACAGCGCGGACGCGCGCACGGCCGCCGCGTGGCGCCTCGTGCTCGACTACCCCAACGACAACGCCGACATCAACGCGCGCGTCGAGCGCATCGATTCCGGCTATGCGCCGCCCCTGGGCTTCACCGCGCAGAGCGGCATCTATCGCTACGTCGGGCAGTTCGAGCTGTTCCCGCGCCCGCACCGCTGGGGGATCCGGCGGTTCGAGTTCAACCTGCTGTCGTGGAACATCGCGACGAACCTCGACCAGTCGCTCAACCACGCGGACTACGCGATCCGCCCGCTCGGCGCGGTGTTCGAGACCGGCGACGAGTTCGGCGTCGACGTCCAACTCGGACAGGACGTGCCCACCGCCTCGTTCGACCTGTTCACGGGCACCACCGTCGCCGCCGGCAGCTATCGCTGGCAGCGCGTGCAGGTGGAGTTCAGCAGTTCGGGCGGGCGGCCGTTCTCGGTCGACGCCGCGGCGAGCGCCGGCGGCTACTACGACGGCGACGGCACGGAGCTCAAGATCGCCGTGCGCCATCGCCTGGAGCCGCACCTGACGACGAGCGCGGAGTGGCAGGTCGACGACTTCCACCGGCGCGGCGGCGGCTTCACCGCGACGACGGCCGACCTTCGACTCGATTACGCGGCGAGTCCGCGCCTCACGACGACGCTGTTCGGCCAGTACGACAACGCATCGAAGCACGTCACCGTGAATGGGCGCGTGCGATGGACGCGATCGCCGGGGAGCGACCTGTACGTCGTCCTCAACGGCGCCTGGCAGCAGGGCTTCGCGACCACGGCGCGCATCGACCGGCCCGCGAACGGCGCGCTGATCGTGAAGTACGTGCAGTTCTTCCTGCGATAGCGAACGGTCGCCCTCAGTACTTCACCACCGTCGGGTCGACGTCGTCGCTCCAGCGCAGGATCCCGCCGGCGAGGTTCCACACGCGCCGGAAGCCGGCCTCCTGCAGGCGGCGCACCGCGGTCGCGGAGCGGCGGCCGCTGCGGCACATCACGACGATCTCGCGCGCCGGGTCGAGGTGCGCCATCTGGCGCTCGAGGTCGCCGAGCGGGATGAGCCGCGCCTGCGGGATGCTGGCGATGGCGCGTTCACTCGGCTCGCGCACGTCGATGAGGTCGAAGTCGGCGCCGTGCTTCAGCCGCTCGGCGAGTTCCACCGGCGTGATCTCCTGCACCTGGTCGTGGAGCACTTCCCCTCCTGGGGTCCCGCAGAAGTCGTCGTAGTCGATGAGCCCGGTGATCGTGCGCGTACCGCACGCCGGACAGGCGGGGTCGCGCTTCACGCGCACCGTGCGGAACTGCATGGTGAGCGTGTCGATGAGCAGCAGGCGTCCGGCGAGCGACTCGCCCACGCCCAGTATCAGCTTGAGCGCTTCGGTGGCCTGGATCGTTCCCACGAGTCCGGGGAGCACGCCCAGCACGCCCCCCTCCGCGCAGCTCGGCACCATCCCCGGCGGTGGCGGCTCGGGATACAGGCAGCGGTAGCAGGGGCCGTCGGGGGTGGCGAACAGCGACGCCTGCCCCTCGAAGCGGAAGATGGAGCCATACACGTTCGGCTTGCCGAGCAGCACGCACGCGTCGTTGGTGAGATAGCGCGTGGCGAAGTTGTCGGTGCCGTCGATGACGATGTCGTACGCGCGCATGATCTCGAGCGCGTTCGCCGAGGTGAGCCGCGTGTGATGCGGCTCCACGTGCACGTGCGGGTTCACGTCGCGCAGGCGGTCGATGGCCGAGTCGAGCTTGGCGCGGCCGACGTCGCGCGTGCCGTGCAGGAGCTGGCGCTGCAGGTTGGTGACGTCGACGACGTCGAAGTCGACGAGCCCGATGGTGCCGACGCCCGCGGCGGCGAGGTAGAGCGCGGTGGGCGAGCCGAGTCCGCCGGCGCCGACGATGAGCACCCGCGCCGCCTTGATGCGGCGCTGGCCGTCGAGCCCGACGTCGGGAAGGGTGATGTGCCGGCTGTAGCGGGAGAGTTCGTCCGGCGTGAGGTGCGGGAGAGCGCCGTTCGCGTGCTGATCTTGCGCCACGGTTCCTCCGGGTGGGCGTGCGCTGAATGGTGTCGGCGGTCGGGCTCACGCGCAACGTGCGCGGCGTTCGTAATCGGCACGCGGTGGCTCCGTGCGCGGTGGCTCCGTGCGCGGTGGCTCCGTGCGCGGTGGCTCCGTGCGCGGCGACTCTTTGCGCGGTGGCTCCGTGCGCGCCGACCCGGGCGTCGCCGCGAAGGCCCCCTCGTCCGGCGTCCATACGGCGAGCGCCTACCGCGGGGGCCATCGCGTCGAGCCCTGTGGCGCGCGCGCCCACGCCACGGCAGAGAGGGCGCGCAGCGTCACCTTTTCAGGGAGGGCGCGCGGCGCTCGCGCAGGCGGGCCCGCGGCGTAGCGAGAGACTCGCGCCGAGCAGGCGCGAGGCTCGTGGCGTGTAAGCCGCAGGCCCGACGAAGCGAGTGCTGCGCGCCCGACCGCGGGAACGGAACTCGGCCACCGTGGAACGAAACGACACATTCGACAGAAGGAGCGGGCCCCGCTAGTTTCGGAGTCCGACATCCCCTGGAGCGAGGTGGCACATGAGTCGCGTACGAGTGCTCGTCGGCACACGCAAGGGCGCGTTCATCCTGACCGCGGATGGCAAGCGCGAGAAGTGGAATGTCTCCGGCCCGCACTTCCCCGGCTGGGAGATGTACCACATCAAGGGATCGCCCGTCGACCCGAACCGGCTCTACGCGTCGCAGAGCAGCAGCTGGTTCGGCCAGCTCGTGCAGCGCTCCGACGACGGCGGCGCGACGTGGAATCCCGTCGGCAACCAGTTCGCCTACGACGGCGTCCCCGGCACGCACCAGTGGTACGACGGCACGCCGCATCCGTGGGAGTTCAAGCGCGTGTGGCACCTCGAGCCCTCGCTCACCGACCCCGACACGGTCTACGCCGGCATCGAGGACGCGGCCTTCTTCCGCACGACCGACGGCGGCACGTCATGGCATGAGCTCCCGGGACTCCGCGCGCACGGCTCGGGCCCGCACTGGACCCCGGGCGCGGGCGGCATGTGCCTGCACACCATCATCCTCGACCCGACGAACCCCGAGCGCATGTACATCGCCATCTCGGCGGCCGGCGCGTTCCGCACCGACGACGGCGGCAAGTCGTGGAAGGCGATCAACCAGGGGCTCCGCTCGAACCACATCCCCGACCCCACGGCCGAGGTGGGGCACTGCGTGCATCACGTCGCGATGCACAAGTCGAAGCCGAACACGCTCTTCATGCAGAAGCACTGGGACGTGATGCGCAGCGACGACGCCGGCGACAAGTGGCACGAGGTGAGCGGCAACCTCCCCACCGACTTCGGCTTCGTCATCGACGTGCACGCGCACGAACCCGAGACGATCTACGTGGTCCCCATCACGAGCGACGCGCACCACTTCGTGATGGATGGCAAGCTGCGCGTCTACCGCAGCCGCACCGGCGGCAACGAATGGGAGGCGCTCTCGAAGGGCCTCCCGCAGGAGAACTGCTACGTGAACGTGCTGCGCGACGCGATGGCGGTCGACTCGCTCGACGCGTGCGGCATCTACTTCGGCACCACGGGCGGACAGGTCTACTGCTCGTCGAACGCCGGCGACAGCTGGATGCCGATCGTCCACGACCTCCCGGCCGTGCTCTCGGTCGAGGTGCAGACGCTCCCATGATCCGCGTGGTGCTCCCCGCGCCGCTGCGCCAGCTCGCCTGCGTCGACGGCGAGCTGGCACTCGACGTGCCGGCGCCCGTCACGCAACGGACCGTGCTCGACGCGGTCGAGGCGCGCTATCCGATGCTGAAGGGGACGTTGCGCGACCACGTGACCCAGCGGCGGCGCTCGCTCGTGCGGTTCTTCGCGTGCGAAGAGGACCTGTCGCACGAGGAACCGGACGCGCCGTTGCCCGAGGCGGTGGCGGCGGGCAAGGAGCCATATCTAGTGGTTGGGGCCATCGCGGGCGGGTAAATTGCGGGAGCGCCCCACGCGGGCGCCCCCCTCCCGCAATCGAGCTCCACGTGGCCACCATCCTCCAGTCCCTCCCCGCCGGCGAGAAGGTCGGCATCGCCTTCTCCGGCGGGCTCGACACCAGCGCCGCGCTCCATTGGATGCGCGAGAAGGGCGCCATCCCGTTCGCCTACACCGCGAACCTGGGCCAGCCCGACGAGAGCGACTACGAGGAGATCCCGCGCAAGGCGATGGCGTACGGCGCCGAGAAGGCGCGGCTCGTCGAGTGCCGACAGCAACTCGTGATGGAAGGGCTGGCGGCGCTCCAGTGCGGCGCGTTCCACGTGACGACCGCGGGGGCCACCTACTTCAACACGACGCCGCTCGGCCGCGCCGTCACCGGCACGATGCTCGTCGCGGCGATGCGCGATGACGACGTCCACATCTGGGGCGACGGGAGCACGTTCAAGGGGAACGACATCGAGCGGTTCTACCGCTACGGGCTGCTCACGAACCCGAACCTCAAGGTGTACAAACCCTGGCTCGACCAGCAGTTCATCGACGAACTCGGCGGCCGCAAGGAGATGTCGGAGTACATGGCGAGCCGCGGCTTCGCCTACAAGATGAGCACGGAGAAGGCGTACTCCACCGACTCCAACCTGCTCGGCGCGACGCACGAGGCGAAGGACCTCGAGTTCCTGAACAAGGGGATGCACATCGTCGAGCCGATCATGGGCGTCGCGTTCTGGAAGGACGACGTGAAGATCGCCCGCGAGACGGTGAGCGTGCGGTTCGAGGAAGGGATGCCGGTGGCGCTGAACGGACGCTCGTTCGAATCTCCGCTCGCCCTCTTCCTCGAGGCGAACGCCATCGGCGGGCGGCACGGGCTCGGGATGAGCGACCAGATCGAGAACCGCATCATCGAGGCGAAGAGCCGCGGCGTGTACGAGGCGCCGGGGATGGCGCTGCTGTACATCGCGTACGAACGGCTCGTCACGGGCATCCACAACGAGGACACGATCGAGCAGTACCGCATCAACGGCCGCCGGCTCGGCCGCCTGCTTTACCAGGGGCGGTGGCTCGATTCGCAGGCGATGATGCTCCGCGACTCGGCGCAGCGGTGGGTCGCGCGCGCCATCACGGGTGAGGTGACGATCGAGCTGCGGCGAGGGAACGACTACTCGATCATGGACACGACGAGCCCGAACCTCACGTACAAGCCCGAGCGGCTGACGATGGAGCGGGGCGAGGCGTTCTTCACCCCGCTCGACCGCATCGGGCAGCTGACGATGCGGAACCTCGACATCGTCGACACGCGCGAGAAGCTCATCCTGTACACGCAGACCGGGCTGCTGCGCGCGCCAAAGGACAGCGGCGTGCCGCGGCTCCCGGCGGCCGGGGAGTCCAACCCGGCGGAGTAGTCCGGCGCCTTTGCGCGCGCGACCGGTGCGTGCCAACTTCTCCGCTCGGAGAAGGGCACGCACCGGGCACCCGCGAGGCTCCAATGACAGAGTCCCCCCGTACGGCGCCGCCATCGGCGGACGCGCGCGCGCGCATCGCATCGCTCGACATCGTCCGCGGGCTGGCGATGGTGCTCATGGCCATCGACCACGTGCGCGTCTACTCGGGGCAGCCGGCGGGCGGTCCCACGCCGGGCATCTTCTTCACGCGCTGGGTGACGCACTTCGTGGCGCCGGCGTTCGTCTTCCTCGCCGGCACGAGCGCATGGCTCTACGCCGAGCGCCGCACCCGCGGCGAGCTGACGCGGTTCCTCGTCACGCGCGGCGTATGGCTCATCCTCCTCGAGCTCACCGTGCTGCGCGTGGCGTGGACGTTCAATCTCGACTATGCGCACTACATGCTCGCTGGCGTCATCTGGATGATCGGCTGGTGCATGATCGGCTTGGCCGTGCTCGCGTACCTGCCGCCGCGCGCCGTACTCGCGTTCGGCCTGGTGGTGGTGCTGGGTCACAACGTGATGGACTTCGTGCCGTGGCCACAGTCGCCGGGCGCGCTGGCGTCCGTCCTCTATTACGGCGGCGCCATCCCGTCGTGGGACGCCGCGCCGCATCTCGACGTGCTGTTCGTGATCGTGCCGTGGATCGCCGTGATGGCCCTTGGCTACGCGTTCGGTCCGGTGATGCGCTTCACGCCGGAGCGGCGGCGCGCGTTCCTCATCCGGCTCGGCGTGGCGTGCGTCGCGGCGTTCCTCGTGCTGCGTGGACTCGACGTGTACGGCGACCCGCACCACTGGCGCGCGATGCGCACGGCCACGCAGTACCGGCCCTCCTTCCCCGCGCCACTCGCGTTCCTCAACACGAACAAGTATCCGGCGTCGTTGCTCTTCCTGCTGATGACGCTCGGGCCGATGTTCCTCGCCCTCGCGTTCACCGAGACGGCGCGCGGCCTCGTGGCGCGGGTGCTCGAGACGTTCGGGCGCGTGCCGTTCTTCTATTACGTGCTCCACATCCCGCTCATCCATCTCTCGGCGGTCGTGGTGTCGCTGATCCGCACGGGCGCCGTCTCGCCCTGGCTCTTCGGGAACCATCCGATGGAGCCGCCGCCGCTGCCGCCGGGATATCAGTGGTCGCTCCCGCTGCTGTACCTCGACTTCGTCATCGTGCTCGTGCCGTTGTACTACGCCTGCCGCTGGTTCGCCGGCGTGAAGCGACGCAGCGCGAACCCGCTGCTGCAGTACCTGTGATCGCGGGCTGACGGCGGCGCTGGGCGGCGGAGGTCCTGCGCCGTCGATCAAGCGGCCCCCCATGCTGGACGAACCGGGGAGCCCGTGGTACCGTATAGCGCTCACCTCCTCCCCCCATCGTCAGCCCCCCCCTTGCCCTCGCAAGCGCAGCTCGCCGCGGCACTCGCGGACCGGTACCGGATCGAGCGCGAGCTCGGACGCGGCGGCTTCGCCGTCGTGTACCTCGCGCACGACCTGCGTCATGACCGTCCCGTCGCGCTCAAGGTGCTGCACGACGAGGTCGCGGCGAGCCTCGGCGCGGAGCGGTTCGAGCAGGAGGTCCGGCTCGCCGCCCGCTTGCAGCATCCGCACATCCTCGGCGTGTTCGATTCGGGGAGCGTCGACGGACGACTCTGGTTCACGATGCCGTTCATCGACGGCGAATCGCTCCGGGACCGTCTCACGCGCGAGAAGCAACTGCCGGTGGCCGACGCGATCGCGCTCACGCGCGAGATCGCCGACGGGCTCCACTTCGCCCACCAGCAAGGGGTCATCCATCGCGACGTGAAGCCGGAGAACATCCTGTTGTCGGGCCGGCACGCGATCATCGCCGACTTCGGCATCGCGCGCGCTCTCGCCGGCAAGGCCGGGAGCCTGACGCAGACCGGCGTCTCGGTGGGCACGCCGGGCTACATGAGCCCCGAGCAGGCGAGCGGCGAGCGCGACCTCGATGCGCGCACCGACGTCTACGCGCTCGCGTGCGTGTTGTACGAGATGCTCGCCGGGCAGCCACCGTTCACCGGCCCCAATGCGCAGGCGGTGATCGCGAGGACACTCTCCGAGGAACCGCGGCCGATCCACGCGGTGCGACAGGGCGTCAGTCCCATGCTCGACGGCGTGATCGGCCGCGGACTCGCCAAGGTGCCGGCCGATCGCTGGGCGACCGCGGAGGAGTTCGGCAACGCGCTCGCCGCGGCGACCGTGACCGTCGCGTCAGCCGCGTTCGCGCCGGCGGCCGCCGCGGCCGATGCCGCCGCCCCGCGACGCCGGCGCTCGCCCATGCTGACCGTGTTCGCGCTCGGACTGCTCCTCGGGGGCGGCGCGCTCTTCGCGTGGCGGTCGCGGCACGGCGACGCAGCGGGCCACGGCCTCGCCGTGCTCCCGTTCGAGAACGTGGGCGCGGCCGAGGACGCGTACTTCGCCGACGGCATCACCGAGGAGGTGCGCGGCAAGCTCACCGCCGTGCCCGGGTTGCGCGTCACGGCGCGCACGAGCAGCAACCAGTACAAGGGCACCAAGAAGTCGCTCGTCGACATCGGCGGCGAACTGGGCGTGGAGTACATCCTCACGGGCACGATCCGCTGGGAGACCGCGGCCGACGGCACGCGCCACGTGCGCGTCACGCCGGAGCTCGTGAGCGTGTCGAACGGCAGCACCAAGTGGCAGCAGCCGTTCGACGAGGTGATGAGCGACGTCTTCAAGGTGCAATCGGGCATCGCCGAGCAGGTCGCGAACGCCCTCGGCGTGACGCTGGCCGCCGAGGTGCAGCAGAAGCTCAACGCGCGCCCCACGAAGAACATCGACGCGTACCAGGAATACCTGCTCGGCGAGAAGGAGACCGAGGGGATGGCGCGCAGCGACGGCCTCTCGCTGCAGAAGGGGCTGCCACACTACGAGCGCGCGGCCGCGCTCGACACGGCGTTCGCCGCGGCGTGGGGGCGCGTGTCGTACGTGTACTCGCAGAACTTCAATGCGAACCCGTCGAGCGAACTCGCGGAGAAGAGCGAGGACGCGGTGATGCGGGCGATGCGACTGGCGCCCGACGATCCACAGGTGCGCCGCGCGTATTCCCGCTATCTCCGCATCGTGAAGCACGATTTCGCGGGGGCGCTCGCGCAGGTCGACACGGCGTTGCTGCGCGACCCCAACAACGTCGACCTGCTCTCGGCCTCGTCGTCGCTCAACGCGGTGATGTCGCGATGGGACGCGGCGGTGAGCGCGGCCATGCGCGCCTCGACGCTCGACCCGCGCAACCCGAATGCCGTGAGCGCGACCTCACGCATCCTCCACGGCGTACGGCGGTACGCCGAGGCCGACGCCTACGCGGCGAAGGCGCTGGCGCTCTCCCCGGGCAACATCTCGTACGCCGAAGACCGCGTCATCAACCACGTGTCCATGGGCGACCTCGCCGCCGCCAAGGCCGACGTGCGAGAGGCGTTCGCGAAGGGGGCCGACACCACCGAGCTCGCGGCGTATTTCGCGCTGTTCCAGGAGATGCAGTGGGTGCTCGACGAGCCGCTGCTGCGCCGCATCGTGACGATGACGCCGGCCCAGTTCCGCAACAATCGGGCGCACTGGGCGCTCAAGGTGGGACGCACCTGGCTCCTGCTCGGCGACACGGCACGCGGGCGCGCGTACGGCGACAGCGCGCGCATCGTCGTCGAAGCGCAGCTGGCCAACTACCCCGAGGATGCGCAACTGCACGAACTGCGGGGCCGCTCGCTCGCGCTGATGGGACGCAACGCCGACGCCATCGCGGAAGCCGAGCGCTCACTCAAGATGCGTGAGACGGCGCTCGATGCCTCCACCGGACCGTACGTGCGGTACCAGGTGGCGCGCATCCTCGTCCAGGCGGGCGCCAATGAACGCGCGCTCGACATCATCGAACCGCTGCTCACCGCGAACTACGCCGACATCACGCCGGCGTGGCTTCGGCTCGAGCCCGTGTTCAGTCCGCTGCGATCGAACCCGCGCTTCCAGAGGCTGACGGCCCGGTAAGCGCGGCGTCAGCGACCGGGACCACCCTCTGCGTCGATGGCCGCCGCGATCGCGGCGAGCATCGCGCCGCGCGCCTGCCCCTGCGGCCGTCCGGTCGCCACCGGCCACGCGGCGTTCATCGCCACGACGAGCTTGCGCTTGGGGTCGATGTGGATCATCTGCCCGAAGATCCCGCGCGCGTCGAACGTGCCGTCGTCGTTCGTCCACCACTGATAGCCATAGCCGCCGCCCTGCGGGCCGGTGTCGGCCTGCTTCGTCGTCGCCGCGGCGAGCCAGCCGTCGGGGACGATGCTCCGTCCATCCACCTTCGCCCCCTCGAGGATGAACTGCCCGATGCGCGCGTAGTCGCGCAGGCTCACCATGAGGCAGCACCCGCCCTGCTCGTGGCCGATCTGGTCGATCCCCCAGGCTGCGTCGCGCTCCATGCCGGCGGGCTTCCAGATCTTCTCGGAGAGATACTCGGCGAGCGGCCGCTTCGTCGCTTCCATCACGAGCACGCCGATGAGGTTCGTCTCGATCGTCTTGTAGACCCACTTCGCCCCCGGCGGCGCCTCGCGCGTGAGCGTGCGGGCGTAGCTCACGTTGGCGTCCATCCCCGGTGATGGCTGCACGGTGTACAGCTGCGCGATGTCGGACTTGGGGTCGGCGTAGTCCTCGTTCCATCGCACGCCCGACGTCATCGTCAGGAGCTGTCTCACGGTGACCCCTTCGTACGCCGTCCCCTTCAGTTGCGTGATGTACTCGGTGATCGGGGCGTCGAGGCTCTTGATGTAGCCGTCGGCGATCGCCGCGCCGACGAGCGTCGACGTGACGCTCTTCGCCACGGAGAACGACGTCCACCGTCCGGCCGCCGAATAGCCGAGGGCGTAGCGCTCGAGGCGGATGGCGCCGTCGTGGAGCACGAGGAGCCCCGAGACCTTCTGCTGCGCGATGAAGTCGTCGAGCATCGCGGCTTTGTCGCCACCGGGAGCGAACGCCGCGAGCGGCCGGCCGGCCGGGAGTGCGCGCACGCGCGTGCCGTGGTGCACGACGTGCATCGGGAGGAGCGAGTCGAGGTGCGGGAAGCCGGCGATCTTCTGGGCCTCGTTCCACATCAGGACGGCCGCCGGCGACTTACTGAGGTCGGACGTCGGTGACTGCGCGACGGCGGCCGAGGCGAGCGCGGCTGGGAGGAAGGCGGCGAGGAGGCGGGCGCGCGCGGTGCGGACTGGCGTCACGGGGTGGTCCTTTCGCGATGGAGGTTACGTCGAACGGTAGCGAGCCGGCGCCGCGCGGTCGAGCGGTGGCGGATCGCGGCGGCGGATCGCGGCGGCGGTCCGCGCTGGCCGGCGCCGCCCGCAGCCGAGTCGGGCCGTGGGGATTCCCCGCCCCTCGAATCAGGGGAATCCGGATTGACGATTGATATATTACTGTATAGATATGTAGCAATATGACACCGACCGCGACCTCCCCGGCGGGCGCGCGAAGGGCGCGCGACGCGGCATGACCTCCCCGCGCGCTTTCGCGCACGAGCGGCCCGTGCTCTTCCTGGCCGCCGCGACGACGCTCTGGTTCGTGCTCTATCTGGCGCTCGCCCCCCTCGCCGACACGGCCGTCGCGGCCCTCCCGGTCGAGGGCGGCTCGCGCCTCGCCGAATCGCTCCGCTTCTTCCTGTACGACACGCCGAAGGTCCTGCTCCTCCTCGCCGGCGTCGTCATGCTCATGGGGATGGTGAACTCCTGGTTCACCCCCGAACGCACGCGCGCCCTCCTCGCGCGCCGCGGCGAAGGCGTCGGCAACGTGCTCGCCGCGTTGCTCGGCATCGTCACCCCGTTCTGCAGCTGTTCGGCGGTGCCCCTGTTCATCGGCTTCGTGCGCGCCGGCGTGCCGCTCGGCAACACCTTCTCGTTCCTCATCTCCGCGCCGATGGTGAACGAGGTGGCGCTCGCCCTCCTGCTCGGGATGTTCGGCGTGCGCGTGGCCGGGCTCTATCTCGGACTCGGGCTCGCCATCGCCATCGTCTCGGGGTGGGTGATCGGCCGGCTCAAGATGGAAGGCTCGCTCGAGGACTGGGTGCGCGAGATGCCGCACGCCGACGCCACCGTCGGGCACGACACCCTCACCCTCGCCGACCGCATCGACGTGGGGTTCGCCTCGGTGCGGGAGATCGTCGGCAAGGTGTGGCCCTACATCCTCGCCGGCATCGCCGTGGGCGCGGCCATCCATGGCTACGTCCCCGAGGCGCTCATGGCGCGGTTCATGGGACGCGACGTCTGGTGGGCGGTGCCCCTCTCCGTGCTCCTCGGCGTGCCGATGTACGCGAACGCCGCCGGCATCATCCCGGTGGTCGAGGCGCTCCTCGCAAAAGGCGCGGCGCTCGGCACGGTGCTCGCGTTCATGATGAGCGTGATCGCGCTCTCGTTGCCCGAGATGATCATCCTGCGGAAGGTGCTCAAGCCGCGGCTCATCGCGGCGTTCGTGGGAGTGGTGGCCACCGGGATCCTCGTGGTGGGGTATGTCTTCAACGCGGTGCTCTGAGCGCCGATGAGGTCACAGTGAAGGCCGTGAAAGTGCTGGGGTCGGGCTGCGCGAACTGCAAGGCGACGGCGCGGCTCATCGAGCAGGTCGCCGCCGACCGCGGCGTGAGCGTGGTGGTGGAGAAGGTGGAGAAGATGGAGGACATCGCCCGGTTCAACGTGATGGCCACGCCGGGCGTCGTCATCGATGGCGTCGTGGTACATTCCGGTGGCATTCCGGCACGGTCCAAGGTGGAGGGGTGGTTCTGAGATGTGGGACGCACGTTACGGTGAGCCCGGCTACGCCTACGGCACCGAGCCCAACGACTGGCTCGCGGCGCAGGTGAATGAGATCCCCGCGGGGCGCGTGCTCTCGCTGGCCGACGGCGAGGGGCGCAACGGCGTCTTCCTCGCCACGCGCGGCTACGACGTCACCTCGGTCGACTCGTCGCCGGTGGGGCTCGCGAAGGCCGAGCGGCTGGCGGCGTCGCGCAACGTACGCATCACGACCGTGGTCGCCGATCTCGCGCAGTTCGAGATCGCGGCCGGTGCGTGGCAGGGGATCGTCTCGATCTTCGTGCACCTGCCGCGCGACCTGCGGCGCGCCGTGTACACGGCCGCGGTGCAGGGGCTCGCGCCGGGCGGGGTGTTCATCCTCGAGGCGTATCGCCCGGAGCAGCTCCGCCACGGCACCGGCGGCCCCAGGTCGGCCGCGCTGCTGCCGACGCTCGCCGAACTGCGCGCCGAACTCGACGGGCTCGAGTTCCTGCACGCCGCGGAAGTGGAGCGCTCCTTGCACGAGGGGACGCATCACGACGGGTTGAGCGCGGTCGTGCAGATCGCAGCGCGCAAGCCGCGCTAGCTTGGCAGGGCTCGGCGCGTTGGCCTCCGCAGGAGGCGCTCGCGGTATGGACGCCGGATGCGGAGGCCAACGCGCCGACGCCAGGGTCGCAGCGAACAAAGCCCCGCCGGCGCGGTACTGGTAGGCATCCCACCCGCGCTATCTTCACATCCCATGAGTCGCCTCCTCGCCGCCGCGTTGCTGCTCGGCGCCGCCCTCCGCGGGGCGGCGGCGCAGACGCCCGGCGTGCTCTATGGCGACGTCGTGAGCCGCGAGACGGGGCAGCCGCTCGAGCACGCGATGGTGACCGTCGTCTCGGCCGGGCGCCAGACGTTCACCACCGAGGGGGGCGTGTTCGCCTTCCGCGGGCTCGCCCCCGGCACCTATCGCCTGCACGTCACGCACCTCGGCTACACCCCCGGCGACGTGTCGGCCGTCGTGCCGGAGGACGGCACGCCGCCGCGGGTGAAGGTGGCGCTCACGCATCTCTCGGTGAAACTCGCCACCGTGAAGGTGCTCGCGAAGCCGAGCTGCACGAACCCCGGGCGTCCCGACCCCCGGTACAACCCCGACCTCGCCGCGATCGTGCAGCAGGTGCGCATGAACGCCGAGCACTATCAGCTGCTCGCCGACTCGTTCCCGTTCACCTATGCGGTGCAGCGATGGCACCGCATGGTGAAGGCCGATAGCGCGCGCAGCGCCGCCGACATCGACACGCTCCACATGCGGAGCGACCTCCACGGGTGGGAGTACGAGCTCGGCGCGATGGTCGAGCGCGAGCGGCCGGGGCAGTACGTCATGCACCTCCCCGAGCTGCGCGACTTCGCCGGCATCCAGTTCCTGAACAATCATTGCTTCTGGTACAGCGGCGTCGATTCCACCGACGACGGCAAGCGCATCCGCATCGACTTCCGCGCCGACGACCAGATCAAGCAGCCCGACGTGAACGGCACCATCTGGCTCGACGCGACGACGTACCAGATCCGCGAGGCCGACCTCGAGCTCTCGAAGATGGTGCGCGAGCTGCCCGAGATCACGGCGGTGCGCGTGAAGACCTACTTCGGCGAGGTCTCACCGTACATCGTGATCATCCAGCGCGTCGTCGGCACGAACTCGCTCAAGCACGGATGGGGCCCGTGGGCGACCGTCGCGTCGCTCGAGGAGCAGCGGATGTTCGGGCTCAATTGGATGCGCGGCGACCCGCGGAAGGCCGATCCGGATCCCTGAGCCGGCCGCCCGCTCCGCCCCCTGACCGACCCCACCCCTCGCATCGTACGTTTCCCCGCTCGCACGGGCCGTCTCACCCCGGAAAGGGGAATCGTCGCATGCCCAGGGATCGCCGTTCCTTCCTGAAGACCCTCTCCGCCGCCGGTGGCGCGCTCGGGCTTGCCGGGCTGCCCTCGCTCGCTCGCTGCGAGAGCGCGCCGCCGGCGGCGCCATCGCGTTCGCGGCCGCCGGTCGGTCGCGCCCCGGCGCCACTCGACATCCTCATCCTCGGCGGCACCGGCTTCACCGGCCCCGAGCAGGTGGAGTACGCGCTCGCCCGCGGGCATCGCGTGACGCTGTTCAACCGCAACAAGACCCGTCCCGGTTTCTTCAAGGGGAAGGTGCACGAGGAGCTCGTCGGCGACCTGAACAACGACACGAGCGCCCTCGAGGGGCGGTCGTTCGACGTCGTGCTCGACAACCCGACGACCTTCCCGGCGTGGGTGCGCAACGCCGCGAAGTACCTCGCCGGCCACGTGAAGCACTACATCTTCATCTCGACGACCTCGACCTACAGCGACCAGAGCATCATCGGGCTCGACGAGAACAGCCCCGTGCACCAGATGCCCGAGGGACTCGACCCGTACACGCTCGACCCGCAGCACGCGACGCAGTACTACGGGCCGCTCAAGGTGCGCGCCGAGCAGGAAGTGCAGCGGCACTATCCGGATATCAACACCGTCATCCGCCCCTGCCTCATCGTCGGACCGCTCGACCGCACCGACCGGTTCACGTATTGGCCGGCGCGCATCGACGCGGGGGGCGAAGTGCTCGCTCCCGACCGTCCCGACGACCCGTGCCAGTTCATCGACTCGCGCGACCTCGCCGAGTGGATGGTGCGCATGGCCGAGGCGCGCGCGTTCGGGCTGTACAACGCGATCGGCCCCGAGAAGCCGCTCACCATCGCCGAGATGCTGTACGGCGTGAAAGCCGTGACGACGGCGGGCGCGCAGTTCACCTGGGTGCCGTGGGACTTCCTCAAGGCACAGGGCGTGCGCCCGTGGCGGCACATGACGGTGTGGCAGCCGCCGTACGGCGCCACCGCGGGCTACCAGCGGCGCAACGCGTCGAAGGCGCTCGCGAAGGGGCTCACCTTCCGCCCGCTCGCCGTGACGGCGAAGGACACGCTCGACTGGCACCGCACCCGTTCAGCGAAAGAGCAGGCCGCCACGTTGAACGGCGAGATCAACGGCTTGTCATCGCAACGCGAAAGAGAAGTGCTGGCCGCATGGCACGCCACACAAAGGCAGGGGAACTGATGTCCACGAACCGTCGCTCGTTCCTGAAGACCGTCTCCGCCGCCGGCGCGGCCCTCGGCGTCGCCGCGCTCCCCGACATCGCGCGCGGCGACGCGCCGCCGGTCGAGGCGCCGCGGCCGCCGCGCCATGTCGAGCGCGCCCCGGCCTCGCTCGAGATCCTCATCCTCGGCGGCACGGGCTTCACCGGCCCCGAGCAGGTGGAGTACGCGACGGCGCGCGGCCACAAGGTCACCCTCTTCAACCGCAACAAGACGCGCCCCGACTTCTTCAAGGGACGCGTCGAGCAGATCATCGGCGACCTCGGCGGCGACGTGAGCGGACTCGCCGGCAAGCAGTTCGACGTGGTGATCGACAACCCGACGACGCTCCCCTTCTGGGTGCGCAACGCCGCGCAGCAGCTCGCGGGACACACCAAGCACTACATCTTCATCTCGACGCTGTCGGTGTATCCCGACAACTCGCATCCGTGGGCCGACGAATCCGACGGCACCACGCCGCTCCCCGAAGGACTCGACCCGTACACCAGGTCGATGGACGACGCGCGCAAGTATTACGGCGCGCTCAAGACGTTCTCCGAGCACGAGGTCGAGAAGCACTATCCGGGCATCAACACCATCATCCGTCCTGGGCTCATCGTGGGGCCGCTCGACCGGTCGGACCGGTTCACGTACTGGCCCGTGCGCATCGACAAGGGGGGCGAAGTGCTCGCCCCGGGGCATCCAGAGGATCCGGCGCAGATCATCGACTCGCGCGACCTCGCCGAGTGGATGATCCGCATGGCCGAAGGGCGCGTGTTCGGCACGTACAACGCGCCCGGACCGGACAAGCCGCTCACGATGGCCGAGTTGCTCTACGGCATCAAGGCGGTGACGACGGCGGGAGCGCAGTTCACGTGGGTCCCCGCCGACTTCCTCAAGGAGCACGGCGTGAACGGCTGGCGGCACATGCCGGTGTGGGTGCCTCCCGTGGGGGCGACGGCCGGGTTCACGCGCCGCAGCAACGTGAAGGCGGTGGCGAAGGGGCTCACCTTCCGCCCGCTCGCCGTGACGGCGAAAGACACGCTCGACTGGCACAAGACGCGCCCCGCCGCGGAGCAGAAGACGCTCGACGACGGCGCGATCGCCGGCATCCCGACGTCGAAGGAGACCGAGGTGCTGGCCGCCTGGCACGCGAAGCAGAAGGGCGCATGAGCGTGGGCGGGGGGTCGGGCGAAGAGCCGAGTCCGCTCGACGGCGGAGGCGGGCGGCTGCACGCGCTCCTCCGCCGCGCCGTCGACGTGCGGCCGCACGAGGTGAGCGCGCTGCTCGCGAGCGCGGCGTTCTTCTTCTGCGCGCTCGCCGCCTGGTTCGTGCTCCGGCCGATGCGCGACGCCGTCGCCGCCGGCTCGACGCCGACGCAGATCTCGATGCTGTTCGTCGGCACGCTGAGCGTGACTCTCATCGTGAACCCGCTCTTCTGGACGACGGTGGTGAAGTTCCCGCCGCGCACGTTCATCCCGATCGCCTATCACGTGATCGTGGCGAGCCTGCTCGTGTTCTACGTGCTGCTGCGCAACTACGCCGGCCACGAGGGGAGCGCGTCCGACCTCTGGATCGGGCGCGGGTTCTTCGTGTGGACGAGCGTGTTCAACCTCTTCGTGACGTCGCTCTTCTGGTGCTTCATGGCCGACGTGTTCCGCAGCGAGCAGGCCAAGCGGCTGTTCGGCTTCATCGGCGTCGGCGGCACGCTCGGCTCCGTCGCCGGAAGCGCGGCCACGGCGTCGCTCGCGAAGAGCCTCGGCGGGGTGAACCTCCTGCTCGTGAGCTGCGTGCTGCTCGAGCTCGCCGTGCTCGCCGTCGTGCGCTTTCCCGCGACCGGCGATGCGGCCCGCGTCGACGAGTCGCGCGAGGCGCGCCTCGAGCGGCTCGCCGAACTGAACGCACGCCCCGTGGGCGGGAATGTCTGGGCCGGCTTCACGCGCACGATGCGGAGCCCCTACCTGCTCGTGATCGCCGTGTACCTGATCCTCTTCACCATCGGCTCGACGTTCCTGTATTTCGAGCAGAGCGCGATCGTCGGCGCGACGTACGCCGACCGCGTGTCGCGCACGGTGGTGCTGGCCCGCATCGAGCTCGCCGTGCAGGTGCTCACCGTGCTCACGCAGATCTTCCTCACGGGGCGCATCATCAAGTGGTTCGGCCTCGTGACGGCGCTCGCCTTCCTCCCCGTCGCGAGCATGCTCGGCTTCGGCGCATTGGCGAACCTCCCCGCCTTCGCCGCGCTGGCCGCGTTCGTGATCGCGCGCCGGGCCGGCAACTTCGCGCTGACGAACCCCGGGATGGAAGTGCTCTTCACCGTCGTCCCGCGCGAGGACAAGTACAAGGCGAAGAGCTTCATCGAGACGTTCGTCTACCGCGGCGGCGACCAATTGGGCGCGTGGACCTTCGCCGGCCTGACGGCGATCGGCCTGAGTCTCGCGGGGATCGCCTGGGTCGCCGTGCCGATCTCGGCGGTGTGGCTCGCGCTCGGCGTGTGGCTCGCGCGGCGCCAGGGCGCGATGGCGGCTACGTCCTGACGGCGTAGCCGCGGATCGTCGGGCGCACGAACGAGACCGCCTTGCGCATGCTCTCGCGCTCGATCCGTTCGACCGTGAACCCCGCGGCGCGGATCGCGTCCTCGGTGTTGCGCGTGAGGTGGCAGTTGCCGGCGACCCGTTTCCACACCGGCTCGATGCGGTGCTGCCACTTGAGCCGGCGCGGTCTGTCCTCGGCCGCGACGTGCTCGAGGAACACGAACCGCCCGCCCGGCTTGAGCACGCGGTGGATCTCGCCGAGGGCGCGGTCGAGGTGCGGCACCGAGCAGAGCACCAGCGTGGCCACCACCACGTCGAACGCATGGTCCGCGATGGCGAGCGCCTCCAGCGATTCGTTCAACAACTCGGCGCGCGGCCAGTCGTTCACGCGGATGCGCCGCGCGAGATGGCGGCGCATGTGTGGGTCAGGCTCCGACAACACGAGCTGCTCGAGCGTGCGCGGATAGTACGGCACGTTCATCCCCGTGCCGGCGCCGACCTCGAGCACACGCCCCGAGAGCCCGCCCAGCAGCTCGGCGCGCCAATGGCGCAGGCACGCCTCCTCGGCGGGACGCGTGAAGTGATCGTAGATGGCGGCGAAGAGACGGCTCACGCTCTAGACGCCAGGTCAGGGCTTCTTCTTGGCGCCCGTCTTCGGCTTCTTCTTGCCGCGCGCCACCGCGATCGACTTCCCGACCCACACGCGCAGCAGCTCCACGTCCTCGAGCACGTCGGGCGGCAGCAGATAGTACTGCATCGCCCCGCTTCCCGCGCCGTATGGCAGGAACGGCCCCGAACCCCGGGCCTCGAAGTCGGCGCGGTTGGTGTCGTCGACCTTGAGGTAGAGCTCATCGTGCGCGATCAGCGCGAAGAACGTGTCATGCGAATAGAGCCCCGTCCCGCCGAACATGCTCTTCGCGCGGATCGGGGGCGCGACCCGGCCCAGCTGCTCGACGACGAAATCCCGGTAGGTGGGACCCGCAGGCGGTCTTGTCATGTGGCCTCCGTCTGATGAAACGTAGCGCGTCCGCACGGCAGGGTGCGATCGACGGGCGTCGCCACCCGCCTCCGTGGGCCGTGCCGTCGCGCGGCGAGGGCGCCGCGCCGCCACCCATGGCGGCGGCCCCCTTCGAGCCGCATTTTCTCACGATGGCCTTCACCCGCCGCACGTTCATCAAGGCCGGAGCGATCGGCGCCTCGGCGCTGGTCGCGGCCGGCGCGTACGAGACGTGGCGCCTGCGGCGCTGCGCCGCGGGCGACCAGGGCGCCCTCTCGCCGGCGGGGCGCGCCCTCTTCGCCGCCGTGCTCCCGGCCTTCCTCGACGGTGTCGTCTTGCCCAGTGCGTGGACCCCCGCGCTGATGGCGACCGCGCTCGACGGCGTCGAACGCACCGTCGCCGCGCTCTCCCCCGCCGCGCGCGCCGAACTCCATCAGCTCTTCTGCCTGCTCGACCAGCGCGCGGTGCGCTTCGCCCTCACCGGCGTCTGGTCGGAGTGGCGGTCGGTCGACGTCGCGACGGCCAAGCGATTCCTCGAGCGGTGGCGCTTCGGCCGCCAGGCGATGCTTACGAGCGCCTATCAGGGGCTGCACGACATCTGCTACGGCTCGTGGTATGCGAACCCCTCGAGCTGGCCGATGACCGGTTATCCCGGGCCGCCGAACATCCTCGGCAGCGCCGCATGAAGGCTCCCACCTTTCCCGATCCCATCAAGGCCGGGCTCGCGCGCGGATGGCGCGTGACCGACGGCGCCTCGCTGCCGGCCGACCGCCAGACGACCTTCGAAGCCGACGTCGCCATCGTCGGCACCGGCGCCGGGGGCGGCACAGCGGCCGAGATCCTCGCGGCGGCCGGGCTCAAGGTGCTGCTCCTCGAGGAAGGGGGGCTCCGCAGCTCCAGCGACTTCCACATGAAGGAGTCGGAGGCGTATCCGACGCTCTATCAGGAGAGCGCCTCGCGCAAGACGAAGGACAAGGGGATCAACATCATGCAGGGGCGCACCGTCGGCGGCACGACGGTCGTGAACTGGACGTCGAGCTTCCGCACGCCGGCGACCACGCTCGCCCACTGGCAGTCGCACTTCGGTCTCGCCGACCTCACCACCGAAGCGCTGACCCCGTGGTGGGAGCGGATGGAGCAGCGACTGCACGTCGCGCCGTGGGCGGTGCCACCGAACGTGAACAACCAGCTCCTCACCGACGGGCTCGCGAAGCTCGGGGTCGCGTCACAGGTCATCCCGCGCAACGTCGACGGCTGCTACAACCTCGGCTACTGCGGCATGGGGTGCCCCACGAACGCCAAGCAGTCGATGCTCGTGACGACGCTCCCCGCGGCGCTCGATCGCGGCGCGGAGCTGTTGTACAACGCGCGCGCCGAGCGGCTGGTGTTCGCCGGAAGCAAGGTCACGGGGGTCGTCGTCACGCTGATGGGGAAGGACGGGTTCGAGCGCGCGCGCGATGCCGTGCGCGTGAACGCGCGCCACGTCGTGCTCGCTGGCGGCGCGATCAACACGCCGGCGCTGCTGTTGCGCAGCGGCGCGCCCGACCCGCACCGCCTCATCGGCACGCGCACCTTCCTGCACCCGGTGATGATCTCCCCGTCGCTGTTCGAGCGGAACGTCGACGGCTACTCGGGCGCGCCGCAGTCGATCTACTCCGACCACTGGAACGAGCCCGAGGCGAACGACGGCCATATCGGCTTCAAGCTCGAGGTGCCGCCGATGCACCCGGTGCTCATCGGCTCGACGATGGTCGGCATGGGCGTCGACCACGCGGCGTGGATGAAGCGGCTGCGCAACGCGCACGTGCTCATCGCGCTCACGCGCGACGGCTTCCACGCCGAGAGCACGGGAGGCACCGTGCAGCTGCGCGACGACGGCTCCCCCGTGCTCGACTATCCGCTCTCGACATACGTGATGGAGGGACTGCGCCGGACGATGTCGATCATGGCCGAGATCCAGTTCGCGGCCGGCGCGTCGATCGTCGCTCCGTTCCACGAGCGGGGCACGGCGGTGCGCACGCTCGCCGCCGCGAAGGCGCAGATCGCCTCGCTCGACATGCGGACACCGTACGCGAAGGTCGTGAGCGCCCACGTGATGGGCGGCTGCGCGATGGCGGCCGACGACGCGCGTGGCGTGACCGACTCGTACGGCCGCGTGCGCCACACCGACAACCTGAGCGTGATCGACGGGTCGCTCTTCCCGACGAGCATCGGGGCGAACCCGCAGCTCTCAATCTACGGACTCGCGGCGCGCGCGGCGACGGCGCTGGCGAAGCACTTGGGACGCTCGACCTAGGATGATCGCACTTCCGAACGAACGTTCGATAACCCCGACGTGACCGCACCCTCCAACCGCCTCCCCCCGGTGCTCGGCGCGTGGGCGCTCGCCCTCTTCGCCGTGGGGTGGACGATCGCCACCGCCATCTACCGCGTGCCCGGCGAGGTCGCGAAGCACGCCGGCTCGGCGCCGGTCGCGCTCGCGCTCTGGGTGGTCGGCGCCGTCGCGGCGCTGAGTGGCGCGCTCTGCTACGCCGAGCTCGCCACGCGGTGCCCGCGCTCGGGGGGCGATTACGTGTTCCTCCGCGCGGGGTGGGGCGACGCGCCGGCCTTCCTGTACGGGTGGACGATGCTCTGGGCCGGCCCGGCGACGGTCGCCGCCGTCGCCACCGTGTTTGCCGACTACCTCGGCACGATCGTCGCGTTGTCGCCTGTCCAGCATGGCATCGCCGCGGCGGGAGTCGTGCTCTTCCACACGGCGCTCGCCGCACGCTCCACGCGCACCGGCACCGGCGTCATCAGCGGCGGCGGCGTGCTCAAGGTCGGCGCGCTGCTGCTCATCGTGGCGCTCGCCTTCCTCAAGCCCGCGGCGCACGCGGCGGCGGCCATCCAGCCGGCGATCCCCTTCACGCTCGGCGGCATCGGCCTCGCGCAGGTCGCCGTCATCTGGGCGTTCGACGGCTTCCTCGGCGGTTCGTCGATGGCCGGCGAAGTGCACGATCCGCATCGCAACATCCCGCGCGGCTTCGTCGCCGGCGCGCTCATCCTCACGGCGGTGTACCTGCTCGCGAACCTCGCGTACTTCCACACGCTCGGCTTCCTCGGCGTGGCGCAGAGCACCACCGTCGCCGCCGACACGATGCAGGCCGTCGCCGGCGGCACCGGGCGCGCCTTCGTCGCCGTGCTCGTCACCGGCTCGGCGTTCATCAGCGTCGGCGCGATCCTCATGGGGAACTCGCGCGTCATCTTCGCGATGGCGGAGGATGGCTTGTTCTTCGCGCCGTTCGGCAAGGTGAGCCGGTGGCGCACGCCGGCCGTCGCGATCGCCACGCTCGGGTCGGTCGCGACCGTGCTCGCCCTGCTCGGGAGCTACGGCCTGCTCATCCGGTGGGCCGTGCTCGGCTTCTACCCGCTCGGCGCGATGAGCGCGCTCGGCCTCATGCGGATGCGCCGCATGAACCCGCAGACCACGGGCTACGCCGTGCCCTGGTATCCGCTGCCGCTCGTGCTCTGGGTGACGACCATCGGCGCGACGGTCGCGCTCGCGCTGCTCGGCGACCCGTGGGCGGTGGCCGGCGCGGCGGGGCTCGCCGCGCTGGGGTTCGTCGCGTTCCGGATGACGCGCAGTCCGTGAGATTCGAACGACGTGCTGCCGGCCCGCGATGACGTCCGGGGCGGCAGCGCGTCGTTCACATCCTCAGTGATTGAACAGGCCCTGCCAGTTCCCCGTCTCAACGGGCCAGTTGATGCCGCTGTACGAGATGCGGAAAGTGCCGGTCATGTTCTGCGCCGTGCCGTACGCACCGCTGGCCGTGCCGTCCATCGTCAGGATGTAGCCGACGCCGCATCCGCCGCCGGTCGAGGTGATGTGCACCGCCGTGCCGTTCCAGTTGCCGCTCAACGGCATGGTGACCGTGCAGTTCGCGTTCACCGGGAACCGCCATGGCGAGTCCAGTTGACTCAGCGCCCCGCCCTTGTCGACGGTGACGTTTGTGAACGGCTGCGATGAGAGGTTGCCGGTGACATCCTGGAGAGTCCAGTACTGCGTCGACGGAACACCGCCACCGGCGATGTTCGCGAGATCACAGCTGAGGGCCAGCAGGAGCGGGACCATCGAGAGCATCGACCACTCGATCACGCGCTTTCGTTGCACAGGTGGCACCTCGTTGAGGGAAGCCCTGCGCTGCTGACCACGTCGTGCCACTGGCAGCCACTCGGGGGGAGCACGACGTCACGATACTGCGACCGACCGTGCCTCCTGTCAAGGCGAGCGCCATTCTCTCACTGCCGGCACTGCACGTGCGGGTCGCTCGGCTTCGGCACGTCGAGCTTCGGACGGTGCGCCATGTTCGCGAGCACGAGCGCCGCCGACCGCACCATGCGCGTCACGCGCGCGAGATCGGGATAGTCGATGTACTGCGCCTCGTCGGTCACCTGATGGTAGTCGAGGTGCTCGCCGCGTGAGAGGGCGACGGCGGGGATGCCATACCGCGCGTAGTTGTAGTGGTCGGCGCGGCAGTAGTACTGCAGCGGATGACCCGGCGCATCGTAGCGGTAATCGAAGTTGAACGGCAGCGGCTCGCGCGCATTCGCCGCCTCGATCGAGTCGCCGAACTCCCTCGAGAGCCGCTTCGCGCCGACGACTTCCATGTACGTCGGCGACGCGGCCTTCACGCCGTCGAGCGGATAATCGTCGGGGAGGCCGCGCCCGACCATGTCCTCGTCGATCTCGCCGACGATCGAATCGATGGGCACCGTGGGGTGGTCGGTGAACCACTTGGAGCCGAGCAGTCCCGCCTCCTCGCCCATGTGATTCACGAAGAGGATGGAGCGCCGGGGACGCGTGCCGGAGAGCGCCATCGATTCGGCGATCTCGAGCAGCGCGACGGTGCCCGAGCCGTCGTCGTCGGCGCCGTTGCGGATCGAATCGAGGCGCGGCGCGTGCACCTTGCGCAGCGAGTCGAGCAGCGCGTGGATGCGCGTCCACTCCGCCGCGGTGGGCGTGCGCTCCGGCGAGTCGGCGCCCATCGGCCGTATCACGCGGTCGAAGGCGCGGAGCGAGTCGTGGTCCACCGGATGGTGATCGAAGCCCACGTGGTCGTTGTGCGCGCTGAGCGACACGTACTCGCCGCGCAACGCCGGGTCGCTCCCGCGCAGGATGGCGATGACGTTCCGCGCCGGGTACTTCACCGGCGTGCGCGAGAAATCGAACCAGCCGTGAAGCGGCGCGCCGGTAGTGCCGGGCGCGAGCGTCGAAGGGTCGGCGCCGAGCAGTTCCACGGCCGCGCGGCGCGAGAGCCAGAGCGATGGCATCAGGTTCGGATTGCGCGTGGTGTCGGCCACCGGCCGTCCCTCGCGCAGGCTCGCGACCGTCTCCGGACCGATCGCATCGAGCGTCACCACGGCGGTCGCCGCCGCCTGCCGCCAACGCGGACCGATGGCCAACCCTCGCCGCGGCACGCCTGGCGGCAGGTCGATCACGACGAGCTTCCCCGCCGCCTGCTCGGGGGAGATCCACTTGGTCGTGTCGTCGATCGGGCCGCCGTAGATCGCCTGCACGCCGTCGAGCGATCGCGCGCCGGCATAGAGCGAGGTCGGCAGGAAGTCGCTGCCGAGCCGCAGTTCCACGCCACCCACCTCGATGCGCGAGCGCGCGTCGACCGCGGCGACCCAGAGGGGCACCGTCTGGAAGTACGAGCCGTTCTCGCCAGCCGGTTCGAGACCGAGCCGCTTGAACTCGCTCGCCACGTAGTCGGCGGTCTTGTAGTTGCCGAGCGATCCCGACTCGCGCCCCATCATCGAGTCGTCGGCGATGAGGAAGAGGCGCTGGCGGAGATCGGCCTCGGTGATCGCGGCCGTGGTGGGCGCGGCGGGCGCGGCGGGCGCGGGGGCGTGTGCGGCGCTGCAGGCCGCGCCGGCGAACAGTGCGAGGGCGGCTGCGAAGTACGGCGACTGCTTCATGAAGGCTCCTACCTGGGTTTTTCGATCGCCGTCAACTTCTCGAGCCGCCGCTTGGCCTCGGCCACCCGCGGTTGCAGCTCGGGGTCGGCGTTCTTCCACAGTTCGATGAACGCGCGATCGTGTTCGGCGGCCTTGGCCATGTTCCCCTTCGCCTCGTACAACTGGCCGAGCCGTTCGTGGATCGCCGGCACGCGAACCGGGTCCATGCCGGGCTCGACTTTCCGATAGAACGGCGTCGCGAGATACCGCTCGAACATCGCGATCGCGGAGTCGCTCTGCCCCGCCGCGTCGAACGCCCGCGCGAGATTGAACGGGAGGCAGGGCGCGCATTCGTTGGCGGGCTTGCCGTCGTACGCGACGTCCCCCTTCCGGAATTCGGAGAGCGCCACCTGCGGCTGCCCCTCCGCGAGTGCCACTTCGCCGACGGCCGTATGGAAGTCCGCCGCCTGAGCGCGCCGCAGCGATGTGTCGCTCACCTCGGCGGCGTAGCGCGCGAGCATCGCGCGCGCCTTCGGCGCGTTGCCCACGCGCGCCAGCGCCGTGGCCGCACGGAAGTACGGCCGGTCCGCCATCGCCATCCGCGCGAAGTTCGTCGCGGCCACCACCGAATCGACGCGCGCGCCGAGAGCCGCGCTCGGCCCCAACACCGCCGCCCGGTAGAGCGCGAAGGCGACCGGCGAGGAGACGATCGAATCGGGGGATGCGATCAGCGCGTCCATCTCGCGCAGCCGTCCGCCGAGCAGCGCGAGCGACGCGTCGAACCGGGTCCCGAACCGGCGATTCTCCTTGTCGGGCGACTGTCGCAGCGAATCGGCGAGCGCATGCACGGCGTCGTACTCACCGCGCGCGAAGCGCAGCAGCCCCCTCCGGTACCCGAACACCTTATACTCGGGCATGCTCAGCTGGTACGACGCCAGCGTGGCCGCGGCCTCCTTGACCTTCCCCTGATCGAGCTGCAACTCGATGAGGTTGCCGAACGCGATGCCGTTGCGCGGATTCACTCGCAACGAGAGGACGTTGAGCGATTCCGCGCGCGCGAACTGCCGCATCTCGCGCAGTTGCTCGCCGAGGTTCACGGCGGCGACGTCGCTGTCGCCACGAGCCATCCACGCTTCCAGCCCGGCGATCGCCTTCGTGCGGTCGCGCCCCGGTCCCCATCCGTAGTACGCGATGGACACCCGCTCGCGCTCACGGGCCGGGAGCCGGTCGCGATAACGGAAGGCATTCGTCTGCGCGG
>JACQBG010000032.1 GCA_016194585.1 Gemmatimonadota bacterium
ACCATCCCCACCTCGATCGCGACCGTGAGGTCGACGAACACGGTGAGCAGGAACGTCGCGAGCAACACGATCACGTCGCTGCGCGGCGCGCGCAGCTCGCTGCGGAAGGTGCGCCACTCGCTCATGTGGTACGACACGACGAGCAGGATCGCCGCCAGCGTCGCCATCGGGATGAGCGAGGCCCACCGCCCGAAGAAGAGCGTGATGAGCAGGAGCGTGAACGCGTGCACGAGCCCGGCGACGGGGGTGCGGCCGCCGCTCTTGATGTTCGTCGCCGTGCGGGCGATGGCGCCCGTCGCCGGGATGCCGCCGAAGAGCGGCGACACGACGTTCGCGACCCCCTGCGCCACGAGCTCCATGTTCGAGCGGTGCCGCCCGCCGATCATGCCGTCGGCGACGACGGCCGACAGGAGCGACTCCACGGAGCCGAGAATGGCGATCGTGAACGCCGGGGCGATGAGCGAGCGGAGGTCGAGCGCACCGAAGTGCGGCAGCTGGAACGCGGGGAAGGACGACGAGATGGCGCCGAACCGGCTGCCGATCGTCTCGACCGGGAGGTGCAGCGCCTGCACCAGCGCGGTGGCCGCGACGAGCGCGACGAACGGCCCCGGCACCTTGCGGCTGATCGTGAACCGCGGCCACACCAGGACGATCGCGAGCGAGAAGAGCCCGACCAGCGTCGCCGTGAGGCTCGTGCTCTGGAAATTGGCGGCGTACGACACCCACTTGGCGGCGAAATCGGCGGGGACCGCGCCCATCCTGAGCCCGAGGAAGTCCTTCACCTCCGTCGAAGCGATGATGACGGCGATGCCGCTCGTGAACCCCGTGACGACGGGCTGCGGGACGTATTTGATGACGGCACCGAGCCGCGCCACGCCGAGCACGATCAGGAAGAGGCCGGCGAGCATCGTCGCGGCGAGGAGGCCGTCGACCCCGTACTTCTGCACGATGCCGTACACGATGACGACGAACGCGCCGGTCGGTCCCCCGATCTGCACGCGCGAGCCGCCGAGCAGGGAGATGAGCGCGCCCGCGATGATCGCCGTCCAGAGGCCGCGATCCGGCGTCACGCCGCTCGCGATGGCGAAGGCGATGGCGAGGGGGAGCGCGACGATGCCGACGATGACGCCGGCCTGCAGGTCGGCCAGCGCCTGGGCGCGCGTGTAGCCGCGGAGGGTGGTGACGATCTTCGGGACGAGCACGAGACGGCCTGCCGGCGTGGACGGGAAGGGGCGCGCCCGGCCATCCGCGGCCGGCGCAGCACACACATCGAAGTCTATTGTGTATTGACTGAACAGTCAATACATTCCCGGCGGTCGTTCGCTGGGAGGGCGCGATGCCGGGCACGAAGGAACCACAAGCCGAACGCCGCCGGCAGATCCTCGCGGCGGCCTACCGGGTCGCCGCCGAGCGCGGCCTCACCGGGCTCCGCATCGGCGAGATCGCCGCGCGCGCCGGCGTGAGCCACGGGCTCGTGCTCTTCCATTTCAAGTCGAAGCGCGGGCTCCTCCTCGCGCTCCTCGACTGGCTCCTCGCCTCGACGACGGTGCTCCACGTCGGGCCCGACATCCTCGCGCTCGAAAGCCCGTTCGATCAGCTCCGCGCCCTCCTCCGGCAGGAGATGGACCGCCTCTCGAGCGAGCCCCAGCGCACGCGCCTCACCTTCGACTTCTGGAGCGCGAGCATCCGCGACGCGACGATCCGGTCGAAGATGCGCACGGAATTCGACCGTTACCGGGCCGCGTTCCGCCCGCTGGCCGACGCCGTGATCGCCGCCCATCCGGCGCGGTTCCGCGGCGTCACGGGCGCCGCGCTCGCCGCCGTGAGCGTGAGCTTCATCAAGGGGTGCGCCGTGCAGTCGATGATCGCCGTCGGCCAGTTCGACATCGCCGAGTACCTCGTCGCCGCCGAGCGCCTCATCCTCGAGGCGCCGGCGCGATCTTCGGCGCGACCGCCGTCGCGAGTGCGGGCCGCGTCGCGGCGTTGATTTCACCACCGGCGCGTGGCGCCGATGGCGCGAGGGGCGCCGGCGCCCGTTAGCGTGGCCGCATGCTCGCCACCATCCACTCCGCCGCCGTGCTCGGCGTCGAGGCCTACGACGTCACGGTGGAAGTGGACGTCGCCGCCGGACTCCCCGCGTGGACCATCGTCGGCCTTGCCGGCGCCGCCGTGCGCGAGTCGCGCGAGCGCGTCACCGCCGCGTTGCAGAACTCCGGCTTCGACCTCCCGTCACGGCGCATCGTCATCGGCCTCTCGCCGGCGGACGTGAGGAAGGAGGGCACCGCGTTCGACCTGCCGATCGCGCTCGCGCTCCTCTGCGCCACCGGGCAACTGGCGCCGGAGTCGATCGCCGGCCTCGTCGTCGCCGGCGAACTCGGCCTCGACGGCGCCATCCGCCCCATCCGCGGTGCGCTGCCACTCGCGCGCGCGGCGAGTCGCGACGGCGCGCGGGCGCTGGTGCTCCCCGAGGCGAATGTCGCCGAATCGTCGCTCGTCGCCTCGGTGCGTGTCGCCGCGGCGCCGACGCTCGCCGCGCTCGTCGACGCGCTGCGGCGCGGCGCGCTCCCCGCGACGGACGTCGTCGCGCGGCCGCCGAACGACGAGGCCGCGCTCGATCTCGCCGACGTGGTCGGGCAGGGAGCGGCCAAGCGCGCGCTCGAGATCGCTGCCGCGGGCGCGCACAATCTGCTGATGATGGGCCCGCCCGGCGCCGGCAAGACGATGCTCGCGCGGCGACTGCCCGGCATCCTCCCCGCACTCACCGAGGACGAACTGCTCGAGGTCGTCGCCGTGCACTCGGTGGGCGGCACGCTCGTGCCGGGCACGATCCCCTCGCGCACGCCGCCCTTCCGCGCGCCGCACCACACGATCTCGCTCGCCGGGCTCATCGGTGGCGGGCCGGGCCCTCGCCCCGGCGAGGCGAGTCTTGCGCACCGCGGAGTGTTATTCCTGGATGAGCTCCTGGAGTTGCCTCGCTACGTGCTCGACGCGATGCGGCAGCCGCTCGAGGATGGCCGCGTCGTCATCGCCCGCGCCGCGCACTCCGTCGCCTTTCCGGCGCGCTTCCAGTTGATCGGTGCCGCGAATCCCTGTCCTTGCGGCAAGGCCGGCGATCCGGGCGCGACCTGCACCTGCTCCGTCGCCGACATCGAACGCTATCGGGCGCGGCTCTCCGGCCCGCTCGCCGACCGCATCGACCTGCACGTGCACGTCGGCGCGGTGCAGGTCGCCGCGCTCGGCTCGCCGTGTACCGAGGAACGGTCAGCCGACGTCCGCGCGCGCGTGACCGCCGCGCGCGAGCGGCAGCGCGAGCGCTATGCGAAGGTGGATGGCGTGCATACGAACGCGGAGGCGCCGGGGCGTTGGTTGCTCGCGCGCGGCGGCATCACGGCCGAGGCGCGGTCCGCGCTCGAGCAGGCGTCGCGCACGCTCGACATCACGGCTCGTGGGTACCATCGCGCGCTGCGTGTGGCGCGGACGATCGCGGATCTCGACGGTACTGACCGCGTAGGCGAGGCGACGATCCTCGAGGCGCTGCGCTACCGCGCGGTGCGCGTCGCGGCGTAAGTCCGCCCGCCTACGCCTTTGCTTCCCCCACCGGCGTCACCGCCGCCACATCCTCCTCCCCCGTCCGGATCCGCACCACCTTCTCCACCGGCAACACGAAGATCTTCCCGTCGCCCACGTCGCCGGTGCGCGCGCCGGCGACGATCGCGTCGATCGTCCGCTGCACGAACGGCTCGCTCACCCCGATCTCCAGCCGCACTTTCTGCTGCAGGTCGACCTTCACCGTGGTGCCGCGGTAGTTCTCGACGTGCTCCACCTCGCCACCGTGCCCCTGCACTTTGCTCACGGTGAGCCCGCGCACCTCGGCGCGGTACAGCGACTCGAGCACACCGTTCAGGCACTCCGGCCGGATGACGGCGACGATGAGCTTCATCAGGCCGCCTCCTCGCTGAGTCGGGGCGCCGCTGCGTGCGCCGCAACGCTCGATGGCGCCACCGTCGACGCGAGCACGAGGATCGCCCCCTCGCCGTCGGTGTAGCCCTCTTCGCCGTGCTCCGAGACGTCGAGCCCGCTCGCCTCATCCTTGCCCGAGGCGCGTGTGCCGACGAGCGCGTTCACGATCGTGAGCAGGAGCCAGGTGCCGGCCACGGTCCACACGACGGTCGCGCCGACGGCGACGGCCTGCTTCCATACCTGTTCGGCGTGGCCGGCGATGAGACCGTCGGTGCCGCCCCACGCCTTCTGCGCGAACACGCCGGTGAGCAGCGCGCCGGTCACGCCACCGGTGCCATGCGCGCCGAGCACGTCGAGCGAATCGTCGAGCCGCGTGCCGGCACGCTTGAGGATCGCGTAGTAGCAGGGGAGCGCCGCGATCGCGCCGATGGCGAGCGCGCTCGCCGGACTCACGAAGCCGCAGGCCGGCGTGATCGCCACGAGACCGACGACGATCGCCGTGCCCGCGCCCACCGCTGTCGTGCGTCCGGTGCGCGCCGCGTCGATCGCCATCCAGGTGGCGAGCGTCGCCATCGGCGCGAGGATCGTGTTCACCGCGGCCTGCACGGCGATGCCGTTCACGGCGAGCGCGCTCCCGCCGTTGAAGCCGAGCCATCCGAACCAGAGGAGACTCGCGCCGGTGAGCATCATCGGCACGTTGTGGGGAAGGAATGCCTGGCGTCCGTGCGAGCGACGCCGACCTACCATCACCGCGGCGACGGCCGCCGCCGATCCGGCGGTGATGTGCACCACCGTGCCCCCCGCGAAGTCGAGCACGCCGAGCGTGCCAAGCCACCCGCCGCCCCACACCCAGTGCGCGACCGGCGCGTACACGACGAGCGACCAGAGCGCGATGAACAGCAGGTACGCCGTGTACTTCATCCGCTCGACGATCGCACCACTGATCAGCGCCGCGGTGATCACCGCGAACGTCCCCTGATACGCGAAGAAGAGCAGCTGCGGGATGGTGGTGTCTCGCCGGAGATCGAGTCCGACGCCACGCAGTCCGAGGTGGTCGAGTCCGCCGAGCCACGCGCCGCCGGGCGCGAAGGCGAGGCTGTAGCCGGCGAGCGCCCACACGATGCCGACCACGCCGAGCGCGCCGACCGACATCATCATGGTGTTGAGGATGTTCTTGGTGCGCACGAGCCCGCCGTAGAACAGCGCGAGGGCGGGGGTCATGAGCAGCACGAGCCCGGTCGCGATGAGCACCCAGAGGGTGTCGACGGCGTTGAAGGATGGGGTCGGCACGGTGATTGGACGGGGGGTGGCTGGCGATGAGCAGTTTCCAGTTGCTCCTGAAAACGTGCTAAAAATGTAATTCAGCCACCGCAGAATGCAAATAACCACCATCAAAGTTCCAAAATGCCATCATACTCGTGCGTAAAATGCACAATTCTGGTTAGGCTACTCTGTGGCGCTGCCCCCTGCCTCGCCGGCACCCTCGCGTCGCAACTCCAGCGCCTCCGTGAACAACCGCACGATGAGCGGGCCGAGGATCGCACCCCAGGGACCGAACGCGACCAGCCCGCCGAAGATCGACACGAACAGCAGCAGCATCGGCAGCTTGAGCGCGCCCCACCGGGCGTAGATCGGATTCAGCACGTTGTCGACGGACCCGATCACCGCGAGACCGAGCACGACGAGGATGCCGGCCTTCACCGAGTGCCCCAGCAGAAAGAACCCGACGGCGATCGGCGCCCACACGAGCGCCGACCCCACCATCGGGATCATCGAGGCGACCCCCGTGATCGGGCCCAGCACCCACCACCGCGGCACGTCGAGCGAGAGGTAGATGATCGTGGCGACCAGCCCCTGCGTCGCGCTGGTGAGGCCGACGCCGATCAGCAGGCCACGCCCCGTCTCCTGAAAGGCCGCCGCGAAGCGCGCCAGGTGCTGCGGCGCGAGCAACGCCTGCCGCTCGATCCAGCGCCACAGCTCGGCGCCGTCGAGCAGGAACACGAACACGCCGCCGAAGTAGATGAGCAGCCCCACCAACCCGCTCGTCGCGGCGCCGGCGACGGTGGAGAGCAGGCTCATCCCCTGCGTCCCATAGTTCTGCACGAGCGACACCACCGCGGAGAGGCTGGTCGGCAGCTGCCCGCTCGGCGCCCCCGCGCTCTCGGTGGCGATGGTCTCGAGCGCGCTCTTCACCGAGGGCGACTGCGCGACCACCAGCCAGAGTTCCTGCGCGCCCGACACGACCCCGACGACGATGAGCCCCAGCGGCAGCGAGACGAGGAGGAACAGCAGCATGGCGAGCGCGGCGGCCGCGCGGCGGCGACCGTTGAGCCCCCGCTCGAACCGCACGAGCAGCGGCCGCGCGATCGCGGCGGTCCACGCCGCGAGCACGAGCGCCGGCGCGAGCGGCCAGCAGACGTACAGCGCGGCGGCGGCGAGTCCCGCGGTGATCCAGCGCAGCGTCGCGCCCTCGTTCACCGCGCGCTCAGCGCAGGATGCGATTGAGCGCGGTCGCGAGCCGGTAGCCGGCCAGCGCGATGCGCCGCTCCGCCGCCACATCGGCGAGCTTGCGGTATTCGTCACTCGGCGTCGAACGCTCGGCGAGCGACGCGGGGTACAGCACGTGCTCCGACAGGTCGAGACTCTCCTTCGCCCACACGTCGACGCCCGCGCCGAGCTCGGACGCCTTGAAGCCGTTCATCGGCAGCCGCTGTTCGATCTGCGCGGCCCAGCGATCGACGTCGGCCGCGCGGTCGCCGGTGGGCGGGTCGACGAGGTCGAGGATGCGGTCCCAGTACGAGTGCAGGTTGCTCACGTTCCCGGCGAGCTTGAAGTCGTTGCCGCCCTTGTCGCCCTTGGGCGATTCGGGAGTGACGCGCGCGCTCGCGTGCAGCGGCTGATGGATGTCGCCCACGAGATGCTCCATCCACGCCAGCGCCAGGGCGCGCGTCGAGTCGGGACCGCTCCCGGCGAGCGTGCTCTCCATCACGCCGATGCGCTCGACGGCGTTCTCGAGGTCGGGCTTCATCTCCGGCACGGGCTCGATCTTGCCGTCCTTCTCCTTCCAGAAGGAGTCGGAGTAGTGCCAGGTGCCGTGGTCGTAGGCGTGCTGCGCGATGTTCCGGTCGCGGATGAGGTCGCTCCACGTCGACACGAGCACGAACAGCTCGCGCGCGCGGGCATCCGGCGCGCCGCTCGACGGCTCGAGGTCGCCGAGGTGCGCCTGCGGCGGGCCGTTGCGAAGGAGCGCGACCGCTTTCGCGCGCGCCGTCGGGGTCATGTGATTCCACGCGATGGCGGCGATCACTTCGTGACCGGTCGCATTCCAGCGGCGGGCGGCGAGGTTGGCGGGGCGGGGGACGAGCGTCGACGCGGCAGCGACGACGGTGAGCAGCAGGCGCGCGGCGAGCAGCATGTGGCTGGTCCTCGGGATGGGTGCTACGACGGCGAAATCTACCCCTCGAGAGCGGGCCACGGGGTGGCGGCAGAGCGCAGGGCGGCTCGCTAGCTTTCTCTATATGGTTGCAGACGTAACCCCTCACGCCGCTCCTGGTGGCGACGCCTGGGCGAAGGAGTCGGCGCTCATCGCGTGGTTCCGCGAGCGCGGCTCGGCGCTCGTGGGCTTCAGCGGCGGCGTCGACTCGGCGTATCTCGCGTGCGTCGCCGTCGACGCGCTGGGGAGCGACCGCGTGCTCGCCGTCATCGGCAAGAGCGCGAGTTACCCGATGGAGCAGTGGAGCCGCGCGCGCGAGGTGGCCGACCGGTTCGGCGTGCCCGTACTCGAGCTCGAGACGCATGAGATGGACGACCCGCGCTACGCGGCCAATCCGGTGAACCGCTGCTACTTCTGCAAGACGGAGCTCTGGTCGCGGCTCGTGCCGGTGGCGCGGGAGCGCGGACTCGCCTGCGTGGTCGACGGCACCAACGCCGATGACCTCTCCGACCATCGCCCGGGGCGGCAGGCCGCCGTCGAGCATGCGGTGCGCTCGCCGCTCGCCGAGCTGGGCTTCACGAAGGACGACATCCGCGCCCTCTCGAGAGCGCGCGACATCCCGACGTGGGCACAGCCGTCGTCCCCCTGCCTCTCGTCGCGGCTGCCGTACGGCACGGCGGTGACGCCGTTGCGACTCGCCAGGGTCGAGGCCGCCGAGCGGGCGTTGCGCGCCCTTGGGATCGCCGGCGACCTGCGCGTGCGGTTCTACGGCGAGACGGCGCGCGTGGAACTCGGCGCCGCCGAGCTCGTACAGTGGCAGACGGCCGATCGGCGCCGCGCGTTGCACGATGCGGTGACGGGCGCCGGATTCCGGACCGTGGAACTCGACCTGCGCGGTTTCCGCTCCGGGTCGCTCAACCGTGCGGGCGAACCGCCGTCCGTGGAGGTGCTGGCCTGATGTTCGGTTGCATCGGTCGCCTGGGGTGCCTGCTCGTGCTCGCCATCGCCGGCGCCATCGGCTGGTACACGCATGACGCGTGGTGGCCGAAGGTGCGCGGCTACGTCACCTCGACGCCGCCGGCGGCCACGGCCGTGAGCCAGTGGGAGCCGCTCACCGCGGCCGGCGCCGAGAAGGCGCGCACGACGGTGGCGCAGTTGTCGCAGCGGAACGGTCCGGTGTACGTGAACGTCGCCGCCGGCGACCTCGCGGCGTTCGTGCTCGACAGCGTGCTGCACGGCTTCAGCCCCGCCGCCACCGACGCCAAGGCGATGGCGCGCGACGAGCGGCTCTACCTGCGGGCGCAGGTGAGCGTGGCCGACCTCGGTGGCCCGAAGACGCTCGGCCCGCTCTCGGGGATGGTGTCAGGCAAGCAGGAGCTGACGGTCGGGGGCAGGCTCGAGGTGCTCAAGCCCGGCCGCGCACAGTACGTGGTGGACGAGATCCTGATCGGCGAACTGAAGCTCCCCGCGGCGGCGATCCCCAAGCTGGTGGGACGCATCGGCGTGAGCGCGCGCGACACGTCGGTGTCGCCGGCGGCGATCCCGCTGCACGTGCCGCGGGAGCTCGGCGACGTCCGCATCTCGAAGGGGAAGGTGACGCTCTACAAGGTGGTGCCGTGAGCCGGCGCATCCTCATCGTCGACGACGAGCCGGGCGTCCGCGCGGCGCTCGCGCAGCTGCTCGAGTTCGAGGGGTACGAGGTGCGCTCGGCGTCGAGCGGCGCCGAAGGGCTCGCCACCTATGCGGCGTTCCGGCCGCAGCTCGTGTTCCTCGACGTGAAGATGGCGGGGATGGACGGGCTCGAGACGCTGAAGAAGCTGCGCGAGTTCGACGCGTCGGCGATCGTCGTCATGATCAGCGGGCACGCGACCATCCAGAACGCCGTCGAGGCGACGCAGCTCGGGGCGTACGACATCCTCGAGAAGCCGCTCGACACTGACCGCATCCTCGTCACGCTGCGCAACGCGGTGGGGCGCATCGACCTCGCCGAGGAGAACGAGCGGCTCAAGGCGACGATCGAGAGCCGGTACGAGATGGTCGGCCGCTCGCCGCAGATCCACGCGCTCATCGAGAAGATCGACAAGGTCGCGGAGACGAGCGCCCGGGTGCTGATCACGGGGGAGAACGGCACCGGCAAGGAGCTGGTGGCGCGCGCCGTGCATCGCGGCTCGCCGCGCGCGAAGGGGCCGTTCGTGGAGGTGAACTGCGCGGCGATCCCGAGCGAGCTCATCGAGAGCGAGCTGTTCGGCCACATGAAGGGGTCGTTCACCGGCGCCATCGCCGACCGGGCCGGGAAGTTCGAGCAGGCCGACGGCGGCACGCTCTTCCTCGACGAGATCGGCGACATGTCGTCGAGCGCGCAGGCGAAGGTGTTGCGGGTGCTGCAGGACGGTGAGGTGACGCGCATCGGCGGGCAGAAGTCGCGCAAGGTCGACGTGCGCGTCGTCGCGGCGACGAACAAGCGGCTCGAGGACGAGATCGAGGCGGGGCGCTTCCGCGAGGATCTCTTCTACCGGCTGAACGTCGTCCCCGTGCACGTGCCTCCGTTGCGCGAGCGGCGCGAGGACATCCCGCTGCTCGTCGAGCATTTCCTTCGGCAGACGGCGAAGCAGGAGGGCGTGGCGCCCCGCACCATCGACGCGCTCGCCGTCGACCGGCTCACCGAGCACGACTGGCCCGGGAACGTGCGCGAGCTGCGCAACACCATCGAGCGGCTGGCGATCCTCGCGGCAGGGCCGCGCATCACGGTCGCCGACATCGACCGGCTCGTCGGCACGCGCGCCACGGCCGCGGGGGGGCTCGGCGGGCTCGAGTCGTGCCGCACGTGGGAGGAGTTCAAGCTCGCCGCCGAGCGCGTGTTCCTCGAGGCGAAGTTGCGCGAGCACGACTGGAACGTCGCCGAGACGGCGCGCGTGCTCGAGATGCCGCGGTCGAATCTCTACAAGAAGATCGAGCGCCACGCCCTGGCGCGGGGGAACGAATGAGCGAGCGCGACTGGGACGCGGAGCTGAAGAAGATCGACCGTCACCTCGAGACGGTGAGCGACGAGGCGATGTTCCCGGCGAAGAACGCGAAGAGCGCGCCGTAGAAGGCGCAGGCGCAGGCCGCGCAGGCGGGGACGTCGACGCTCGGCGTGTTCCTGCGGCTCACGCTCTCGGTGGCGCTCGGCGTCGCGCTCGCGTTCTGGCCCTACAGCGCGCGCTGCGGCCTCGGGCTCGCCGGGTTCCTCGGCGCGGTGGCGACGCTCGTCGTCGCCGGCGGATGGAGCGCGGTGTGGACGTGGCGCCATCGCGCGCCGAAGGGGCACATCCTGTCGCTGTTGCTCGTGTTGTGGGGGCTGGTGCTCGCCGGCCTCGACGTGTTGCCCAGGGTCGGATATGCGAAGCCGTCGGCGGCGCATCCGGCGCTCTGGTCCTGTTCCTGATCTCACACCATTCCATGACGACCTTCAAGAATTTCATCGGCGGCCAGTGGGTCGCCCCCGCGAGCGGCGAACACTTCGACGATATCAACCCGGCCGACACGCGCGACATCGTGGGCCGTTTCCCGAAGTCCGGCGCGGCCGACGTGCAGGCGGCGGTCGAGAGCGCGAAGCGTGGTTTCGACCTCTGGCGCCGCACGCCGGCGCCGGCGCGCGGCGACGTGCTGCGGCGCGTCGGCGAGATCCTCGTGGCGCGCAAGGACGAGTTGGGCGACCTCATGACGCGCGAGATGGGGAAGCCCGTCGCCGAGACGAAGGGGGACGTGCAGGAGGGGATCGACACCGCGTTCTACGCGGCCACGGAGGGACGCCGCCTCTTCGGCCACACGGTGCCGAGCGAACTGCGCAACAAGTGGGCGATGAGCTTCCGCCGCCCGATCGGCGTGGCCGGGCTGATCACGCCGTTCAACTTCCCGCTCGCCATCCCGACGTGGAAGATGTTCCCGGCGCTGGTGTGCGGGAACGCCGTCATCTTCAAGCCGGGCGAGGACGTGCCGCACGCCGGCACGGTGCTCGTCGAGGCGCTGCTCGAGGCGGGGCTCCCCCCCGAGGTGATCCAGCTCGTGCACGGCGACGGCGCGGCCGGCAAGGCGATCGTCGACCATCCCGACGTGCCGCTCATCTCCTTCACCGGGTCGACGGAGACCGGGAGCAAGGTGGGCGAGACGTGCGGGCGCATGCACAAGCGCCTCTCGCTCGAGATGGGGGGGAAGAACGCGCAGACGGTGCTCGACGACGCCGACCTCGACCTCGCGCTCGAGGGGGTGCTCTGGGGCGCCTTCGGCACCACGGGGCAGCGGTGCACGGCGACGAGCCGCCTCATCCTGCAGGCGGGGATCCACGACGAGTTCCTCGACATGCTCGAGAAGCGCGCCGCGACGCTCGTGCTCGGCGACGGGCGCAAGAAGGGGACCGACGTGGGGCCGCTCATCCACGCCGAGTCGGTGGCGAAGGTGGAGCGCTACGTGGAGATCGGCACGAAGGAAGGGGCGACGCTCCGGCTCGGCGGGAAGCGCGCCACGGGCGGGGCGCTCGACCACGGCTTCTTCTTCCAGCCGACGATCTTCTCGGGCGTGAAGGCCGGGATGCGAATCGAGCAGGAGGAGATCTTCGGGCCGGTGCTGAGCGTGATCAAGGTGAAGGACGCCGCGGAGGCGTTCCGCGTGAACAACGGCGTGAAGTACGGGCTCTCGTCGAGCGTGTACACGCGCAACGTGAACGTGGCGTTCCAGGCGCTGCAGGAGCTCGACAACGGCATCACGTACATCAACGCCCCGACGATCGGCGCCGAGGCGCACCTCCCGTTCGGCGGGGTGAAGGCGACGGGCAACGGCCACCGCGAGGGCGGGTGGGAGGTCTACGAGTTCTACTCGGAGACGAAGGTGGGATACGTCGACTATTCCGGCGCGCTGCAGCGCGCGCAGATCGACAACTACTGAGATTCCCGGCCACCGCCGTCAGGGGACCGTGACCTGACGGCGGCGCTTCGCCGGTTGACGCGCCCCCGTGGGCGACCTTTAATCCATATGGTGACCGACCCGACGCCCGAAGTCCCTCTCGTCACGCCGCAGCGTGAACGGCGCCGCCGCCATCCCGCGGCGCTGTTCGTGCGCGCCATGTACGAGTGGACGAAGTCGCTGTCGCTCGCCCTGCTGCTTTTCGTGTTCGTGCGGGCGTTCTTCGTCGAGGCGTTCAAGATCCCCAGCGGGAGCATGGAGGGGACGCTGCTCGTCGGCGACTTCCTGCTCGTGAACAAGCTGGTGTACGGCGCCGAGGTGCCGATCACGGGGCAGCGGCTGCCGGCCGTCCGGAAACCGGCGTACCGCGACGTCCTCGTGTTCCAATGGCCCGAGGATCCGACGAAGAACTTCGTGAAGCGCCTCGTCGGGCTCCCCGGCGACACGCTCGCGATGAACGACGGCGTGCTCGTGCGGAACGGCCAGCCGCAGGTCGAGCCGTACGTGACGCACTCCGAGCCGGGGAGCGACCCGATCGCGGAAGAATTCCGCTGGCAGCGCAACTTTCTGGTGCGATACGCGGCGGCCGCGCCGAGCTATCATCCCTCGCGCAACAACTGGGGGCCGATCGTGGTGCCGGCGCACGATTACTTCGTGCTGGGCGACAATTGCGACAACTCGCTCGACAGTCGCTACTGGGGCTTCGTGGCCGACACGCTCGTGCGCGGCAGCCCGCTCTTCGTGTACTACAGCTTCGACCCCGACAGCGCCGTCGCCTTCGACTGGCTGCGCCGCATCCGCTGGCGCCGTCTCGGCGAACGCATCCACTGACCTTCCGCTTCCCCCTGCCGACCCCCACATTCCCGCACGAAAGCCCGCATGACCGCAGGACCTCACGGACGCAGGAGCGCAGGATCCATGGCTGGTGTGCCGCACAAGCGCCACGGCTACGAAGAGGGGTCGCTCGACCAGTACCTGCGCGACATCAGCGTGTACCCGCTGATCACGCGGGACCAGGAGGTCGAGCTCGCCAAGCGGATCCGGCAGAACGACCAGGAGGCCCTCGACACGCTCGTCCGCTCGAACCTGCGCTTCGTCGTCTCGGTCGCGAAGAAGTACCAGAACCAGGGCGTCTCGCTGAGCGACCTCATCAACGAGGGGAACCTCGGACTGATCCGCGCCGCCCACAAGTTCGACGAGACGAAGGGGATCAAGTTCATCTCCTACGCCGTGTGGTGGATCCGGCAGGCGATCCTGCAGGCGCTCGCCGAGCAGAGCCGCATCGTGCGCGTGCCGCTCAACCGGGCGGGCACGCTGCACCGCATCGGCAAGCGCGCGAGCGCGCTGCTGCAGGAGCTGGGGCGCGAGGCGACGCACGCCGAGATCGCCGAGGGGATGGAGCTGACGGAAGAGGAAGTCGCGAAGACGATGTCGATCTCGCAGACGCACCTCTCGCTCGACGCGCCGATGTCGCCGGGGGAGGACAACCGGCTGCTCGACTACCTCCCCGACACGACCAACGCGACCCCCGACGAGCAGACCTTCGAGAAGGCGCTCACCGAGAGCATCCACCAGGCGCTCGCCGGCCTCAAGGAGCGCGAGGCGAAGATCCTGCGCCTCTACTTCGGGCTCGACGAGTCGGAGCCGATGACGCTCGAGGAGATCGGCGAAGTGCTGAACATCACGCGCGAGCGGGTGCGGCAGATCAAGGAGAAGGCGCTGTCGCGGCTGCGCCACGTGAGCCGCGCGCGCGCCCTCGAGAGTTACCTCGGCTAGTGCCGGCCCCGATCGATCCCAACCACATCGCCCCGGTCACGCTGACGGGGCGTTTCGTTCGCCTCGAGCCGCTCACCCTCGGCCACCTCGACGCGCTGCTCCCGCTGGCGGCGGAACTCGCCATCTGGCGCTGGATGCCCTCGCCGGCGGCCGACCGTGCGTCGCTCACGCGCTGGATCGAGGTGGCGCTCGAGGGCGCGGCCGCCCGCACCGCCATCCCCTTCGCGACCGTCTCGCTCGCCGACGGCCAGGTCGCCGGGAGCACGCGGTTCATGAACATCGGCGCCCACGACGGCCGGGTGGAGATCGGGGCGACCTGGCTCGGCGCGGCCTACCGCCGCACCCCCGTGAACACCGAGGCCAAGCTCCTCATGATGGCGCATGCCTTCGAGGTGATGGGGGCGACGCGCGTCGAACTCAAGACGCACGCGCTCAACGCCCAGTCGCGGGCCGCCATCGAGCGCATCGGCGGCCGGTTCGAGGGGATCCACCGGAAGCACATGCGGATGGCCGACGGGACGATGCGCGACACCGCCTGGTACTCGATCGTCGACGACGAATGGCCGGCCGTGAAGGGTCGCCTCGAAGCCCGGCTCGGTTAGATTCCGGCCATGGCCAAGGACGCATCGTTCGACATCACCACGGGGGTCGACCTGCAGGAAGTCGACAACGCCGTGAACCAGGCGCAGAAGGAGATCGCGCAGCGCTACGACTTCAAGGGCGCGAAGGTCGAGCTCGAGTTCAAGCGCGCCGAGGGGCTCATCGCCCTGCACGCCGACAACGACATGCGCATGCGCGCCATGATCGACATGGTGCAGGGGAAGCTCGTGAAGCGTCACGTCTCCCTGAAGAACGTCGAGTTCGGCGACCCGACCCCCGCCGGCGGCGACACCCTCCGCTGCGAGGCGAAGCTCAAGCAGACGCTCGACACCGAGACGAGCAAGAAGATCGTCGCCGCCATCAAGGAGCAGAAGTTCAAGAAGGTGCAGGCGAGCATCCAGGCGGAGCAGGTGCGCGTCACCGCGCCGAGCCGCGACGAGCTGCAGGCGGTGATCCAGTTCGTGAAGAGCGGCGACTACGGCGTCGAACTGCAGTTCGGCAACTACCGCTAGTGCGCGTCGCCCTCATCACGCTCGGCTGCGACAAGAACACCGTCGACTCGGAGCGCTACCTCGCCCAGCTCGTCGACCACGGCGCCGTGCAGGTGGCCGACGCCGCCGACGCCGAGTTGATCATCGTGAACACCTGCGGCTTCATCGACGCGGCCAAGGCCGAGTCGATCGACGCCATCGTGCAGGCGGGGCGGATGAAGTCGGAGGGGGCCGCGCAGGCGGTGGTCGCCGTCGGCTGCATGGTCGAGCGCCACAAGGACGAGCTCGCCGAAGCGCTCCCCGAGGTCGACCTCTTCCTCGGCGCCTCGGAGATGGAGCAGCTCGTGCCGCGGTTGCGCGAACGCGGTCTCATCGGCGATCCGGTCACCGAGCATCCGGGCGTGCGCCTGTACGCCGGCGCCACGCCGGCGGTGCGCTACCTCAAGATCAGCGAGGGGTGCGACCACGGCTGCGCCTTCTGCGCCATCCCGCTCATGCGCGGCCGGCACCGCTCGTTCGCCATCGCCGACATCGTGCGCGAGGCGCAACTGCTCGAGCTGCAGGGGGCCCGCGAGCTGAACCTCGTGGCGCAGGACCTCGCCCACTACGGCCGCGACCGGCAGGATGGCGTGCGCCTCCCCGAGCTGCTCGAGGCGCTGGTGCGGGAGACGTCCATCCCGTGGATCC
The DNA here is from genome assembly GCA_016194585.1 of Gemmatimonadota bacterium. GTDB lineage: Bacteria > Gemmatimonadota > Gemmatimonadetes > Gemmatimonadales > Gemmatimonadaceae > Fen-1231. The sequence continues at coordinate 15,886 of JACQBG010000032.1, forward strand.
GGAACATGTACCTCTACTCCGCCGGCATCACGCCGCGGCTGCTCGAGGTCATCGCGCGCGAGCCGCGCATCGTGCGCTATCTCGACATGCCCATCCAGCACGCCTCCGACGCGGTGCTCGAGCGGATGCGGCGCCCCGAGCGCGAGCAGACGATCCGCGAGAAGGTGGCGCGGTTCCGCGACGCGGTGCCCGAGCTGGCGATCCGCACGACGTGCATCGTCGGCTTCCCCGGCGAGTCGGCGGGCGATTTCGAACGCTTGCTCGAATTCCTCGAGGAGATGCAGTTCGAGCGGGTGGGCGCGTTCACCTACTCGCCGCAGGAGGGGACGCGCGCCGCGACGCTCGTCGACGACGTGCCCGAGGACGTGAAGCGGGAGCGCCTCGAGCGGCTCACCGAGCTCCAGCGCGCCGTCACGGCGGAGCGGTACGAGCGGCGCATCGGGCAGCGCGTGCGCGCGCTCGTCGAAGACGGACGGCGCGCCCGCCTGCCGTGGCAAGCCGACGACATCGACGGCATCACGACGCTCGACGTCCCCGCGCCGGCGGGCGCGTTCGTCGAGGTGGAGGTCACCGACGTGGTGGACGACTACGATTTCGACGCGCGCGTGCTCGAGGTGCTCCCCGCGCCGGCCGCGCCCAGGACCGAGCGCTCGCGCGAGTTGCCGATGGCCGGCGCGAGCTTCGGCCGGTGAAGGGGGTCGGCGGCGCGACGCTGTTGGTCGCCGCGCTGCTCGTGGGATGCGTCACCAAGCGGATCCGCGAGGAGCCGCCGGTCATCCGGGTCGATGCGCCCCCCGCCGGGGCGACGAGGGCCGCGGGGGCCACGCGCGACACCGCGTCGCGCGTCGAGGCGACCGACATCCCGCGCGATGAGGCGCCCCGCGTGCGCGTCGAGGGGCCGCGCGACGTGCGCGTGGCGCTCGCCACGGCCGCCCAGGGCGCCATCCTCGAGGCCACAGGCGGCTGGCGCCTCTACGACGCGCACAACGCCGTGCTCGTGCGCGCCAGGGCCGGCGACTCGTGGTCGGTCGAGCGGCGCGGCCGGTTGCTGCGCGCCACCGCGCCCCGCGGCGGCGCGACGCCGTGGAGCGAGGGTCCCCTCACCGTGCGCCCTGACGGCGACTCCTTCGTGCTCTTCGCCCAGCGCCGGTACCGCGGCGCGCTGCGCGTGACCTCCACCGACAGCACCCTGGTCGTGGTGAACGTGCTCCCCGTGGACGCCTACCTGCGCGGCGTCGTGCCGCTCGAGATCGGCGGCCCGCGCGCGGCGAACGAGCAGGCGGCCGTCGAGGCGCAGGCCATCGCCGCGCGCAGCTACACCTTCGTGCGCCTCGCCGCCGCGGAGGGGAGCGCGTCGCGCAATGCGGCGTACGACATGCTCTCCGGCGTGAGCGACCAGGTGTACGGCGGTGCCGACGCGGAACGCCCGTTCTCCGACCGCGCCGTCGCCGCGACCACGGGACAGGTCATCACGTACGGCGGGCGCATCGTGAGCGCGCCGTACCACTCCACCTGCGGCGGCGAGACGGCGTCTCCCGACGAGGTCTGGCGCGCGGGGCCCGAGCCGTACCTGCGGCGGGTGAGCGACCGCATACCGGGTACCTCCGACCGGTATTACTGCGACATCGCGCCGCGTTTCGCCTGGACCCGCACCTTCACGAGCGCCGAACTCGACGCCGCGGTGCGCGCGAACCTGCGGAACTACGTGACGGTGCCCTCGGGGGGACCGGGGCACGTCCGGTCGGTCGCCGTCGACCAGCGCACGCCAAGCGGGCGCGTGGCCCGGCTCGCCATCGCCACCGACCGGGGGACGTTCGTGCTGCGCGGCAACGACACCCGCTATGTGCTCCGCCTCAATGGTGGCGAGATACTGAACAGCACCTATTTTACGGTCGAGAGCGAGACCCGCCGCGACGGCGGCCTCTCGCGGCTGGTGGTGCGCGGCAACGGTTATGGACACGGCATCGGCATGTGCCAATGGGGCGCGATCGGCCGGTCCCGCGCGGGGCAGACGGCCCGCATGATCCTCGCCACGTACTATCCAGGGACCACCATCGGCACGGTCAACTGACGTGAGACCAAGTCCTGCGGGCGGCACGGCGCGCCCTGTGATCCGAGTGGCCGTCGTCGGCCTCGGCGCCATCGCGCAGACCGCGCACCTCCCCGTGCTCAGCAAGATGCGCGGCGTGCAGGTCGTCGGCTTGTGCGACAACGACGAAGGGAAGGCGCGGGCGCTCGCGCAGCGGTTCAGCGTTCCCGACACCTACACCGACATCGAGTACGTGCTCGAGTCCGACGACGTCGACGCCGTGATCGTGACGACGCCGAACCACCTGCACGAGCCGCACGTGCTGAGCGCGCTCCGCGCCGGCAAGCACGTGCTCGTCGAGCGGCCGCTCGCGCTCTCCTCGCGCGGCGTCGACCGCCTGCTCGCGGCGGCGACCAAGGCCGACTGCAAGCTGTTTGTGGCGAACAACCACCGGTTCCGCAGCGACGTGCAGTTGCTGCACACGTTCATCCAGAATGGCGAGCTGGGCAGACTCCACACGGTGCGCGCCGGCGCGTATCGCGCCAAAGGGACGATGGCCCCGTGGCGCCAGCGGCGCGCCGAGGCGGGCGGGGGCGCCTTCCTCGAGCATGGTCTCCCGCTGCTCGACCTCGCCGCCTGGATCGCCGACTTCCCCGACGCCGTGCGCGCCTCGGCGACGATGAGCCGTGCTCGCGGCGCCAACACGGTGGAGGATTCGCTGTTCGTCTTCGCCGAACTCGCCGGCGGACTCAACGTGACCATCGACGTGAGCTGGAACTACATCGGCGGCGACGACCGCTGGTGGTTCGAGGTGCAGGGCACGAAGGGCACGGCACGCCTCTCGCCACTGCGAATCGTCAAGGACATCAACGGCAATCCGACCGACGTCTCGCCCACCGGCGCGTCGCAGCGCGAGACGCCGTTCATCCAGTCGTACCGCGCCGAGCTGGCGCACTTCGTCGCCGTGCTGCGCGACGAGGCGGCCTACGAGGCGCCCGACGACCAGTCGAAGGTGTACTGGGCGCTCGAGGGGATCTACCAGGCGGCCGAGGACGGCAAGGAGATCCGGCTGTGAGGAGCCGCCTGCTGCGCGCACCGCTCGTGGCGCTCGCCCTGACCGTCGCCGCCTCGACCGGCGCCACGGCGCAGCCTGCGCCGCGTGCCGCGTCGGCCGCGTCGGCCGCGTCGGCCGCGACGGGCGCGACGACGTCGACACCCGTCGACACCTTCATGATCTCCGTGCTCACGATGGGGCCGGGCGAGGAACTGTTCAATCGCTTCGGACACCAGTCGGTGCGCATCCGCAACCTCCGCACCGGGCTCGACAGCGCCTACAACTGGGGGATGTTCGATTTCGACCAACCGCACTTCATCGTGCGCTTCCTCACTGGCGAGACGCGCTACTGGATGCAGAGTTATCCCACGGTCCCCCTCGTGACGGCCTACCGCGCCGAGGGGCGCTCCGTGTGGGAGCAGGAGCTCGACCTGACCCCCGCCGAGAAGGACTCGCTCGTGCGCTACGTGCAGTGGAACGCGCGCGAGGAGAATAAGTGGTACCGCTACGACTACTACCGCGACAACTGCGCCACCCGCGTGCGCGACCTCATCGACCGCGTGACCGGCGGCGCGTTCCAGCGCGCGCTCGCGGGCCGGGCGCACGGTGTCACCTACCGCGGCGAGACGATGCGGCTCGCGCGCGCCTTCCCGGCGATCAACGTCGCGATGGATCTGGCGCTCGGCACGCGGGCCGACTCGACGCTCTCGGCGTGGGACGAGATGTTCGTGCCGATGCGGCTGCGCGAATGGGTGCGGGAGGCGAAGGTCACCCGCGCCGACGGCTCCGTGCGCCCGCTCATGAAGGCGGAACAGACGCTCGTCGAGGATCCGCGCTACGCCGACGCGCCGACGCCACCGAACTACATCGTGCTCTGCCTCGCGCTGGGAGTCGGCGTCGCGCTGCTGGCGGTCGCGCTCGGCGCGCGCGCCTACACGAGCGACGGCGCGCGGTGGACGCTGGGCGCGGTGGGAGGGCTCTGGCATCTCGTCGTCGGGATCGCCGGCACGCTCGTCGCGCTGGCGGGGCTCTTCACGCGCCACGTGTACATGGGGCACAACCTGAGCGTGCTGCTCGCCACGCCGGCCTCCATCGCGCTCGCGCTGCTCATCCCGCTCGCGCTGGCGAAGGGCGCGCCGCGGCTCGTCGTGAAGGCGGCGCGCGGGCTCGTCGGCTTCACGGCCGGTGCGGCGGTGGTCGGCTGCACGGTGAGCTTCGCTCCATTCTACCTCGAACACAACGGCGCGGTGCTCGCGCTGCTCGTGCCGGCGCACCTCGGGCTCACGTGGGCCGTGCTTCAGGCGACCACGTACCCGAGGGACGCCCGATGAGCGCGAGCGTCGGGATCGACGTCGGCGGCACGTTCACCGACCTCGCCTCGGTCGGCGCCGACGGCCGCGTCGAAGCGCGGAAGGTGCTCTCCACCCCCTCCGACCAGAGCGTCGGGGTGGCGGCGTCGCTGGCCGCGCTGGGCGCTAGCGGCCGTTCCGTGGCACGCGTGGCGCACGGGACGACCGTCGTCACCAACCTCCTGCTCGAGCGCCGCGGCGCCCGCGTGGCGCTGTGTGCCACGGCGGGTGCGAGCGACCTGCTCGAACTGCGCCGGCAGGACCGGGCGTCGCTGTACGACCTCTCGGCCGACCACCCGCCGCCGCTCGTGCCGCCCGAGCGCGTCGTGGCGGTGCACGAGCGCCGCGACCCGCGTGGCGTGACACTGGCGCTCACGGCGCACGAGGCGGAGCGCGTGGCCGACGAGATCGCGGAGATCGCGCCGGAGATCGTCGTCGTGTCGCTGTTGCACGCCTACGACGACGACGCGCACGAGCGGCTGCTCGCCGAGGCGATCGCGCGCCGGCTGCCGGGCGTCGACGTCGTCTGCGGGGCAGCGGTGCTCCCTGAGATCCGCGAATATGAGCGCACGGCGACGGCGGTCGCCGAGGGATATGCCCGGCCACGCGTCGCGACCTATCTCGACCACCTCTCGCGCCGGCTCGCCGGGGGAGGATATCCCGCGCCCGAAGTGATGACCTCCGGCGGCGGGATGCGGACGGCGGCCGAAGCCGCCGTGTCGGCGGCGTCACTCGCCCTCTCGGGCCCGGCCGGCGGCGTCGTCGGAGCGGCGGCGGTGCTGCGCGCCGCCTCGCTCGACCGCGCGCTCACGATCGACATCGGCGGCACGAGCGCCGACGCCGGGCTCATCCTCGACGGGGAACCGCTCGTCGAGCCGGGCGGTGCCGTCGCCGGCGTGCCGATCGCGCTCCCGCGCGTGCTCGTCGAGACGGTCAGCGCCGGCGGTGGCAGCATCGCGTGGGTCGACGACGGTGGCGCGCTCCGCGTGGGGCCGCGCAGCGCCGGCGCCGTGCCCGGCCCGGTCGCGTTCGGCCGCGGCGGCACGCAACCGACGGTCACCGACGCGCACATCGTGCTCGGCAACCTCGACGCGACGCGCCTCTCCGGCGGCGTGCAGCTCGACGTCGAGGGGGCGCGGCGCGCCGTCGCCGCGCTGGCCGACACGCTCGGCGCTTCGCAGGAGCGCACGGCCGAAGCGATCGTGCTCATCGCCGACGCCGAGATGGCGCGCGCCCTGCGGCGCGTGAGCGTCGAGCGCGGCATCGATCCCCGCAGCTGCGCCCTCGTCGCCTTCGGCGGCGGCGGCCCGCTGCACGCCTGCGCCCTCGCCGGCCTCCTCGGGATGCGTACGATCCTCGTGCCGCCGCACGCCGGCGTGCTCAGCGCGCTCGGCCTCGCCATCGCCCCCGAGCGGCGCGATGCCGCGGTGAGCGTCATGCGTCCAGCTGCGGAGATCGACGCCGCGTGGTTCGCCCACGCGCTTCCGGCGCTGGCCGATCGCGCCGTGGGATCGCGCGCCGCGGTGCGGCACACGTGGCACGCGCGGGTGCGCTACGCGGGGCAGGGGCATGAGCTCGACGTCCCCTGCGCGCCGTCGGACGACGGCGCCGAGCTCGCGGCGCGCTTCACGCACGTGCACCGCGCGCGCTACGGCTTCACGCTCGAGCGGCCCGTCGAGGTCGTCGCGCTGCGCGTCGCCGCGATGGGCGAGCCGGTGCGCGTCGACTTCAGCGCGCCGTTGCCCGCCGAATCGACCTTCACCGGCCCGCGCGTCGTCACCCTCGCCGACGCCACGATGGTCGTCGCCGCCGGCTGGAGCGCCCGCGCGCTCCCCATCGGCGGCTGGCTCCTGGAGCGCGCATGACCGACGTGCCGTTCGACCCGCTCGACCTCGCCGTGATGGGGCACGCCGTCGCCATGATCGCCGAGGAGATGGGGACCGTGCTCGAGCGCGGCGCGCTCTCGCCAAACATCCGCGAGCGGCGCGACGCCTCGTCCGCGCTGTTCGACGCCAAGGGACGGATGGTCGCGCAGGCCGCGCACATCCCCGTGCACCTCGGCGCGATGCCCGAGTCGGTGCGCGCCGTGCGTGCCCGCGACCCGGAGCCGGGCGACCTGTTCATCCTGAACGACCCGAACCATGGCGGGTCGCATCTTCCCGACCTCACGATGGTCGAGGCGATCGGCCACGGCGGCGACGTCGTCGGCTACGCGTCGGTGCGTGCGCACCACGCCGACGTCGGCGGGATGAGTCCCGGGTCGATGCCGCAGGGCGCGACCGAGCTCGTGCAGGAGGGGTTGATCCTCCCGCCGGTCCGCCTCGCGCGCGGCGCCGAGACGAACCACGACGTGCTCGAGATCATTCTATCGAACGTTCGTACGGGAGCCGAGCGGCGCGGTGACCTGGCCGCGCAGCGCGGCGCGTGCGCGGCGGGCGCCGCCGGCTGGCGCGCCCTGCTCGAGCGCGAAGGCGCCGCGCGGCTCGACGCCGCGACGAGCGCGCTCCTCGACTACGCCGAGCGCCGCGCCCGCGCCCGGTTGCGCGAGATCGGCGACGTGGCCGGCGCCGCCGAGGACATGCTCGAGGGGGACGGCGCGAGCGACACGCCCGTGCCGCTGCGCGTGGCGCTCACCGTCTGCGACGGCGCGCTCACGCTCGACTTCACGGGGAGTTCGCCGCGCGTGCGGGGGAACGTGAACGCGCCGCTCGCCGTCACCCGGTCGGCGAGCCTCTTCGTGCTGCGGTCGCTGCTCGACGACGACGTCCCCACGAACGACGGCATCGCGCGCCCGATCGGCATCGTGACGCCCGACGATTGCGTGCTCAACGCGAAGTGGCCGTCGGCCGTCGCCGCCGGGAACGTCGAGACGTCGCAGCGCGTCACCGACCTGCTCTTCGCCGCCTTCGCCGACGCCGGCGTCCCCGTGCCGGCGCAGGGGCAGGGGACGATGAACAACATCACCTTCGGTGGCGAGGGGTGGACGTTCTACGAGACGCTCGGTGGCGGCCAGGGGGCGAGCGCGAAGGGGCCCGGCCCCAGCGCGGTGCACGTCGGCATGAGCAACACGCGCAACACGCCCATCGAGTCGCTCGAGCGCAGCTATCCCATCGTCATCGACGAGTACGCCGTGCGGCGCGGGTCGGGAGGCGCCGGCGCGAACCGCGGTGGCGACGGCATCGTGCGCCGCTATCACGTGCTCGAGCGGTGCACGGTCACGCTGCTCACCGAGCGGCGCGCCCGCGCCCCCCGCGGCGCGATGGGAGGCGCCGACGCGCTCGCCGGACGCAACTCGCTCAACGGCTCGCCGCTGCCGGCGAAGTGCCGCGTCGAGTTGCAGGCCGGCGACGTCGTGGCGATCGAGACGCCGGGAGGCGGTGGGTGGGGGAAGCGGTAGCCGCCGCTCGGCGCCGTCAGCTCAGCCGCAGCCCCGCCGTGGGCGTGGGTTGCCGCTTCACGAGCTCGAACACGCGCGCCTCGACGAAGGTCGCGAGCAGCGACTTGTCGATCGCGCCGTGCGCCGCCTCGTCCTCGAGGATCTCGATCGCCCGCTCGGCCGGCACGGCGCGCTTGTACGGCCGGTCGGTGGCGGTGAGCGCGTCGTAGATGTCGGAGATCGTCATCATGCGCGTCTGCACGGGGATCGCGTCGGCCGTGACCTGCCGCGGGTAGCCCTGTCCGTTGAGCTTCTCGTGGTGCCCGTAGGCGATCGTCGGGATCCCCCGCAGCTCGCTCGTCCACGGGATGTGCTCGAGGAAGCGGAACGTGTGGGTGACGTGCGATTCGATCTCGCGCCGCTCGCGTGAGTCGAGGTTCCCCTTGTTGATCATCAGGTAGCGCAGCTCCTCGTCGGAGAGCAGCGGCTTCTCCACGCCGTCGAAGTCGACGAAGGTGCGCGCGTTGATCTCCTCGAGCTCCTCGAACGTCCCTTCGGGGAGGATCGTCGGCTCGTTCGCGCGCACGATCGAGTCGAGGAAGCGCTGCAACTGCTCCCGCTCGCCGCGCCGCGCCTGGTCGAGCTGGCCGAGCGCCTCGGTGTACCGGTCGGTGCCGTGCGCGTAGAGGAACTCGGCCCGTTCGCGTTCGTACTGCAGGTCGGCGCGCTGGAGCAGGAACTGGAAGCGGTGCTTGATGATCGCGAGGTCGCTCGGATACAGCTTCTTCTGCTTCACGAGCACCTGCTCGCGCACGCCCACCTTGCCGAAGTCGTGGAGGAGCGACGCGTAGCGGATCTCGCGCATCTGCTCGCGGCTGAACCGCAGCCCGCGGTACGCGCCCCCGCTGCCGCCGCGGTCGATCGCCTCGGCGAGGCCGCAGGTGAAGGTCGCCACGCGCGCCGAGTGGCCGCTCGTCGTCGGGTCGCGCGACTCGATGGCCGTGACCGACGCCATCACGAACCCCTCGAACAGCCGTTCGATGTCCTCATACAGGCGGCTGTTCTCGATCGCCACCGCGGCCTGCGACGCGAGCGCGTTGACGAGGTCCACGGCGCGCTGGTCGAACGGGAGCACCTCGGCGTCGACGACCGCCGGCGAGGTCAGCCGCGCGGCGGGATCGCGCTTGCGGTTGATGAGCTGCAGCACGCCGATCACCTCGTCACGATGTGTCCGCATCGGGATGACGAGCATCGACTTCGTGCGGTAGCCCACCGATTCGTCGAACGAACGGTTCTGCTTGTACGAGACGTCCTCGGGGAGCAGGTACACGTCGGGGATGACGAGCGGCTCGTTCGTCGCGGCGGCGTAGCCGGCGAGCGAGGTGTGGTCGAGCGCCATCTCCGTCTCCCGGAAGGGGAGGTTCGGGAGCGTGAAATTCTGTGCGAGCTTGAACTGCAGCACGTCCGGCGCGCCGCCCCCCTGGTGGCGCACCAGGTAGAGGGAGCCCGCGTCGGCGCTCGAGAGGCGGCGCGCCTGCACGAGGATCGTGTCGAGCAGCGTCATCAGGTCGCGCTCGGTCGAGAGCGCGACGCCGATGCGCGTCATCTCCTGCAGGTCGGCCGTGCTCCGCTCCTCGAGGCGCGAGGCGCGGTGCGCGGCGACGAGCGCCGCGGCGTGACGGAGCGCGCCCTGCAGCGTGACGCGGGCCGGCGCGTCGGCGCGGTCGGCGGCGAAGAACCCCGAGAGCGCCTCGGCCGGCAGCGCCTCGTCGGGCTCCGTCGCGCCGGGCTCGCCCACGGCGACCACGGCCGCCTGCTCGGCGAGCCGAGAGACCGCCGCCGCGTCCTCGCCCGCGCTCTGGAACAGCGTGCGGTCGAGCAGCACCACCGTGGGGCGCTCCGCGTCGAGCGCCGCCGGGGTGGGGAGGAGCGGTTCGCGCCGCACCTCGAACCGGTCGCCCGCGCGCGCCGTCGCGAGCGCGTCGAGCGCCGGCAGGGCGCGTCCCATCGGGACGATCACGAGTGGCTTCACGTGGGCAGCGACGGGCGGGGGGAGAAGGGCGCGGAAACGCGACGACCGCCGGCCCGCGAGGGGCCGACGGCCGTAACGTTACCGCGAAGCGCGCGCGACGCCAGAGTTACTTCGCTCCGAGTCTCGCCATCGCCTTCTGCGACCCGTCATGCTCGGGGAACTTGGCGAGCGTCTGCCGGTAGAGGTCGATCGCCTCGGACTTGTTCCCCGCGTCCTCGGCCGCGATGGCGCGCGAGTAGAGCAGCACCGCCTGGTACGGCATCTTCTCGGCCTTCTGCACGCGCGCCTCGCCCAACTGCTTCGGGATCTCGGGAAGCTTCATCCCGGCGTTCAGCTTGTGCGCGACCTTCGTCACGAGCGCCATGAAGTTGTCGGTCTTGTCCTTGTCGCTCGTCGTGAACTCGATCTCGGTCGTCTCGGTGTTGATGACGCGCGACGTCAGCACCATGTTGCCCGACCGGTCGGTGACGAACGTGCCGACGATCATGTGCCGGGCGCCGAGGACCTTGCCGATCTTCGCCGCCGTGGCGGCGTCGACGCGGCCACCGGCCGCGAGGTCCTGCTCCTTGAGTGCGGCGTTGAGCTGGTCGCGGTCGACGAGCCGGATCCCCGTGTTGACGGCGAGCTCGCCCGTCATCAGGTCGGCGATGCCCTTCGAGAGCGGATCGAGCTCCTCGTGCGCCTTGCCGATGGCGGAGTTGGTGTACGGGATCACCGCGACGGTCGGCTTGGACTGCGCGACGAGCACGGGGCCGGCCAGCATGAGCGCGGCGACGGCGGCAAACAGTTTCGACTTCATCGAACCTCCTGGGTTCCGTTCGGTGATTCCCACTTCGACCATCGCCCGCTAGACCACGAACGACAGCCCTTCGGCCGCCGCCACGACGTCGAGCGTGCCACCCCGTTCCTGCACCAGCGCGCGGCACTCCACCACGCGCCGGTCCAGATCCTCATCCGTCCGGCGCGGCTCGTGATGGAACAGCACGAGCATCTGCGCGCCGGCCTCGAGCGCCAACTCCACGCCATCACGGAAGGTCGAATGCCCCCACCCGCGATGGTGATCGTACTCCTCCGTCGTGTACGTCGTGTCGTGCACGAGCACCGTGGCCCCCTGCGCGAACGCGACGAGCCGCTCCCGCCAATCGCCGGGCGCGCCATACCGCTCGGCGTTGCCCACTTCGTTGTCCGAGACATACACCAGCGAATGCGTCGAGCCGGGTTCGCGGAACCGGTAACCGAGGGCACCCCCCGGATGCCGGACCTCGAACGCCGTCACCTCGTATCCCTTCCCCTCGCACCGTTCGCCCTCGGCGATGTGCCGGAAGTCGATCGTCGCCGCGAGTTCCTCGAAGCTCACCGGGAACACCACCGGCGACATCTGGTCGCGCACCACGCGGTCGATGTTCGTCTCGAGCGACTTCGAACCCCAGATCGTGAAATGGTTCCCGTGCTGGAAGATCGGTGCGAAGAACGGCAGTCCCTGGATATGGTCCCAATGCGCGTGCGTGAGGAAGATGTCCCCCGTCACCGGCCCCCCGTTCGCGCGCTCCATGAGCGAGCGACCGAGCTCCCGGATGCCGGTGCCGGCGTCGAGGATCACGAGCCACCCCGAGGAGGTGCGCACCTCGATGCACGGCGTGTTGCCGCCGTATCGCACGGTGCGCGGGCCCGGACTCGGGATCGATCCACGCGTGCCCCAGAACTGCACGCGAAGACTCATGGCGTCATCCTCGTCACCATTGACGATACGTCCCCGAGGGTGCCTGAGGAAAGGCGGATGGTCACCCCCGGGATGTGACCTGCGTCACGCCGCACCGTCAGAGTCGCTGCTGCGAGCGCCGGTCGAGGGCGCTCCGGTCGGTGATCCGGATGCGACGCCGGTCGATGGCGATCCACCCCTGATCCTGGAACTCGCGCATCGCCCGCGACACCGTCTCGCGGCTCGCGCCGATCACGTGGGCGATCGTCTGGTGCGTCAACGGCTTCTCGATGAGCGGCGCGCCACCCTCGTCCGCCGCGTCGAGCAGCATGCGGGCGATGCGGCCGGGCACGTCGAGCAGGACGAGCGATCCGATCTTCTCGTCGGCGCGCCGCAGCCGGCGCGACAGTTCGGTGAGCAATGACCACGCCACCGACGGGCTCGCCTCGACGCGGCGCCGGAAGTCGTCGCGGCGCAGCACGAGCAACGTCGAGTCCTCCATGGCGATCACGTGCGCCGAGCGCGGCTGGTCGTCGATGAGCGAGAGCTCCCCGAAGTGCTCGCCGACCCCGAGGATGCCGAGGATCACCTCGCGCCCGTCCTCGGCCACCAGCACGACCTTCACGCGTCCGTCGCGCACCACGAACAACGAGTCGCCGGGGTCGTCCTCGAACAGGATGACGCTTCCCTTCGGATACGTCTTCTCCCGCACCATCTCGCCGAACCGGGAGAGCTCCGCGGCGTCGAGCGATTTGAACAGCGGGACCGTGGCGAGGAAATCGGGCACGTTCATTGCCGACCGGCGTGGGGGGGACGCGAACCGACTGCCCGCGACCCCGAGGGGCGGGGCAGGACCTTGACTATCGATGCGAAGTTACGACGGCGCAGCGCCGAGTGTCAAACGGCGCCGCTCAGAACCGGAGCGCGAATCCCACCCAGGGGAGGCCGGGGAAGATCGGCGTCGCGTCGCGCCCCGCGAAGTTGACGAGGCCGAGGTCGGTGGTGATGCGGTCGCCGACGAATCGCACGCCGTACATCGGGAGGACGTAGCCGCCCGCCGAGCCCGTGAACACGTAGTCCTCCGTCATCAGGGCGATGTGGCGCGAGACGCGCTTGGTGCCTCCGAGCAGCAGCGTGGCGTCACCCTTCAGCCGGTCGCCACCGTAGGCCCACCCGGCGCCATAGGTGAACGACGCGTCCGGCCCGCCGTTCGTCGCGGCGGCGTACACCATCCCCGCGCTCCCGGTGGTGTGGCCGGCGAAGCCCGCCAGCGCCCCCACCGACACGTTGAAGGCGTCGCCGCGCACGAGCGACACTTTCGGCGTGAGGTAGTAGACGTTGTTGCCGAAGAAGTCGCCCGACGGGAAGACCGACATCCCGGCCCCGATCATGAAGCGGTCGGTGACGCCGACGGCGGCGTTGACGAAGAACAGGTAGAGGTCGGAGAAATACCCCTCCCCCTGCGCGAGCGTGCGCCCCGTGGGGCCGAAGAACAGGCGCGTGCCGTGCGGATCCTCGGGCCAGTACTCGCCGTCGTGCAGTTCGCGCGCGTGCACGAGCCGGACCTCACGCACCGACGCGCGGGCCATCGCCATCCGCCCCGCCGACGTCACGAGCTGGAGCGTGTCGGCGCTCTGGGCGACGAGGCGGCCGACCAGCGTCGAGCCGTCGCGCAGCCGCAGCGCGTACGTGGAGTCGATGGGGAGGGCGGGCGGGAGCGCGGGGGCCTGCGCCACGGCGGCGCAGAGCGGCAGCCAGAGCACGAGCGAGCACACGAACCGCATCGAGCGACGCCGCAAAGGGGCTCCCGTGTCGTGGTGAGGGGCGAGGGGCGCGTGACACGTGGCGCCGGGGTGCGTACACGTTCGGTCCCGCCGCAGGGGGGCGCAAGGCGGCCCGCCACTTGAGGCCGGAGGCCGCCCCCGCTATACTTAATGGCTCGCCACGAAATCAAGCCGAGGGTCAGCTCATGAAGGCCGAAATCCATCCCGTGTACGCCACCGCGACGGTCATCTGCGCGTGCGGCAACACGTTCCAGACGCGCTCGACGCAACACGAGATCCATCTCGACATCTGCGCGGCCTGCCACCCGTTCTACACGGGCAAGCAGAAGCTCATCGACACGGCCGGTCGTGTGGAGCGCTTCCGCCAGAAGTACGCCACCAAGGCCAGCAACTGAGCCTTCGCAGTCTCCTCGCCGAAGCGCTCGAACGCTCGGCGACCGTTGCCCGAGAGCTTCTCGACCCGAAGACCCTTCGGGACGCGAAGCTCTTGGCGTCTCTGGGTCGCGAGCGCCAGCGCCTCGATCAGGTCGTCGAGCGGGCCGAACGATTGGCCAAGTGCGACGCCGAGCTCGCCGACGCCCGTGAGCTCGCCGCGGGGGGCGACGCCGAGATGGCGGCCGAGGCCCAGGCGGAGATCGCCCGGCTCGAGGCGGAGATCGTGCGCATCGAAGGAGAGCTGAAGCCCCTCCTCCTGCCGCACGACCCGCTCGACGACCGCAACGCCATCGTCGAGATCCGCGCCGGAACGGGCGGGGACGAGGCCGCGCTCTTCGCCGCCGATCTCTACCGCGCCTACACCCGCTACATCGAGAAGAAGCGCTGGAAGATCGAACTGCTCTCGTATTCCGAGGGGACGCTCGACGGCGTGAAGGAGGCGGTGTTCAAGGTGCAGGGGCCGGGCGCCTTCGGCGAGCTGCGCGGCGAGAGCGGCGTGCACCGCGTGCAGCGCGTGCCCGCGACCGAGGCGGCGGGGCGCATCCACACCTCGGCGGCCACCGTCGCCGTGCTCCCCGAGGCCGAGGAGATCGACCTCAAGATCGAGGACAAGGACCTGCGGATCGACGTGTTCCGCTCGAGCGGCCCGGGTGGCCAGAGCGTGAACACCACCGACTCGGCCGTGCGCATCACGCACCTCCCGAGCGGGCTCGTCGTGAGCCAGCAGGACCAGAAGAGCCAGCTGCAGAACAAGCTCAAGGCGATGGAAGTGCTGCGCGCCCGCCTGCTCGACATGAAGGTCGCCGAGCAGGAGGCGGAACGCTCGCGGCTCCGGCGCTCGCAGGTGAGCACGGGCGACCGCTCGGCGAAGATCCGCACGTACAACTATCCGCAGAACCGCGTCACCGACCACCGCATCAACTACACGACGCACGACCTGCCGGCCGTGATGAACGGGGAGTTCGGCGGGCTGATCGACGCGCTGAAGCTGGCCGACATGGAAGAGCGGTTGGAGGGTGGGTTTTGAACCACCACTGCGGGTCGTCGGTCCACGGTTGACCGTCCAGGGTCGACCGTGAACGGCGGTGCGCGGATGACGCCGTGCGCGCCTCACCTCTCGTGCGCAACGTCACCGTGACTCTCGGCTCCCTCCTCGACGACATCGCGCGCCACCTCGGCACGGCGGGACTCCCCGCCCGCGCCGACGCGCGCGACCTGATCGCGGCGGTCCTCGACAAGCCGCGGTTCTGGCCGAGCGCGCACCCCGAGCTGGAGGTCGACGCCGCCGTCGCCGGCCGCGTGCGCGAGGCGGCGGAGCGGTTCCGCACGGGGATGCCGATGCAGTACGCCGTCGGGCGGGCGGCGTTTCGCGGGCTCACCCTCGACGTCGACCGGCGCGTGCTCATCCCGCGGCCCGAGACCGAGCTGCTCGTCGACATCGTGCTCTCGGGGGACAGGCCCGGCGGGACCGTGGCCGACGTGTGCACGGGCTCGGGGGCCATCGCGCTCGCGCTGGCGACCGAGGGGCGGTTCGAACGGGTGATCGGCACCGACCTGTCGACCGACGCGCTCGACGTGGCGCGGGCGAATCACGCCGCCCTGGCGGCGCGCGGGCTCACCACGGCCGTCGAGTGGCGGCAGGGGGATCTGCTGGCGCCGCTGGCCGGTGAACGGCTCCGAGCGCTCGTCGCGAATCCCCCATATATTGCTCCCGTTGAAGGGGTCGATCTCCCTCCGGCCGTACGCGATTGGGAGCCCCACCTTGCCCTCTTCAGCGACGACGATGGCATGGCGGCGATCCGCGCGATCGTGCGCGGGGCGGCCGACCTGCTCGAACCTGGCGGATTGCTGGCCGTCGAGATCGACGCGCGGCGAGCCGGCCTGGCGCGCGCGTGCGCGGACGCCGATCCGCGCTGGCGCGGCGTCGCGATCCGGATGGACCTGACCGGCCGCGAGCGATTCCTCGTGGCGCAACGGAACGATGCCCCCTGAGTGGGGCGCGGGAGACGCAACACGATGCTGTCCGAAAAGGCGACGGAGCTTGGCCGATTGATCGGCCAGAGCAGCGAATACCAGGCCGTGAAGCGCGCCAACGACGCGCTGAGCGACGACAAAGGCGCGATGGCGCTGCTCGAGCGCATGGAGCAGCTGCGGCAGAGCGCGCAGCGCATGATCGAGCAGGGCGCGCAACCGACGCCGGAGATGGAGACGGAGCTCGACGGCCTGCTCGGGCAGGTGCAGACGAACGCGACGTACCAGCGCGTCATCGTGGCGAACGAGAACTTCGACAAGGTGATGGTGCAGGTGAACCAGTGGATCCTCGACGGCATCCGGAAGGGGTCGGCGAGTCCCATCATCACGCTGGGCTGATGACGGCGAGCGGCCGGCTGGTCGTGTTCGAGGGGGGCGAGGGAGCGGGGAAGAGCACCCAACTCGCGCGGCTCGCCGCGCGGCTCACCGTGGCCGGCGTGCGCGTCGCGACGTTCCGCGAGCCGGGAGGGACGCCGCTCGGCGACGAGATCCGGCGGCTGCTCCTCGATCCGGCGTCGCACATCGCGCCGCGGGCCGAGGCGCTGCTGTTCATGGCGTCGCGCGCCGAGCTCGTCGAGCGAGAGGTGCGGCCGGCCCTCGAGCGCGGGGCGGTGGTGCTGCTCGACCGGTTCTTCCTCTCGACGTACGCGTATCAGGTGGCGGGGCGCGGGTTGCCCGACGCCGACGTGCGCGCGGCGAACGGCGTCGCCACGGGCGGGCTCGTGCCCGACGTGACGCTCCTGCTCACGGTGCCGCCGGCGGAGGGGTTGAAGCGCGCCGCGCAGCGCGGCGACACCGACCGCATGGAGCGTTCGGGTGACGCGTTCCACGAGCGTGTCGCGCAGGCGTTCGAGCGGTTCGCGACCCCGGCGTGGCAGGCGATGCATCCGGAGTGCGGGCCGGTGGTGGCGATCGACGGCGCCGGCGCCGCGGACGACGTCGCCGTGCGGGTGCTGGCGGCCGTGCTCGCGGCCTGCCCCGATGTGCGCGCCGCGCTCGAGGTGACCGCCTGATGCGCCGCTCCTTCGCCATCGTGTTCGCGCTCTTCGTCGCCGTGATGTTCCTCGGCGGATGGCTCGTGCGCCGCGGCCTCGCGACGCCGGCGAGCCGGTCCACCCTCACGGCGGCGCAGGGGCAACGGCTCCTCGGCGACGTGATGCGGCAGGTGCAGGACCACTGGGTCGACACGCTCGACGGCGACGAGCTGTTCCGGCGCGCGGCGCTGGGCCTCGTGCGCGAGCTGGGCGACCCGAACACGTCGTACCTGCCGCCCGACCGGTTGAAGCGGCTGCGGGAGGCGACGACGGGACAGTACACGGGGATCGGCACGACGATCGACGTGCGCGAGGGATGGATCGCCGTCGTGTCGTCGCGCACGGGCTCGCCGGCCGATCGGGCGGGGATCCGCCCCGGCGACCGGCTGGTCGAGGTGGACGGGCAGTCGATGCGCGGCTGGACGATCGAGGAGGCGCGCAACGCGTTGCGTGGCGCGCCGGGGAGCCCGCTCACGCTCACGATCGACCGCAACGGCAACCACATCCCGATGCACCTGGAGCGCGGCGACATCCACGTGAGCAGCGTGTCGCGCGCGATGCTGCTCGAGCGCGGGGTCGGCTACTTCGCCATCACGTCGTTCAGCGACTCGACGGCGAAGGAGACGGCGGCGACGGTGGATTCGCTCGTGCGGGCGGGGGCGACGTCGATGGTCATCGACCTGCGCGGCAATCCCGGGGGGCTGCTCGCGCAGGGGGTCGCCGTGGCCGACCTGTTCCTCGACGCGGGGCAGCGGATCGCCTCGACGCGCGGCCGGGTGAGCGCCGCGGTGCAGACGTTCGACGACAAGGCGCCGCAGCGCTGGCCCTCGCTGCCGCTCGTCGTGCTCGTGAACAACTACACGGCGAGCGCGGCTGAGATCGTCGCCGGCGCGCTGCAGGATCACGACCGCGCGGTGGTGATGGGGCGGCCCACCTACGGCAAGGGGAGCGCGCAGCAGGTCATCCAGCTCGCCGACGGTGGCGCGCTGAAGATCACGAACGCGCTCTGGTACACGCCGGTGGGGCGGAGCATCGACCATGCGCACCTGAAGACGGCCGACGCCTCGGCGGACACGACGCGGCCGAGCTACAAGACCGACCGTGGCCGCGTGGTGAAGGGCGGCGGCGGCATCGTGCCCGACCTGCTGGCGGGGGACAGCGTCGTCTCGCCGGCCGAGCGCGCCTGGGTGGCCGCGGTGGGCGCGCGGGTGCCGCAGTTCCGCCTCGCACTCAAGGACTACGGCGCCGAGGTCACGCGGCGCAAGCTGGTGTTCGACGCGGAGTTCGTCGTGACGCCGGAGATGCGCGAAGGATTGCGCCGTGCCATGCACGCGCACGGACTCGACGTGCCGGCCGCCGTCTACGCCGACGCGCACGACGCGATCGACCGCGTGATCGGCGCGGAGATCGCGTTGCAGGCGTTCGGGGTGCCGGGGGCGCAGCAGCGCGCCGTGCGGCACGACCCCGTCATCGCGCGGGCCGTGAAGCTCGTCGCGGGGGTGCCGGCGCCAGGGGTGCTGTTCGACCGCGTCGCCGCCGACGCGGATGCGGGCGCGGGCACCCGCAAGTAGTCCGTGTCAGGCAAGCGAAAGGGCCGGCGCATCGCGCGCCGGCCCTTTCGTCATTCCCCTCGCGTGCTCAGGGCACGACGCGCGGGGCCGGCTTGCGCGGCAGCTTCGCGTCGCGCTCGGCGGCCTGCCACGCGAACGACGCGACGACCGCGGCATTCCACTTCATGTCGTCGGCCTGGATGCGCTCGTAGACGTCGGCGTTCGAGTGGTGCGTGCGGGTGCCGTATTCCACCGGGTCCTGGATGAACTGGAACCCCGGGATGCCGACGGCGTCGTACGACAGATGGTCGGTGCCGCCGGTGTTCGAGATCGTCAGCGTCTTCATGCCGCCCTCCTTGAACGGTCCCATCCACGCGTCGAAGATCGGTGCCACCTCGGCGTTCCCCTGCTCGTACACGCCGCGGATCTTCCCCGTGCCGTTGTCGACGTTGAAGTAGGCGGCGAGCTTCGCCTGCTCGGGCTTCACGCCGGTCGAGTCCTGGAAATGCCGGCGCACGTACGCGCGCGAGCCGAGGAGCCCCTGTTCCTCGCCTGTCCACAGTCCGATGCGGATGGTGCGGCGCGGCTTGAGGCCGAGCGACTGGAGGAGGCGCATCGCCTCCATCATGACGGCCGAGCCCGCGGCGTTGTCGGTGGCGCCGGTGCCGGCGTGCCACGAATCGAAGTGGCCGCCGATCATCACGACCTCGTCCTTGAGGGCCGGGTCGGTGCCGGGGATCTCGGCGAGCACGTTGAACGAGTTCGGGTCGTTGTCGTAGAACGTGTTCGCCATCTCGAGTTCGAGCGTGACGGGGAGCTTCTTCTCGAGCGTGCGGTAGATGCGGCCGTAGCTCTCCGCGGCGACGTGCACCACCGGCAGCTGCGGGTCGTTCTTGCTCGCGTGCGGGTTGCCGTTGTCGGTGAAGACGATGCCGCCGTCGCCGCGGGCGCGGAGCAACAGCGCGGCGATCCCCTCGTTCTGCAGGAAGCGCATGGCGGCCGTGTCACGGGTGACGCTGAACGGGAAGCGGAACGGACCGCCCGGGCGCCCCGGGCCTCCCTGACGGCCGGCGCCGGGCTCGGGCGGCTTGGCGGCGGCCATCGCGGCGAGTTGCTCGTCGGTGAGGCGCGAGCCTTCGGCCGTCATGTGCGGCTTCACCTCGACGAGCGTGTCGACGAGGAGGAACTTCCCCTTGAGCGAGCCGGCCAACTTCTTGAGGTCGGCGAACGAGTCGACGCGCACGAGCATCGCCTCGCCCGTGACCTTCCCCTTGGTGCTGGCGCTCCAGGCGCGCGGCGCCGCGACGATGGGGAAGGGGTGCGGCGTGAGGGCGCGGAAGGCGAACTTCTCGTTGGTCCAGCCGCGGCCGAACGGTCCCCACGTCTCGAAATGGACGTTCTGCAGCCCCCAGCCCTTCATCGTCGCCGCGGCCCAGTCGCCGGCGGCCTTGGTGATCGGCGAGCCGGTGAGGCGCGGGCCGTGCACGTCGGTGAGCCAGCTCATGATGTCCATCACCTGCGACCGGGCCATCTCCTCGGACTTGAGGCGCTCGATCGTGGCGTCGTCGACCTTCTCCTGCGCGCCCAGCCCGGCGGCGAACGCGCCGAGCGCGGCGGCGATGGTGGTGGCGCGGCGCGCGACAGCGAACATGCTCATGCGAAGGACTCCGTGGTGAGGGTCGTTCAGGGGCGTGGCGGCCCCGCCCGTCCACCGAGCAGTGCCGCCTGATCAATCACGCGCGTCCCGGGCGGAATGCTGAACCGGAGTTGCGTCCGCGGGAGCGCGGCGCCGGGCCGGATGTCGATGAAGCGCACGCGACGCACCATCCCGCCCACCTCGACCGTCTCGACCTGCCAGAGCAGGGTGTCGGCACGGCCGATCCACACGCGGGCCCGCGTGAAGGGGGCGTTCGCCTCCTTCGGCACGAGGTCGAAGGCGGCGGTCTCGTGCCCGGGGACTGGCGCGCCGGCCGCGGCGTGCACCGTGTAGTGCGCCCGCGGCGCCGAGAGGAGGTGCGAGAGGAAGTCGAACCCCGCTCCCGCCGCGCGCGGCAGCTTGAGCACCTGGCCCGGCATGGTGCTCGGGAGGTAGACCCAGAGCGTCGAGTCGTCGCTGACGATGGCGTCGCCGGCGGGGTCGCTGTAGCGGAGGGCGAACTGCCACGCGCCGCGCTGGAAGAGTTCCCCCTTGGCGGTGCGGGTGCCGCTCGTGCCGGGGTTGGTGAGCGTCTGCTCGAACGTGGCGCGGAGCGTGCGCATGGCGCCGTAGCGCCGCGCGGCGCGATCGAGCAGTGCCGTGGAGTCGCGCTGTGCCGTCGCCGTCGGGGCGGCGACGCAGGCGCAGGCGCAGACGACGAGGGCGCGCCGCACGGCGCGCCCCCAGTCGTCCGCCGGCGCCGCGATCGTCACGCGCGACGGGTGGCTGGTGCGCCGGCGATGGCGCGATCGACCGCGCTGGCGATCCGTCGCAGCTGGTGCATCAGGTCGCCGAACTGGTCCACGGTGAGCGACTGCGCGCCATCGGAGAGGGCGCGGTCGGGATGCGGGTGCATCTCGATGAGGAGTCCGTCGGCGCCGCAGGCCACGGCGGCGCGCGCCATCGGGATGACCTTGTCGCGCCGTCCCGTGCCGTGGCTCGGGTCGGCGACGATGGGGAGGTGCGAGAGCTGGTGCACGACGGGGACGGCGGTGAGGTCGAACAGGTTGCGCGACGTGGTGTCGAAGCTGCGCAGCCCGCGCTCACAGAGGATGACGTTCGGGTTCCCCTCGCTCAGCACGTACTCGGCGCTCAGGAGCAGGTCCTGGATCGTCGCGGCCATGCCGCGCTTGAGGAGCACCGGCTTGCCGAGGCGCCCGACCGTCTTGAGGAGCGAGTAGTTCTGCATGTTGCGGGCGCCGATCTGGATGCAGTCGGCGACCTCGGCGACGAGGTTCGCCCCCTCGTCGTCCATCGCCTCGGTGACGATGGCCAGCCCCGTCTCGCGCTTGGCGAGCGCGAGGAGTTCGAGTCCCTGCTTGCCGAGACCCTGAAACGAGTAGGGCGAGCTGCGGGGCTTGAACGCGCCGCCGCGGAGCGCGACGCCGCCGGCCGCCTTCACGGCGCGCGCCGACTCGAGGATCTGCTCCTCCGACTCCACGGAGCACGGGCCGGCGACCACCGGCACGTCGTTGCCGCCGAAGGAGACGCCCGGCGCGATCGTCACGATCGTGCTCTCAGGGCGCCACTCGCGGGAGACCTGCTTGTACGGATTCGAGACGTGGATGATCTTCGCGACGCCCGGGAGCTCGGCGATCAGCGAGTCGTCGACGCGGCCGTCATTGCCGACCAGGCCGACGGCCGTGCGCTGCGCGCCGGGCATCGGGGCCGGGGTGTATCCCATCGCCTTGATGGCGGCGCACACGCCGTTGACGTCGTCCTGCGTCGCCGTGTGCGACATCACTACCAACATGTGGAACGGTCCTGTGCAGAGGGAACGGAAACCTGAAATATAGCGGTTCAGGGGCTCCGGATGTTCCGCTCAGTGGCCCTTCCACACCGCCAGTCGCTGGATCGTCTTGCCGTCGCCGTGGAAGCGGATGACGTAGATCCCCGGGGGCACGAACCGTCCGTCGTCGGCGCGGCCGTCCCAGGTGAGCCGGGGGTCGCAGCCGGTGTCGCTTCCGACCTCCGCCCGGCCGTAGCGGGCCGCCGCGAGCGACGACACCAGTCCGTTCCCCGGGAGGATGTGCTTCACGTGGTTGCCGCGGATGTCGTAGATGTCGAGCGAGACCTCGCTCACCGCCCGCAGGTCGAACCAGATGCACGTGACCTGCGTCCGCGCATTGGGGAACGGGTTCGGGAAGTTCTGGAAGAGCGTCGTCGAGATCGGCGAGTTCGGGTCGGAGATCACGAACGTCGACTGGCTCTTGACCGTGATGCTGTCACCCGTGGGGAGCGTGGCCGTCACCTGCCAGCGATACGAGGTGTTCGCGTCGAGCACCAGGGTGGCCGTGGCCTGGGTGAGCGGCGTCACCTGGGAGATCACGGACGCCTGGGTCGCCGTACGGAAGACCTCGAGGTGGTACCGCCACGGTTGCACCGGGGGCTGCACGCGGGCGCTCGACCAGGTGAAGGTCGGTTGCCGCGTGTCGACGGTGGTGCTGAGGACCCCGTTCGGCGAGAGGAGGGTCAGCCAGTTCGACGTCGTGCGCGGGCCCGTGGATTCACTGAGCACGAGCGCGCCGAGCGCCGTCTGGGCGCGCACGCGCCACCAGATGGTGATGTGCTCGGGGAGGAGGCGCGGCACGACGATCGTGGCGGAGGAGCCCGTGACCGTGGTGTCGGCGAGCAGGGCGCCGCCGAAGTCGGCGCGCGTCGCGATCTGGAGCGTGAGCTTCAGCGGCAGTTCGGCCGCCTGGAACCCCGACGTGGTGACGTTGAACGCGGCGACGCCGTCGACGAGCGGATTCCCGTCGGGGCCGCTCACGTTCACGAAGCCCGACGTCTGCGCGCGCGCGGCCGCGGGGAGCGCCGCGAGGAGGGCGAACGCGACCGCCGCGACGCGGCGCGTCACACGGCGGCCGCCGGCGCCGCGGTGGCGTCGACGGCGGGGCCGCGCATCCGCACGCTCACCAGCGAGCTCACGCCCGGCTCCTGCATCGTCACGCCGTACACCGCGTCGGCGGCCTCGGTGGTCGTGCGCGGGTTGTGCGTGATGACGATGAACTGCGTGTTCGCCTTGAACTGGTTCAGCATGCGCACGAAGCGTCCGATGTTCTGGTCGTCGAGCGGCGCGTCGACTTCGTCGAGCAGGCAGAACGGGCTCGGCTTGGTGAGGAAGATGCCGAACAGCAGCGAGAGCGCGACGAGGGCGCGCTCGCCGCTCGACAGCAGGTGGATGCGCTGCGTCTTCTTGCCGCGCGGCGAGGCGTGGATCTCGATGTCGCAGTCGAGCGGCGCTTCGGGGTTCTCGAGACGCAGGTCGCACTCGCCGCCGCCGAACAGCGTGAGGAAGATGTGGCGGAAGTGGTTCCGCACCTCCTCGAAGGTCTTCAGGAACATCTCGCGGGCCGTCACGTCGATCTCGCGGATCGCCTGCTGCAGCGACTGCTGCGCCTGCGCGAGGTCGTTCCGCTGTCCCTGCAGGAAGTCGAGCCGCTTGACCTCCTCCTCGTGTTCCTCGATCGCGAGCGGGTTCACGGGACCGAGCGCCTCGAGCTGCGAGCGCAGCTGCTCGGCCTCGGCGGCGAGCGCGTCGTCGTCGAGTTCCACCGGCACGTAGTTCGCCAGCAGATCGTCGAGCGGGCGCCGCCACTCGGTCTCGAGGCGCTCCTTGATGGCGCCGCGCTTGCCCGAGAGCTCGGTGTGGCGCAGTTCCGCGTGGTGCAACGCGTCGGCCGCCGCCACCGCCTCGCGTCGGATGGCGTCGAGCGCATGGTCGGCGCCGGTGAGCGCGGCGTCGGCGGCGCGCACGGCGGCTTCGCTCTCGGCGAGCGCCGACTCGGCGCCCTGCAGCGTCTGCTGGCGGCCCGCGAGCTCGTCGCGCCAGCCGAGCATCTGGCGCTCGAGCACGGCGTCGTCCTCGGCGAGCGCGAACAGCTCGCGCTGCAGCGTCTCGAGACGGGCCGTGGCGCTGTCGCGCTCCCGCTCGAGGCGCACGCGGCGTTCGGCGGCCACCTCGCGGCGGGCCTGCGCCTGGGCGTGCGCGACCTGCGCGGCGGCCCGCGCCTCGCGCGCGGCGTCCTGCCGGCGGTCGGCGTCGGCGAGCGCCTCGCGCGTGCCGCTCACTGCCTGCTCGGCCGCCGTGAGCGCGGCGCTCTCGCGCTCGATGGCGGTGATGCACTCGGTGATCTTCGCGCCGAGCTCGGCGCGGCGCCCGCTCAGCCGTTCGCTCAGCGCGACGGCGTCGGCGAGCTCGCGCGTGGCGCGCTGGTGCGTGCGCTCGCGGTCGGCGCGCACGGCGGCCGACTGCTGCACCCGCTGATGGGCGGCGGTGGCCGCGTCGGACGCGGCGGCGGCGGCCGCCTCCGCCTTCACGAAGTTCTCGTGCACGACCTGCAGCGTCGCGGCGGCCTGCGCCCGCGTCGCTTCGCTCGCGGCGACGGCGCTGCGCAGCTCGAACAGCTCGGCCCGGCGGCGCAGCGGCCCCGCGCCCGACTGCGTGCCGGGGAGCCACACCGCGCCGCGTGCGTCGATGAACGCGCTCCCGTCGTCGATCGACCGGACGTGCCCGAGGAGCGACCGCACCCACGAGCGCACGGGTCCTTCCGTCTGCACCTGCGACGCCAGCTCGCCCGCCTCGGCGCCGTCCTGGAGGTCCTGCAGCGCGTCGAGCGGGAGGAGGAGGAGCGCGCCGGGGTTGGCCGTCGCGTGCCAATGCCGCACCGCGTCGGCCGTGGCGCGGTCGCGCACGACCACGGCGTGCACCGTGGGGCCGAGGAAGCGCTCGACGAGCAGTGCCGTCGCCGCGTCGGCGCCGATGAAGTCGGACAGCGGGCCGAGCACCGCGCCCTCGCCGAACTGGTCCCGGTCGCGGAGCAGCCGCGCCGCGGCGGGGGCGAGCCCCACGCGCTCGCGCTCGAGTCCCTCGAGCGCCGAGAGCTTGCCCTGCACGGCGGCGTGCTCCTCGTCGATGCGCCGCACGTCGGCGCGCGCGATGGCATCGTTGTCGCGCCACTCCTTGGCCGTCTCGCGCGCGTCGTGCGCGGCGGCGTCGGCCTCGGCGGCGGCGCCCTTCGCGAGGGCGAGCGCCTCGTCGGCGGCCGCGAGCTCGCGCTCGGCGAGCCGCTGCTGCGCGGCGAGCTGCTCGTGTTCGGCGGCGAGCGAATCGCTCTGCTGCGCGACGGCCGCGAGTTCACGCTCGGCGCCTTCGCGCTCGAGCTCGATGCGGCGCATCGCATCGCGGAGCTCGCGCACGTGGCGGTCGGCGCGTTCGAGCGCCTCGCGCGCCGCGGCCACGCCGCCCCGCGCGTCCTCCTCGGCGCCGACGTGCCGCTGGAGCGCCTCGGCGGCCTCGCGCAGCGCGACGGTGGTCTGTTCCTCGTCGACCCGCGCCGCGTCCCACTCGGCGACGACGCGCTCGCCGAGAGCGGCTCCTTCGCTGCGCTCGGCCTCGGCGCGCTGGCGCCGGTCGAGCGCGTTGCGATGCCGCTCCTCGGCGACGGCGATCTCGCCCTGCAGCGTGAGCGCGGCCTCGCGCGCCTCCGCGGCGGCGAGGGCGCGCGCGCTGCGCGCGGTGTCGGCGGCGGCGCGGGCCGCGTGCGCCGCGTCGCGCAGCTGTTCCGCCTCGCCGACGCGCACCTGCGCGGCGGGGGCGTCGGCACGGAGCGCGCCGAGGCGGCCGTCGAGTTCGCCCAGTTCCTCGTGCCACGCCGCCATCTCGCGCGACGCCAGCGTGAGGTCGACGGCGAAGCGACGCGTGGTGATCTCGGCGTGGCGCTCGGCGCGCTTGCGCTGTCGCGACAGGCTGCGCACCTGGCTCGTGACCTCGTTGATGAGGTCGTCGAGACGCGCGAGGTCGGCCGATGTCTGCTCGAGGCTGCGCTCGGTCGCGCGCCGCCGGTCGCGGTACAGCCCCACGCCGGCCGCTTCCTCGAACAACTCGCGCCGGTCGTCGGGGCGGTCGGAGAGCAGGGCGTCGATCATCTTGCTCTCGATGACGACGCCGCTGTCGGCGCCGAGCCCCGTGCCGCGCACGAGGTCGTGGATGTCGCGCAGACGGCAGGGCGCGCGGTTCAGGAAGTACTCGCTGTCCCCGGCGCGCGTGAGGCGCCGCGTGAGCACGACCTCCTTGAACGGCACGGGGAGCCCGCCATCGTCGTTCGAGAAGTGCAGCGACACCTCGGCGAGCCCCACGGCGCGGCGCGCCGACGAGCCCTGGAAGATCACCTCTTCCATCTTCGCGCCGCGCATCACGCGCGCGCGCTGCTCGCCGAGCACCCAGCGCACGGCATCCGACACGTTCGATTTCCCGCAGCCGTTCGGGCCGACGATCGCCGTCACGCCCGAGTCGAAGAGCATCTCCGTGGGATCCGCGAACGACTTGAAGCCGTGCAACTCGAGTTTCGTCAACTGCACTTAGTACGATCTCCCCGTTCTGATGGCCATCACCGGCGCCGTGCCCGCGTCGCGAACCGACGCGGCGAGCGGCGCCGCCTGGGACGGTGTCTCGAACGCGCCCGCGAACACGCGCACGCGTCCATCGTCCTGCAGCAATCCGTATGCACCCACTCCGCGACCGACCCATCCCCGCACGAGCGCGTCGGCCGAATCCCGCGACACACCGTCCGCGAGCAACAGCGCGAACGGCACCCGCACCACCACGCCCGCTCCGCTGCGCAACGTGCCGCGCGCGCGCAGCGCCGCCAGCAACGAATCGGCGCCCGACCGTCCGTGCCACGCACCGACGATCGCCTTGTACCACACCGTCGAGCCACCCAGCACGACCGGCGAGACGGTGGGGGCGGGAAGCGTCCCCGCGGCGACGCCATCCCGAATCACAGAATTTGCACCACTGACCGTGTTCGCCGCTACGACTTCGACGGCGAAAGGTGCGGCACTTGCCGAGTCGGAGGTATTGACAGGATCGCCGAGACGTATGGTGTCCGCGGCGACCGGCGGGGCGACCGCCGCACGCGGCGGTGCTCGGGGCACCGTCAACGCGGGACGCTCCGGCGGTCGCGCGCCGCGCCGCGACCACGCGTACCAGCCGCCGGCACCCGCGAGTGCGATAGCGAACAGCGCCGCGACGCCCATCCACGTCCGCCGACCACCGCGTGCGCCGCGGGCGGTGGTCGGCACCGCGGGCGGTTCCGGCGCGTCCACCGTCGCGAGCACCGTGAACGCGCGCACCGCGGCCGGGGGCGTATCGACGACCACCACGCCCTGCGCCGCGCCCACCAGCACCTCCACTCCCGGCGCGCCGAGCGGCGCGACGAGGACGAGCAGCGCGCCGGCCTCGGTGAAGCCGCGTACGAGCTTCGGCCATCGATCGTGGGCGAGCACCGCCCGCGTCGCCACCGGCGGCGAGCCCGCCGGGAGCACGAAGATCGCGTCACCCGACAGCGCGCGACGCGCGATGTCGTTCAACGGCAGCCCCTCGTGGAAACAGTCGGTGAGCCCGACCGCGTCTTCACCGCCGGCGAGCGCGTAGAGCGGCTCGAGGTCGCCGACGAGGTCGGCGAGCACCACCTGCCGGCGCGCGCACTCGGCGAGCGCGATGCCGACGGCGACGCGGGCTGCCCGCGAGGGGTCGCGCCCCATCACGACCACCGCCGCCACGTCGTGCAATCGTTCCGTGACCCGCCGTCCCTCGTCCTCCCACGCGGGCTGCGTCGCCGGCCGCATCGCCGGCGCAGACATCACGGCGCGCCCTCGTACACCCAGTAGGGGAGCCCGCTGCGCTTGCCCGCCTTCTCGGCCTCGTCGCGCGTGTCGAACGGTCCGAAGACGATGCGGAACACCGGCGTCCCGTCGCGGACCCCCGGAACGACGCGCACGGGCTTGCCATCGAGCTTGATCGTGGCCGCGAGCGACTTGGTGCGGTCCTCGTTGAGCAGCGCGGCGAACGAGAGGGTGAACGTCGCCTTGCGCGCCACCGTGGGGGTGGGCGCCGCCGCGGGTGCGGCGGCGCGAGCTGGCGGGGACTGCGGCGGGCGTGCCGGCGCGATTCCCGGCGCGACCGTCGCACCGGCGGCACTCGGCGCCGCCGCGCTCACGGCCGCGGGGAGCGGGGCCGCGCTCACCCGTGCGGCGAGCGCGCTGTCGCTGGTCGCCGCCGCGGCGGCGGCCGAGTCGGTCGAATCGAGCGCGAAGGTGACCGGCTGGTCCAGACCCGCGGCGCGCGGGCGGAACCCGTTCCATCGGATGAGCGCCCAGAGGTCCGCGGCCCCATCGGGGAAGCGGAGGCGCTCCTGGCGCGTGAGCGCGTCGACGAGCACCACGTCGCGGTCCTGCACCACGGCGAGTCCGCCGTCGGGCGCCACCACCGGCAGGTCGGCCCGCCAGAGCGTGCGCACGCTGCCGACGTAGCGCGACGTGCCGACGGCGATGATGCGCGTCGAGTCGCCCGCCGCCGAGCGCGCCAGCACGAACTGGCCGTCGGGATCCATCCGCAGCGCGGCGGGCTCGTCGGGGAGGCTCACCTTGCGGTCGACCGATTCGGTGTAGCGATCGATGATCGTCACCGTGCGCTCGCCCTGCAGCGCGACGAAGATGCGGTCGCCGCTCGGCGTCGCCACCGCGTCGGTGATCGGCTCGCCGAGCCGGATGTTCTTCGTTCGGGCGAGGTCGCGCACGCGGACGCCGGAGAGGCCGGAGTCGCTCGCGAAGTAGAGCCGGTCGCCGATGTCGGTGCGGACGACGAGCTGCGCGTGCGGCACCGGCGTCGTCTGCGTGACTTTCGACTCGGGAGGACGCAGGCGGCGCACGACGCTGTGCGCGCCGTCGTCGGAGAGCATGACGAGCGAGCCGTCGGGGAGCGGGATGAGGGCGCGCGGCAACTGCTCGGGGAGGAAGCTCCACGTGCCGCTCGGCGTGAGACGGCTCACGCCGCGCTTCGCGTCGAGGCCGTAGATGGCCCACCCGTCGGCGGTGACGAGTCCGGCGAGGGGACGCTCGCTCGCCGGCGTCGCGCTCCCGACGCGCAGATCGAGACGTCCGGGGATCCCTTTCGCGTCGACGAAGGCGAGCGCACCCTGCTCGTCGTCGAACGCCAGCAGGCGGCCGAGCGCGGGGACGCGGCCGCCCGATTGCCAGATGACGGAGTCCTTCCCCCACCGGTAGGCGCGCGCCGTGCCCCCGACGCGCGGAAGGCGGAGGAGGATCGCGTCGGGGCCGCTCCCGCCGGGGCCGCCCGGGCGCAGGGCGTGATCCCCGCCGCCACAGGCGGAGAGCAGGAGGGCGAGAGCGAGGGCGCGGCGCACGGGAGGAAGCTAACCCCGAGCGCCGCCGCTGTAGAGTCGTCGCCCGCCGTTGCGCCCACGCCGGCGCGCGAGCGCCGAACGACGCGCGGCCCGGGCGTCGAAGCCCGGGCCGCGCGAGTGCAGAACAGGGTGGATCAGAACGACGGTCCGAGCGTCCACCACCAGTAGCCCTTCTTGGAGAACGAATCGAGCGGCACCGAGTAATCCATGCGCAGGATCGCGAAGTTGAAGAGGTTCACCCGGAAGCCGTAGCCGTACGAGCGTAACGGATACCGCTGCGTGGTGTAGTCGTAGTTCGCCGGGCGCGACATTGTGACGGACTGGCCGCCGCTCCACGCCATGCCGGCGTCGTAGAAGAAGAGGCCATCGATCGGCGGCAGGCTGATGGGCAGGAAGCCCAGGTCGAACCGCCGAACGAGCGGGAATCGCATCTCCGCGTTCACGAGCGCGACGCGACTCCCGAGCAGTTGCAGCGCCGCGTTGCAGTCGGTGTTCTGCACCTGCGTGCAGTCCGACTGGAGGTACGCCTCCCGGTCGTATCCCCGGATGTATTGCGGGATGCCGATGTAGCGCGGGAAGGTCTGCTCGCCCGGCCCGACCTGCATGTCGAAGTAGGCGCGCGTCGCCAACGTGAGGAAGCTGAACACCACCGCGTCGTACCGGCGCAGGTCGGCCATGTACTCCATGAACCCCTGCTTGCCGATGTTCGCCTGGGCGCTCACCCGGTAGCGGTGGCCGTAGATCGGGCCCGTGTAGCCGAAGAGTGCGTTGTCGCTGACGTACGCGGCGCTCGGTTGCACCCAATCGAGACTGCCGAGGCCCTTGATGCTGTCGACGTAGAACCCGGTCGAATAGCCGGTGGTGTAGTCGATGCCGCGGCTGATGTACTCCGAGGCGATGTCGATGTTCGTGAATCCGGTGCCGAACTCGAATCGGTCGAACCGGTTCAGCGGATAGATGCCGGTGAACCACGCGTTGCGCATCAGATAACGGTTCAGCGCCTGCTGCTCGAGCACCTGTCCCGCGCCGACGGGGGCGAGGTTGTAGTAGTTGCTCGGCATGAAATACGGCATCTGCGAGGCACCGGTCGAGTAGTTGATCCGGTTGGCGAAGTTCGTGTACTGCACGAGCAGCTGCGCTTCTTCGATGCGGCCGTTGATGCTCGCCATGGTGACCAGCTGACGGTTGCCGAGCAGGTCGCCGAAGATGATCGCGGTGCCGCCGTACACGCCCTGGCCGTAGTTGTCCTGTGCATAGCCGATCGACGGGCGCGAGATCGCCTCGGGACGGAGCGTGGGGTGGTAGACCGCGTCCTTGAGCGTCGAATCGGCGGGGAGCGACATCGACGTGCTGTCGAGCAGCGCGGCGACCGAGACCGGATTCTGGGCGCCGGCGGGAAGATCGGCGGAGGGGCGCAGTCCGCCCACGCCGCGGTACACCGAGGCGCGCCGTCCAGAGGTCGTGTCCTTCTTCACCGGCGTACCCTGCGCGGCGAGGTCGGCGACGGCACGCGCGGCGCGCGCCGCGCTGACGGCGGCGCTGTCGGCCGCCGACATCACGCCCGGTGCGCCAGGCGCACCGCTCACCCCGGCGGCGGCCAGCGTCGCCGGCGTCTCACGGTACGGCTGCCCCTTGAGCTGCCGCGGGTTGGCGAGCGACCAGATGGTGTAATCGCCGTGGTCGAAATACACGAAGGCGATCTTGTCGGCCTGTCGCGCCCAGCTCATCGCCGGGCTGTTCTCGGTCACCGACTGCACACCGCCGATCATCTTCGTGAGCTGGTAGTGCTGCTTGTCGGTGAAGTCGTACAGGAAGAGCTGCGTGATCCCCGTGCGGTCGGAGAGATACGCGAGCGACTGGCCGTCCGGCGCCCACATCGGGTTGAGGTTCTTCCCCGCCTGCCCGGGGATGGTCGACACCTCCCCCGTCTCGAGGTCGAGGATGTTGATCTCCCACTTGCCGAACTTGAGCAGTGCGAGGTCGGTCGCCGGGCCGCGGTCGCTCACGAACGCGACCTTCTTCCCGTCCGGCGACCACTGCGGCATCAGCCCCGCGTACCACCCCTTGGTGAGCTGGCGCAGGTTCCGGCCGTCGGCGTCGATCATGTAGATGTTCGTGAGGCCGGCCTTGCTGCCACTGAACACGAGCTTCTTCCCGTCGGGGCTCCAGCTCGGCCCCACCATCGCGTCGAGCCCCGTGTCGAACCGCCGCACCATGTTGCGCGACTTGATGTCGAGGATGTCGATGACGTCCTTGCCCTGGGTGTACGCCGTGTACGCCAGCTCGCGGCCGTCGGGGGAGAACGCGCTCTGCGAGTACGCGTAGCGCAGTTCCTCCGTCTCGGGGTTGAGGGTGCTGTTCGTGAGCCGCTTCAGCCGCTTGCCCGTGGTCGCGTCGGCGAGGTACAGGTCGAGGAACACCTCGGCGCGGAGCAGGCTGCCGGTGGAGATGTACGCGATCTGGCGGCAGTCGCTCGAGAGGGCGGGCGCGACGTACACCGGGATGATGCCGCCCGTGCGCTTCTCGTTCAACAGCGGCAGCGCGTACTTGCGCGGCCGGTCGAGGTTGGCGATCCCCGGGAGGTACTGCGTCTGGATGGCGTCGTGCCACTCGTCGCCCAACTCGTCGAGGTCGAACCCCGTGTGCCGCTTGAAGGCGCGGTCGAGGCTCGAACTGGTCGCCGAGACGAGGATCTCGCCGATGATCTCGTCCCCCCACCGCTGCCCGATGTAGCGCCAGAACGACTCGCCGTACCGGTACGGGAAGTACTGGTCGGGGCGCTGCGTCATCTGTTCGATGGTGGGGATGCGGCCGTTCAGGGCCGCGTCGCGCATGATCGCGTCGGTAGCCGGGTGGTCGGGACCGATCGACAGGTACTCCGCCATCCCCTCGATGAACCACGACGGCAGCTGCGCGCCCGTCAGCATCTGCTCGCCGGCCGCCGCGCCGGTGCGTCCCTTGAACTGGATGTCGTACTGGAACTGGTGCACCATCTCGTGCGTCATCACGTGCTCGACTTCGGCGAGGTCCTGGCCGAAGAAGAACATGTTGCGCTGGCGGAGGGCGTCGGTCACGCCGCCCGTGCCCTCGCCGAGGTCGCCCGTGACGTTGTTCTGCGCGAAGTCACCGCGCGAGGCGAACACGACGATCGGCTTCTTCTCGCGGAACTGGTAGTTCAGGAGCCGCGAGAGGCGCGCGTAGGAGCGCTCCGCCATGCGGGCGGCGATGCGCGCGCCCTCGGCCATCTCGGGGTAGTAGTGCACCTCGAAATGCTCGGTGGTGAGCACCTTCCAGTTGAGCTTCTTGTACTGCACCTGGTTCTGCCCGAAGTACTGGTACTGCGCGCGGGCTTGCGGCGCGGCCACGACGAGCGCGAACGCGACGGCGGCGGTGCGGATGAGGGCGGACGGAAGGCGCATCGGCGGGTGCCCCTCAGGAGGGCGAGACGGCGAGCGCCGGGGCATCGCCCCAGAGGCGCTCGAGTTGGTAGAACTCGCGCAGCGACGGATGGAACACATGGACGACGAAATCGACGTAATCGAGCAGCACCCAGCGCCCCTGGGTCAGCCCTTCGACCGACGCGGGGCGCACCCCCTCCCGGCGCAGCGCCTCCTCGACGTGCTGCGCGACGCTGCGCACGTGCGTATCCGACGTGCCCGAGGCGATCACGAAGTAGTCGGTCATGTCGGTGACACCGTGGAGGTCGAGCACCACGACGTCGTTGGCCTTGTTGTCGAGGCAGAGGGCGGCGGCACGCATCGCCTGCTCACCGTGCGACGGGAGGGCGGGGGGTCTGCCTGCTGACGGCATTGCACTCCGTAGGACGCCGGGCGCGCACATAATCACAATACTATGGCGCCGGCTGATGGAAAGTTCCCGGGCCGTGACGGGCCGGGCGTGAGGAAACGATAACGCCGCGCGGGGCGGGGAGGAACTGCCGCGACTAGCAAGTGAACCGTGTACGGTGGACGGTGAACGGTGCCCTGTCCACAAACGAACCGCGGCCCCGAGATGACTCGAGGCCGCGACAAGTGGCGAGTCGTTACCGGTAAACCGTTTACCGCGAACGGTTAACCGTGAACGGCGTTCGTTGTTCCTAGGCCTTGATCACCCACACCTTGATCTCGGGCTTCACGTCGGCGTGCAGCTTGATCGGCACCTTGTACACGCCGAGCGCGCGGATCGGCTCGTGCAGGTCGATCATGCGCTTCTCGACGTCCGTGAACCCCTGCGCCTCCAGCTGCTGCTGGATGTCGCCGGCCGTCACCGAGCCGAACAGCTTGCCTTCCTCGCCGACGCGGGCCGAGAAGGTGAGCGAGACCTGCTCCAGCTTCGTCGCGAACTCCTGCGCGGCGGCGATGCGGGTGTTCTCCGCCTGCTGCAGCCGGTCCTTCTCCTGCGCGATGCGCTTCTTGTTGCCGGCCGTCGCCTCGTACGCGATGCCGCGCGGCAGCAGGAAGTTGCGCGCGAAACCGGTCGACACCTTCACGATGTCGCCCGGATGGCCGAGCTTGTCGACCGATTCCCTCAGAATGACTTCCATTGCAACCTCGATCGTTCAGGTTTTCGGCCTGGCCCGGCGTCGCCAGTCCAGCCACGTATCGCCGAGGCCTAACCCCAGGGCGAGCACACCGACCACGTTGTAGAACAGCAGGGAGAACCCCACGAGCAGCACCATCAGCCATCGCCCGGGGGCGAGGAAGTACAGCGCGACACCCATGCCGCGCAGCGCGTAGATCGCGCCGAAGAACATCAGCAGGTTGGCCCCCACGGCGCGGAGCGGGGCGAACCCCGGCACCACGACGAGCGCCAACCCCGCCACCAACCCCCACACCAGCTGATCGCTGAAGCGGAAATCCCGCACCCGCGCCAACGGCGGGCCGAGTCGCGCCCGCCCGAACCGGTGGTAGAGGGCCCACGCCAGCGCCAGCGCGGCCAGCGATTCGAGCGCGAGCATCGCCGGGAAGAGCGTGACGCTCGCCGCCGGCGTCGCCTGGATCTGCGCCGTCATCTGCTGTGCCAGCGAATCCGCGGTCGGGTTGGCGGTGACGAACTGCTTCCACTCCGGCGTCGCGGTCATCGTATTCCAGTCGCGAAGCGCGGCGTCGGCGCGACGCGAGAACTCGGCCGTCGCCTCCGTGCGCGTCTGCGTCGGCCCTCCCGGGGCCGCGAGCACGGCGGCACCCGCCAGGAGGAGGGTGACGCCGAGCGCCGAGAGCGCCCGCGGGAAGAACGGCGGCGCATGCGCCGCCCGGCGCAGACTCAACGCGCCGAACGAGGCGCCGAGCACCAACGCCCACCCGGCGAGCAGGAGGCTGTACGTGCCCACCTGCGATTCGCGCCACACGACCCACCCGGCGAGCGTGGTCCAGAGCACGGCCAACCCGAGCCGGCCGCCGGACCACCACCCCACCACCGCGCACGCCGCGAGGGCGGTCACGACGAGCACCAGAGTGTGCTCCACCGGGAGGAACAGCCGCATGCCCGGCACGGTCGGCACGACGAGGAACGCGAGGGCGCCGATGACCACCGGCCACCACCCACGTTCCCTCTCGACGGCCGGCGCGTCGGGCGCCGCGGCCACGGTCATTTGAGAAACAGCGTCCCGCTTACGGCGTGTGCCCGCGGGTGTACGGCAGCAGCGCGAGATAGCGGGCCTTCTTGATGGCCTTCGCCAGCTGGCGCTGGTGACGGGCGTCGACGCCGCTCAGCCGGCTCGGGAGGATCTTCCCGTTGTCGGTGATGAAGCGGGCGAGGAAGCGCTCGTCCTTGTAATCGACGAAGCGGATCCCCGCTTCGGTGATGGGGCAGGTCTTCTTGGGGCGGCGCATGCGGTTATTCCTCGTCGTCGTCGTCATCGTCGCTCCGCTTCCGCGCAGCGAGCTGCTCTTCGGTCATCGGCGGGGCGCCGAGCTCGTGCTCGTGCACCGACACCAGGTAACGCACGACGCCGTCGTCGAGCTTGAGCGACCGCTCGAATTCCGGGAGCGCCTTGCCGTCGGCGGTGAAGCGGGCGACGACGTAGTAGCCCGTCTCCTTGGAGCCGATCTTGTAGGCGAGCTGGCGGCGGCCCCAGTGGTCGAGGGTGATCTCACCCGTCGCACCGAGGAGCGCGTGATGCTTCGCGATCTTTTCGTTGATGGCGGCGTCTTCGAGTGCAGAATCGAAGATGTACACCGCCTCGTAGGCACGAGACAATGCGGCAATCCTCCCTTTGGTCTGGATCCGCCCCCCGCGGGTTGCCGACGCGGGAGGAGAGTGGCCCCGGCACGGCAGGCGCCGTGCACGTTCAACAAAGGCCATGTTTTGACAGCCTCGCAAGTTACGTGATCCGGGGCGGTGGGTCAAGGCGGGGGGCGGAGCGGGGTGCCGGGGCGGGGCTGAGCACGCCGGGCACCGCGCGCCGGGCTCTGCCTGCCGGGCTCTGCCTGGCGGGCTCTGCCTGCCGGGCTCTGCCTGCCGGGCTCTGCGCGCGAGGGAAGGAATCGTCCCGGCGAATTTCTGAGGGGATCAGGTCTGATCAGAGGATGATCAGTTCTGATCCCCTCAAGCGTTCGCCGGCTGCGAACCCCCGGAACGCTCCCGTGTTGCGAGACCCGTTTCGCGCCACGTAGACTGCTCCCATGCCCACCTCACTCTCGCCGAGTTCCCGCGTCGTCGTCAGCCGC
Source organism: Gemmatimonadota bacterium (assembly GCA_016194585.1). Lineage (GTDB taxonomy): Bacteria > Gemmatimonadota > Gemmatimonadetes > Gemmatimonadales > Gemmatimonadaceae > Fen-1231. The sequence continues at coordinate 51,829 of JACQBG010000032.1, forward strand.
GACCAGGTGTCGACGAACCTGTCGGGCGAGGAGGTGATCCTCTCCGTGAAGGACGGCGTCTACTTCGGACTCGACCCGGTGGGCGCGCGCATCTGGGCGCTGCTGCAGGAGCGGCGCACCCTCGACGACGTCGCCGACGCCGTCGCCGCCGAGTACGAGGTCGACCGCGCCCGCGCGCTCGCCGACCTGCTCGCCCTCGCCGCCGAGTTGCTCGACGCCGGACTCATCGAGGTCGTGCCTGAGCCGGCTCGGTAGCTTCGTCGCGTTGCCGCGCGCCGAGCGGCGGCTCGCCCTGCGCGCCCTCGGCTGGCTCGCGCTCATGCGGATCGCGTTGCGCGTCGTGCCGTTCGCGTGGATCCGCGGCTGGATCGACCGCACGGCCCGGCCGCCCGCGCCTCTGCACGACGGCTGGCCGCTCGCCGTGCGGCGCGCCGTGCAACGCGCGGCGCGCACCTTCCCGGGGAGCCGCTGCCTGGCGCGCGCGCTCGCCGCGGAGAAGCTGCTGCGCGAGGGCGGACATGAGACGACGCTCACCATCGGCGTGGCGAAGGGTGACCCGGGATCGCCGCCGCTCGACGCGCACGCGTGGGTCGAGTCGCGCGGGTTCGTCGTCGCCGGCGACGGTGAGCTCGAGCGCTACGCGACGCTCGTGCGCTTCGAGTCGGGGGCGTGAGCGCCTTCGCCGCGGTCGTCGGGCGACGCGACGGCGAGGCGCTGCCGCGCACGTTGCGCGCGATGGCGGCGACCTGGGGAGCGGAGGCGCCGCACGGCCTCGCGCAGCGCTGCTTCGGCGCCGACGCCGCCGTGTTGCCTCTCGAGCTGTCGGAGGGCGCGCCGCGCGCCGCCGCCGCGGGGCTCGCGCACGGGCTGCTCGTCGCGCGCGACGGCGCCACGCTCGGCCCGCACGCGCTCGGCGACCGGCTGTGGCTCGCCGGCGACATCCGCCTCGATGCGCAGGGCGCGCTCACGCAGGCGCTGCGCGACGCCGGCGCCGCGCTGCGCGGCGACGAGTGCGACGACCAGCTGGTGCTGCAGGCGTACGCCGCGTGGGGCGACGCGTGCGTCGCGCGGCTCATCGGCGATTTCAGCTTCGCGCTCTGGGACGGTGAGCGGCGCACGCTGCTCTGCGCGCGCGACGGGGCGGGGGTGCGGCCGCTCTATTTCGCCGACCTCGGCGACGCCTTCGTGTGCAGCAACGTGCTGGCGGCGGTGCGCGCGCACCCGGGCGTGAGCGCGTCGCTGCACGAGCCGGCCATCGTCTCGTTCCTGCAGTGGGGATTCAACGTCGACGCGGCGCGCACGACGTTCGCCGACGTGCGCCGGCTGCCGGCGGCGCGGCAGTTCCTCGTGTCGGCCTCGCGCGGCGTGCACCAGGAGTGCACGCACTGGACGTATCCCGATCCCCCGCCGCTGCACTATGCCGACGACCGCCAGTACGTGGAGCGGTTCCGCGAGGTGCTCGGCGAGGCGGTGCGCGACCGGCTGCGGGTATCGCGGGTCGCGATCCAGTTGAGCGGCGGTCTCGATTCGCCGTCGATCGCGGCGACGGCGCGGCGGGTGGCGCCGGGGGTGGCGCTGGAGGCGTTCACGTTCAGGCTCCCACCGGAGATCGCGTACGACGAGCCACGACTCGCCGCCGAGGTGGCGCATCGACTCGGCGTCGCGTATCACGAGGCCGACGGGTGGGGGGAACCACTCGCGTACTCGGACGAGCCAGGCCTCGTGCTGCCGGAACCGATCGACGAACCGGAATTCGCGGTGACGCGCGATGGCGCGGCGCAGATGGCCGCTTGCTCCCCCGTTCTGTTGAACGGCGAGGACGGCGACGCGCTCCTCAGCCCGCCCGGACTGCTCCGCATGTTGCGCATGTGGTCCGTCTCGCAGGTCGCGCGGCGCGCCGCGCGCTACACGTGGGCCCATCGACGATTTCCGCACACGGGGCTCTGGGTGCGGCGCCGGCTGCGCGACCTGTTGCACGATCCGCTGCCGGGGGTGCCGTCCGTCGTCCGCGCGGACGCCGCGCGGCGCAGCGGCGACCAGCACCCGATCGCGGCGGCGAATCATCGCACGCATCCCGAGGCGCACGCGGACCTGGCCGGGGGCGCCTGGCTGCCCGTGCTCGAACGCTCGAGGCCGGCGTGGACCGGCGCGTCGCAGGAGACGGCATGGCCGCTGCTCGACGCGCGGCTCATCGCGTTCGTCTGGTCGATCCCGCCCATCCCGTGGTGCCAGCGCAAGGAGATGCTGCGCGTGGCGTTCCGTGGCGAACTGCCCGACGAGGTGTTGCGGCGGCCCAAGACACCCGTGCGAGGCGACGCGGCCTTCGTTTCGGATGCGCTGCGCCGACGGGTGCGGCGGATGCCCGTGCGACTAACCGCAGCAACCGGACAATTCATTGACGCCGACGCGTTTCTGGATATGTTGAGTGTATGCCGAACCGACGACCTGCCGATGCTCGTGAGGGTGGCGCAACTCGACTGGTGGCTCCGCCGCTGGACGTGACCACCCGTCCGGACGGGCGCGCCTACGCGGCCCCGCGTCTGACCCGGTTCGGAAGCCTCGCCACGTGGACGAAGCGTGTCGGCGTGACGTCGACGCTCAGGGACAAGTTCGGCGCCGGAAACAACAAGACGCGGTGAGCGTCCGCGGTCGGGTCGCCCGCGCCTGAGGGTTGTGCGCGCGGGCCGCGCGCGTCCGTCGTACCCTGAGGGATGGCGCGTCGGTCCGGCGTGCGCCCACGGCGCCTGGGACGCACGAGCCGTCCGGCGTCCTGCGACTGATCGCGGGGAGGATTGACCGGCCGTGTACGATCTGCGCGACTACGACACGATGTTCGCGGATCCGCTCCGCACGACCGCAGTGCTCGCGGCGATCCGCGCCGCGGTGCGGCCCGGCGACGTGGTCGTCGAGATCGGCACGGGCACGGGATATTTCGCGGTCGCGGCGGCGCGCGCCGGCGCGCGCCACGTCTACGCCATCGAGCGCGACGACGTGGCCGTCGTGGCGCGGGAGGTCGTCGCCGACAACGGCGTCGCCGACCGCGTGACGGTGATCCATGGGGACGCCTCGACCGTCACACTCCCCGAGCGCGGTACCGTGTTGCTCGAGGACACGCGCGGCATCCTGCCGTTCAACGACGGGCGCATCGCGCTGCTCCGCGATGCGTGGGCGCGTCATCTCGTCGAAGGCGCGCGGTGCGTCATCGCGAGCGACGAGCTGTGGGCCGCGCCGAGCGTGCGCCCCGCGCCCGACGGCGACGCGCTCGTCGTGCTCGAGTCCACGGTGCACGGCATCGACCGCCGCGCGGTGGAGCGGCGGTTGCGCGACCAGTGGCGGCGGGTGCGCCTCGATGCCGGCGCGCTCCTCGGCGCGCCGGCGCGGCTGCTCACGCTCGATGTCGCGACGGTCGTCGATGCCGACGCCGAGGCGCGGGTGGCGTGGACCGCCGGACGCGACGGGACGCTCGACGGCATCGCGGTCTGGTTCGACGCCGCATTGGCGGGGGGCGGCCGGCTGTCTAACGCGCCGGCGGCGCCGCGTCTGCTTTACGGTCAGGCCTATTTCCCGCTCACGCATCCCGTGCCGGTGCGCGCTGGCGACACGATCAGACTCGACTGGCGCGCGATGCTGGTGGATGGGTCGTACCTGTTCGCGTGGCACACGCGCGTCGCGCCGCGCGACGGCGGGGAGGCGGTGGAGTTCCGGCAGTCGTCGCTCGCCGCGCATGCGCCGGCGCTCGGCACGCTGCTCGCCGCCGGGGCGACAGCGGGGAGCCGCGGTCATTCCTGACTACGCGATCTACGGACTCACCCTCGCCTGCGACCAGCCGCTCGCCGGATTGCGCGCCGCGCCGCCGGGCGCGGCGGCCGACGTGACGGTGCATCTGCAGGCCCGCCCACCGTGGCACGACGGCCCCGTGTCCGAGGGCGGGCAGATCCACCGGTCGCGCGACGGCGCTGACGACCTCGCGACGGTCGACGTCGCGTGGATCGGCGCGCGCGACGGCGTGCGGATCGCGTACGTCGACGGCACGACGTTCCACGTGCGCGCCGACTCGCGCGAAGTGTGGGCGTCGTGGGTGCCCCCGTACACGGTCGAGGATGCCGCCGTCTACCTGCTCGGACCGGTGCTGAGCTGGGTGCTGCGCTCGCGCGGCGTGCTCTCCCTGCACGCGAGCGCCGTGGTGATCGACGGGCGCGCGATGGCGTTCTGCGGACCGCACGGCGCGGGGAAGAGCACGATCGCAGCGGCGCTCTCGGCGCGCGGGTTCCCGCTGCTCACCGACGACGTGCTCGCGCTCGCCGAACGCGACCGCGTCGTGACGGCGTGGCCGGCGTTCGCGCAGGTGCGGCTGTGGAACGACTCGGCGCGGCTGCTCGTCGGCGACGCGTCGCGGCTCCCGCGCATCACGCCCAACTGGGACAAGCGCGCGTTCGCGGTGGCGACGCATGGCGCGGGGCTCGCCGCCGAGGCGGCGCCGCTCGGCGCCGTGTTCCTGCTGGCGCCGCGGCGGCGGGGCGACGCGCCGCGCATCGAGCGCGTCGAGGGGGCGGCGACGTTCGTCGCGCTCGTGAAGGAGACCTCGGTGAACTACATGCTCGACGCGGCGATGCGCGCCGAGGAATTCCGTCTGCTGTCGCGGCTGATGGCGCACGTGCCGATGTTCCGGGCCACGCCCGACGACGATCCCGCACGCCTCGACGAGTTCCTCGACAAGGTGATCGAGGTCGCGCGTGGCTAGTGCTTCAGCGTCGGGCGCCGCGGCGGGCGCGCGCGGGGCGTTGCGCGAGATCGCGCGCGCGATGGTGACGGGCGACGACACAGGCGTGGCGCGCGCCTGCGAGGGCGTCGATCATGCCCTCCTGCTCGCGCTCGCGGCGGAGCACCGGATGGTCGGCGTGGCGGGGGTGGTGCTGGATCGCGTCGGCGCCGGGGTACTGCCGGCCACGTCGTGGGCGCAGTGGCAGGCCGCGCGTCGCGACGCGGCCGCGTCGGCGCTCGTCGCGGCGGGGGAGCTGTCGCAGCTCTTCGCGATGTTCGCGGCGGCCGGCGTGCCGGCGATCGCCTACAAAGGGCCGGCGCTCGCGCTCGAGGCCTACGGCGACCTCGGCTTGCGCCCGTGCGTCGACCTCGACGTCGTCGTCGCGCCGTCGCACTTCACGTTGGCGCGGGCGGCCCTGCTCTCGGGTGGTTACGCGTCGAGGCTGGGCATGGGGCTCGTGCAGGAAGCGGTGGTGTTCGCGGGGCAGGGGCACGCCGAATACGCGCTGCCGAGCGCGGGCTTGCCGTTCGTGGAGCTGCACTGGCGGTTCGCCGCGCAGCGTCTGCCGTGGAGCCCGAAGGTGGAGGACGTGATCGCGCGGGCGCGGCGCGTGGGGATCGCGGGTCACGACGTGCCCATCCCGTGCGACGAGGATCAGCTGCTGCTGCTCGCCTGGCACGGGACGCGGCACGCGTGGGCGCAGCTCGAGTGGCTCGTGGCCCTGGGCGTCTTTCTCGCGCGGCCCATCGATGCCGCCGCGGTGCTGCGCCGCGCGGAGCGCCACGGTGGCGCGCGCGCGCTGCTCGTCGGGGTGTCGGCGGCGGCGGCCGTGCTCCGTGTCGCGCTTCCGGATGCGTTCGCCGTGGCGGCCGCGCGCGATGCGCGCGTGGCCCAGGCGGTACGTGCGATGGTCGCGCCATGGCTCGCTTCCGCGGACGCGACGCCGCGCGCGTCCGTCGTGGAGCGGCAACTGCTCGAGCGGCGCCGCGACGTGCTGCGCTATCACGCCGCACGCCTGCTGCTGCCGACGAAGCGCGAATGGTCGCTCGTGCGGCTGCCGGCGGTGCTCACGCCGTGCTACGTGCCGATCCGTCTCGCGCGGCTGGCGCTCCGCGGCCCCGCTCGCGAGGACGACGAGTGACCGCGGTCGCGCGCACGTCGATCCCGACGTTCGCGGCCGCGCTCTGGCGTCGCCGGCGGCGCGCCATCGTCGCGTCGCTCGTGCTCCTCGTGCTCAGCTCGCTGTCCGAAGGCGCGGGGCTGCTCATCGTCGTGCCGATGCTGTCGCTCGCCGGCGTGCCGCTGGGCGACGGGGTGATGCACGCCATCGCGGTGCGCATCGGCCAGGCGATGGCGGCGGTGGGGCTGCCGCTGACGCTGCCGTCGGTGCTCGTCACGGCGGTGGCGATCCTCGGCGTTCGGACGCTGCTCGTACAATGGGAGTCGACGCGGGCGCGGCGGTTGGCGCTCGGCGTCGTCGCCGAGGAGCGCGACCGGCTCTTCTCGGCGGTGGTCGCGATGCCGTGGTCGCGATTCGTGCGGCTCCGCGGTTCCGACGTCGTGCAGGCGCTCACGGTGCACACGGAGTCGGTGGAGTTCGCGGTGGGGGAACTCCTGCGCCTGCTCGCCGAGGCGCTCACGGTGCTGGTCACCGTGGTCGTCGCGGCGCGCGTGTCGTGGGCGGTGACGGCGCTCGTGGGCGTCACCGGCGTGGCGTTGCTCGCCCTGCTGCGCGTGGTGCGCGCGCCCGGCAGGGACGAGAGCGAGCGCGCCGTCGCGCGCTCGGAGAGCGTGTTCCGCATGGCGACCGACGCGGTCGGCGGAATGAAAGCGGTGAAGGGATATGGTGCCGAGGGCCGCACGGTGGCGGCGTTCGCGGAGGCGAACGCGCGGCTGGGCGACGCGCTGCGCGCGCTCGACGCGACGCGTGCCCGCGCCGCGGTGGCCCTCGGCGTGGGGATGGCGGTCGCGCTCGCGGTCATGGTGTACGTCGCCGTGGCGGCGTTCCATCTGGCGCCGGCCGCGCTGCTCCTGCTGCTCGCGATGTACACGCGCCTCGTGCCGCGGCTCGCGTCGGCGCAACAGGCGTGGCAGCATCTTGGCGAGTCGCTGGCGTCGTGGGACGTCGTGCAGCGCCTGCGCGCGGAGTGCGAGCGCGAGGCGGCGACGCTGGCGCCGGCGGCGCCATGGCGACCGTCGAGCGCGCCCGCCGTGCGCTTCGAGCGCGTGACCTTCCGCTACGACGGGGCGGCCGGCGACGCGCTCGAGGGCGTCACCTTCGACGTGCCGGCGGGCGCGATGACCGCGATCGTCGGCCCCTCGGGAAGCGGGAAGACGACGGCAGCGGACGTGATGGCGGGATTGCTCGAGCCGGCGAGTGGGCGCGTGCTCGCCGACGGTGCGCCGCTCGACCGGCGCGCCCTTCCGGCGTGGCAGGCGACGATCGGCGTGCTGCCGCAGGACGTGCTGTTGTTCCCGGGGACGGTGCGCGAGAACCTCCGCTGGGCGGCGCCGCTCGCGGACGACGCGGACCTCCACCGCGCGCTCGAGGCGGCGTCGGCGACGTTCGTGCGGGGGTGGCCGGCCGGCCTCGACACGCCGGTCGGCGACCGCGGCACGCTGCTCTCCGGTGGGGAGCGCCAGCGCATCGCGCTCGCGCGCGCGCTGCTGCGACGGCCGGCGCTGCTCGTGCTCGACGAGGCGACGAGCGCGCTCGACGCGGAGACGGAGCAGGGGATCGTCACCGCGCTGCGCGCGCTCGCGCCCCGCCCGACGATCGTGATCGTGTCGCACCGGCTTTCCGTGGTGCGCGCGGCCGACCACGTGGTGGTGCTCGACGGCGGCGCGGTCGTCGCCGAAGGGCGATGGGAGGAGCTGGCGGGCTCGGTGCCGCGCGTGAGGGAGTTGTTCGCGCTGTGACGACTACACGTTGAAGCGGAAGAGCAGCACGTCGCCGTCCCGCACGACGTACTCCTTCCCTTCGCTGCGAACGACGCCCTTCTCGCGCGCGCCCTTCCAGCCGCCGTTGGCGACGAAGTCGTCGTAGCCCACCGTCTCGGCGCGGATGAAGCCGCGCTCGAAGTCGGTGTGGATCACGGCGGCGGCTTTCGGCGCGGTGTCGCCGCGGTGGATGGTCCAGGCGCGCACTTCCTTCTCGCCGGCGGTGAAGTAGGTCTGCAAGCCGAGCAGGTGGTAGCCGCCCCGGATGAGGCGGTCGAGGCCGGCCGACTCGATGCCGAGCGACTGCAGGAACTCCGCGCGGTCCTCCGGCGCGAGGTCGGCGAGCTCGCCCTCGATCTTCGCCGAGAAGGTGACAACCTCGGCGGGCTCGTGATCGTTCGCGATCGCGGCGCGGAGGGCCGTGACGTGCGCCCCCTCCTCGCCGGCGAGCTCGGCGTCGGTGACGTTCGCCGCGTAGAGGATGGGCTTGAGCGTGAGCAGTTGCAGCGTCGAGAGGAGCGCGCGCTCGTCGTCGCTGAGCGCGACGTGCCAGAGCGCCTTCCCTTCGGCGAGGGCGGCGTTGGCCTTCTCGAGCGCGCCCAGCTCCGCCTGCGCTTCCTTGTCGCCCGTGCGCGCGGCGCGCTTCGACTTGTCGAGGCGCTTCTCGACCGAGCCGAGGTCGGAGAGCGCGAGCTCGAACTCGATCACCTCGCGGTCGCGCACCGGGTCGACGCTCCCCATCACGTGCGTGACGTCGGCGTCCTCGAAGCAGCGCACGACGTGCACGATCGCGTCGGTCTCGCGGATGTTGGTCAGGAACTTGTTGCCGAGCCCCTCGCCCTGCGACGCGCCCTTGACGAGTCCCGCGATGTCGACGAACTGGACGACGGCCGGGACGGTGCGCTCCGGCACGACGATCTTGGCGAGCGCGTCGAGGCGGGGGTCGGGCACCTCGACCATGCCGACGTTCGGCTCGACGGTGCAGAACGGGTAGTTGGCGGCCTCCGCCTTCGCGGCCGTGAGGGCGTTGAAGAGGGAGGACTTGCCGACGTTGGGGAGGCCGACGATGCCGAGCTTGAGCATAGGACGACTGCGGCTAAACGGTTAACGGTCAACGGTTAACGGTTCACCGTTAACGTCGTGCGAGACGAAATGTAATCGCGCGCGACGGGGGGATGCGCGTTCCGCGCCGCGCGGGCGGTAGGATCGTGGCAACCAGGGGGACGTGTGCAGGACTTCAGGAGGCTCGACGTCTGGACCAAGGCTCACGAACTGGTGCTCGAGACTCATCGCAGCCTCGGTCGGACGCAGGATCGCGCGTATCCGGGGCTTTCGTCGCAGATGCGCCGGGCCGCCGCCGCGATCCCGACGAATATCGCGGAAGGCTGCGGGCAGCCGACGAGGCGGGAGTTCGCCCGCTTCCTCCAGATCGCCCTCGCCTCCGCCCACGAGCTCGACTATCACCTGCTCCTCGCCCACGACCTCGGCGCCCTCGCGGGTCCGCACTACGCGCGGCTCGACGCCCGCACGGCGCAGGTCAAGCAGATGCTGAGCGCGCTGCTGCGCCGCGTGCGCGAAAAGCCGGCACTCGAGGGTGCGAACGGTGAGGCGGCTCGGCGCGCCGGCTGAGCGCCGGCTCCGGCCATCGCCATCGCGGGGCCGGACGTGATCGCGCGCGGAGTGGCGTCGCTCCTTGGCCGACACTAACTATACTGATACGCACGAAAGTCCGAGGCTGATCACGACGTGCCGGGCCCCCCGACGCACATGGCACTCTCGAGAAGGAGCTGGACGGCGTGAGCGATGCGATCCCGATGACGATCATCACGCCCTCGTACAACCAGGGGCGGTATCTGGCCGAGACGATCGAATCCGTCCTCGCGCAGGACGTGCCCGGGCTCGAGTACATCATCGTCGACGGCGGCAGCACGGACGAGAGCGTCGAGGTCATCAAGCGCTATGAACGGCACCTCGCGTGGTGGGTGTCCGAGCGCGACGCAGGGCAGGCCGACGCGATCAACAAGGGCCTCGCGAAGGCGCGGGGAACCTACGTGGCCTTCCTCAACTCGGACGACACGTATCTGCCGGGCGCCTTGCATGCGATGCTTCACGCGTTCGCCGCGGGACCGCACGTGCACTGGGTGGCTGGTGGCGTGCTGGGATTCGGCACCGCGACGGCGCCCGTCTACGAGTGGCACATGGCGCAGGTGCCGACCTCGCTGCTGGACTGTCTCACGTTACGGTTCAAGGCCGCCCAGCCGGGACACGCGTGGACTCGAGCCGTGCTACAGAGCGTGGGAGGCTGGGACGCATCGCTGCGCTGGTATTTCGATATCGAGCTGTATGCGAAGCTGCTCGCGCGCGGCGAGCGGTGCGTGCCGATCGACCGGCCGCTCGCGTCGTATCGCTTCCATCCCACGAGCAAGACGGTGGCCGAGGCCGACCAACGCGCGCCCGACTGGGAGGCGATCCGATCGCGATACATGGGCCGGCTCACGCCACGCGAGCGCCTGATCGCGCGGCACCGGATCGGGATGCTGAAGGCAGGATCGCTGCACCGCCGTGCGGCACGCGAAGCGGCCGCCGGGAACAAGGCGGTCGCGCGCGCGATCTATGCGCAGGCGGCACGCCAGTACGCCCCGAGCGTGCTCGGGCGGAACGGATTGGGCGCACTCCTGCGCCTCGTCTGAGCGGCTACCACGACCGCGCCGCGGGATCGTCGGCGCGATGGGCACGGAGCGTGTCATGAAGAAGGGACTTGCGGTCGTCGCCGGTGGCGGCGGCTTCATCGGCGGTCATCTCGTCGCGGCCCTCCTGCGCGAAGGGATGGCGGTGCGCGCCGTGGATCGAAAGCCGCTCGATCAGTGGCAGCAGCGGCACTTGGCCGCCGAGAACCTCGTCGGCGACGTCTCGCTCCTCGACGGGGCGCAGACGGCTTGCGCGGGGGCGTCGGAGGTCTACCAGCTCGCCGCCGACATGGGCGGCATGGGTTTCATCGAGTCGCACAAGGCGCTCTGCATGCTCTCGGTGCTCACGACGACGCACATGCTGATCGCCGCGCGCGATCACGGCGTCGGCCGCTTCCTCTTCTCGTCGTCGGCGTGCGTGTACAACGCCGACAAGCAATCGTCCGTCGACGTGGTGCCGCTGCGCGAGGAAGATGCATATCCGGCGATGCCGGAGGACGGTTACGGCTGGGAGAAGCTCTTCTCCGAGCGGATGTGTCGACACTTCCGCGAGGACTTCGGCCTCGCGACGCGCGTGGCGCGCTATCACAACGTGTACGGACCCGAGGGCACATGGGACGGCGGGCGCGAGAAGGCCCCCGCCGCGATCTGCCGCAAGGTCATCGAGGCGAAGCACCGCGGTACCGGGACCATCGAGATCTGGGGAGACGGACGTCAGACGCGATCCTTCATGTACATCGACGACTGCGTCAAGGGCACGCTCGACCTGATGCGCTCGGACGTCGACGAGCCGCTCAACATCGGCTCGAGCGAACTGGTGACCATCAACCAGCTCGTCGACGTCGCGGAGTCCATCGCCGGGATCAGCCTGGACCGGCGCTACAAGCTCGACGCGCCGAAGGGAGTCAATGGCCGCAATTCCGACAACGCGCGCATTCGCGCCAAGCTCGGCTGGGAGCCGTCGATCCCGCTCCGCGAGGGCATGGAGAAGACGTACGCGTGGATCGAGCAGCAGTGGCTCGCGTCGCGGACCGGTTGACTGGCATCGCGCGGCGGCCGCGGCGGCGGAACGGTCAGCGCGGACGATGCGCCGGCGGGAAGAGACCGACCAAGGTGACGCGGGGGGGGGCGGATTCAAGGCCGAGCAGCGCGACCGTGTCGCTGAGCACCAACTCCGGTAGATGGAGCAGCTCGAGGCGCACGCAGCCGCGGGTCGTCGAGTCGATCGCCACGCGGTAGACGGCGTGCGCGCGATAGTCCGTACGGAATGCCACGCGAACGACCGCCGGTGGGTCTGAGGCGTCGGGCGGTCCGACCGCGAGCAGGAGCCAGTGGCGCCGATCCGCGTCACCCGCCAGCGGCTCGGCGCCTCGGCGTACTGCCTCGCACGCGGCGGCCAGCGTGGGAGTGGCAGTCATCGGCGCGGTCGTGAAATACGCATCGCGCCACCAGCTCGGTCGGTGCAGCGCCGCTCGGAACGCGGGATCGACGACGCTCCGCATCCGCGTCACTGGGGTCGCATCGCTGGTGTCGGAGACGACGCCGTTGGCGTACGGCCCCACGACCCAACGCAAGCGCCCGCGCGGCAGGCCGCCGGCGCGCTCGTAGAAGGACAGCGGCAGATGCGGATCTTGCGTGGGGAAAGCCGCATCGAGCGACGACGACAGCATCTGCGGCACCGTGCCGCCCGGCGGGACGATCGCCGCGAGCGGCGTGAAGAGCGAGTCGCGCAGCGTCGTGAGCGCCGTCCGGCGCGCCCGCGCGTCGCGCCGTTCGCGCCACTCGCCGCCGTGAAGCGACACGCGGTCGGCGAGCGCGGCGCTCCCCTCCTGCGCGCCCAGGAAGAGCATTCCGCCGAGGAGCAGGTACTGTAGTTCGCGTGCGGGCCGCCATCCGCGCGTGCGGCACGCCCGGTCCCACGCCACGGCGATCGCCGCCGCGAGTGGCACGTAGAGGTAGGCGACGTAATGCGTCCAGTTCGTCATGAAATAGTAGTCGGTCAACGGCCGGCCGCCGACGACCATCGAAGCGCCGGCGACGAGCATCGCGATGTAGAAACCGAGCGCTGATCGCTCGTCGCGGGACGCCCTGCGCCACGACAACCAGAACAGACCGGCGAGGAGCGCCGGCAAGAGCACGGACAGCGCGTCGACCAGGGGCCTCGGCATGAGCGCGCTCAGCATCGGCGCCGTCAGCGCGCCGAGCGTTCCGAATCCGAGGAGGTAGCCCAACTCCCACCCCACCGCGCCTCGGCCGAACGGTGCGATCCCGCCGCTCGTCTCGAGGCGCACCAACCACTGGCCGAGGACGAACGCGACGGCGCAGAGCCCGGCGACCGCGAGCGGCCACGCACACCAGGCGAGGAGGGCGCGCCCCCGCAACGCGCGGCGCGTCCCGCTCGCGAGCGCGGCGGCGGCGAGTGCTGGTACCACGATCACGCCCGCGGAATCCTGCAATACGGCGGCCAGAGCCGCGAGGAGGACGACGGTCTTGCGGCGCGCGCCGGGACGATCGCCCCCCACGACGGCGATCGCGGCGACCGTCGTCCAGAGCAGCACCTTCACGGAGATCGTGAGCGTCCAGTATCCCATCGTGACCTGCGCCCACTGCGTCCACCCGCACAACACGATCGTGCCGAGGAGTCGCGCATTGCGCGAGATCCCCCACGCGGCGAGCAGCCGGGCCTGTGCGAACGCGAGTAGCGCGACGTTCGCGAGCAACCAGGGGCGGAACACGCCGGGGTGCGCGCTCCAGAGGCGCTCCATCCACCAGGCTTCGAGGCGCCAGACCGGGAACACGTGCCCCGACCACGTGCGCAGCGCGACGTCCGCGAGCGGCAGCTGGGCCTCGCGGAGGAATTGATAGTCGTCCGTGCGCAGTTCGGCGCTCCAGATCGACGCACCGTGTATCGTGCCGAGCACGACCAGGACCGCGACGACGTCGAACAGCCACGCATCGCTCGGCGCTCGCAACGCGACGCCCATCCGTTCGATCGCCGGCTCGATGTGCTCCCACATGGCGAAGCCGACGACGCCGATGGCCATGCTCAGGGCCGCCGCCGCGCGCGCGATCGCCTGGAGTCGATGCCATTCGTCGAGCAGATCCGGCTTCGCCGCGCGGTGCAGGAGCCGGACGATCACGGCGACGCCCGCCGCATCCGGCGCGAACGCGGCGAACGCCGCGCACGCGCCCGCGGTGACGAACGCGGCCGGGAGGACCCGAGGGATCGCACGGTCGCGTCGCGTCACGCCCGGTCGCGCACCGTGAAGGAGGCCTCGAGCGTGCCCACGGGAAGGGGGATCGCGGGGATCGGGCGCAGCGCGCGGGCCAGTGCCGGCCACCCGAGGAAGCCGACGACGTAACTCAGCGGATAGGGGAGCCCGACCTCCCCGACCCGCGTGCGGCCGGCGATCCGGTTCGCGTCGGCCGCGCGCTCGATGCATCGAAGGATCCCGAGGCGCGTCGGTACGTGCAGGTGCTCTCCGGGGATCCAGAACGGCCAGCGACGCCCGAGGACACGCGCCGCCAGACTTCCATAGTCCGGACACATGACGTACAGCGTGCCGCCAGGCCGAACGAGGGCGGTCAGCCCCCGCACGAACGATGCCGGCGAACGTACGTGTTCGATCACCGCGAGGGATATCACCACGTCGGCCTGTACGCCGATCGCCGCCGGGAAGGTCGGCGCGTTGAGATCGGTCTGGATCCAATCGTGGCGCGCATCGGTCCCGAGGTGAGGCGGGCGCCCGTGCCAGTCGACGCTCACCCCGCGCGCGTTCGGGAACTCGCGGTTCAGCGCCGCGCCGATCTCCCCGGCGCCGGCGCCGACGTCGATCCAGGTGAAGGACTCGTCGCGCGAGCGCCCCGCCGCGCGGGCGGCGCGGCGCGCGGCCCGCGTGTACCAGGCCGAGAGCGGCGTCTCCTCGCGCAGGCGGCGGAGCGCCGGGTCGATCCCGTCGTCGAACGCGGCGTACAGGCGCGCGAGCGACTCGCCGGAGGGCACCGGCCACGTGACCAGCGACCCGCACGACGCGCACTCGTGGAGGTCGACCCGCGGGTGCGACGCGACGCGCGGATGCGGCAGGTCACTGGCGATGCGGTGCAACGCGCCGCTGCCGCAGAACGTGCACACCGGTGGCTCGGCCACGTCGGTGCGCGCGTCGTCCGGCAGGTTCACCGATCCGGCCCGACGATGATGCTCTGCGTGATCCCCGCGAGGATGCGGAAGATGAGGCCGAAGAAGAGGCACATGATGCCGGCGAGGATCATCGTGAGCGACACCGCCGTGAGCCCGCGTCCCATGACCAGGAACGGGATCCCCCATGCCACGCCGAAGCCGAGCATGCCGATGCCCACGGGAAGGAAGACCCGCGTCGGGTTGATGAGCACCACCATGACGAGCGTCGAGAACACCGTGCGCACGCCGTCCATCACCCGGTTCTTCGAGCGGCCGGCCCGCCGCGCGCCGACGTCGATCGGCACCTCGGTCACCGCCATCCGCAGCAACGAGAAGAGGAGCTTGAACGAGTCGCTGTACGCCATCCCCTCGGGGAGGAAGGGGAGCATGCGCACGGCGAGGGCGCGCGGGAACGCCATCATGCCGCTGTTGCTGTCCTGCACGTCGGTGCCGCCGATGGCGCGGCTCCAGCGCCGCAGCAGCGACCGCGCGACGCGCCGGCTCCCCGCGCCGGGATCGTTGCGCCGGCCCACGACGAGCGTACGCGGACGGCACTGCTCCAGCAGGCGCCGCGCGTCGCTGGCCGCGTGCTGTCCGTCGCCGTCCATCAGGCAGATCATGTCGGCGTGCGCGTTGAGGATGCCGGTCTTGATCGCCTCGCCGTAGCCGCGCGGATGGTCGTGCCGCACGACGAGCACCGGGATCCCCTCCTGGCGCCGCGCCACGTCGCCCGTGCCGTCGGTGCTCCCGTCGTCGACGACGACGATCGACGGCAACGGGCCGGGGCTGAACGCCCGCTCGATGTCGCGCAGCACCCCGGCGATCGTCGCGGCCTCGTCGAGGCACGGGATCACGATGGCCGACTCGGCGTTCACTCGCTCCGTCCCTTGCCGGGGTAGCGGTTCATCGTCTCGAGCATCCCCTCGGTCATCCAGCAGCCGATCCCCGAGGCGAGTTCGGGGATCAGCTCGCGGATCGCCGCCGCCTCGGTCTTCCCGAAATCGCCGAGGACGTAATCCTTCAACACGCCGACGCTGCGCTGCTCGTCGGCCGGGCCCACGCCGACGCGCAACCGTCCGTATTCCTGCGTGTGCAGATGCTGCTCGATGCTCTTCAGTCCGTTGTGCCCGCCCGCCGAGCCCTTCGCGCGGAAGCGATAGCGTCCCACCGGGAACGCCACCTCGTCCGCGACCACCAACAGGTCGTTGGCGACGGCGAAGAACGGGCGGCGGGCGTAGTGCCGCACCGCCGCGCCGCTCTCGTTCATGTACGTCTGCGGCTTCACCAGCCGCACCTTCGCGCCCTCGACGGTGCCCGAGGCGACGAGCGCCTCATGGTCCTTCTTCCACCCGTCGAAACGCCAAACGTCGGCCAGGTGGTCGATGACCCACCAGCCGACGTTGTGACGGGTTCCGGCGTACTCGCGCCCCGGGTTGCCGAGGCCGACGATGACCTTCACCGCGATCAGGAGTGAGAGGCTTATTTGGTCTTCGCCTCGGCGCCCTCAGCCTCTTCCTCGTCGGTCTTCGCCTTGCGAATGACCTCGGGTTCAGCGGCCGCAGTCGCCGCAGCGGTTTCCTCGGGCGTCGGCTCGACGACCGCCTTCGGCACCGCCACGAGGCACACCGTCGCGTTCGCGTCCTCGAGCACCTCGACACCCGCCGGGATCGCGAGGTCGGACACGTGCAGCGAGTGGCCGATCGTGAGGTTGCCCACGTCGACGTCGATGTGGTTCGGGATATCGGCCGGGTCGACCGTGATCGTGAGTTCGCGCATCGCCGTCTCGAGGATGCCGCCACCGGTGCGCACCCCTTCCGGCGTGCCGACGAAGACGAGCGGCACCTGCACCGTCACCTTCTCGCCCGCCACCAGCTCCTGGAAATCCACGTGCAGGATGTCGCGCTTGAACGGATGCCGCTGCACCTCGCGGATGAGCGTGCGAGCCGTCGCGCCCTCGATGTCGAGTTCGATGACGGTCGTGCGGTACGAGACCTTCTCGAGCATGCGATCGAGGTTGAACGCGTTCAACGCCAGCGCCTGCGGTTCGCGGCCGTGACCGTAGATCACGGCGGGCACTTCACCGGCCGCACGGAGCTTGCGGGCGATGCCCTTGCCGACGTTCGCGCGCTTCTTGGCGGAAAGACTTGCCGTAGCCATCTGGACTGCCTCGGGTCGATATCGTCGCCCAACGTGGGTGCCCGGTCATTCGCCGGCCCGGCGGAGCGAGGTCCTGCAACTTCGACTTCAACTGCTACAACCGTGCACCGTGCACGGACTCAATCGAACAACGAACTCACGCTCTGGTCGGCATGCGTGTAGCGGATCGCCTTGCCCAACAGCTCGGCGACGCTGAGGATGGTGAGCTGCGGGAACATCCGCGACTCGGGAAGGGCGATCGAGTTGGTGACGGCGACTTCCTTGATCGGCGCGTTCGAGAGGCGCTCGACCGCGGGGCCCGAGAGCAGGGCGTGCGTCGCGCAGACGTAGATGTCGCGCGCGCCGAGGTTCTTCAGCGCCCGCGCCGCCTCGCTCACCGTGCCCGCCGTGTCGATCATGTCGTCGGGGATGAGGCAGTCCATCCCTTCCACCTCGCCGACGACGTTCACCACTTCGGCGACGTTCGCCGCCGGACGGCGCTTGTCGATGATCGCCAGCGAGCCGTTGAGCCGCTTGGCGAAGCCGCGCGCCATCTTCGCGCTGCCGACGTCCGGCGCGACGACGACGAGGTTCTCGAGGTTCTTCTTGCGATAATGCGCCGTGAACACCGGCGCGGCGTACAGGTGGTCCACCGGGACGTCGAAGAACCCCTGCAGCTGGTGCGCGTGGAAGTCGAGCCCGAGCACCCGGTTGGCGCCCGCCGCCTCGATCATCCGCGCCATCAGCTTGGCGCCGATCGCCACGCGCGGCTGGTCCTTGCGGTCCTGCCGCGCGTAGCCGAAGTAGGGGATCACCGTCGTGACGCGCGCCGCCGACGCGCGCCGCACGGCGTCGATGAGCAGCAGCAGCTCCATCACGTTCTCGGCCGGCGGGTTCGTGCTCTGCACGATGAACACGTCGGCGCCGCGCACGTTCTCGTCGATCCGCGCGAACACCTCTCCGTCGGCGAAGCGGCTCGTCGTCGCCTTGCAGAGCGGCACGCCGAGGTACGCCGCGATCCCTTCCGCGAGCGCGGTGTTGCCCGTGCCGGTGATGACCCGGAACGTGTGGACGGGAACGGAGAGGCCGGTGGTGGACATAGCCTCTAAAACTAGTCGATCATGAGGGGGAGGGGGAGGGAAAGGGGGAGGGGGAGGGCCTCACTACAGGGGCGAGCCGACAGCGAGAGAGGGCTCAGGGACGTCGAGGGGGAGCGGATCGCTCACCCCTCCTGTTCCCGAGCCCTCTCTCGCTGTCGCCTGTGCCCTGCCGTCGCTCCCTCCCCCTCCCCCTTTCCCTTCTCCCTCCCCCTCATCATTGCCCCAGGTGGATTCGAACCACCATTAGCGGATCCAAAGACCGCTGTCCTGCCATTGGACGATGGGGCAGTGCCGGAAAACTAGTCCGCCACGAGAGGGCCGACAACGCGCGCGCCCGGCGGGCCTCGCGGTGCCGCCGGCTCGCCAAGCTATTCGACGACGACGGGCGCGACCTCGGTCACGGTCGCCGTCGGGACGAGCTCGACGCCGAGGAAGTCGAGGTCGATGCCGATCGCGGCGCCGCCGCTGCCGGAGGGTGGCACCAACCGCGCGGCGCCGGTCACCCCGGGCCGCGCCGCCGACGCCGAGGGGTCGCCGAAGATGCCGAAGATGGTCGAACCGGAACCGCTCATCCGCGCGACCCGTGCCCCCACGGCGGCCAGCGTCTCGCGGATCTCGCGCAGCTCCTGATGCCGCTCGAACACGGCCTCCTCGAGGTCGTTCACGGCGAACTTCTCGACGAGCTTCCAGCTGAGCGGCGCGGGAAGCAGTTGCGCCGCTCCCTCGTACGGAACGTCGCCGCGCCGTGCGGCGTGCCAGGCGAACGCGTCCTTGCTCGCCACGCCGAAGGAGGGGACGAGCAGCAGCACCTCGCGCGCCGGCAGGGGCGGGAGCGCGAGCAACCGCTCGCCGCGTCCCGTGCCGAGCGCGAGCGCGAACGTCGAGGTGAGATACGGCACGTCGGCGCCCAGCGCGAAGGCGATGGCGTGGAGCTGCGCCTCGGGGAGCGGGTGCGGCGCCAGCGCGTCGAGCGCGCGCAACACCGCCGCGGCGTCGGCGCTCCCACCCCCCAACCCGCCCCCGACCGGGATGCGCTTCTCGATCTCGATCGCGAAGCCCGCCGGCCACGCGGCCGCCTCGGCGTACGCCACGGCGGCGCGCCAGGCGAGGTTCCGCTCGACGGGACCGACGTCCGCCCCCGCGCACTCGAGCGAGCGGCCGTGCACGTCGGCGCGCACGGTGACCGCGTCGGCGAGCGCGATGCGCTGGAAGAGCGTCGAGAGCCGGTGGTAGCCGTCCGGCTCCCGGCCGACGATGCGGAGGAAGAGGTTGAGCTTCGCCTGCGCGGCGACCCGCGCGGTGCGCACGCTCAGGCGGGAGGCGCGGTGTCCGCGCCGCTGAAGTCGCGGAAGTGCAGCTTGAGTCGCGTCAGGTACCAGGCGCCGATCACCGTGATCGGGATGTAGCTCACCACGTGGTAGCCGATCACCCAACTCACGGCCTGGTCGGACGGCGTGCCGTAGAGGCCAAGCCCGAGCTTGCCGAAGTACTCGAACGCGCCGAAGAAGCCCGGCGACGAGGGGACCGCCACGCCGATGGCGATGATCCCCTGCAGCAGGAGCGCGGCCGTCGCCGGCACCTCGATGCCGAGCGCCTTGAAGCCGAGCCAGAACGCGAAGCCGTTCGACGCCCAGTGCAGCACCGTCCAGAAGAACACCTCGGCCATGAGCTTCGGGCTGCGCAGCACGCCGAGCCCCGACGCGAACCCTTCCAGCAGATGGCGCCCCTTGGGTCCGATCCCCGTGAAGACCCGGCCGACCGTGCCGTCGTACATCGCGAACACGCGCTGCGGCGCCCACACGAGCAGCGCGAGGATCGCGAGCACGACGACGAGGAAGGCCGTGGTGAAGCGCATCCAGAGGAAGAGCTGGGTGGAGTCGGCGTTGAGCTTGACGAACGCCGGGTCGAGCATCGCGACGACCATCATCAGCAGCAGGATGGTGCCGTCGAACAGGCGGTCGACGGCGAGCGACGCGAAGGCGGCGGTGAACTTCACCTCCGGCTCCTGCCGCGACAGCGCGAAGGCGCGGGCGAACTCGCCGGCACGCGCCGGCGCGACGTTGTTCACCATCACGCCGACCGCGGTGCTGTGCCAGAGCGCGCTGAAGTGCAGGCGCCGCCCGACGACGGGCTCGAGCAGTGCTTCCCAGCGGCGCGCCCGCAGCGGCACGGTGATCGTCGCGAAGAACGCCGTGACGATCCAGAGCAGCCCATTGGAGTGCGAGAGCACGCTCCAGATGCGGCCGATGTCCTCGCCGCGGAGGGTGTACCACAGCAGCACCACGCTGATGGCGATGCCCAGCGCGCCACGCCAGCCGAATTTCATGCGCTACTCCGCGGCGGCGAGTTCGAGCAGGTCGAACAACTCGGCGAGCGTGTCGGCGCTCGGCGACGTGCCGAGGCGCTTGACCGACTCGCCGATCTCGATGGCGCGCCGCAGCGCGGCCTTGCCGCGGTAGAGGAGCTCCTGGATGGGGACGACGCCATCGTCCTCGTCGATGGGGACCGGCTCCGAGAGCGGTTCGTCGTGCAGCTGCGAGAGTCCGGCGATGCCGGCGCCGAGGAGGCTCGAGAGCGCCTCGCCGGAGGGGGCGTCGGCGACGAGCGTCGGCGCCACGGGCGTCGGCACGGTGGGCGTCGGCGTGACCGGCGCCGGCGCGACCGGCGTCGGCACGGCACGAGCGGGAGCGGCGGGTGCCGCTGGCGTGGCCGTCGGAGCGAGCAGCGCCGCGAAGCGCGGCGCGAGCGGTTCGTCGCCCGGCGCCGTGAGCAACGCCGTGGCGCGTTCGAGCGCGTCGAGGGCGCGCCGCTCGAGCAGCGACGCGCTCTCGATCAGCGCCTGCAGCGTCATCGCGACGGTCGGTTCGTCGAAGCTCTCGGCGGCGCGCGCGAGGGAGAGCACGGCCACGCGGAGTTCGCGTCCCAGCCGCTGCGTGGCGGCGGCGTCGGCCGCCTGCCGGGCGTCGGCGACGAGCCGGCGCAGGTGCTCGGCGTGGCTCACCACTTCGAGACGGAAACGCTGTCCCGGCGACGTCGGCGGGTTCGCCGAGGCGTGCACCACGTGCGGGCCCGCGTCGTCGGCGAAGAGCGACGCGATCGGCACGACCCGGTCGGCATCGCTGGAGCCGGCGAGGAGCGCCTCGGCCGCGCTGGTGAGCGCGAGCACGGCGGCCGAGTTCGGGTCGGGACGCGCGCCGCCGGCGAGCGCCGTGGCGCCTTCGTGCAACACCGCCGCGGCCGCGGAGAGGAGGGCGCGCTGCGGTTCGGTCGGCGGCGCCTGTCCGAGCTCGAGCGACTTCACGACCTCGTCGGCCGCCGCGACCACTTCGGCGAGTGGCGGCAGGTCGTTGAGCGCGGCGACGCCGCGCAGGGCGCGCACGCGCCCGATGGCCGCCGCCGCGTCCGCGCCCTGCGTGCCGCCGCGGGCGATGAGCACCAGCCCGTCGGCCACGCCGGCGGTCTGCGTCGCGAGGAAGGCGTCGCCGGCGCGCGTCGCCGACGGCGCGCGCGCATCGCCGGCGGGGGAGAGCGTGTCGAGCTCAGCCGTGCGTGCCGCCGCGCGCTGGTCCTCGTCCGGTCCCCAATTCCGCACGGCGTGCAGGAGGATCTTCAGGTCGTCGATGGCGGCGACCACAGCGGCGTTGGTGCGCGAATCCCACGGCAGCGTGCCGTCACGGAGCGCGCGGGCGATGCGTTCGAGCCCCGACGCGACGCCGGCGATGCCCATGACCTTGGCCATCGTGGCGCTGCCGCGCAGGGCGCGCGCGTGGCGGGCGAAGGCGTCGCTCTCGGGGGCGACGCCGCGCGAATGCGCGACGAGTCCGTCGAGTCGTTCGACGTGCTCGCTGGCTTCGAGGATGAAGAAATCGAGGAGGCCGGTGGTCATCGGATCGGTCGAAAGATGCGCGACGGGGCGGACATTGTGAACGACGACCCACGCCCCGGCGAGGGTACGGACGAGCGGCGGACCGCGGCGGGAAGATACGCGCCGCGCGCGGCCGCGCGCCCCGGAACGGGGGTTACCTGGGGGGCGCGACGCGCGCCACGTCCATCGCCTGCCGCATCTCGCGCACCGAGGCGGCGAGTCCCGCGAACACGGCGCGGCTCACGATCGAGTGCCCGATGTTGAGCTCCTCGACCTCCGGGATGGCGGCGACGGGGCCGACGTTCCGCACCGTCAGGCCGTGCCCAGCGTGCACGGCGAGTCCGAGCGCGCGCGCCTGGCGCGCGGCGTCGCGGAGGGCGGCGAGCGGACGCTCGTCGTGCGGGTAGCGGGCGTACGCGCCGGTGTGCAGTTCGATGGCGTTCGCGCCCAGCCAGGCCGACCGCTCGACGACCATCGGCACGGCGTCGATGAAGAGGCTCGTGCGGATGCTCGCGGCCTTGAGCCGGGCGATGGCGGCGGCGAGCGTGTCGGTGGCGCGCGTCACGTCGAGCCCGCCCTCGGTGGTGACCTCTTCGCGCTTCTCGGGCACGAGCGTCACCTGGAACGGCTTGAGCCGCTCGGCGATGCCGAGCATCTCCTCGGTGCACGCCATCTCGAGGTTGAACGGGGTACGAAGGGCGAGGCGGAGCGCCTCGACGTCGGCATCCTGGATGTGGCGCCGGTCCTCGCGCAGGTGCGCGGTGATGCCGTCGGCGCCCGCGTCCTCGCAGAGGCGGGCGGCGGCGACCGGATCGGGCTCATCGGTGCGGCGCGCCTGCCGCAGCGTCGCCACGTGGTCGATGTTGATATAGAGGCGGAGGAGCGTCATGGATTAATGATAGTGCTTGCTGGCTCTCACGAGCACCGTTAGCTTCGCCAACATACCCCGATCCGGGAGAGATCCTTGCGCCGGTTCACGTTACTGCTGTTGCTCGCCGTGGGCTGCCGGTCCGCCGGAGTGGGAACCCCGTCGGCGGGTTCCAAGTCACCCGGCGCCGCCTCACAGACGGTCGCGATCGACCGGTTCATCGCCGCGGGCAACGCCCAGGATGTTCAGGCGCTGTTGGCCGCGTGGGGCGACGAGAACGGTTCGCGCCGCGACCACGAGACCACGGCGGCGGAGCGCGCGGAGGACGAGCGGAACGCGATCATCCTCATCTGCCATCTGAAGAACACGACGCACCAGATCCAGGATTCCAAGCCGGGGGCCGGCGGGCGCACCTTCTACGACGTCGACATGACGCAGGGCACGGCGCACGCGCGGGTGCGGTTCACGGTGGCGGAGACGCCGTCGCGCCAATACTTCGTGGCCGACTTCGATGTGGTGACGATGCAGCACGCGGGGTTCTGCTCGAACAAGAAGTGAGTGGTCCGCCGGTGAAGGGCCGGGCGCCGGCGCCCCGCGGGATCGGGGGCGTTGACGCCCGCGTTAGTATTCAGAGAGTTCGACGAGCACGCCGCCCGTGCTCTTCGGGTGCAGGAAGGCGATGCGCTTGCCCTCGGCGCCCAGGCGGGGTCGTTCGTCGATGAGCGTGATGGCGGCGGCGCGGCACCGGTCGAGCGTGGCGTCGAGGTCGTCGACGTAGAAGCAGACGTGATGGATGCCGGGCCCGCGTTTCTCCAGGAACTTGCCGATGGGGGAGGCGGGATCGACCGGCTCGAGGAGTTCGACGAGGGAGTCACCGGCGGCGAGCCCGGCGATGCGGGCGCCGTCGGCGTCATCGAGCGGCACCTCGGACAGGCCGAGGACGTCGCGGTAGAGGGGGATCAGCGGGTCGAGGGCACGCGCGGCGATGCCGATGTGCGCGATGCGGGTGCCACGACGCGGTCGGTCCGACATGAAGGGGTGCTCCGGAGTTCGCCCGCGGCGGTCCCGCGGCGCCCTGTACGTTAGCGCGGCCGAGGGGCGCGTGGCACCCGAGGCCAGAACCGTTCAAGCATCAGCCGGGGTCGAGCACAATGTCGAAGACGTTCGTGGTGACGGACGCGGATTTCGCGGCGAAGGTGGAGCAGGGCGCCGGCGTGACGGTCGTGGATTTCTGGGCGACGTGGTGCGGTCCGTGCCGCATGATCGCGCCGATCCTCGACCAGCTCTCCGATGAGTACGCCGGCAAGGTGCACGTGGCGAAGCTCGACGTGGACAACAACCAGGCGACGTCGATGCGCTTCAACGTGCGCTCGATCCCGACGTTGCTGTTCTTCAAGGACGGCAAGGTGGTGGACCAGGTGATCGGCGCGGTGCCGAAGGCCTCGCTCGCCGCCAAGTTCGCGCAGCACGCGGCGTGATCGAGTGACGCGGCGCGCCGGGTCGCGCCGCGTCACCGTCGCACCAACTGGTGCGCGTCGCGGGGAGGACGCCCACCGGGACGCGCCGGCGCGTCCCTCCCGTCCGCGCGTCCCGTCCTTCATTTCCCTCTGATGCCGCTCCCCGCCGCGACCCTTCGGTTTCCGCATGAACGGGTGCTGCTCCATCGCACGCGGTTGGCGTACGTGCATCTCGGCAACCTGCTCACCGACGCCAAGCGCGACCGCGCGGCGCGCGTGTACGGGTACGTCGCCGTGTGGCTGCCTGAGGAACTCCTGCTGCTGTACCTGCAGGAGGGGGAGGTGGTGAACGCGACGTCGACGCCCGACGGGGCCGCGTTCCACCCGCTCGCCATCGCCGAGGCGCTGGCGAAGGTGCCCAACGCGGCGGAGATCGGCGAGATCTGCTTCCACGAAGCCGACGACGAGCAGCTCGCGACGATGTTCGCCTCGCAGTCGTCGACGCCCATGCCGTGGCCGCAGGAACTCGCCTTCGGCGACTCGGCGGCGCTGCTCGCGTGGTTGCACGCGACGATGCACGACGGCGTGGTGGAGGTGCAGATCGCCGACGGCGTGAACTACGCGATGGTGCGCAATGGCGTGCCGGTGCGCGGGTATTTCGCCGACCCGACGGTGGGGAAGGCCGACGCGGCGCTGGCCGCGCTGCTGCTCCCGGGGCGTGTGGGCGCCGCGCAGCGCCGGATACGGCTCTGGCCGGTGCCGCCGGCGCTCCCGGTGCAGGCGCCGCCCGCGCTCGTGGCGGCGTACCGCGAGCTGGTCGCGGGGCTCGTCCGGCGGCTCGGCGAGGCGGGGGCGACGGGGGTGTTCGCGGTCGCCGAGAACGCGCGGCACTTCCTGAGCGAGCGGCATCCGGCGCTGCAGCGCCTGGCGCTCGGCTCGGCGAACGGCAAGGATCCCACGGTCGACGCCGGGGCGCTCACGGCCGCCGTCGCGGCGTGGATGCAGGAGATCGTGTGGGCATCGCCGGTGGACGCCCAGACGCCGGAGCAACTGCTCGGCGAGCTCACGCGCGACCGCCGCCACGTGTTCCAGTCGGCGGGGCTGTTCCAGGCGCTCCCCTGGCGCGCGCAGTGGTGAGAGCGGGCACGCTGTACGTGGTGAGCACGCCGATCGGCAACCTCGGCGACCTCAGCGTGCGCGCGGTCGAGACGCTGCGGAGCGTCGCCGCGGTGCTCGCCGAGGACACGCGGCACTCGCGGCCGCTGCTCGACCGGTTCGAGGTACGGACGCCGCTCGTCGCCCACCACGAGCACAACGAGGCGAAGCGCACGCCGGCGCTCGTGGCGCGGCTGGTGGCCGGCGAGTCGTTCGCGCTCATCAGCGACGCCGGCACGCCGTTGCTCTCCGACCCCGGGGCGCGGCTCGTGCACGCCGCCATCGAGGCCGGGGTGCCCGTGTCGCCGGTGCCGGGCGCGTCGGCGCTGCTCGCGGCGCTCGTCGGCTCGGGGATCGCCGCCGACCGGTTCACGTTCTACGGGTTCCTCCCGCGCAAGGGGCGCGAGCGCGCGGCGCTGCTCGCCGAGATCGCGCGGAGCGCGCACGCGGCGGTGATCTATGAGGCGCCGCCGCGGGTGGGGGACACCCTCGCCGAGCTCGCGGCGGCGGGGGCGGGTGAGCGGCCGGCGGCGGTGGCGCGCGAGCTCACGAAGCAGTTCGAGGAGTTCCGGCGGGGAACGGTCTCGTCGCTGGCCGGGTCCTATGAGACGGAGGCCCCGCGGGGCGAGGTGGTGCTCGTCGTCGGGGGCGCGCCGGAGGTGGCGCCCGACGAGGACGCGCTCCGCGGGAAGGCGCACGCGTTGCGCGCCGACGGCGTGAGCGCACGCGATGTCGTGCGCGTACTGGTGGAACAGGAACACGCTCCTCGCAATCTCGCCTACCGGTTGGCCCACGAATGATGAGCAAGTCCGCAGTCGCAGCCGCCGTGACGATGGTCGCGGCGACGGCCGGCCTCGCGCCGGGCGCCGCCGCGCGGCCGCGCCCCGCCTCGCCGCGTCCCGCGCAGGTCGCGGCGATCGGCGCGCCGACGGCGCGCGGGCTGCACGGCGCACGGGCGCCGCGGCTCACCATCGCGCGGCTGCAGTACGACGGCGGCGGCGACTGGTACGCGAACCCGTCGAGCCTGCCGAACCTGCTCAAGGCGATCCGCGAGCGCACCGCGTTCGCGGTGGAGCCGGCCGAAGCGCGCGTCACGCTCATGGACGACCGGCTGTGGGACTATCCGTTCCTCCACGCGACCGGCCACGGCAACATGCTGCTCAGCGACGCCGAGGTCGTGCGACTGCGTGAGTACCTCACGCGGGGCGGGTTCCTGCACGTCGACGACAACTACGGCATCGACGAGAGTTTCCGGCGCGAGATCAAGCGCGTGTTCCCCGACCGCGAGCTGGTGGACGTGCCGCTGTCGCACCCGATCTACCATCTCGTGTACGACTTCCCCAAGGGGATCCCGAAGATCCACGAGCACGACGGCAAGCCGGCGCGCGGGTTCGGCATCTTCCTCGGCGACCGGCTGGCGGTGTACTACAGCTACTCGAGCGACCTCGGCAACGGCTGGGAGGATGTCGGCACATACAGCGACCCGCCGGAACTGCACGAGGCGGCGCTGCGGATGGGCGTGAACCTCTTCGTGTACGCGGTCACGAGCCGGCCCGCGCAATGAGCGTCTGGGAACTCGTGGCGCGCGAACGCGCGCGGATGCTGCGGCTGCTCGCCGCCGGGGCGACGGTGCGCGCCCTCGCCGTGCTGGCCGTGGCGCTGCTCGCCGGCGCCCTGCTGCTCGACGGGTCGCGCTGGATGTCGTTGCCGCGCGTAGTGCCGTTCGTCGTGTGGGGCGCGGCGCTCGCGGCCGCGGCGTGGATGGCGCGGCGTGGCGCGCGCGCGGCACGCCGCGCCACGCAGCCGGTGGCGATCGCCGACGCGGTGGAGCGCGAGCAACGGCTGCGCCGCGGCGCCGTGCGCGGGCTGGTGGAACTCGCCGGCGACGAGAGCGTGTTCGTGCGCCGCGCCTCGCAGCGGATGGGCGCCGATCTCGCGCAGGCGGGACCGTCGCTCGCGCCGGCGCTCGAGCGCACGCTGCGCCGCGCCTCGCTCGCCGCGCTGCTCGTGTTCGCGCCGGCCGCAGCGCTCCTCGTGATGGGGGCGGCGCGGCACGAGACGGGGTGGCGCGCGCTCGCGCATCCGGTCGCCGCCTGGCGCGGCACGCTGTTGCCCGCGCTCACGCTGCGTGATGCGCCGCGGCGCGCGATGCGCGGCGCGACGCTGCGCCTCACGATCGACGCGGCGGGGCGGAACGAGGTCGCGCTGCGCCGTCGCGCCACGGGGAACGCGTGGGTGGAGACGATCGTCCCCGTGCGGCAGGGGGTCGCGGAGGTGGAGGTGGGCCCGCTCGACGCCGACCTCACGCTGGTGGCGAGCGACGGGCGGGCGACGAGCGACACCGCGACGGTGCGCGTCGTCGACCGACCCTTCCTCGGCGACGTCGCGGTGCGCGCCGTGTATCCGGCCTACCTGCACAAGGCGACGGAGACGCTCCCCGCCGACGCGGCGCTCAGCGTGCCGCGCGGCACCGAGCTGCTCATCGACGGGCACGCCTCCGAGCCGCTGGCGAGCGTGACGCTCGCGCAGGGGCGCGATTCGATCCGCCTCGCGCCGGCCGACCGCCGCTTCTCGGGACGGCTCACGCCGCGCGAGACGGGGAGCTGGGCGTGGAGCGCGCGCGGCCTCACGGCGGCGATCGCCGACGTGCCGCCGCCGCTCACCGTCGAGGTCGTCCCCGACTCGGCGCCGGTGGCGGAGATCCTCTCACCGGCGAGCGATTCGCTCATCCAGGCGAAGGACAAGATCGAACTGCAACTCCTCGCGACCGACGACCACGCGCTGCAGTCGGTGACGCTCAAGATCTGGAAGGTGTACCGCGACGGCCGTTCGGAGCTGCCCAAGATGGAGAAGCTCGCGGGCGGCGTGCCGGAGTTCGCCACGGCGGTGACGCTCAACCTCGAGACGTTCGCGCTCGACGCCGGCGACGCCGTGCACGTGCAACTGCTCGCGCGCGACGAGACGCCGTGGGGCCAGGAAGGCGCCAGCCGCGAGCTCACGCTGCGCGTGCCCGCCACCGAGGAACAGCGCGTCGCGGCGCGCGCCGCCGCCGACTCGGCGGCCGCGCGCGCCGTCGCCGCCGCGAAGGCGCAGGCGCAGCTGCAGCGGCGCACCACCGACGCCGTCAACCAGCGCGGCGCCCCGGCCGGCAAGAACGGCCAGCAGTCGATGGCGTTCGACAAGGCGCAGCAGCAGAAGCAGCTGGCGACTGACCAGAAGCAGATGGCCGACCGTGTGCAGCAGCTGCAACAGGCGTCGAAGCAACTCGAGGACCGCCTGCGGGCCGCCGGCGCGCTCGACACGGCGCTCGCCCAGCAACTGCGCGACGCGCAGCGCATGCTGCGCGAGGCGCTCACCCCCGACATGCTCGAGGCGCTCAAGAAGCTCGACAACGCCACGCAACAGCTGTCGGCGGAGCAGAGCAAGATGTCGCTGCAGCAGCTCGCCGAGCAGCAGAAGAAGATGCGCGAGGCGCTCGAGAAGAGCGCCGAGATCCTCAAGCGCGCCGCGCTCGAGGGGGCGATGCAGACGCTCAAGGACGAGGCGCGCGAGCTGGCCAAGCAGCAGCGCGCGATGGCCGACAGCGCGCCGCGTCGCAACGCCAACGACGACGCGCGGCGCCAGACGCAGCGCACCGAACAGCTCGCGAAGGACATCAAGGCCCTCAAGGAGCGCCTCGAACGCGAGAACGCCGACCCGGCGGCGAAGAAGGCCGGCGAGGCGCTCGCCGAAGCGATGAAGGCGCGCGACGAGCTCGAGAAGGCACAGCAGGGGCAGCCCGGGGAGAAGGGCGAACCGAAGGGACCGGCACAGGCGGGGCAGGCCGGCGCGCAGGGACAGCCCGGGCAGAAGGGACAGCAGGGGCAGCAAGGCCAGCAGGGTCAGCAGGGACAGCCCGGCCAGCCGGGACAGAAAGGACAGCCCGGCGCGCAGCAAGGCGGCAAGCAGGGCGGGCAGAAGGGCGCGCAAGGAGGCGGTCAGCAGGGGAGTGACGCGGCCGACGCCATGGAGCGTGCCGCCGACGCGCTCTCGGAGGGGCGCAAGCAGCAGGTCGAGCAGTGGAAGCAGGAAGTGACCGGCGAGCTCGACCAGTCGATCCAGGAGATGATGCAGCTCGCGCGGCAGCAGGATCAGCTCGCGCAACGCGCGAAGCAGAATCCGACAGACCCCACGCTCCGCTCGGAGCAGAGCGCGCTGCAGCAGGGCGTGCAGAAGGCGTCCGACCGGTTGCAGGGCGAGTCGAAGCGCTCGGCGCTCGTGTCGCCGAAGTCGCAGAAGGCGGTGAGCGACGCCGAGCAGAAGGTGGGACAGGCCGCGCGCGACGCCTCGGAGGCGCGCACGATGTCGCAGGCGAGCGGGTCGATGAGCGACGCGGCGAACGCGCTGCGGCAGGCCGTCGCCTCGCTCGCGCGCGACCGCGAGCGCGCGGGCAACTCCCAATCGGCGTCGGGGCTCCCCGAGCTCCTCGCGCAGCTGCAGCAGCTCGCCCAGTCGCAGGGGAGTCTCAACGGCCAGATGCAGAGCTTCCTGCAGATGGCGATGCAGGCGAAGGCGCAGCAGCAGTCGCTCTCGGAGGACGCGAAGGCGCAGGGGCGCGCGCTCGCGAAGTCGCAGCGCGACGTCGCCCGCCAGCTCGACGAGGCGGGGGACGTCGACCAGTCGGGACGCGCCGCCGAGCTGGCGCGCGAAGCGCGGCAGCTCGCCCAGACGCTCGAACAGGGGGCGGTCGATCCGTCGGTGCTCGAGCGGCAGCAGCGCCTCTTCAAGCGCATGCTCGACGCGGGGAAAGCGCTCGAGAACGACCAGACCGACGAATCGGGACGGCGCGAATCGAAGCCGGGCGACCAGAACAACCCGTTCCTCCCGCCGAACACCACGGCCACGGGGCGCGCGGCGGTGAAGTACCGCGCCCCCGAGTGGAGCGAGCTGCGCGGCTTGAGCGCCGACGAGCGCCGCCTCGTGATCGAGTACTTCCGCCGCCTGAACGGGGACAAGCCGTGAGGCGCGCCGTGCGCGGCTGGGCGCTGGCCGTCGGCGCGGCCACCGCCCTCCTCGCGGCGCCGCCGCGCGCCGCGGGCGCGCAGGCGCTCAACGCCATCGTGCAACGCGCGCTCGACCTCGAGAACGCGGGGCGCTGGCGCGATGCGATCGGCGCGTGGCGCACCGTCATCGCCTCGGGGGAGACGGCGCAGGGAGTGCTCGGCCTCGAGCGCGTGTTCCAGCAGCTCGGCCAGGACGATTCCGTGCTCCCGCCGCTCGACAGCGCGCTCGCTCGCGCGCCGAAGGACCGGATGCTGCGCGGCGCCCAGTTGCGCGTGCTGCGCTCGCTCGGCCGCGAGACCGACGCGCGCGCCGCGTTCGCCGCGTGGGCGGCACTCGTGCCGAACGACCCGGTGCCGTACCGCGAATACGCCGGACAGTTGCTCACCGACGGCCGCATCGCCGCCGCCGACACCGTGCTGCAGGAGGCGTCGCGCGCGCTCGGCGGCACGAAGACGCTCGTCATCGAGGTCGCGCAGCTGCGCGCCGCGCTCGGGCTCTGGCCGCAGGCCGCGGCGGCGTGGCGCGACGCGCTCGTGGCCGAGCAGTACATGGAATCGTCGGCGATCTACTCGCTCACGCCGGCGCCGGCCGACAAGCGCGACTCCGTGCGCGCGATCCTCTCGGCGCCGCCGCGCCGCGCGCCGTACGTGCGCACGCTCGGCGCGCTCGAGCTCGCCTGGGGCGCGCCGCGCGACGGGTGGCGCGTGCTGAGCACGCTCACGCCGGCCGACTCGGCGTACGGCACGTGGAGCGATTTCGCCGACGACGCCGAGCATCTCGGCGCGTGGCTGCCCGCGCGCGACGCGATGGTGGCGATGTACGCGCAGCGGCCGGGCGCGGCGCTGGCGATCCGCGCGGCGAACGCCGCGCTCTCGGGGGGCGACGCGTCGTCGGCGCTCGACCTGCTGGCGAAGGCCGCGGCGACGCTCGCGGTGCCGGCGTACCGCGCGCAGGTACTGCCGCTGCAGGTGCGCGCGCTGAGCGCGCTCGGCCGCGCGGCCGAGGTCGAGGCGCTCCTCGCGCAGCATGGGGCGCAGCTCGACGCCGGCACCCGCCACGGGTACGCGCGGCTCGCCGCGTGGGCGTGGATCCGCGCGGGGCAGGTGGAGAAGGCGCGGGCGGCGCTGCAGGGGATGAGCGGCGACGACGAGGACGAGGTGTCGGCGTGGCTCGCGCTGTACGTTGGCGACCTCGTGAAGGCGCGGGCGGGCCTCAAGCGGCCGACGGAGGCGACGGCGCAGGTGGTGACGGCGATCGCCTTCCTTTCGCGCACCAAGGCCGACAGCGCGCGGAGCGCCGGCGCGGCGTTCCTCGCGCTCGCCCGCGGCGACACCGTCGACGCGTCTCGCCGGTTCGAGCGCGCGGCGGCGGACGTGCCCGACGCGGCGCCGTTGCTGCTCGCGCTGGCGGCGCGGCTGCACGCGGCGCGTCGCGAGGACGGGGCGGCGATCGGGCTCTGGCAGCGGATCGTCGGCGACTACGCCGCGGCGCCGGAGGCGGCCGAGGCCGACCTCGAGTGGGGGCGCGCGCTGCGGCGGCGCGGCGACGCCGGCGGCGCCGTGGAACGGTTCGAGCACCTGATCCTCACCTATCCGTCGAGCGCGCTCGTGCCCCAGGCGCGCCGCGAGCTCGACGGGCTGCGCACGGGAGCGGCGCTGTGACCCACGCGCGACGGGGGAGATCCTCGAACGAACGTCCGTTCGGAATCCGCGGCCTCGGCCGGTGGGCGACGGCGCTCGCGCTGGTCGCGGCGCTCGCCGCGCGCGCCGCCGCGCAGCACCTGCTGGTGCCGATGGACGACCAGCAGCAGAACCACCTCAAGGCCTACGGGCTCACCTTCTCCGTGCTCAAGAACGGCGGCAAGGCGGAGTGGTTCCTCAACTACCGCGGGGGGAGCTTCCTCCTCCCCGACGATCCGGCGACGCGGCGCAAGGCGGCGCTCGACGGCATCACCACGCAGCCGCTCGACGAGAGCGCGGTGCTCGCCATCCGCCGCGAGATCGCCGCCGGGAACATGGATGCCGTGACGCTCGAGAAGGCGCCGCGCATCGCCATCTACGCGCCGCCCAAGTCGCCCCCCTGGGACGACGCCGTGACGCTCGCGCTCCGCTACGCGGGGATCGACTACACGCAGATCTGGGACGACGACGTGCTGAAGAGCGACCTCTCGAAGTTCGACTGGATCCATCTCTTCCACGAGGACTTCACCGGGCAGCTCAACAAGCTGTACCTCGGATTCCGCGACACGCCCTGGTTCGTGGAGGAACGCGACCGCGACCTCGCGACGGCGCAGCGCAACAACTTCCCCAACATCCCGGCGCTCAAGAAGGCGGTGGCGTGGCGGCTGCACGACTTCGTGCAGAAGGGCGGGTTCGTGTTCGCGATGTGCGGCGCCACGGAGACGCTGGAGCTGGCGATGGCGGCGCAGAACGTCGACATCGTCGGGCCGTTCTCCGACGGCACGCCGATGGACCCCGACGCCGACAGCAAGCTCGACTGGAACAGCACCTTCGCGTTCCGGAACGTGCACCTCGAGATGTCGGCCGGGGTGAACGCGATGAGCGACATCGACGGCCACCAGGTGAACGTGCCGACGCGGCGGCAGGCGCTCGGCCAGTTCACGCTGTTCAACTTCTCGGCCAAGTTCGATCCCGTCGCGACGATGCTCGTGCAGGACCACCGCAACGTCATCCCCGATTACTTCGGGGTGACGACGTCGTTCAACCGGTCGGTGCTGAAGCCCGGCGTGACGATCCTCGCGAGCGAGGACGGGGCGCCGTGGGTGAAGTACATCCACGGCGACTACGGCAAGGGGAGCTGGACGTACCTCGGCGGCCACGACCCCGAGGACCCGCAGCACAACATCGGCGCGGCGCCGACCGACCTCGCGCTGCATCCGAACTCGCCCGGCTACCGGCTGATCCTCAACAACGTGCTCTTCCCGGCCGCGAAGAAGAAGCCGCTCAAGACGTGAACGACGCCGCTCCCGAGTCGCGCCTCGCCAGCGGGCCCGCGAAGACGATCCGCATCGCCATCATGCTCGCCTCGGGCAACGAGGTGTGCTTCGCCTGCGCGGTGAACGACGAGGGGGTCGTGACGGCGGCGCGCCCCGTGGCGCGCGGCGACGTGCGCAGCGTGCTCGCGCTGCCGGGGTTCGCGCAGCGCGGCGAGATGCTCGTGCACAATCACCCGTCGGGGCTGCTCGAACCGTCGGACGCCGACCTCGAGATCGCGGCGAAGATGCACGACGACGGGATCGGCTTCGGGATCGTCGACAACGCGGCGAGCCGGCTGTACGTGGTGGTCGAGGTGCCGCGCATCGAGGAGCAGATACCGCTCGACCCCGACGCGGTGAGCGCGCTGCTGGGGCCGGACGGCCCCGTGGCCGCGAAGCTCGGGCGCTATGAGGACCGCCCCGCGCAGCGCGAGATGGCGGCGCGCATCGCGCGGCTCTACTCGCACAATGGCATCGCGCTCATCGAGGCGGGCACGGGGGTCGGCAAGTCGCTCGGCTACCTCGTGCCCGCGCTGCGGTGGGCGGCGGCGAACGGCGAGCGCACGGTGGTGAGCACGAACACGATCACGCTGCAGGAGCAGCTGGTGGGGAAGGACCTTCCATTTCTCGCCGGCGCGCTGTCAGACCAGAAGGTGCGGTTCGCCTTGCTCAAGGGATGGCGCAACTACCTCTGCCTGCACCGGCTCGACGTGGCGCGCTCGGCGGGGGCGTCGCTGTTCGAGAGTGGCGCGGCGGCCGAGCTCGAGGGATTGGCGCGCTGGGCCGAGCGTACGACGGACGGCTCGCTGGCCGATCTGCCGGCCGCGCCACGCCACGACGTGTGGGACGAGGTCTCGGCCGAGGCCGACCTGTGCACCCGGCTCCGTTGCGAGCATTTCAGCGAGTGCTTCGTGTTCGCGGCGCGCCGAGCGGCGGCGCAGGCGGACGTCGTCGTGGCGAACCACCACCTGCTGATGGCCGACGTCGCGGTGCGCAAGGCGAGCGGCAACTGGGACGAGGCCGCGGTGCTGCCGTCGTATTCCAGGCTGATCATCGACGAGGGGCACCATCTCGAGGACGCCGCCGCGGCGCATCTTGGGAAGAACACCACACGGCGCGGCCTGCAGCGGCTGTTCGGCCGTCTCGAGCGGCGGGGGAAGGGGCTGCTGCCGGCGCTCGAGCGCAAGCTCGCGTCGGCCGACGACCTGCTGAGCGCGGCGAGCCTCGACCTCGTGCGGGCTCGGCTCACCCCGGCCACCAACACGGCGCGCGCCCTCGCGGCGCGGCTGTTCGACCTGCTCGACGAGTGGCTCACCGGGCAGCGCGACACGCAGATCCGGCTCACCGACGCGTTCGACGACGACCCGGTGTGGCGCGCTGGCCTCGGCACGACGCTCGACGACCTGCTGCGCGAGCTC
>JACQBG010000043.1 GCA_016194585.1 Gemmatimonadota bacterium
TGGATCAGATCTGATCCCCTCAAAAATTCGGCGAGCGGAAGCAAGAGCACCGCACGCCGTTCCGCCGCATTCGACGACTGAGTGCTGACTCGAGACGGGTTTCGGTCGTCTATCGGGTGGCCCCCGCCACACCCCGAACCGACGGACGCGCCCTCCGATGACACCCTCCGCCCGCACCTTCTTCGCCGCCGCCCTCTGTCTCGCGGCGCCTTTCGCGCTCGGCGCGCAGGCACGCCGCCTCGAACTGGCCGACACGGCGCGCAACGCGCCCCGCAACGGCGCGACGAACGACGCGCGCAGCGACGACCGTGCGACCCCGGTCGCGAAGCCCGACGCCGCGCCGCCGCACCGCGCCGCCACGGCCGGCGGCCGTTCCGAATCCGCCGCGCGTAGCGTGAACTTCCAGCGCGACCAGACCGTGCTGAGCGCGGTCCTTTATGCTCCAGCCTTCGCGTTGTCGGTCACGAAGGGCGGCGTACCGGCCATCGCCACCTATCTCGTCGTCGCGACCGGCGGCTACTTCGCGTCGGCCGACTACACGCGGCATCACGCGATCACGGCCACAGAGAGCGACTTCGCCACCGGCGGCGCGCTCCGCGGCGCGCTCGCCGGCTGGGCCATCGCGCAGTCATCGCACGCCGACTCGCACGGCACCGCCGGTGGGATCTTCATCGGCTCCTTCGCCGGGATGGCGAGCGGCCTCGTCGCCGGAGGCCGGATGACGGACGGCGAGGCCGCCGCGACGCGGTTCGGCGGCGACCTGGCCGCCCTCATCGGCTACGGCTTCGGCGGCGCGGGAACCAGCGCGCACGCGTCGCGCGACGGCGGACTCGCCGCCGTCGGCGCCGCGATCGCCGGGCTGCCGCTCGGCTACTGGTATGCGCATCAGGCGTCGTATCGCGTGACGGGGGGCGACGTCGCGGCGCTGTGGACGTCGGCTGGCATCGGTGCCGCCGCGGCCGGCACGTTCGTCGCCAATGGCTCGCCGAGCAAGGCGACCGTCGCATCGGCGCTCGCCGGCGGCGCGCTCGTCGGCGCGTTCGCCGGTGACCGTTTCCTCGTGCGCAGCTACGATCACAGTCTGGAGGAAGGACAAGTCGTGGCGCTGGGCGCCACCGCAGGGGGCGTGATGGGCGCCGGCATCGGCCTGCTGACGGCGGCGTCGCACGAGCGGGTGAGCGGCGTCACGGTGGGCTTCGGCGCGCTCGGCGCGACGGCGGGACTCGTGCTCGCCGAGCGCTATCTCGTGCCGCGCGCCGACGCCGGTCGCGCACTCGGACGGCTGGAGCTGAACCCCGCCGGCGTATTGGCCGCCGCGTCGCGGCAGCCCGGCGCCTACCCGATGGTGCGCTGGACCTTCTAGATTTCACGGCACCTTCCCCTCGGGTGCCACCGTGAGTTTCCTCGACCGGCTCCAAACCAGTTTCGCGCAGCTCTGGGAGTTCGTCCCCGGGCTGCTCGGCGCGACCGTCGTCCTGTTCGCCGGGTATCTGCTCGCGAAGCTCGTGCAGCGGGGGGTGGCGCGCCTGCTGCGCCGCATGCGGCTCAACGAGATGCTGCGCAAGGGTGGGCTGTCGCAGGCGGTGGACCGTCCCGGGACGCACCTCAATCCGCAGCGCCTGGGCGCGAACCTCGCGTTCTGGTTCGTGATGTTCACGGTCATGCTGGTCGCCGCGAACGCGCTCGGCCTCGACTCGCTCGGACAGGTCTTCTCGGAGCTGATGGGCTACATCCCGAGCGTGATCGCGGCGATCGTGATCGTGATCCTCGGCATCGTGCTCGGCGACTTCGTCGGCGGGCTGATCATGGCGAGCACGAGTTCGTTGCATGGCGGGCCGACGCTCGCGCGGGCCGGGAAGTCCGGCGTGGTGCTGCTGGCGATCTTCATGTCGTTGCAGGAACTCGGCGTCGCGACGAACATCGTGACGACGGCGTTCGCGATCATCTTCGGCGCGATCGCGCTGGCGCTCTCGCTCTCGTTCGGTCTCGGCAATCGCGAACTCGCGGGTGAGGTCACGCGCGCCTGGTATGAGCGCTACAAGGCGGAGCGCGAGGCGATCGACCGCGAAGTGAAGATCGAGGAGACGGAGGAAGGGATCGCCGACGACGACTCGCCGGCGGTCGTATCGCCGCGCGCCACGGAGCCTCCGCCGGCGCAGTCGAGCGCGGCGTAACCGCCTTTGATGGGGGCGGTGCCGAACCTCTCCCGAACCGTCTCGGTAAGCATAGAGAATACAATGAGTTAGAGCGCGCGTCGGGCATTGCCCTCACGCGCGCGACTCATTAGATTCGACAGGTTCGAGTACGCGGCCAGGCCACCTCCTCACCCGCTCCCGATGACCGCTCCCAACAACCGCGAGCGCATCCTCCCGCGCCTCATCGACGACGAGATCAAAGAGTCGTTCATCAACTACTCGATGAGCGTCATCGTCAGTCGAGCGCTGCCGGACGTGCGCGACGGGCTCAAGCCGGTGCACCGGCGCGTGCTCTACGCGATGAACGAGCTCGGCCTCGTGCCGGGACGCCCCTACAAGAAGTCGGCGACCGTCGTCGGCGACGTGCTGGGCAAGTACCACCCGCACGGCGACCAGTCGGTGTACGACGCCCTCGTGCGCATGGTGCAGGATTTCTCGCTGCGCTATCCGCTGGTGGACGGGCAGGGGAACTTCGGTTCGATGGATGGCGACCCGGCCGCGGCCTACCGGTATACGGAAGCCCGGCTGACGCGCGTCGCGATGGACATGCTGGCCGACATCGACAAGAACACGGTCGATTTCGCGCCGAACTTCGACGACCGGCTCGAGGAGCCGACGGTGCTGCCGAGCGGGCTGCCGAACCTGGTGGTGAACGGGTCGAGCGGCATCGCGGTGGGCATGGCGACGAACATCCCGCCGCACAACCTCAAGGAGGTCGCGGCGGCGATCGAGATGCTGATCGACAAGCCCGACTCGACCGTGGACGACGTCCGCCGGCACATCAAGGGGCCGGACTTCCCGACGGGCGCGTTCATCTACGGCACGGCGGGGATCAAGGACTATCTCGAGACGGGACGCGGCAAGGTGGTGATGCGCGCCCGCGCGGTGATCGAGGAGAACGAGAAGGGGAACAAGTCGCAGATCGTCGTCACCGAGCTGCCGTACCAGGTGAACCGGGCGACGCTCGTCGAGACGATCGCGCATCTCGTGCGCGACAAGAAGGTCGAGGGGATCAGCGACCTGCGCGACGAGAGCACGACCGAGACGCGCATCGTCATCGAGCTCAAGCGCGACGCGATCCCGCGGGTGGTGCTGAACCAGCTCTACAAGCACACGTCGATGCAGGGGACGTTCGGCGTGATCATGCTGGCGCTGGTGCCCGACCCGGCGACGCGGCGCCTCGTGCCGAAGATCATGGGGATGCTCGAGGTGCTGCAGCACTTCATCGCGCACCGCCACGAAGTGATCGTCCGGCGCACCCAGTTCGACCTCGACAAGGCGAAGGACCGGGAGCACATCCTCGAGGGGCTCAAGATCGCCGTCGACAACATCGACGCGGTGATCAAGGTGATCCGGGCGAGCGCCGACAGCGAGACGGCCGGCAAGGAGCTGCAGCGGCGGTTCAAGCTGAGCGAGAAGCAGGCCGAGGCGATCCTCAACATGCGCCTCGCCAAGCTCACCGGCCTCGAGATCGAGAAGCTCGAGGAGGAGCTCGCCGAGGTGCGGGCGCTGATCGCGGAGCTGAACAGCATCCTCGCCTCGAAGCCGAAGCGGATGGGGATCATGAAGGCGGAGCTGGCGAAGATCGTCGAGACGTTCGGCGACGCGCGCCGCACGCAGATCACGGCCGACGAGGGGGAGTTCACGGTCGAGGACCTGATCGCCGACGAGGAGATGGTCGTCACCATCTCGCACTCCGGATACATCAAGCGCACCTCGATCACGACCTACCGCAAGCAGCGGCGGGGCGGGAAGGGCTCGCAGGGGAGCGAGCTCAAGGCCGAGGACTTCATCGAGCACCTCTTCATCGCCTCGACGCACGACTACATCCTGTGCTTCACGCAGGACGGGCGCTGCTTCTGGCTCAAGGTGCACGAGATCCCGCAGGCCGGGCGCGCGGCGAAGGGCAAGCCGATCGTGAACCTCATCAACGTCACCCCCGACACGCTCATCGCGGCGATGGTGCCGGTGAAGAAGTTCACCGACGACGAGTACCTGCTCTTCTGCACGCGCAACGGCACCATCAAGAAGACGGCGCTCAGCGAGTACTCGAACGTCCGCGTGACGGGCGTGAAGGGGATCAAGATCGAGGAAGGGGACGAGCTCATCGACGTGCAGGTGACGAGCGGCACGAACGACATCGTGCTCGCCACCAAGCACGGGCTCTCGGTGCGGTTCCACGAGCAGGATGCCCGCCCGATGGGGCGCGACACCACCGGCGTGAAGGGCGTCGAGCTCAGCGAGGGCGACAAGCTCGTCGGCATGGTGGTGGTCAAGCGCGAGGCGACGTTGCTCGTCGTCACCGAGCTCGGCCTCGGCAAGTGCTCGCACATCGACGAGTACCGCGTGCAGAAGCGAGGCGGCAAGGGGATCAAGACGGTCAACCGCACCGAGCGCACGGGGAACGTGGTCGCGCTGCTCGAGGTGCTGGCCGAGGACGAGATCATGCTCATCACGCGCGGCGGGCAGATCATCCGCTCGCCAGTCGCCGGGGTGCGCGTCGCCGGGCGCAACACGCAGGGCGTCAAGCTGATGAACCTCGAGATGGGCGACGTGATCACGGCGGTGGCGCGCGTCGTGCCGGACGACTCGAGCGAGGGTGACGTCGAGGGCGGCGAGGAAGGGGACGATACGACGCCGGAAGGGCAGTTGGAGTTGAACTCCGAGGAGTAGGGGCGAACGACGGTGACCGGTTCTCGGTCGTCGTAGCTGGCGGGGGCGGGCGACATGGTCGCCCGCCCCCGTCCCACATAGATTCGAGACCATGACCACCGCCACCCGCCCATCGCTCGGAGACCTCCTCCACGCCCCGCTCGAGGCGCCGCCCTCGCTCGAGCCGCTGTGGATGCCCTTCACGAACAACCGTGCCTTCAAGAAGGCGCCGCGCATCCTCGTGAGTGCGAAGGACATGCACTACACCGACGCTGACGGCCGACTCGTGCTCGACGCGGTCGCCGGGCTGTGGTGCGTGAACGCGGGGCATTGCCGCGCCCCGATTTCCGACGCGATCGCGCAGGCGGCGCGCACGCTCGATTACGCGCCCCCCTTCCAGATGGGGCACGCCCTCTCGTTCGCGCTCGCCGAGCGCGTCGCGGCGATGGCGCCCGGCGACCTCGACCATGTGTTCTTCGTGAACTCGGGGAGCGAAGCGGTCGACACGGCGCTCAAGATCGCCCTCGCCTACCATCAGGCGCGCGGCGACGCCAAGCGCGTGCGCTTCGTGGGGCGGCTGCGCGGCTACCATGGCGTGGGCTTCGGCGGCATCTCGGTGGGCGGCATCCCCGGCAACCAGAAGCAGTTCGCGGCGCAGTTGCTCCCGCATGTCGACCACTTCGCGCACACGCACGACCTCGCGCGCAACGCGTTCTCGAAGGGGCAGCCGAAGCACGGCGCCGAACTCGCCGACGACCTGCTGCGCGTCATCGCCGAGCGTGGAGGCGACACGATCGCGGCGGTCATCGTCGAGCCGGTGGCTGGCTCGACCGGCGTGCTCATCCCGCCGGTCGGCTATCTCGAGCGGCTGCGCGCCATCTGCGACGCGCACGGCATCCTGCTCATCTTCGACGAGGTGATCACGGGCTTCGGCCGCACCGGCGCGAGTTTCGGCGCGACGCGGTTCAACGTCGTCCCCGACATGATGACGGTCGCGAAGGGGATCACGAACGGCGCCGTGCCGCTCGGCGCGGTGCTCGCCCGGCACGCGATCTACGACACGGTGGTCAATCAGGCCCCAGCCGGGATCGAGCTGTTCCACGGCTATACGTACTCCGGGCACCCGCTCGCCGCGGCCGCGGGGCTCGCGACGCTGGACCTGTACGAGTCGGAGGGGCTGTTCGAACGCGCCGCCTCGCTCGCTCCCTACTGGGAGGATGCCGTGCACTCGCTGCGCGCGCGTTGCCACGTCATCGACGTGCGCAACATCGGGCTCGTCGGCGCCGTCGAGTTCGAGACGCGCGACGGCAAGTTGGGCGCCCGTGGCTACGACATCTTCGTCGAGTGCTTCAAGCGCGGCGTCCTCGTGCGGCAGACGGGGGACATCATCGCGCTGTCGCCGCCACTCATCGTCGAGAAGACGCACATCCACGAGATCATGGACGTGCTCGGCGCGGCGATCGACGCGACGGCGTGAGCGGCCGGTAGCCGTGCCCGCGTAGGTACGGGCAGCTGTGCCGGCGAATGCCTGAGGGGATCAGATCTGATCATCATTGATCAGGACTGATCCCCTCAAGAATTCGGCGAACGAACGCCTTGATCGCAGTCGGAGCCCCGGCTCGAGGATCCCCGGAGCTCACCGCCCGTGCAACGGCATCACGAACTCGCTCCCCTGCCGGATGCCGGCCGGCCAGCGCGAGGTGACGGTCTTCACCCGCGTGTAGAACCTCACGCCGTCCTCGCCGTGCTGGTTGTGGTCGCCGAACGCCGACTGCTTCCACCCCCCGAACGAGTAGAAGGCGAGCGGCACCGGGATGGGCACATTCACGCCGACCATCCCGACCTGCACGCGATGCACGAACTCGCGCGCCACGTCGCCGTCGCGCGTGAACACCGACACGCCGTTGCCGAACGGATGGTCGTTGGCGAGCGTGAGCGCCTCCTCGAATGAGGCGGCGCGCACGATCACCAGCACCGGCCCGAAGATCTCCTCCTGATAGATGCACATCGACGGCGTGACGCGGTCGAACAGCGAGCCACCCAGGAAGAATCCCTGTTCGTGTCCCGCCACCATGTGGCCGCGGCCGTCCACGACCAGCTCGGCCCCCTCGTCGATGCCGGCGGCGATGTACCCCGCCACCTTGTCCCGGTGTTCGCGCGTGACGAGCGGACCCATCTCCGCCGCCGCATCGTCGCTCGCGCCGATTCGCAAGGCGCGCACGCGCGCGGCGAGGCGGTCGCGGAGCGCGTCGGCCGTCGCCTCGCCCACCACCACCGCGACCGAGATCGCCATGCATCGCTCGCCGGCCGATCCGTACGCCGCGCCGATGAGCGCGTCGGTCGCCTGATCGAGGTCCGCGTCGGGCATCACCACGAGATGGTTCTTCGCGCCCCCCATCGCCTGCACGCGCTTGCCGTGCGCCGCGGCCGTGGCATAGACGTAGCGCGCGATCGGCGTCGAGCCGACGAAGCTCACGGCCTGCACGCGCGGGTCCGTGAGCAGCGTGTCGACGGCCTCCTTGTCGCCCAGCACGACGTTCAGCACCCCCGGCGGCCCGCCGGCCTCCACGAACAGCTCGGCGAGCCGCACCGTGCAGCTCGGATCCTTCTCCGACGGCTTCAGCACGAAGCTGTTGCCGCAGGCGACCGCGGGCGCGCACATCCAGAGCGGCACCATCGCGGGGAAGTTGAACGGGGTGATGCCCGCGCACACGCCGAGCGGCTGCCGCAGCGAGTGCATGTCGATGCCGCGCGACACCTGGTCGGAGAAATCGCCCTTCAGCAGGTGCGTGATCCCGCAGGCGAAATCCACCACTTCGAGGCCGCGCTGGACGTCGCCACGGGCGTCGGCGAGCACCTTGCCGTGCTCGCTCGAGAGGAGGCGCGCCAACTCGTCCATGTGCCGCTCGATCAGTTCGCGCCAGCGGAACATCACCCGCGCACGGGCCGGCGACGGCGTCTCGGCCCACGCGGGGAACGCGCGCTGTGCGTCGGCGATGGCGGCTTCCGTCTCGGCGCGCGACGCGAGCGGCACGCGCGCGGTGACGGCGCCGAGGGACGGATCGAAGACGTCGCCGAACCGGCCGCTGGCGCCGGCGACGCGTCGGCCGCCGATGAAGAATTCGAGTTGGTGCATGGGCGGATCTCCGTTGGGCTCTCTGCGCGGCACGGGTTCGCGCTCGACCGCTACCGACACAAGCTGCCGACATGGCATCGCCAGAGGCAACCGGGCGGACGATCGTCACTCCACGGGTCCGGACACTCACTAAGTGACGGTTCTTCACCATCGCTAACGTTTCTTCGCGCGCGGACGGCTTGACGGCCCCGGCGGCCGGACCGAACTTGCCGACGAGGAGTAACATCCGTCTCGCGAAGGCGTCTCACCTGTCAACCTCCCCCCGGACGGTGAACTGGTGTCAGAGGATGTGGCGGTGACCTCGCGCGGCGAGGTCACCCCGGACGATCGCTCTCGGCGGCAGGCGCTTTTCGCCGGGCTCGCGGCGCTGACGGCGCTCGTCGCGCCGTCGGCGGCCGGCGCGCAAGGTCGCGTGCGGGTTCCCGTGGGTCCGACCGAGCGCACGCCGCGCCATCCGACGACGCCCCTGAAGCCGGCGCTCGTCGATCCGGCCGCGACGTGGCTGACCCCCGAGTTGCGGCTCGCCCGTCGCGTCACGATGGGGCTCAACGACGCCGAGGCCGTCCGTGCGCGTCAGATGGGATACTCGGCGTATCTCGACTACCAGCTCGATGCCGAGTCGATCGACGACTCGGTCACCGATTCCTACGTCGCCGCCAGCTGGCCGACGACGACGCAGGACGCCTCGACCCTGTTCTCCGCGAATGCCGGCACGGTGCAGACGGAACTCACGCTCGCGTCGGTGTTCCGCGCGGCGTTCTCGGCCCGGCAGCTGAAGGAGCGGATGGTCGAATTCTGGAGCGACCATTTCAACATCTACTATCCGAAGGTCGCCTACCTCAAGGTCATCGACGACCGGGAGGTCATCCGCGCGAACGCGCTGACGACCTTCCCGCAGCTCCTGCGTGCGACGGCGCACAGTCCCGCCATGCTCGTGTACCTCGACCAGAGTTCGAGCCGGAAGGGCGCGCCCAATCAGAACTACGCCCGCGAGATCATGGAGCTCCACACGCTCGGCGTGAACGGGGGGTACACCCAGACCGACGTCGCCGAGCTGTCGCGCGTGCTGACGGGATGGACGATCGCGGCGCGCGGCGCCGCTTTCACCTTCGACCCGAACCTCCACGACTTCGGCGCGAAGACGGTGCTCGGCGTGACGATCCCGGCCGCGGCGACGTCGGTGGGCGCGGCCGCCGTGAACGAAGGCGAGCAGATGCTCACGCTGCTCGTGAACCACCCCAGCACCGCGACGTTCATCGCCGCGAAGATGCTCCAGTACTTCCTTCGCTACGATCCCTCGCCCGGGCAGATCGCCGCGGTCGCGGCGGTCTACGCGAACACCGGCGGCGACATCAAGGCGATGATGCGCGCCGTCCTGTCGCCGGAGAACCTCCTCGCGGCACCGGCGAAGTTCAAGCGGCCCTACCACTTCATCCTCTCTGCCGTGCGCGCGCTCTCGCCCGTCGTCACGCCTGCGGGCGCGGCGGCGATCAATGCGCAGGTGAACGTCGCCGGGCAGGCGATGTTCAACTGGTTGACGCCCGACGGCTATCCGGACACCGCGC
Organism: Gemmatimonadota bacterium; assembly: GCA_016194585.1. Taxonomy (GTDB): domain Bacteria; phylum Gemmatimonadota; class Gemmatimonadetes; order Gemmatimonadales; family Gemmatimonadaceae; genus Fen-1231. The sequence continues at coordinate 9,549 of JACQBG010000043.1, forward strand.
AGTACTGGGCGGGCAACTTCCTGCCGCGCTGGAACGCCGCCGCCTCGCTCGCCAACGCGAACAGCGCAACGTCGATCCTCTTCAACGTCGCGCCGTGGATGACGCCGGCGACGACGGCGAACGTCGTCGCGCAGATCGACCGGTACGTCTTCGCCGGCGAGATGCCCCCGCGGCTGCGCGACGAACTGAGCGCGTACATCGGCGCGAATCCGTCGTCGGCCGCCCGCGTGCGCGAGGCGGTCGGGCTGGCGATGTCGTCGTCATCCTTCCAGTACTACTGAGACGGAGCGCGCGATGGACCAACACGACCTCGACTGCGCGTGCCGCGAGTATCGCGACCTCTCCCGGCGCCATTTCATCCAGGGCACCGCGGGCGCGGCGTTGCTCGCCGCGTTCCGGCCCGATTGGTTGCCGCGGGTCGTGGTCGCCGACAGCGCGAACAGCACGCGCGACGTGATCGTGAACATCTTCATGCGCGGGGGCGCCGATTCGCTGTCGCTCGTCGCGCCGTTCGCCGATACGAACTACTACGCGGGCCGCCCGACGCTCGCCATCCCGCGCCCCGACGCGACCGTCGCCGGAAAGGGCACGGCGCTCGACAACACCTTCATGTTCTCGCCGGGCATGCTCGGTCTCTACCCGGCCTACCAGGCGGCGCAGCTGGCCGTCGTGCACGGCGCCGGTCTCACGTACAACTCGCGCTCGCATTTCGACGCCCAACGGTACATCGAGCGCGGCAAGGCGGCCGACACCTCCGTCACCACCGGGTGGATCGGCCGGCACCTCGCGGCGAGCACACCCGCCCGCGCCGGCGCCGTGTTGCGCGCCCTCGCGATCTCCAGCGGGCTCCCCAACTCGTTCGACGGCGCGCCCAACGCGCTGCCCATCTCCGATCCGACGAACTTCCAGATCAGCGGCAGCGCCGCCACCGGCGCCGCGCGCGAGGCGTTCCTCACCGCCGACTTCTTCCTCGACCTGGAGCCGGCCCGATCGTCCGCGCTTGGCGTGACGGCGACCCTCAACCTGCTGCGGTCGCTGAACCTCGCCAGCTACAAGCCGTCCAACGGCGCCGTCTATCCGGCCAGCAGTTTCGGTCGCGCCATGCGCTCGGCCGCGGCGATGATCAAGTCCGACGTCGGCGTCGAGGCGATCGAGGTCGACATCGGCGGCTGGGACACCCACGTCGCCGAGGACCCCAAGGCCGGCTCGCTCTTCAAGACCATGTCGGACTTCTCCGGCAGCATCGGCGCCTTCTGGGCCGATGTGATGCAGGGGAACGGCTCCTTCTCCGTGACGCTCGTCGCGATGAGCGAGTTCGGCCGCAACGTGCGCGAGAACGGCAACGCCGGCACCGACCACGGACGAGGCGGCGCGATGTTCGTTATGGGCCGCTCCGTGAACGGCGGCAAGGTGTACACCAATTCCTGGAAGCCGCTCGCACGGGAGAACCTCGCCGACGGCCAGGACGTCCCCGTCACGATCGACCACCGTGACATCCTCGCCGAGATCGTGCAGAAGCGGCTGTCGAACCCGAACATCGGGGCGATCTTCCCCGGGTACACGCCGACGAACTACAACATCGCCACGTAGGCGCGGGGCGCGCTCAGTGGACCACCACCACGCCGACCATGCCGGCGTGAACGGTGCACTGGTAGTTGAACGTCCCCTTCACGGCGAACGTCCGCGACACGTTCGCGTTCGACGTGATGACGATCCCCGCCGGCGCCCCCGCCGTGCCGTCGAACACGACGTTGTGGCCCACCGAGCCGAACTGCCACTGCACCGTTCCGCCGCTGGCGATGTCGACCTGGAACGGCGCGAACGCGTTGCCCGGCGTCGTCACGATCGCGCTCGCCGGAAACGTCGCGGCCGTGACGCTCACGCTCACGCTGTTCGAGACGCTCCCCGAGGCCGCGGTGATCAGCGCCGTGCCGGCCGCCACGCCGCTCACCAGCCCGCCCGTGCTCACCGTGGCGACGCCCGTCGCGCTCGACGCGTAGGTCACCGCCGCGGTCATGGCGTTGCCGTTCTGGTCCCGCGGCGTCGCGGTGAGCTGCGCCGTGCCCCCGACGCTGATCGAACTCGCCGTGATCGAGAGCGCGATGCTCGTCAGCGTCGGGGTGTTCGCCGGCGGCTTCGGCGCCGTCGCGGCGTCCCCGCCGCCTCCCCCGCCGCACGCGCCCAGCGCTGCCGCCACGGCCGCCAGCGGCAGCATCCGGACGCCGAGCAACCGGCCACGCTCCGTACTCGATCGCATCACGCCTCGCTCCTCGTAAGACCTGGGGCGCCGACGGACGCCGGCGACACCATGTTCAACTCGGGAAGGGCCACGAACGTTCCGCCGCCGCCCTGCTCGCCTTGCTCGCCCTCACGCTGTCGGATGCACCACCACCACGCCCGTCATGCCCGCGTGGATGTTGCACTGATATCCGAACGTGCCCACCGACGAGAACGTACGGGTCACGATCAGGTCGTGCGTCGTCGGGATGTTCTGCGGTGCGCCGGAGACCGCGTCGAAGATCACCGTGTGCGCGACGCTGTTGAACTGCCAGCTCACGGCGCCCCCGACGTGCACGTCCACCTGCGCGGGGGCGAAGCTGGCCGCGCCCGTCTCCACCGTCGCGGCGAGGGGATACTCGTAGAGCGTCACCAGCACCTGCACCCCGGACGACACGCTCCCCGACTTCGCGAGGATGGTGGCGGTCCCCGGATTCACGCCGTACACCTGGCCCGTCGCGTCCACCGACGCGGTGCTCGCGTCGCTCGAACTGAACGTGACCGGCGCGGCGATGGCGGCGCCGTTCTGGTCGCGCGGCGACGCCGTCACTTGCGTCGTCCGGTCCTTCAGGATGTGGTTCGACGCGATCGAGATGCTGATCGAGGTGAGCACGGGCGGTCCCACTGGCACGACGGGTGCCGCGACGTCCCGCGCCCCGCCACCACACGCGGCGAGGCCGACGACGAGCGCGAGTGCGCCCCCCGACGCGCCACGCATCACGGCACCGGCACGTGCCGCAACACCGCGATCTCGGCCAGCATGTCGGCCACCTGCGCCTCGACGAGCTGGCGTCCCTTGTCGCGCGTCGCCAGCGTGGCGTCGCCGAAGATCCCGGTGCGCGACCACACCTTGCGCTCGCGCACGGCCTTCGCCGAGTCGGGGGTGAGGCCGCCGGCGCCCGGGTGGTAATCCTTCGCCGCCCGTTCCATGTGCACCACCTCGGGATGCATGTACAGCATCATCGACGTCTCCAGCTCGTCGGCATGCGTGCCACCCTGCTGCTGCCGGACCCGGTCTTCGGCCGCCTTGCCGACGGTCAGGATGTCGGTGAAACGCATCACGATGCCGTGCGCCGCGAGGGTGTCGCTCGCCGGGGTGAGCGCGCGCACCGTGCTCACCCCCGTGTTCAGCACATAGAACCGCCTCGGCCCGTGCGCCGCGATCGTGCGGATGATGTCGACGATCATGTCGCGCGCCGTCTCCAACCGCAGCGAGGTGCTGCCCGGGTATTCGACGAACGCCGGATAGAACGAGTAGTTCACGGTCGGGTACACGACGACATCCGCCGCGCGCCGCACGCGCTCGGCGAAATACTCGGCGAGGAGCCAGTCGTTGCGCAGCGGGAGTTGAGGCCCGTGTTCCTTGGCCTCGGCGCCTAGCGGGATCACGACGACGGTGCCGGTGTCGAGCAACCGGGTGGCGGCGACCCACGTCGAATCGGCGATGCGGACGCCCGACGTCCGCGGGGCGCGACCTTGCGCGTGCGCCGTGGCCGCGCCGAGGGAGAGGAGGATGGCGATGACGAGCGCGGCGCGGCGCCGCGCGGCAAGACGTCGGATCGGTGTCATGACTTCGGGACTGGGGGTGCCGAAACGTACCGGAGGCTCGACGACGCGGTAAGCGCGCGCAAGGCGCGTGCGACGGCCGATCGCGCGCACGATCCGCGCCGTCTCCCGCCGCCGGCCGGTGACCCGTGCGCCGGCGCGGGTGAACGCCGGGGACCTCGGCAACCCGATGCACTGACGGCGCTTGCGCCGCTCTGCGAGCGTCGCCTCTAATGTTGCGAATCGGGGGTCCGCAGGGCAGATTTACCCCGTCATTTTCACTAGCACTTCCGCGGTCCGCCCCACCGGACCGTGTCCTGCCCGCCGGAGATTCCGTCAGATGGCGCCATCTCGAAATTCGGTCGTCCGTGTTCTCGCGGTGCTCGGCTTCGCCGTCGCCGTGCCCGCGCTGCGGGCCCAGGACCTTTCGGGAGAGCGCGCGCAGAAGGCCGACGCGGTGAAGGCGGACCTGCTCAAGCTCACCGAGCTCGAGCGTAACTACTACGCGCAACACAAGGAATTCACGGTCGACACGAAGGCGCTCGGCTTCACGCCGACGAGTGGCGCCCAGGTGATGATGTCGTACGCGTCCGTCCGTGCGTGGGCCGCCAACGCCACGCATCCGCAGATCGAGCCGTACGTGTGCGTGGTGATCGTGTCGTCGCCGAGCGGCTCGTCGGATGCGGAGAAGCCGTTCTGCACCGACATGCGTCGTGGTACGGCGGCCAGCGCGCTCGCCAAGGCGGGGCCGGCGCAGGTGCCCACGACCGCGCCGAAGGCGGCGGCACCGCAGGTGGCCGCCGTTCCGCAGGCGCCCGCGCCGGCGAAGCAGGCCCCGGTGCAGAAGAAGGCGCCGGCGAGGGCCGTGACGGGCGCTCCGCAGAAGACGGCGGCGGCTCCGCAGAAGGCCGACGCGGCCGCGCCCAAGCCGGTCGTGCCGCCGCAGGTCGCCAAGGCGCCCCCGACGCAGCGTCGCGCAGAGCCGCGTGTGCGCGGCCGGGCGCTGAATGTGCCGGCCCTCCCGTCGCAGGGCGACGTTGCGGCCGACGCGCGCGCGCAGACGCTCAACGCCTCGCCGGTGCGTGCGGCTGGCGCTCCCGAAGTGCTCAGTGCCTCAGCATTCAGCGAACGTCTCTCCGCGATCGCCTCGGGCGCTCGCGAGGTGCTGGCCGCCAAGCCGCCCGAACTGGCGCGTGACCCGTACGAGAGCTCAGCCGAATATGCCGCGCGCCGCGCTCAGGCGATGGCGGTGTACGACCGTCGAGAGGACGACTATTTCGCGAAGAACTCGCACACGTTCGTCGTGCAGATCGCCGGCAAGGACGCCAAGTACGATCCCGACCGTGAGATCCTCGACATCGGACTCGACGCCGTCTCGCTCCCCGTCGCTCGCGACCTCGGCGCGCCGCAGCTGGGAGTGACGTGCTACACGCGTCCGGTGTTCTGGTGCAGTCCTGACGCTGGAATGACGTACGAGGCGACGGGTCTCTGGCATGTCGCACGCGCCAAGGCGCGCGAGCTCGACGTGCTGCGGGCGCCGATCTCCGTGCAAGCGCGGTTCGTGGTGAACAAGCGCGATGATCAGCACGGCGCCGCGGTGACGCTCGTCAGTCTCGAATTGCAGGCGAAGGGGCAGTCCCTCGCCAAATGGGATGTAGCAGCGGAAACCCGCTAGCCACAATGACTTAGGGGTCGGGGGACGGCATCGGGCCGTCCCCCGACTTCGTTTTATGGACAGTGGCCACGTGCTTTACGGTCTAATGATTGAGCGGTAGCTTATGCCGCTGATTCTCACGCGTTTCCGTGGCTCCGCGTTCCAGGCAAGGACACATCGCTTCGATGACGACTTCGATTCCGGACGCTTTGGTGGGTCTCGCGGACTTTCGGCGCGCGGCTGCTGGATTGCGTGGCGTCGCCCTGCGGACTCCGCTCGTCCCGTCCGATGCGCTCGGCGAACGTTTCGGCGTGCCGGTGTTCCTCAAGCCCGAGATGCTGCAGCGAGCCGGCGCGTTCAAGTTCCGCGGTGCGTACTGGTTCGTCTCGCAGCTCGACGCCGCCGACCGCGCGCGGGGACTCGTCGCGCCGAGTTCGGGCAATCATGGACAAGCGGTGGCGCTCGCGGCGCGGTTGTTCGGCGCGCGCGCGACGATCGTGATGCCGGTGACGGCGCCCAAGGCGAAGGTCGCGGGCGCCGAGCGCTTCGGCGCCCGCGTGGTGCTCGAAGGCACGACCACGGCCGAGCGGATGGCGAAGGCGACGGAGATCGTCGAGCGCGAGGGTGCGACGCTCGTGCCACCGTACGACCATCCGACGATCATCGCGGGCCAGGGGACGGTGGGATTGGAGATCGGCGAAGACCTGCCTGACGTCGGCATGGTGCTCGTGCCCGTGGGCGGTGGTGGGCTGTCGTCGGGCACGGCGGCCGCCGTGAAGGCACTCGCGCCGCGCGCGCGGGTGATCGGCGTCGAGCCCGCGGGCTCACCGAAGCTGTCGCGCGCCCGTGCCGCCGGCGCGCCCGTGACGATCCCGGCGAATCCGGAGGGGTTGGCCGACGGGTTGCTCGCCGTGAAGGTCGGCACGCTGCCGTTCGCGCACCACCAGCGCTACATCGACGACGTCGTGACCGTTCCCGACGCGGCGCTCCGCGGGGCGGTGCGATTCCTGCTCGACCGTCACAAGCTCGTGGCCGAGCCGAGCGGCGCGATCACGGTGGCGGCGCTCCTCGAGGGTCTCGTCGTGCCGGCGCCGAACACTGTCTGCGTGCTGAGCGGCGGCAACATCGAATGGGACGGCCTGCGGGGGCTGCTCGGCGATGCCTAGCGGCCGCGTGCTCGTCGCCGACGACGATCCCGTCGTCCTCGCATCGATGGCGACGGCGCTGCGCGACGCAGGGTTCGAGGTGGCGTTGGCCGATGGCCGCGAAGCGCTCTTCCGGTCGCTCGACACCGCGCCCGCGGACCTGCTCCTGCTCGACATGGCGATGCCGGGCGCCGACGGCGTGGCGGTGCTCAAGCAGCTGAAGGGCGACCGGCGCTGGAGCGACATGCCGGTGATGATGGTCTCGAGCCTTTCGCCCGACGATCTCACGGAGATGACGTTCGGGTTGGGCGCGGCGGACTTCATCCGCAAGCCGTTCCGGCCGCGCGAGCTCGTGGCGCGGGTGCAGGCGCAGCTGCGGCTGCACCGCATGCTCTCGTCGACGCGCCGTGCGCTGGCGAGCGTGGAAGAGGAGCTGACGCGGGCGCGGGAGGAGGCGGAGAGCCGGCGCAAGGTGGTCGACATCCTGCATGAGGTCACCGGCGACCTCTCGAGCGACGAGATCTATCACATCCTGGCGCGTCGCGTGGCGCGCGCGCTGAGCCTCTCGCGCTGTTCGGTGATCCTCGCGAACCCCGGCGACACGGTCGGTATCGTGGCGACGGCGTTCGACAACCCGGCGCTGCGCAACTTCGAGATCCATCTCGACCGCTATCCGGAGATCCGCTCGGCCCTGGAGCACGGGCATCCCGTGCTCGTCGAGGATCTGCAGAGCAACCCGCTCTACGCCGACATCCGGCGCGAGTGGCTGAGCAACGGCACGCAGGTGCCCGTGCGTTCGGTGATCGCCTTGCCTTTCTCGCTGGGGCTGAAGCAGGCCGGGGTGTTCTTCCTGCGGCGCCTCGTCGACGAGCCGCCGCTCACGAACGAGGACGTCGAGTTCGCCGACGCCGTGGTCAAGGCGGCGGTGGCGGCCATCCACCGCGCGCAGCTCATCGAGACGACGAAGGCCGACAACGCGCGGCTCGAGGTGCTCGCGCACACCGACCCGCTGACGCAGGTGCTGAACCGCCGGGCGCTGACGACGCGGCTCGCCTCGGAGCTCGAGCGGGCGCGGCGCTACGAATCGGTGATCACGCTCCTCATGGTCGACCTCGACCACTTCAAGCGGGTGAACGACACGATGGGGCACCTCGCGGGGGACGACCTCCTGCGCGAGATCGCGCACATGCTCGCGGAGTCGATCCGCAGCGTCGACGTCGTCGCGCGCTACGGCGGCGAGGAGTTCGTGGTCGTGCTGCCGGAGACGCCCCGGGCGGGCGCGACGCGGTTCGCCGAGCGCCTGCGCGAGAAGATCGAGGGGACGGTGTTCATCCCCGCGCACGGCGGGACCTCGGTGACGGCGAGCATCGGCGTGGCGACCTTCCCGGCGCCCGACATACATTCGGTGGACGACCTCTTTGCCCGGGCGGACGAGGCACTGTACCGCGCCAAGGCCGACGGGCGCAACAAGGTATGCACATGAGCCAACGCTGTCCCGCGTGCGGCACGATGTACGGCGACGACGCGAAGTTCTGCCCCAAGGACGGCACGCGCCTGATGCCGTTCGCGTCCGCCGGCGTGACCCCCATCGTCGAGTCGCCGTCGTCGCCCCGTTCGACGTCGGCCCGCGCGCCGACGCCGGAGCTCGGCCAGCGGCCGGTGATCAACCACGCGAACATGGCCGGACAGGTGCTCGACGGCCGCTACGCCATCGTCAAGAAGGTCGGCGAGGGCGGGATGTCGTACGTGTACCTCGCGCACGACGTGAGCACGAACGAACGGTACGCGATCAAGATCCTCTCGCCGGCGCTGTCGAAGGACGAGAACGCGATGGCGCGCCTGCGCCGCGAGGCGGCGCTCGGCATCCGCCTCGCGCACCCCAACGTGTGCCACATCGTGCGGATGGGAGAGACGGAGGACGGGCTCGTCTACGTCGTCATGCCGTTCGTCGAGGGGGAGATCCTCGCCGACCGGAACAACAAGACGGGGTTCCTTCCGCTGCCGATGGTGGTGCAGTTCATCTCGGAGATCGCGTCGGGACTCCACATCGCGCACGAGCTCAAGATCATCCATCGGGACCTGAAGCCCGAGAACATCATGATCTGCAAGCGCGCCGACGGCACCGAGTACGCGGTCGTCATGGACTTCGGCCTCGCCAAGGAGCGGAAGGCCGGCGGGGAGCTCGAGAAGCTCACCGCCACCGGGATCATCCTCGGCACGCCGGAGTTCATGAGTCCCGAGCAGCTGCGCGGCAAGCCGCTCGACCCGCGCACCGACATCTACTCGCTGAGCCTCATGACCTACGAGATGCTCACGGGGAAGCTGCCGTTCGAAGGACGCACGCAGCAGGAGATGATGATCGCGCGCCTGCGCAACGAGCCGATCCCGCTGCGGCAGCGCCGGCCGGGGATGGACTTCCCCGAGGCGGTCGAGAAGGTGCTGTTGAAAGGGATGGCGCGCGCCGTCGACGACCGGTACGCGACGACGGTCGAGTTCGCCGAGGCGCTGCGGGCCGCCGCGGGCGGGAGCGGGAGCGCCGGGGGCGGCATGCTGGGGCGCCTCTTCTCGAAGTGACAGCCTCCGCCATGCGCGCCGCGCTGATCGCCCTGTGCCTCCTGCTTGCCGCGCCCCTCGGCGCGCAGCAGAAGGCGTTCGACGTCCTCGACTACGACCTGACGCTCGACCTCCCCTCGGCGGGGAAGACCATCGACGGGGTGGCGGTGCTCACGGTGCGCCGCGTCGCGAGCGCCGACACGCTCGTCCTCGACCTGCTCGACATGCAGGCGTCGCGCGTGATGGTCGGCGCGGGCGCCGCGGCGTTCCGGCAGGGCGACGGACACGTGTACGTGCCGGTCGGCGGCGCGGTGGGCGACACGCTGCGCGTCGCGGTGACCTACCGCGGCGCGCCCCAGGACGGGCTCATCATCGGCGACGACAGCCAGGGCCGGTGGATGGCGTTCGGCGACAACTGGCCGAATCGCGGACGGCACTGGATCCCTTCGGTCGACCACCCGTCGGACAAGGCCACCGTCACCTGGACGGTGCGCGCGCCATCGACGCTGCGCGTGGTGGCCAATGGGCGCCTCGTCGAGGAGACGCCGCTCGCCGTGCCGCGCGATCCCGATGGCGCGGCGGGGCGGAATGTGCCGCGGACGCTCACGCGGTGGCGGGAGTCGCGGCCGATCCCCGTCTACCTGATGGTGATCGCGGCGGCGCCCCTCGCGCGTTACGAGCTCGGGCCGACGGCGTGCGGGCTCACGGAGTTCGGCGGCTGCGTGGAACAGAGCGTGTACGCGATGCCGGAGTTTCGCGACCGGCTTCCCGGCGAGTTCGCGAACGCGGGCGACATGGTCGCGTATTTCGCCCGGCTCGTCGGGCCGTTCGGATACGAGAAGCTCGCCCACGTGCAAAGCCGCACGCGGTTCGGCGGGATGGAGAACGCGAGCGCCATCTTCTACGCCTACGACCTCGTGCCGAAGTCCGGCCGCGACGTGGCCCAGGTGATCGCGCACGAGACGGCGCATCAGTGGTTCGGCGACCTCGTCACCGGGGCGCGCTGGCCCGACGTCTGGCTGTCCGAAGGGTTCGCCACCTACTTCGCGGCGAGCTGGCTGGGACATGCCTACGGACCCGCGGCGTTCACCGCCGAGATGCGGCGCGACCGCGCGCAGATCGTGGCGAGCGAGAAGGTGGCGCAGCGTCCCGTCATCGACACGATCGAGACGAACCTGCTCGCCTTGCTGAACGCGAACAGTTACGCGAAGGGCGGATTCGTGCTGCACATGCTCCAGCACGAGGTCGGCGACAGCGCGTTCTTCGGCGGACTGCGCGATTACATCGCGGCGCACCGCCACGGCAACGCGCTCACCGACGACCTGCGGACGGCCATCGAGGGACGCGCCAAGCGGCCGCTCGGATGGTTCTTCGACCAGTGGCTCCGCCGGCCGGGTTTCGCGTCGCTCACGACGTCGTGGCACTTCGACGCGGCCGCCGGGCGTGTCGTGCTCGACGTGGAGCAGGGCGACCGGTTCGGCTACTTCCGCGCGCCACTCACGGTCGAGGTCACCGACGCCGCTGGCGCGGCGCACCGCGTGACGGTCGAGGTCGCCGCGGAGCGCACGTCGCGGTTCGTCCTTCCCCTGCCGCTGCGGCAGGCGCCGGCGAACGTGGTGGTCGATCCCGACGCCGAGCTCCTCGCCGAGCTGAGATCGCGCTGACGCGACGCGTCCCGCCCTCGTGGCGGGCGCCAGGGTTCAGCGGCCGCGCTTCTCGAGCTCGACCTTGAGACAGCGGTCCTGCACGACGTCGATCCCGGCGCGCGCGAGCCGCTCGGCGGCCTCATCGTTGCGGATGCCCAGCTGGAACCACACCGCCCCCGGACGGAGGGCGATGAGGTCGTCGACGTGCGCCGGCAGGTCGGCCGGCCGCCGGAAGACGTCGACGAGATCGACGGGGCCCTCGATCGCGCCGAGCGAACGAACGACCGGCTCTCCGAGGATCGTCTGCACGTCGGGATACCGGAGCGCCACGGGGACGATCCGCAGTCCCGCGCGCTGCGCGTAGTCGGGAACGAACCACGCCGGCTGCGCGGCGTGGTCATCGGGCTTGATGCCCAGCACGGCGACGCGGTGCACGCGCTCGAGCAGCGCGTCGATCCCCTCAGCTGTCTCGATCAGATGGCGCCGCCACTCTTCGGTCATGTCCGGAATTTACCCGCCGGCACGCCCGACACGGCCGGTCCCCATCCCGGACGGGGGTTACAGGGCCGAACTGCCGGGCGGCGGCGCGCCGCCTGGCGGTCCGAGTGGGTAAATTGGACCGTGGCTCGCGCGTTCCGCGTCGGGCCCGACGCCCACCTTTCCGAACCGACCTCGCCATGCGAATGCTCGTTCTTGGCGCGGGGCTCCAAGGCTCCGCCTGTGCTTTCGACCTGCTCCAGCAGCCGTCCGTCACCGAAGTCCGACTCGCCGACCGGCCCGGCACGCCGCTGCCGGAATTCCTCGCGCCACTGGCGGGAGACCCCCGTTTCAAGCGCATCGACATCGATGCCCGCGACGCCGCGGCGCTCCGCTCGGCGATGCGTGGCGCGACCGCCGCGATGTGCGCGCTCCCGTACTACTTCAATCTCGAGGCCTCGCGGGCGGCCATCGACGAGGGAGTGCACTTCAGCGACCTCGGCGGCAACACCGAGATCGTGAACCATCAGCGCACGCTCGACGCGCAGGCGAAGGCGAAGGGAGTGAGCGTGATCCCGGATTGCGGACTGGCGCCGGGGATGGTCAACATCCTCGCGCAGCTCGGCATCTCGCGGTGCGACAGCGTGAAGAGCGTGAAGATCTACGTGGGTGGCCTGCCGCAGAGCCCGGAGGGTCCGCTCAAGTACCAGATCGTGTATTCGCTCGAGGGGGTGCTCGACTACTACACGACGCTCTCCTGGGTGGTGCGCGACGGCAAACAGGTGCAGGTGAAGGCGCTCTCGGAGCGCGAGTCGGTCACCTTCGGCGCGCCGATCGGCGAGCTCGAAGCGTTCCACACGGCGGGCGGCCTCTCCACGATGGCGCAGCGGTACGAAGGGAAGATCCCGACCATGGAGTACAAGACGCTCCGCTATCCGGGACACGCGCACATCATGGAGGCGATCCGCGAGCTTGGGCTGCTCGAGCTCGAGCCCGTCGAGGTGAAGGGGCAGATGGTGTCGCCCCGCGACGTCGCCGTGGCGATGATGGGACCGCGGCTCAAGAAGCCGCGAGGGAAGGACCTCGTCGCGCTCCGCGTCGTCGTCGCCGGCACGAAGGCCGGCAAGCCGGTGACGCACGAGTGGGAACTCGTCGACCGCTACGACGAATCGCGCGGCATCACGGCGATGGAACGCACGACGGGCTACTCCCTCGCCATCACCGGCCTGCTGCAGGCCGAAGGCGCCGCCGGGCCGGCGGGGGTCCACACGCCGGACGAGTGCATGCCGGGCGAGCGGTACATCGCCGAGCTCGCGAAGCGCGGGATCCACATCAAGGAGAGCGTGCGCTGATCCGGCGCCGGGCGTGCGACGCCCGGCCTCATCGACGCGTTCCCCTCGGCATGCCGAACGCCGCGCCGCACGTTGTGTGCGGCGCGGCGTTCGCGATCAGGGCCGTCAGTCGCCTCGCGCGCCGAGCCGGACGTTGCCGGACGTCGAAGCGACGCTCGTCGCCGTGAACGTCACCGGCGCCAATCCCGCGACGTCGGCCGTCACGTCGTACGTGGCGTCGGTGGCGGCCGCCTGCAGCACGTCCTGCGCCAGTCCGTTGGCGTCGGTCACCGCTGTCGGCGCGACCGGCGTGCCGTTGTCGGCGTTCCACGCGACGGTGACCCCGGCCACCGGATTTCCGTAGAGGTCGACCGCCTTCACGACGAACGGCGCGCTGAGGCTCCCATCGGCCATCACCTGCTGGTCGCCCTGCAACTTCACGAGCGCGGCGACCGATCCCGGGATGCCGTTGGCGCTGAACGACACCGACTGTCCATCCGGCGGCGTCGCCGTCACGCTGTTGGCGCCCACGACCGTGCCAAGCGTGAGCAGCGCTTCAGCATAACCCTGATCGTCCGTCGTGCTCGTGCTGGTGCTGAGCGAGCCGCCGCCCGTCGCGACCGTCCACGTGACGGCGACGCCCGCCACACCGGTGCCGTCGTCGAGCGTGACGCGCGCGATGAAGGGGCTCTGCAGCGGCAGCGCGACGAAGCCCGCCTGCGCGTCGCCGCCCAACTTCGCGAGCGTCTCGTGCGGCGTGCCAGGCGTCGCGACGGCCGTCACGAGCGTCGCGTCCTTGTGGCAGCCCGAGGCGAGGTTGAGCGCGACGGACAGCACGATGCCGGTGAGCGCGCGACGAACGGAGAAAAGGTGCGTGGCCATAGGAGAGTCCCCCACGGTGAAGCGGTGAAAAGGTGCGTGCGATTTGGGAAGACGCCGCCGCGTCGCGGGCGTTCGTCTCTGCGCGTCCGCCCGGCGCGAGGCGCGAGGCGTGAGAGGCGTGTCGTACCCGGGAGACGTTCGACGGGCGACGAACGTTAGGACGACGGTGCGCGCTTCGCGCTTCTTAGCGCGTTCTTAGCGCGGTCCTCGCGCGCCGGGCGCTATCGCGAGAAGTTCGCCAGCGTCGCGCCCATCGCGTCCATCGCTTCCTTCGCGCGCCAGCGGTCGCGGCCGTTGTAGATGAACGAGAACGCGAGCTGCTCGCCGTTCTTCGCCGTCACGTAGCCACCGAGCGACGCCACGTCGTTGGTGGTGCCGGTCTTCGCGTGCAGGTTCCCCATCGCCGGCGTGTACTTCATGCGGCGCTTCAGCGTCTCGGTGCGTCCGGCGACGGGGAGTGACGCCTCGAACACCGGGCCCCAGCTCGTCCGCTTCGCGTACACCAGCAGGTGCACCATCGCGCGCGGCGTCACGCGATCGAGGGTCGAGAGGCCGCTCCCGTCGGCGGCGAACACATCCTCGGCCGGCACGTTCACCTTGTCGGTGAGGAAGCGGTGCAGGAGCACGTTGCCGCTCTCCGCGGAGCCGGCGGCGCCGCCACTGCGCGCGGCGTTCCGGAACAGCAGTTCGGCGAAGTGGTTGTTGCTCTCGCCGTTCATCTGCGTGACGATCTTGTCGAGCGTCGGCGAGGCCTGGGCGGCGATGCGCACGGCGCCCTGCGGCGCGACGCCGAGGCGCACGGGGCCGTCCACCGTGACGCCGGCGCCGGCGAGGGCGGCGCGCAGCGCGCCGGCGGCGAACAGTTCGGGCGCCTCGACGACGTACTGATAGTCGCGCGGAGCGCTCTGCGCGCCGATCCAGCCGACCACGGCGAAGCGGCCCGTCGAATCCTGCCGCACGCCGATGCGCCCGCCCCGGCTGCCGCTGACCACCTTCACCTCGTTGTTGAGCGGCACGCCGCTGATCGCCGGCTCGAAGCCGATCGACGCGTGGCCGCCGTCGGGACGCACCACCATCGTGATCTTGTTCTCGTTGAACGAGAGCGCCGAGACGCGCGCCGCGTAGGCCGCGCCGAGGTAGCGCTTGCGCCACCCGTCGGGCACGTGGCGGTCGTCGAAGGCGGACGCGTCACCGACCACGCCGCCGCTCACGCGCTTCACGCCGCTCGCGGCGATCTGCCGGGCCAGCGCGACCATCGGCGGTTCCCCGCCGTTCTCCGCGCTCTTGCCGCCAAGGGTCGGGTCGCCGGCGCCGCGCAGCACGAGGTCGCCGCGCAGCACGCCGTCGGTGCCGAGCGCCCCGGCGCGCAACACCTCGGTCTCGAAGCGCCCCGAGGAGCCGAAACGGTCGAGCGCGAACGCCGAGGTGAACAACTTCATCGTCGAGGCGGGGAGGAGCGCCGCGTCGGGATTCCGGCCGAACAGCGTGTCGCCGTTGGTGAGCGACACCACCAGTACGCCCCAGTTCCCGCTCCGCATCGCCTTCCCGAGCATGTCGCCGAGGTCGTTGGCGAGATCCGTACGCGACCCGGGGGTGGCGTACCGGATGGCGCCGCCCGACGCCGGTGCGGCGCTCGCGCGGCGCGCGGCGGCACGCTTCTTCTTGGCGACCGGATGGCCGGCCGCCGTGGGCGCACGGAGCTCGGCGAACTGGGCGCGCGCGGCCTGTGCGTTGAGCGGCAACATGGCGGCGACGAGGAGGGGAAGGAGCACGAGCCTCATACCTTGAAGATGATGTTCTTGCGCCAGAGCGCCCAGAGGATGGCGTACCAGAACAGGACGAACGTGATCGCGAACGCCAGCGACGCGTCGCGCGGCTCGAGCCAGGAATGGAACAAGTTCTCATACACCACCGCCTGCACGGCGGTCGGCTTCCCCTGGATATCGACCTTCCAGAGCGTATAGATGAGCCGCGCCATCGCGCCCGAACCCACGAACGCGATGATCGGGTTCACCCCATATATGACGAACGGACGGGTCCACCACGTCACACGCCGGACGTCGATGATCCAGCTGATCGTGGCGATGGCCACGCAGGCCATCCCCGCCGTGAAGACCACATAGGAGCTGGTCCAGAGGCTCTTGTTGATCGGGAACGACCAATGCCACATGAGCCCGGTCATCATCCCGAGTGCGCCGACTGCGAACAACCCGTTCAACCGTTCGTCGAGCGGGCGGTCGCTGCCGATCCACCGTCCGGCGAACACGCCGAGCATCGCCGTCCCGATCGCCGGGATGGTCGAGAGTGGTCCCTCGGGGTCCCAGGTCTTGCTTGAGATCCAGAGGTGCCCGCCGAGAAGGGTCCGGTCGAGCCACGCGGCCAAGGTGCGCGAAGGCGCGTCGAGGAGGTTCGCCCCGATGCCACCGTCCGCGCCGGGTACGGGGAGCAGTGTCATGGCGAACCAGTAACCGTACAGCAGGACTACGAGGACGATCACCTGCTGCTTGAGCGTGCCCCGCATCGTCAGCAGGGCGGCGCAGGCGTATGCCACGCCGATGCGCTGCAGGACCCCCGGGATGCGGATGTTCACCCAGCGGTCGAGCTGGTAGAAGGGGAAGGCCGCCAGCAGCAGGCCGAAGAGCACGATCAGCGCGCCGCGCCGGAGGATCTGGTTGCGGATCGCGCGGTCGTCGGCGCCCTGCGCGCGGCGCGACGAGAGGGAGAGGTGCGTCGTGATCCCCGCGATGAAGAGGAAGAACGGGAAGATCACGTCGGTGGGGGTCCATCCGTTCCACGCCGCGTGCTCGAGGGGCGGATAGATCGCGCTCCAGGTCCCCGGGTTGTTCACGAGGAGCATCCCCGCGACCGTCATGCCGCGGAAGACGTCGAGCGCGACGAGGCGTTCGCGTCGCGCGACCGTCACGGCGTGCGGGGGTCGGCGGTTGCGCACCAGCGCCTGAGCGCCTGGCGAAGAGTGTCTGGCGTGAACGGCTTCGCGAGGTGGTCGTTCATCCCGGCCTCGATGGAGTGCGCCCGGTCGCTGGGCATGGCGTTCGCGGTCAGCGCGATGATCGGCGTGGAGGCGTTCGGGCCAGCGCCGCCGCGGATGGCCGCGGTGGCCCCGAAGCCGTCCATGACGGGCATCTGGAGGTCCATGAAGATGGCATCATACTGTCGCGAGCGGGCCTTGGCCACCGCTTCGCTGCCGTCCCGGGCGAGGTCGACGACGTGTCCCATCGACTTCAGCATGGCCGTCGCGACCGTGAGGTTCACCGGATTGTCGTCCACGACGAGCAGCCGGCGGAC
This sequence comes from Gemmatimonadota bacterium, assembly GCA_016194585.1. Lineage (GTDB taxonomy): Bacteria > Gemmatimonadota > Gemmatimonadetes > Gemmatimonadales > Gemmatimonadaceae > Fen-1231. The sequence goes on from JACQBG010000043.1 coordinate 26,365, forward strand.
GCCGGCGGCATGGAGGACGTCGCTCTCCCCGGCGAGCCCTGGCGGGGCGCCGGGGAAGGGTGCCGTGCGCTGCGGCGCAGTGCGGACCTTGGGTCCGCTCGGATCCTCCGGCGCGGCCTCGTCGTCGATCACCGGCATGCGCACGTCGAAGAAGAAGGTCGAGCCCTTCCCCGGGGTGCTGCGCACGCCGAGGGTGCCCCCCATCAGCTCGACAAGGCTCCGGCTGATGGCGAGGCCGAGGCCGGTACCGCCGTAGCGGCGCGTGGTGGAGGCGTCGGCCTGCACGAATTTCTGGAACAGCCGCCGCTGCGTCTCCTCGTCGATCCCGATGCCGGTGTCGCTCACCTCGACGTGGACCACAACCGCGCCGTCGGCGCGAGACGCGACCGACGCGGAGATCGTCACCGTGCCACGCTCCGTGAACTTCACGGCGTTGCCGGCGAGGTTCAGCAGCACCTGCCGCAGCCGTCCCCCGTCGCCGTGGAGCCAGAGGGGCACGTCGGGGGCGATGTCGGACTTGAGGGTGATCTTCTTGTCGGTGGCGCGGTCGCCGAGGATCGCCAGCACGTCGTCGACGGTCCGGCGGAGGCGGAAGGGCGCCGGTGCGAGCTCGAACTTGCCGGCCTCGATCTTCGAGAAGTCGAGGATGTCGTTGATGATGACGAGCAGCGCGTCGGCGGAGTGCTTCGCGAGGCCGAGGAGCCGGCGCTGTTCCGCGTCGAGCGGCGTGTCGAGCGCGAGCGTCAGCGTGCCGAGGATGCCGTTCATCGGCGTGCGGATCTCGTGGCTCATCGTTGCCAGGAACTCGCTCTTCATCTGGTTCGCCGCCTCGGCCTGGGCCTTGGCGAACTCGAGCTCGCGCAGCGCCTCCAGCAACTCCGCGGTGCGCTGCTCGACCCGTTCCTCGAGCGTGGCGTTGGAGCGCTCGAGGGCGTCGTGGGCATGCTGGAGGCTGTCGACCATCACGTTGAACGCCCGGGCGAGCTCGGCCAGCTCCTCGTCGGAGGTGACTTCGGCGCGTTCGTGGAAGTTGCCCCCCGCGATGCGGCCGGCGGTCGCCGCGAGCACGGCGAGCTGGCTGGTGAAGAAGTTGCCGATCGCGAACGCCGAGGTGATGCCCCCGAGGAGCATGACGACGGCCACGAGCAGGGCGAGGCGGCGATGCGCCTCCACCTCGGCACGGACGTCGTCGAGACTCAGGCCGAGCTGCACGGTGCCGATGCGCGACTGGCGGTGGACGACGGGCACGCGCATCTCGATCCATCGCTCGTCGGCCTGCGCCCTGGGGACGTTCTCGGGGGCGTCGGTGAGGGCGGTGCCCACGACGCGGGCGCGGACCCTGCCCGACGTGTCGCTGACGATGACGAACGCGAAATCCGGGTTGTTCCTGGCGCCCCGCAGCGCTTCGACGACGGCCGCGGAATCGCCCGCGGCGAGGCCGTCGGCGACGGCATAGGCGCTCATGTAGGCGACGCTGCGCACCTTCTCGCGCAGCGCGCGCACCGCCTGCAGCTCGGCGCGCCGGGGGCCGACGAACAGCACCGCGGCCGCGCCGACGGCGGACAGCACCGCGATCGCCATCACGAGCTTGGCGCGCAGCCCCCATCGGATGGGGAACGGGATCATCGGCCCGCGCCGTCGTCGGCGGCGCCCGACGCCGACCACTTGAAGAAGACGACCGACGCGACGAGCAGGAAGAACAGCCCGCCCGGCACCCACATGATGAGCCCGCCGAGTTGCTGGTCGTTGAGCGGCGTGAGCCCCCAGACGCGCGGGGCGGCGCTGTAGGCCGGGTAGAGCACGTGGTCGGCCATCGTCACGTACACGGCGACGATCGACATCGGGATGGTCATCAGGAAGCAGTACAGCATCTGTCCCGGGTACGGGAGTCCCGGCAACTCGGGGAGCGAGCTCATCAGCGGCCAGAACATGATCGTCGCCGTGACGAGGAACATCACGTGCTGGGCGATGTGGATCGGGTGGTACGCCATCGCCAGGTTGTAGAGCGGCGGCAGATGCCAGGCGGCGACGGTGACGTTGAAGATGAGGAAGGCCGCGCGGGCGCCGCTCACCCGCGTCGCGGCGGCCCGCACCCCGGGGAGGGCGAGCGCCGGGCGCAACATCCATCCCGGCGCGCCGAACAGCAGCATCGGCGGCACGGCCAGCGAGAGGATGAGGTGCTGCACCATGTGCGCGCTGAACAGGTAGTAGTCGCTCAAGTCGTGCAGCGGGCCGTTGAGCGTGACGAACATCACGAGGAGCGCGCCGGTGAACGACGCCCGCCGGGCCGGCGACGGCCCCGCGCGCTCCTCGGCCGACGCCCCGGTGGCGATATGCACCCGCACGCGCCACTCGTAGAGGGCCTGCAGGGCGGCGAGCCCGATCACGGTGCTCCAGTGCACGCTGAAGTACCCCCACCCCAGGCGGGCGGCGGGGTGGAGCAGGGCGTAGGCGGGGAGGAGGCCGGACATCAGTTGGAATCTAAGCGAAAACGGGCGCCGTCTCGTGAGACGGCGCCCGTTTCGGACCGCTGGGATCGGCTGGCCGTCAGGCCTTGAGCTTCGAGAAGAGGAACAGCAGCGCCGTGATGGTGCACATGGCGATGATGAGCGGGCCCGTGAAGAGGGCCTTGAACAGCTTGTGGTCGTACTTGAGGTGCATGTAGAAGAGCACCACGATCGCGAACTTCACGGCCGAGAGGATGAGCAGCAGCGGCACGAAGAACGGCGAATCCTTGAACGGCGTGTAGTAGATCCACACCTCGAACGCCGTGATGACGGTGAGGACGATCGCCACCCACTTGTACTGCGTCCACGTGGGGTGCTCGTGCGCGTGATCGGCGTGCTGATGGTCGGTCATGTGGGCGCGCCCTTACTTGATGAGGTAGACGAGGGTGAAGATCGCGATCCAGACGACGTCGACGAAGTGCCAGTACAGGGCGCAGATGTCGACGATCAGCGAGTCCTTCGGGGTGAGGCCGCGCTTGAAATCGATGAAGAGCAGCGTCATCAGCCAGAGCACGCCGACGGTGACGTGGGCGCCGTGGAAGCCGGTGAGGGTGAAGAAGGACGATCCGAACAGGTTCGTCCGGATGGTCAGCCCCTCGTGCACGAACGACGTGAACTCGAACGCCTGGAACCCGAGGAACGTCGCGCCGAGCGCCGCCGTCGTGGCGAGCCAGAGCTTCGAGTTGCCGAGCGCGGTGCCCACGTAGCCCGGCTTGCCGCGGTTCTCGACCGCGGCGAGCGCGAGCACCATCGCCAGCGACGACATGAGGAGCACGAAGGTCGAGACCGACGTCACCGGGATGTTCAGGATGGGCTTGAACACCTGCCCGGCGGGGCTGGTCCACGCTTCGTGCGGGAAGGGGCCGACGATGGAGCGCCCCTTGTAGATCAGGTAGGTCGAGATGAGCGAGGCGAACAGCATGCACTCGGACCCGATGAAGGCCCAGATCGCGATCTTCCGGTTGTCGAGACCGGTCGCGGTGTAGTGCACGTGCTCGTGCGTGTGTTCAGCGGTGGCCACTTGTCTGGTCTCCGGTTATTCGAGCGGGCTGGTGAGCCAGGCGTAGAGCGATCCCACGAGCAGCGTCGCGCCGCCGAGGGTGATCGTCATGGCCAGCGCGAACTTGTCGAGGTGCATGAACAGCAGGCCGCCGAACATGATCACGATGCCGAGCGCCGTGAACAGCGGCTTCACCGTCGGGAACGGCATCGGGATGCCGAGCTCGGCGGCGGTCTTGTGCCCGGTCTCCTCGTGCACCGGCGTGGCGTGCGCGTCGGTGATGGTCATCGCATCGGGGCCGGAGTGCGCGAGGTCGGCCGTCATCTCGGGGTGCTTCAGGTCCCAGAGCGGATAGCGCGACGTCACCACGGGGATCTCGGCGAAGTTGTAGTCGGGCGGCGGCGAGGGGATGGACCACTCGAGCGTCCCTGCGCCCCAGGCGTCGTTCGGCGCCGGGGCGCCGCCCTTGCGGCTCTTCAGGAAGTTGATGACGAAGACGAGCGTGGCGATGACGAGCAGCGCCGTGCCGATCGTCGACGCCAGGTTGAACTTCTCCCAGCCCTGGCCGGCGTCGTACGTGTAGATGCGGCGCGGCATGCCGAGCAGGCCGCTGAAGTGCATCGGGAAGAACGTGAGGTTCATGCCGACGAAGTTCAGCCAGAAGTGCCACGTGCCCAGCTTCTCGCTCATGTACCGGCCGAACATCTTCGGGAAGTAGTGATAGATGCCGCCGAAGATGCCCATGATCGAGCCGCCGAACAGCACGTAGTGGAAGTGCGCCACCACGAAGTACGTGTCGGTCTGCTGCGTGTCGGCCGGCGCCGAGCTGTGCATGACGCCCGAGATGCCGCCGATCGTGAACAGCGCCACGAGCCCGATCGCGAACTTCATCGGCGTGGTGAACGTGACTTCGCCGCCCCAGATCGTCGCGATCCAGTTGAAGATCTTCACGCCCGTCGGGATGGCGATGAGCATCGTCGCCATGGCGAAGATCGCGTCGGCCGTCGCGCCGAGCCCCACGGCGAACATGTGGTGGGCCCACACGCCGAAGCCGAGGAAGCCGATCATGATGCCCGAGTACACCATCACGTGGTACCCGAACAGCGGCTTCTTCGAGAAGGTCGGGAGGATCTCCGACACGAGCCCGAACGCCGGCAGGATCAGGATGTACACCTCGGGATGGCCGAACACCCAGAACAGGTGCTGCCAGAGGAGCGGGTCGGCGCCGGCGGCGATGGCGTAGAACTGCGTGCCGAAGAACCGATCGAACAGGAGGAAGACGAGCGCGATCGTGATCGGCGGGAACGCCAGCACGAGCAGGAACTGCACGATGAACGACATCCAGGTGAACATCGGCATGCGCATCAGGGTCATCCCCGGGGCGCGCATGTTGATGATCGTCGTGATGAAGTTGAACGCCGCCGCCAGCGAGCTGATGCCGAGGATCTGGAGGCCCATCACCCAGAAGTCGATGTTCATCCCGCCGGAGAACTGGATCGTCGTGAGCGGCGCGTAGCCGAACCAGCCGCCGTTGGGCGCGACCTGGAAGAAGATCGGCACCGTGATGAAGATGCCGCCCAGCAGGTACACCCAGTAGCTGAACGCGTTGAGCCGCGGGAAGGCGACGTCGCGCGCGCCGATCTGGAGCGGGATCAGGTAGTTGAAGAACGCGGCCGAGAGCGGCATGACGGCGAGGAACACCATCGTCGTGCCGTGCATCGTGAACAGCTGGTTGTAGAACTCGGCCGAGACGAGGTGCTGGTTCGGCTGCGCGAGCTGGAGGCGGATGAGGAACGCCTCGAGCCCGCCGAACAGGAAGAAGAAGAGGGCCGTGAAGAGGTAGAGCGTGCCGATCCGCTTGTGATCGACGGTCGCGATCCAGCTCCAGAGGCCCGACTCGGACGAGGCGTCGTGCGCGGCGCCGGTCGCCGGAATGGCGGCAGTGGTTGCCATGGTGTGTTTTCCTCGGGCCTTACTTGAGCGACATCAGATAGGCGACGATGTCGGCGATCTGCCGGTCGTCGAGGCCGCTGGCCATCTTCTGCTTGGTCACCGGATTGAACTCGCCGGCGCCGAGCGTCGGCATGATCGAGCCCGGCTTCATATGCGGCGCGTTCTTGATCCAGCGGGCGAGCGTCGGCGCGTCGCTCTTGAAGAGCCCGCCGCCGAGCGTGTGGCGCGAACCGAAATGCGTGAGGTTCGGCCCGCGCGCGTTGTCGTTGTTCACCATCGCCATCTCACCCTTCACGACGTGGCAGGTGAGGCAGGGCGCCTTCCCCAGGTTCGCCATGTTGGTGATGAGCTCGCGGCCGGCCGTCGCGCTCCCCTGCGCGAGCACCGACTCGTCGAACGCGATCGCCCGGTCGCCGCTCGGGAGCGGCGTCGCCGGCACCGTGTGGGCCGGCATCTTGTCGGCCGGGAACACGTAGCCCGGGTCCTCGACCGCGGCGGGCGCCGCCGTCACGTTCGCCGCGGCCACCACCGGCGCGGCGGGCTTCGCCGCCACCGAAGCGGCGGCGACCGGCACGCTCGCGGTCGCCGCGGCCGCCGGCGAACCGGCCGCGTCGGCCGCCTGGTGCTTCGCCCAGCTCGCGAACTGGTCGGCCGTCACCGTGTACACGCGGAACCGCATGTTCGCGTGCGACGACCCGCAGTACTCCACGCAGAAGCCGTTGAACACCTGGCCGGCGAGCGACGAATCCGGCGTGTACCAGAGCCAGTTCGTGCGGTTCGTGATGAGGTCGCGCTTGCCGCCCAGCTGCGGCGTCCAGAACGAGTGCAGCACGTCGCGCGTGTTGAGCTGGAAGTTCACCGTCCGTCCGGCCGGCAGATACAACTCGTTCGCCGTGACGACGCCGAGCTCGGGGTAGCGGAACTCCCACCACCACTGATGCCCGATGACCTCGACCTTGAGCGACCCGTCGGGGGCCTTGGCCTGGGTCTTGTAGATCGCGCGGACCGTCGGCACCGCGATCATCACGAGGATGAGCGCCGGGATGACGGTCCAGGTGATCTCGAGCGCGGCGTTGCCATGGATCTGGCGCGCCGGCGCGCCACCGGGACGCTTGCGGAACTTGATGATGGTGAAGATCAGCAGCGCCTCGACGAACACGAAGACGATCGTGCCGAAGAACACGAGGCGATCCCACAACGCACCGATGATCCGATTGTTGTCGGTGAAGTGCGTGAACGTGGAATTGGGGTACTGATCTCCGCACGCTGCGAGCGTCAGTGCGGCGGCCGCCACGATCAGGGCGGGCGCGAACCGGCGCAGACGGAAAAAGGACATCACGAGAATCCTTTTCAGATGAAGAGGAGCGGTGGGAGAGAGAGCGCGGAGGCTCGCCGCAGGGCAAGCACCTGACGGCCACGTAAGGTATTCGCCTACGGCGCTCCCAGCAACCCGAAAACACCGCGCCAAGAGTGAGAATTCCTCTCGGCTAACCGCTTCACCGGCGACTCAATCGCCCGATACTTCGATCGCGACCGAGTGCTGCTCCTTCACCTTGTTCGCCGCCAGCTCGATGGCCTGGCGCAGCATCGCCACGCCCTCGCGCATCGTCCGGATCTTGGTCTGGTCGCCACCACCGCCGCGCGTCGACGCCAGGATGAACGCGGCCACCTGGTCGGCGATCATCCCGAATTGCCCCTTCAACTGCCCCTGCAGGGGCACGGCGAGGCGCTTGATCTGCTGCGGGATGACCCCGATCGACTTCTGCGCCTTCACTTCGACGGCCGCGCGCTCCACCATGCCGTGCATCGTCTGGAGCGTGATCAGCGCTTCCTCGAGCGTCTTCATCTTCTGCGCACCGGCGCCGTCGAGCTTCGTTGCTGCCATGAGGACCTCCCCGCCGTCGTGGCAGGATCGCGTGCGCGGCACCACGCGTCGGGCACGTCCCGTCTCCGGGGTCCCCTGGCGACGCCCGGGCGGGCGCGCGTCGTCGTGGCTCCGGGAAAGTTACGGCCGGGGCAGGTCGCCGGGTAGCGAAAGCGATTCCACGGCGAGTAACCTTCGATGGCCGCCGCCAACGCCGGCTTCCCGCGTGACCATCACCGCCTCCGTCTCCGACCGCATCTTCCTGTCCGACGCGACGCTGCGTGCGTCGCCGCTCGACCTCGGACAGACGACGTTTCCCCCGCCGCTCCGGCCGGACGCGCGACTCGGCGTGCTCGACATCACCGAGTTCTACGGCGACACCACGGGCGGGATCCGCACCTACCTGCGGGAGAAGGCGCAGTACGTCGAGGCACACCCGGCCTACCGGCAGGTGCTCGTGCTGCCGGGGTCGCGCGACGCGCTGAGCGCGACCGAGGGCGTGCGCTGCTATCGGCTGCGCGGGCCCCGCGTGCCGAAGCAGGCGCCATACCGCTTCATGCTCGCGACGCGCACGAACCGGCGCATCGTGCTGCACGAGCGCCCCGACGTGATCGAGGTGGGGAGTCCGGGACTCGTGCCCTGGATCGCCCGGCTCGCCTCCCGCGGGCTCGACATCCCGGCGGTCGCGTTCTACCACAGCAACTTCCCCCGCGTCTTCACGCCGTTCCCCGAGACGGCCGGCGGCGCGCGCCGCGCGATCGCCGACCTCGCCTGGCGCTACGCCCGTGCGATCGACAAGCACTTCGCGCACACGATCGCCTGCTCGGAGTTCGCCGCCGCCGACCTGCGGCGCGCGGGGGTGGAGCGCGTGACGCGGATCCCGCTCGGCGTCGACCTCGCGCACTACCATCCCATGCGCCGCGCGCGGCGCGACGACGTGCGTGCGCGATATGCGCTGACGGCCGGGCCGCTGGCGGGGTTCGTCGGGCGTTTCGCGGTGGAGAAGGAGCTCGACGTGCTCCTCGACGCGTGGCCGCGCGTGCACGCACGCACCGGCGCGGAGCTGGTGCTCATCGGGGCGGGCCCGCTGCAGCCGCGGCTCGAGGCGCGGCTGCGGGACATGCCGTACGCGCGCATCCTGCCGTACGAGACCGACCGCGGCCGGCTCGCCGACCTGCTCGCCGCGCTCGACATCTGCGTGGCGCCCTGCTCGGTGGAGACCTTCGGCCTCTCGGCGCTCGAGGCCCTCTCGAGCGGTACGCCGGTGCTGAGCGCCGACCGCGGCGGCATCAGCGAGCAGGTCGAGACGAGCGGGGCGGGGCGCCGCTTCGCGTCGGGGAGCGCGGCGTCGCTCGCCGAAGAGGCGGTCGCGCTCCTCGCCGCCGACCTCGGCGCGCTCGGCGCGCTCGGCCGCCGGTACGCCGAGGACGACCATTCGTGGGAGAGCGTGTTCGACCGCGTGTTCGCGCTCTACGCGCGCGTGACGGGCGCGTGAACACGCTCCTCGTCACGATCCACGACGTGACGCCGGCGCTGCAGCCGCGCGTCGAGACGCTCTGGCGCATGTGCGCGGCCCACGACGTGGTGCCGGGGCTGCTCGTGATCCCGGATTGGCACGGCGTCGCGCCCATCGAAGCGGATCCAGGCTTCCTCGAGTGGGTGCGCGCCCGCGCCGCCGAGGGCGCGGAGATCTTCCTGCACGGCGAGCGGCACGACGAGGTGGGGCTCCCCCGCGGGTGGCGCGACGCGGTGCGCGCCTTCGGTCGCACGAACGGCGAAGGGGAGTTCCTCACGCTCGACTACGACGCCGCGCGCGAGCGCATCGATCGCGGCGTGGCGAGGCTGCGCGCCGCGGGACTCGCGCCGATCGGCTTCGTGCCCCCCGCCTGGCTCGCGAAGCCCGACACGCACGTGGCGGCGCGCAAGGCCGGGCTCGCCGTGAGCGAGGACGATGCGACGATCTTCGTGCACGGGCGGTCGCGCGCGTACGCGTCGCCCGTGCTGCGCTGGAGCGCGCGCGGCGCGTTCCGTTCGTGGGGTTCGGTGGCGCAGGAGCGGCTGCGCTGGCGGTGGCAGCGGAACGCGCCGGTGATGCGCGTCGCCCTGCATCCCGGCGACCTGGCGAGCGCAGCGGTCGAACGTTCCATCGAACGCGCGCTGGCCGCGTGGACCGCCGAGCGGACGCCGGGGCGCTACGCGGAGTTGTAGCGCCCGCCGGCATGGCGGCGGTTACGTCGTCTCTCGTCAGTGCGATGCCCGGATGGTACAATAGGGCAACCGTTCGAATCCGCATCCTCACTGGAGAGCAGCGCATGCGTCCCACCCGCCGCGACTTCCTCGAGAAGACCGCAACCCTGGCCGCCCTGGGCTTTCTGCCGCGACAGATCAGCGCCGAGGAATGGCTGGCCGAGCGTGAGGCGTCGCGTCGTCGCGCGCCGACGTCGTTCCGGGGCCGCCCGGTGGTGATCAGCTCGACGAACGGGTTCCACACGGACCGTCCGGCCGGCATCAAGATCGCGTTCGACAAGATCGTCGCCGGCGTGGACACGCTCGACGCGATCATCGCCGGGGTGAACACGCAGGAGCTCGACCCCGAGGATCAGTCGGTGGGACTGGGGGGGCTGCCCAACGCCGACGGCGTCGTGCAGCTGGACGCGAGCTGCATGCACGGTCCGACGAAGCGTGCCGGTTCCGTCGCGGCGATCGAGGGGATCGCCATGCCGTCGAACGTCGCGAAGGCGGTGATGGAGTACACCGAGCACATCATGCTGGCCGGGCAGGACGCGAAGCGGTTCGCGCTCGCGATGGGGTTCAAGGAGCAGAACCTCCTCACCGAGAAGTCGCGGCAGGACTGGCTCCGGTGGAAGGCGGCCGGGCGCAAGGACGGCTGGACGAACGAGGAGAAGCGGCAGGCGTGGATCCGGTGGAACGCCGCGCACGCGCCGAAGGGCGCGGCGGCGAAGCCGCTGAGCCCCGAGGATGGCGAGATCAACTATACGCACGGCACGATCAACATGGACGCCGTGAACGCGGCGGGCGACATCAGTTCGGTGACGACGACCGCCGGCATCTCGTGGAAGGTGCCGGGGCGCGTCGGCGACTCGCCGATCATCGGGGCGGGGCAATACTGCGACAACACGGTGGGCGCGGCGGGGAGCACGGGACGGGGCGAGTCGAACATCATGGTGTGCGGCGGGTTCCTGGCCGTGGAGTTCATGCGGCAGGGGCTCGACCCGCAGACGGCGCTCGTCAAGGTGATGGAGCGCGTGATCGCGATGAGCGAGAAGCGGCTCCTCGACGACAAGGGGCGCCCGTACTTCGACCTCAGCTTCTACGCGCTCTCGAAGGACGGGCGGTACGCCGGCGGGTGCGCGTACGAGGGCGGCACGTTCGCGGTGTGCGACGAGAAGGGGCCGCGCGTCGAGAAGGCGGTGTACCTGTTCAAGGGATCGGAGCGGCCGAAAGCGCGGTGACGATGCGCGACGACGCGGAGTTCCAGTCGTTGCAACGCCGCGTACGGAACGCCGCGCTGCTGCTGCTCGTCGCGTTCGCGACCGGGGTCATCGGCTACCGCATCATCGGCGGCGCGGACCACGACTGGCTCGACGCCACGTACATGGCGGTGATCATCCTCACGACGACGGGGCTTCGCGAGGTGATCCCCACGTCGACGCATGCCGCGGAGTTGTTCACCACCGTCTACATCATCTTCGGCGCGACGGCCGCCGTGTACACGCTGTCCACGATCACCGCCTTCATCGTCGAAGGCGACCTCACGCGTGGTTTCCGGAGAAGCCGGATGCAGAAGCAGATCGACGCCCTGCGCGGGCATTACGTCGTGTGCGGCGCCGGCCAGACGGGCACGGCGGTGCTGCGCGAACTCGTCAGTACCGGCAACGCCTGCGTCGTCATCGAGCACAACCACCAGAGTCTCGCCGCGTTCGAGCGGGAGCTGCCCGACGTGCTGGCGTTGCAGGGCGATTGCGCCGACGACGAGACGCTCATGCGCGCCGGGATCGCGAACGCGGCCGGGCTCGTCGTCTGCACCGATGACGACAAGAACGTGCTGGTGACGACGGTGCTCGGCCGGCAGCTCAACCCACGGCTGCGGGTCGTCGCGCGAGCGACCACCGAGAAGGCCGCGTCGCGCCTGCGTCAGGCGGGGGCCGACGCGGTCGTGTCGCCCGCGCAGATCGGTGGCATGCGGCTGGCGAGCGAACTGCTGCGACCGACGGTGGTGGGCTTCCTCGACCAGATGCTTCGCGATACGAACCGGAACCTGCGGATCGAGGAGGTGCTCGTGCCACACGCGAGCCCGCTGGCGAACCAGACGGTCGGCGGACTCGCCCTGCACGAGGCAGGCACGCCACTGCTGCTGCTCGCATTGCGGTCGCCGTCGGGAGAGTACCGGTTCAACCCGCCGGACGGCACCGTCGTGACACCTGGCACGAGGCTCATCACGATGGGTGAGCCGGCGTCGGTGCAGGCGCTGCGGGAACGCGCCGAGAGCGCCTAGGCGCTCTCCGCCGGTCAGGGCTTCCTCGCGGGTGGCGTCGGGAGCGCCGGCGGCGCCGTGCCGTCGGGCGGCGGTGGAGCGGCGGCGGCTCCCGTGTGGGTGCTGTCGGCGCGCGGCGAACGACTGAGCGAGAGCAGGTCGCCGACGGCCGGCGCGAGCAGTCGCTCGATACCCGTCAGCGGCTGCGCGATGCTCACTGCCGGCATCGTGACGGCGCGGCGCGTCTCGGTCGCCGCGCCGAGGTCGCGCAGGATCACGACGAACGACACGGAGTCCTGCCCGACGCGCCGCATGCCGACCGACGCGAACAGCTGCGCGTGGAGCGCGGCGCCCACGTCCTGCGCGACGCGCGACTTGGCGAGTTCCGCGCGCACCGAGTCGGCGGGGACGACGGTGAAGGCGCGGATGCGCGACAGCAGGTGCGTGAGCGAGTCGGCGACGAGGTGCAGCGACCCGGGCGACGCGGTGGAGTCGCGACTCGGCAGTTCGGTGACGATCACGCGCCGGCGCTCGAAGCCGCCGGGGAACGGGAAGCGCCCGTCGCGGCCACCGCGCGGGCGGCGGAGCGAGTCGGGGCCGCGCGCGTCGACGAAGTTCCGTTGCGTGTACAACCGCATCGAGTCCATCGGGATCAGCGCGCCGCGGATCGACCGCATCGGGTCGCTCCCCGTGTCCTGGCGGGCATTGCGGGCGAGCGAATCGATGAGGCGGCGCTCGCTCTCCTTCACGAGCGAATCGATCAGCCGCGCCATCTCGGCCGTCGACGCGGCCGATGGCGTGGATGCCGCCTGCGTTGGAGCGAGCCGCTTCTGCACCGCCGCGGCGATGGCGAGTGATTCCTCGCGCGTCAGCAAGGCCCTGCCGGTGCGCGGCGAAGGCGCCAACGGCGAGACCTTGGCGCTGCCGGCCGCAGCCGGAGCCGGCGGCGCGGGGGGATTGCCGCGCCGCGAGAACACCACCGCCGCGCCGATGAGCACCACCACGGCGGCCGCTCGCGCGGCGCGCCGGCGCGGTCGCTGCGGCGGGTCGTCGCCGGACGACATCGACATCTCGTCGAGCGCGGCGGCGAGCTCGGCGGCGCTCTGCGGACGCGCCTCCGGCGCCTTGGCGAGGCAGTGCATCACGAGCGACGCGAGTGGCGCGGGCACGTCCGGGCGGTGGCGGTCGATCGCTTCGGGCCGCTTGGTGAGCTGCGCTGCCATCACCGCCTGTGGCGACGCGCCCGTGAAGGGCGCGACGCCGGTGAGCAGCTCGTACGCGAGGAGCCCGACCGCGTACAGGTCGACGCGATGATCCGCGGCCGGGTCGCCGGCGAGCTGCTCCGGCGCCATGTATGCCGGCGTGCCGATCGCCATGCCGCTCGCCGTCGCGCCGACCGCCGGCAGCGACGCCGAGATGGCCTTCGCGACGCCGAAGTCGGTGACGACGGCGTGTGCGCCGCTGCGCAGCACGTTGCCCGGCTTTATGTCGCGGTGGATCACGCCGCGCGCGTGGGCGTACGCGAGCGCGTCGACGACGTCGTGGAGGATGCGGATGACGTCGCGAGGCGAGAATCGGGTGCCCGCCTGCACGGCGTGCTTGAGCGACTCGCCTTCGATGAACGGCATCGTGTAGTACAGCAGGTCGCCCTGCTCGCCGGCGGTGTACAGCGGCACGATGTGCGGGTGCTGGAGCTGAGCCGCGAGCTGGATCTCGCGCCGGAACCGCTCGCGGTTCACGCCCGCGGCGAGCTCCGGGGGGAGCACCTTGATGACCACCTTCCGGTTGAGTGACCGCTCCGTCGCGAGGAACACGCGGCTCATCCCTCCGCCGGCGAGCTCGCGCTCGACGTCGTACGACGCCGCGAGGGCCGTGCGCAGGGATCGGTCGAACTCGGAGTGGTCAGCCATCAGCGGCGGAAGGGTCGGGGTCGGTCGTCACGCGTCGCACGGCACCGCCCACGGGCGCACGCGCTCACTCGATCGGTCACCCTTAAGACTCCCCGGGATGCCCTGACGTTCCGCATTCGCCGTCACTCAGCGCCGGAAGGCGCGGGCCGCCTTCGTAACCCGCTCGGCGGCCTGTGTGAGGTGGGTGGCGGCGGCGGCGATCTGCTCGGTGCTCGCGCTCTGCTCCTCGCTGGCGGCGGCGACGTCGGCCATCGCGCCGGCGAACGCCTGCGTCCCCGCGGCGAGCGCATCGAGGCGCCCGGTGATCTCCTGGGCGAGCGCGCTCCCGGCGCTCGCCGTGTCGGCCATCGCCGTGGTCCACGCCTCGGTCTCGACGACAGCCGACTCGACCTGGGTGAACGAGGTGCGCCCGTGCTCGGTCGCGGACTGCACCGTGTCGACGGCGGCGAGCGTGCGGGCGGTGATGGCGCGCGCGGCCTGCATGTGGCCGAGCACCTCCTTCACGAGCACGTCGGTCTGCGTCGCCGCGTCGGCCGTCGAGGCGGCGAGCCGCCGCACTTCGTTGGCGACGACGGCGAATCCCTCGCCATGCTCGCCGGCCCGGGCGGCCTCCATCGCCGCGTTGAGCGCGAGCAGCTTCGACTGGCGGGCGATCTTCTGCACGAGCGTCACGAACGCGCGGATCTGCTCGGTGGCCCGCGCGAGCTGCTCCGTCGCCTGCGCGCTCTCGCGGACGTCGAGCGCGAGTTCGGCCAGCGACCGCGTGCTCTCCTCGAGGCGGTCGTGGTTCTCGCTCGCGAGGGCGCGCAACTGCTGGTTGCGCGCGATGCCTCCCTGCGCGCCCTCGGTCACCGATCCGGCGAGGGTGGTGAGCCGGTTGGCGTCGGTCGTGAGCTGCTGGATGGTCGTCGCCATCGAGTCGGCCTGTTCGCTGAGCGTGCTCGCCGTTCCCGCGATCCCGGAGGCCGCTTGCGCCATGTGCTCGGTGCCGCTGGTGATCTCCTCGGCGAGGCGGTTCGACTCGTCGGCCGATTCCGAGAGCAGCGCCGAGAGCTCGCGCAGTTCGCGCGTCATCTCGGTCATGGCGCGGGCGAGGCGTCCCATCTGTCCGCCTTCGTTCACCGCGGCGGACGCCTTGGTCAGGTCCCCGGCGGCGACCGCCTCGGCGACGGTGGCGAGGTCGGCGATCTGCGCGCCGACCAGCGGGGAGATGACGAACCGGAACACGAGGGCGCCGGACTGCACGACGAGCGCGACGGCGAGGCCGCCCCAGAGCCACATCTCGCTGCCGTGCAGGTGCTCGGCCAGGATGCCCCGGCCGAGGTAGAGGAGCACGACGAAGGCCAGCGCCGAGAGCGCCCCGCTCCACACGGCGAGCCGGTCGATGATGTGGGTGCGTCGCGGCGGGCCGCCCCCCGGGGCGCCAGGCGCGCGCGAGTTTGTCCCGGCGAACGGCACCGCTAGATTTCGTTCTCTCGTATCGCTCATCCCGGCACCCGACATGACCGACTCCGTTCCCACCCCGGCCGGCGTTCCCGGCGAACCGGCGGGCTATCTGCCCGCGGCCGTCGAAGCGAAATGGCGCGCGCGCTGGGCCGACCGCCGTGACAACGTCACGGACATCGCCGGCGCCAAGCGCCCCTTCTACGCGCTGATGATGTTCCCGTATCCGTCCGCGGAGGGGCTGCACGTCGGGAACCTGTTCGCCTTCACCGGGAATGATATCTTCGCGCGCTTCCAGCGGCTACAAGGCTACGACGTGTTCGAGCCGATCGGCTTCGACGCGTTCGGCATCCACTCCGAGAACTTCGCGCTGAAGATCGGCACCCATCCGATGGAGCTGATCCCGAGCAACGTCGCCAACTTCACGCGGCAGCTCGAGCGGGCCGGGCTGATGGTCGACTGGACGCGCACCGTCGACACGACGCAGCCGGACTACTACAAGTGGACCCAGTGGGTCTTCCTGCAGCTGCACCAGCGCGGCCTGGCGTACAAGCGCAAGGCGGCCGTGAACTGGTGCCCGAGCTGCAAGACGGTGCTCGCGAACGAGCAGGTCGAAGGCGGCACCTGCGAGCGGTGCGGCACGGTGGTCGAGCAGCGCTTCCTCGAGCAGTGGTTCTTCCGCATCACGGACTACGCCGAGCGGCTGCTCGGGAACCTCGACACGCTCGATTGGTCGAACACCACCAAGACGGCGCAGCGCGGCTGGATCGGGCGCTCCGAAGGCGCCGAGATCCGCTTCCGCGTGCTCAACGCCATGGAGGACGCGGGGTCGGCCGCCGTGCACGTCACGGCCGAGATCTCCAGCGGCATCCACGAGATCGCGGTCTTCACGACGCGCCCGGACACGATCTTCGGAGCGACCTATCTCGTCCTCTCGCCGGAGCATCCGCTCCTCGACGATGTCACGACGGCGGACCAGCAGGACGCCGTCGCCGCCTACCGCGAGCAGGCGGGGCGCCAGGACATCATCTCGCGCAAGACGAACAAGGAGAAGACCGGCGTCTTCACCGGCGCGTACGCGCGCAATCCCGCCACGGGCGAGCTGATCCCGGTCTGGTGCGCGGACTACGTCCTCATGGAGTACGGCACGGGCGCGATCATGGCCGTGCCCGGGCACGATGAGCGCGACTTCGAATTCGCGACGAAATTCGCGCTCCCGATCGTCCGCGTCGTGGCCGGCCCCGGCCAGGACGCGCACACGCCGCTCCACGAAGCGTACACCGACGACGCCGACGCGCGTCTCTGCAACAGCGAGCACTTCGACGGCTATCCGGTCGACGAGGGGAAGCGGCAGCTCACGGCGTGGCTCGAGTCGAAGGGGCACGCGAAGGCCGTCGTGAACTTCCGGCTTCACGATTGGTGCATCTCGCGCCAGCGCTATTGGGGACCGCCGATCCCCATCATCTACTGCGACGCCTGCGGCACGGTGCCGGTGCCGGAGAAGGACCTGCCGGTCATCCTGCCGAACATCGCCGACTACCGGCCCGACGACTCGGGCGTGTCGCCGCTCGCCCGCCACGAGGAGTGGTACCGCGTGGCGTGCCCGCAGTGCGGCGCGAAGGCCCGCCGCGAGACCGACGTGAGCGACACCTTCCTCGACAGCGGCTGGTACTTCCTCCGCTACCCGAGCGTCGGCGACGATTCCGTGCCGTTCGACCGCGAGATCACGCGGCGGTGGCTCCCCGTCGACTCGTACATCGGCGGCAACGAGCACGCGGTGCTGCACCTGCTCTACGCCCGGTTCCTCACGATGGTGCTGAAGGACGCGGGGCACGTCGACTTCGACGAGCCGTTCACGAAGTTCCGCGCCCACGGCCTGATCATCCGCGACGGCGCGAAGATGTCGAAGTCGAGGGGGAACGTCGTGAACCCCGACGAGTACATCGACAAGTGGGGCGCCGACACCTTCCGCACGTACCTGATGTTCCTCGGCCCCTTCGAGGAGGGCGGCGACTTCCGCGACGCGGGGATCAGCGGCGTGAAGCGCTTCCTTGACCGCCTCTGGGCGTCGGTGCACGCGGCGCGCGCCGAGGGCGAGCCCGACCGCGAGGTGATGCAGAAGCTCCACCAGACCATCAAGAAGGTCGGCGAGGACGTGCCGCGCCTGTCGTACAACACGGCCATCGCGGCGATGATGGAGTACATGAACGTGCTGCGTCGCGGCGAACGCGCGCCGCACCGCGCGGAAGTCGAGCCGCTCGTGTCGCTCGTCTCGCCGTTCGCGCCGCACGTCGCCGAGGAGCTCTGGGAGGCCCTCGGCCACACGCGGAGCGTGTTCGACTCCGGATGGCCGTCGTTCGACGCCGCGCTCGCCGGCGGCGAGACGATGACCATCGCCGTGCAGATCGGCGGCAAGACTCGCGGCAGCGTCGTCGTGGCGAAGGAGGCCACGCAGGAGGCGGTGCTCGCGGCGGCCATGGCCGACCCGTCGGTCGCGAAGTTCGTGACCGGCACGCCGAAGAAGGTGATCTACGTGCCCGGGCGGCTCCTCAGCCTCGTGCTGTAGCGCCCACGCCATGGCGCGTGGCGGTGAAGAGCCCCGCCGGCGCCGACGTGGGGTCGTTGGGATCGACGCAGATCTCGCACACCCGGTTGAACGCGCGCACGCCGGTCAGCGTCACGTGCGGGGCGCGGTGCCCGGGCTTCACCGGCTCCTCGTGCATGAGGTCGGTGCTCAGGTACTTCTTGTTCGAGTCGGCGAACACCGTCGCGACCACGGCGCCGGCGCCGAGTTCGTCCTGTACGGCCATCGCCGCGAGGAAGTTCGCGCCGCTCGAGATCCCGACGCCGAGCCCGAGTTGCGCGGCGAGCCGCTGCGCCATCAGGATCGCGTCGCCGTCGTCGACCGCGACCACGCGGTCGAGCTCGTCGAGGTACACGATCGGCGGGATGAACTCGTCGCTGATCCCCTGGATGCGATGCTTGCCCACCTTGTGCCCGGTGCTGAGCGTCGGTGAGTTCGCCGGCTCCACGGCGTGCAGCCGTACGCCGGGATGCGCGTGCCGGAGCGCGCGCCCCACGCCCATGATCGTCCCTCCCGTGCCGACGCCGGCGACGAACGCCCCCGGCACCAACCCCATCGCACGCAATTGCGCGAGGAGCTCCGGCCCCGTCGTGAGCACGTGCGCCTCGGTGTTCAGTTCATTCGCGAACTGGCGCGGCAGGAACGCGCCGGGCGTGCGCGCGGCGAGCTCCTCGGCGAGCCGGATCGAGCCGAGGAAGCCACCTTCCTCCTTGGAGACGAGGCGGATCTCCGCGCCGAACGAGCGGATGAGCGCCTTCCGCTCCGCGCTCATCCAGTCGGGCATGTAGATCACCACCGGATGGCCCAGCGCGCGCCCGACGGCGGCGAACGAGATCCCGGTGTTCCCGCTCGTCGCCTCGATGATCACGGCACCGGGGATCAGCGCACCGGATTCATACCCTCGCCGCAGCACGTGCAGCGCCATCCGGTCCTTGATGCTGCCGGTGAGATTGAGGTGCTCGGCCTTCGCGAACAGGCGGCGCGTCGGGCCGTCGTCGACCTGGAAGTCGATGGCCAGCAGCGGCGTGTTGCCGACGAGCACGCGCAGGCCGCGCACACGCTCGGCCTGCGTCATGGGCGTCACGGGAATCTGCTTTAGCACACGTGCAGCATGGGCCGGCGCGACGGGCATCGCCAGCAGGAGGCACCCGACAGCCGTGTGAGGAAAATCCGCCGGCGCTGGCGTCCCGCGTCGGCGGCCCCCGTGGTCCAGGCCGGCGCATCGGCCGAGCGACGACAGCGGTCGCGGTCCCACCGGAACCGCCGGCGGGAGTCGGTGGTCGGGGTCGCGTGCAGAACCGCGGAGCTCCTCGCCGTCGCTAACGGCCAGTCGGCGGTTGGAGTATACTCGTTGCCATCCAGAGGAGTCCAAGGTGTTCGTTCAGGGCACGACCATGCGGGCGGTCGACGATTCTCAGTTGACGAGGGCCGGCGAGCCGATGCAGACGCGACTGGAGAACCTCGGCGAAGTGTCGCGCGTCGAAGTGGCGTCGTGACCCGGACCGAGTCCGATCCCGGGCAACCGGCCGACACTTCCGGCCCCGAAGCGCCTCGTCCCCCTGCGCTGTCGGCGCTCATCGGCGGCGCGGCGCTCGCGTGCATAGCCCTTGGTGCGCTCGTGCTCGCCGGATGGACGCTGAACATCTCGGCGCTGAAGAGCGTCTGGCCGGGGTTCGCCTCTGTAAAGGCCAATACCGCGTTGACGTTCGTCCTCTGCGGAGCCGCGCTCCGGGTGCTCCGGCTCCCTTCGTCCGATGTGCGCCGCGCTGCGCGCGTCGCCGGGCAAATCTGTGCCGCCGCCGCGGTCGTGATCGCGGCGCTGACCCTGGGTGAACACTTCTTCTCGTGGAACGCGGGCATCGACCAACTGCTGTTTCATGAGAGCCCGGCCGGCAACGGCACACTCGTGCCCGGACGGATGGCGCCGCTCACGGCGCTTGCATTCGCTGCCGTCGGCGCGGCGCTCTACCTCCTGCTGCGCAACTCGCCCCGTGGTCAATCCACCGCCGTTCGACCATTCGCCGAGGGAACCGCCGGAATTGTCACCTTCCTCGGCCTCACCGCACTCGGCGGGCACGCCGCCAACGCGCACATGTTGTTCGGATGGGGGCGCTTCACGGAAGGCTCCATCCTTGCGTCGGCGGGGTTCGTGGTGCTGGGCACGGGACTGTTCGCCGTCGCCTGGAGGGAACGGCGACTGCGCTGGGCCATCGGCACGTGGCCGACGGCGGGCTTCCTGAGCGGCCTGGTTGCACTCGTCGTCCTCATCGGGGCCGCGCAGCTCTCCATCGAGCACATGCGGCAAGGCACTCAGCTCGTCGCCCAGTCGACGGGCGTGCGATTCCGAATCGCCATGCTGCTGGACGCCGTCGGGGACCTGGAGACCGCAGCCCTGGGCGATGCCGCCTCGGCGGACGAATCCGGTGTGGCGATGCGACGAGCCCAACTCCAGGATATCGCTGGCGAGATGGACTCGCTGCGCCGAGTAGCGGCGGGCGATCCCGAGCAACGGCAACTCCTGTCGGCAGTCGAGCCGATCATTGTCGCACGAGTGGACGATGTACGCGAGATCGTGGAGCGCCGGCGTGCCCAACGGGAAGCGTCGGTTGCGGCCGCGGCTCGTTCCCGCCGTGTAAGAGCGGACATGGACAGCATTCATCGCGCGATCGAGCGCCTTGAGCGTCAAACCGCACGGCTCGCCCAGGCACGTCAGGACGCGTCCGATGTGACCACGCGCGGCATGTTCCTCACCGTCCAACTGGGTGGCGTCGTCAGCCTCCTGCTGCTCGCGGTAGTGATGCTGCGAACGAACAGCGAGATCGTCGCTGGCGAGCGCGCCGCCGCGGTCATCCGGGAGAGCGAGGAGAGGTTCCGCAGCGTGTTCGAGCAGAACGCCGTCGGCCTCGCCCTCGTCACGCCCGACCGCCGCTACCTGCGCGTCAACGAGAGGTTCTGCGAGATCACCGGTTATCGACGCGACGAATTGGAGGGCAATTCGTTCTCCTCGTTCACCCATCCCGACGACCGCGCCGGCGACGTGCAGCTCACCGAGGAGTTGCGTGCGGGCGAGCGCCACAGGTACGCCCGCGAAAAGCGCTACGTTCGCAAGGATGGATCCATCGCCTGGGTGACGGCGAGCGCCGCCTTCGTTCAGCCCACGGCGACGGAGCCGGGCTACTTCATCGGAGCCATCAACGACATCACCGAGCGCATCGAAGCCGAACGTTCACGGCGTCAGAGCGAGGAGCGCCTGCGGCTGGTGACAGGGGAGGGAGGGGTCGCCGTCTGGGAGTACGATTTCGCCACCGATATCATGGAGCGTTCGGGCAACCACGACGCACTGTATGGGCTCGAGCGACAGGACACGTGGCACCTCGCCACGTTCCTGAACGCCACGCATCCGGACGACCGCGAGCTGTCGAACCGCGCCATTCAATCATCCGTGGCTCCCGGTGGGAGCGACGACTACGAATTCGACTTCCGGGTCGTGCATCCCGACGGATCCGTGCGTTGGCTGTCGGTCGTTGGCCACGTCGCCGTGCGGAACGCGCAAGGGCAGGGAACCGTCGCGCGCGGGATCCTCATCGACATCACCGACCGCAAGCTGGCCGAGGAGCAACTCCGCCGAACGGCAGCCGACCTGCGCCTGCAAGGAGCGGCCCTGAATGCCGCCGCCAACGCCATCATGGTCACCGACCGCGGCGGAACGATCCAGTGGGTGAATCCCGCCTTCACCGACATGACGGGCTACGGCGCGGACGAGGCCATCGGCAGGAACCCGCGTGACATCGTCAAGTCCGGCCGGCACGAGCGCCCGTTCTACGAGGCCATGTGGCGCGTCCTGCTGACCGAGGGGGTGTGGCGCGGCGAGATCACGAACCGGCGCAAAGACGGCACGCAGTATCCCGAGTTCATGACGATGACGACGGTGCGGGACGCCAGCGGCGACATCACGAACTTCATCGCGATCAAGGAGGACCTGACCGAACGGCGCCGGTTGGAGGCCACCCTCGCGCAATCCCAGCGGCTGGAGACCGTCGGAAGCCTCGCGGGGGGCATCGCCCACGATTTCAACAACCTGCTCACCGTCATCAATGGCGCCTCCGAACTCGCCCAGCACGACCTGTCCAAAACAAGCCCTCTGTACGAGGCCACCACGACCATCCGTTCCGCGGCCGACCGTGCCGCCGCGCTCACCCGGCAGCTGCTTGCGTTCAGCCGCAAGCAGTTCCTGCAGCCGGCGGTCGCGGAGCTCAATACCCTCGTGAAGAACGTCCAGCCGATGGTGCGGCGCCTGATTCGCGAGGACATCGAGATCCACGTCGAACTTTCCCGGGATGCCGGCAACGTGCGTGTCGACGTCGCCCAGTTCGATCAGGTGCTGCTGAACCTCGTCGTCAACAGTCGCGATGCCATGCCGAATGGTGGCACGTTGACGATCGAGACCGGCCTGGTCGTGCTCGATCCGTCCGACGCGCGGATCCACCCCGGCATGACTCCGGGGCCGCACGCGATGCTGGCCGTCACCGACACGGGCACCGGCATGGACGAGGCCACCCAGCGACGCATGTTCGATCCCTTTTTCACAACCAAGGAGCCCGGCAAGGGCACGGGACTCGGCATGGCGACCGTTTATGGTATCGTCAAGCAGAGCGGCGGCGGCATCTGGGCCTACAGTGAAGTGGGTCGGGGCACGACGATCAAGGTCTATCTGCCCCAGGTTGCGGAAGAAGCCGCGGCCGCGACGGTGGGCGAAGTCGCCGGACGCGCTCGAGGGGCAGAGACGATCCTCGTCGTCGATGACGATGTGGCGGTACGCAACATGGCGGCACGTTTCCTCGAGACGAGCGGCTATCGGGTACGACTCGCTTCCGACGCCGCCGTCGCCGTGCAGCTTCTGGAGGCCGAGGGCGAAGTGGTCCACTTGCTGATGACGGATCTCGTGATGCCCGGCATGAACGGGTTGGAGTTGGCCAAACGGGCGGTCAGCCTGCGACCCGAGCTGAAGATCCTCGTCACATCGGGATACCTGCCGGACGGCGCCGAGCTCCGCGACGCCATCGCGGCTGGAGCGCACTTCATCTCCAAGCCCTATTCGCTGTCTGAGCTGACCAACAAAGTGAGAGAGGTGATCGATGCGCCGCCGACCCGTTGATCGTGTGGAGGCAGGACGTTGCCGCGCCGCCCTCACCCTGGCGGTGCTTCTCGCGCTCCCGCTCGGCGCGCGAGCGCAGGGCGCGACCTGGCCCCAGCACTCGCGCGAGCGGCCGCTCCCCCGTGTCGTCGACCCGGGGCGCGGCGCCCTTCCCGTGCCCCCTCCCGCCGACGCGATCGTCCTGTTCGACGGGCACGACCTCGCGCACTGGGTGACCGACTCCGGTGCACCGGCCACGTGGCACCTCGTGCCGGGGCAGGCCATGGAGGTCGCGCCAGGCACCGGCGAGATCCGTTCGAAAGACACCTTCGGCGACGTGCAGTTGCACGTGGAATGGGCGTCGCCCAAGCCGGCGCGCGGCAAGGACCAGGATCGCGGCAACAGCGGCGTGTTCCTGATGGGGAAGTACGAGGTGCAGGTGCTCGATTCGTACGACAACGTCACGTACGCCGACGGCCAGGCCGGCGCGGTGTACGGGCAGTATCCGCCGCTCGTGAACGTGAGCCGGCCGCCCGGCGAGTGGCAGAGCTACGACATCGTCTTCCACCGGCCGCACTTCGACGCGGCGGGGAAGGTCACCGCGCCGGGACGTTTCACCGTCTTCCACAACGGCGTGCTCGTGCAGGACGACGTCTCGCTCCTCGGTCCCACCTCGCACATGGTACGCGAGCCGTACACGGCGCACGCCGACCGCTTGCCCATCGCCCTGCAGGACCACGGGCATCCCGTGCGCTACAGAAACATCTGGGCGCGCGACCTCGAGCCGAAGCGCTGACTCGTCGATGTGCGAAGGGCGCCGGGCGAACCGCCCGGCGCCCTTCGCACGTCATCCGTCAGGCGCGGCGACTCACGCGAAGAACCGCGCCACCCACTCGCCCACGTAGTAGCCCGCCACGGCGACGCCGAGCCCCACGACGAACATGTCGAGGCCACTCCGGAACACGCCGCGTCCGGTGAACACGCTGCGCGCGCCTCCCACCGCGAAATGACTGGCCATCGCGAGCGTGAAGCTGACCGCGATCGCGGTGGTCCCCTGGAACACGAGGAACGGGAACACCGGGATCAGCGCGCCGACCGCCGTCGCCGTGCCCGTGATCCACGCTTCGCGCCACGGCGACGTCTCGTGCCCGCCGATCTTCAACTCCTCCTGCACCTGCTCGGCGAGCATGCGCTCCGGGTCGCCCATCACCTCGGTGGCGAGCGCGTGCGCCGCCGCGCGCTCCATCCCCTTGGCCTCGTAGATGAGCGCCAATTCGTCGCGCTCCACCTCGGGCATGAGCGCGATCTCGTCGCGCTCCATCGCGATCTCGTTCTCGTACACTTCCTGTTCGCTCTTCGCCGCGAGGTAGCCGCTCGACCCCATCGAGAGCGCGTCGGCGATGAGCCCCGCCACGCCGGCCACGATCACGGCGTGGTGCTGCTGCGCCGCCGTCGCGCCGATGACGCCGGCGACGAGTCCGAAGTTCGCCGTCAGCCCGTCGTTGAACCCGTAGACGACGTTGCGCAGCAGGCCGCCCGATTCCGCCTGGTGCCACGGCTCGCCCTCGCGTCCGACGAGATGGCCGATCTCGTGCGCGTGCTCCTTCGATTCGCGTGCGAGGAGCAGCGCCGCGGCGTTCCCCGGCGCGCCCTGCGGCGTGGCGCGGTGCATCTGCAGGTAGCTCTTCACTTCGCGCCCTTCCTCGGCGAGCAACATCGGCAACAGGAAGCCCGGACCGAACCAGCCGCCGAGGAGTTCGAGCAGTCGCGTGCGCGCGGTCGGCCGGAACGTGCCGACCGTGCCGCCGTTCTGCCGGATGAGGTCGGCCCAGATCACGACGTGGCGATCCTCGACCGCGGCGAGCCGCTCGAACACGTCGCGCCGGTGCGCGTCCTTCTCGAGCGTCGCGAGCACGCGATAGAGGTGCGCGGCGTCGGCTTCGTCCTGCCAATGATGCTGGAAGGCGTGGAGGTCGGCGGTCACAAGCGGTGGGGGGCGGAGGGTGGGGAAGGCGGCGCCGGTCGGCGCCGCTGGAGGGCGTGGCGCCCTCTCAATTATGGCACGGCGCCGTCCGCGGACCTACCCGTCCGGCAGGCCAGGCAACCCTCCGCATGGGGGGCGTGACTGAGGAGGTGAACCGCCTCACCGAGGAATCGATGCGAATCCTGTCAATCGCCACGCTCATGGTGGCCGCGGCGCCGGCCGCGTGGGCCCAGACCCGCACGCCGGCACCGCGCGCTCCCCGCACGTTCGTCTACAGCACGTCGCGCGACGACGCCGACCGCCCGATGCTCGGCGTCACGACCTCCGCCGGCGACAAGCGCGACACGCTCGGCCTGCTCGTCGTCGGCGTGACGACCGGCAGTCCCGCCGAGAAGGCCGGCATCGAGGAAGGGAACCGGCTCGTCGCGATCGACGGCGTGAGCCTCAAGGTCGCGCGCGAGGACGCCGGTGATCCGGAGATGGCGAACGCGATGAGCAACCGGTTGCGCCGCGAGGTGGGCAAGCACAAGGCGGGCGAGGAAGTCTCGCTCGAGGTGTACGCCGGCGGGCGCACGAAGACGCTGAAGGCGAAGCTCGCCACGTCGAACGACATCGAGCACTGGTCGAACGCCGACGACGAGGAGCGTGCGGCGCTTGGCGTCTCGCTCACGATCTCGGGCAGCAAGCGCGATACCGCGGGGATCTTCATCTCGGGCATCTCCGACGGTGGACCCGCCGACAAGGCCGGTATCGCCGAGGGCGACCGCATCGCGAGCATCAACGGCGTCGACCTCCGCGTGCCGAAGGAGGACGCCGGCGACGCTTCCGTGTCGTCGGCACGGTTCCAGCGCCTGCAGCGTGAACTGCGCAAGGTGAAGCCGGGACAGGCCGTCGACCTCGTCGTGGTCTCGGGCGGCACGTCGCGAACCGTGAAGGCGACGACGGTGAAGTCGAGCGACCTGCGTGACGGCGGTGGCGTGCGGATCCGCATCGGCGACGGAATGGGGCTGCAGCGGATGCGGATGTTCGACGGGCACGTGCCGGAGCCGCCGCCGCCGCCCGACGCACCGCTGCCGCCAAGGGTGAGGTTCTTCAGGAACGACGGGCCCGACGGCCTGTCGTTCGACTTCGACGGCATCGGCCCCGAGGTC
Source organism: Gemmatimonadota bacterium (assembly GCA_016194585.1). Lineage (GTDB taxonomy): Bacteria > Gemmatimonadota > Gemmatimonadetes > Gemmatimonadales > Gemmatimonadaceae > Fen-1231. The sequence continues at coordinate 52,390 of JACQBG010000043.1, forward strand.
CGGCGGCAGATCGAGATCGAGGTGCCGCGGGCGATGGACCGCGTACGCGAACAGATGGACGCGCTCAAGCTGGAACTGCCCGCGCTCCGCTCGCGGATCATCCGCAAGGTCGTGATCTGAGCACGATGCGGCTCCGACACACGAGGGGGAGGGCCGCGACGAGCGGACCTCCCCCTCGGCGCATCGATGCGCCGACGCGCTAGGGCTTCGCGCCCAGGTCGGCGAGTTCGCGCGCGGCGCGCTGCAACACCTCGGCGACCTTCGTCGCGAGTTCGCTATCGGGGCTGCGCCGCCAGATGAGTCGCGCGTATTCGCGGCCGAGCGCGCCCATCGCTTCGTGCGCCGGGCGCACCGCGTCACCGAAGATCGACGCGCCGAGTTCCGAGAGCCGGTCGAGCACTTCGTCCACGGTCGAGCGGTTGGCCTCGAGGTACGCCCGTCCTTCGTCGGTGATGGCGTAGACGCGCTTGCCGCCCTCTTCGGCGGTGGCGACGGCGAACCCCATCTCCTCGAGCAACGTCAGCGTCGGATAGACGGTGCCCGGACTCGGGGCGTATCGTCCGCCGCTCCGTTCCTCGAGCGCCTTGATGACGTCGTAGCCGTGGCGCGGCTTCTCGGCGAGGAGCTGCAGGATGACGAACTTGAGGTCGCCTTGCTCGAACATCCTCCCCGCGCGCCACGGCCCGCCACGGCCGCGGCCGCCCCCGAAGAAGAAGGCGCCGAAGTTCTGCTCGCCACGCCAATCGAAGCCGCGACCCGCCCACATGCGCCAGCGCGGGCCATCGCCGCCGAAGGCTCTGCAATCCCGATGTCTCATTCGTCCCTCCGGAAAGAGGTACTGCTTCACGAGCGCCGGTAACCCAGCGCCCCGAGCACAGTAACGTAGTATCCAAGATATATCGTTAGCGATATATCGCGCAAGGCCCTTGTCACAGGCTCCAACGGTCCTATGGTAATCCCAGTGGGCCGTGCAGCGGTCCAACCGACAGGACTCTCCTCTCGTCGCTCTTCCCCCGGGGAACGATGCATCTCCTGCTCGACGATCAGCTCAAGGCGCCACGACCCGTCCTCGGGACGGTGGTGAGCGCGGTGGCGCACGTCGCGCTCTTCCTCGCCGTCATCCTGAGTGGCGGTCGCGTCGTCGATGAGCTCGCCGATGTGATGCAGCAGACGGTGCGCTTCCTGATCCCGCCGGATCGCGTCTCGCGACCGACCGAGACTCGGGTCGCGTATGTGGCGACGACGGGCGACGGCACGTCGTCGGGGCCGAGCACGGAGGCGCGCGGCACGGGAGGCCAGAAACGATTCGCGCGGGCCACGGCGGCGAGCGCGGGAGAGCAGCAGCGCGTGCAGCCTTCCGTCGCCGAACCGACCGAGGCGGAACACGCGTACAGCATCCTCGAGGTCGATTCGGCCGCGGTGCGCGATCCCACCAGCGCGGCGCCGTCGTACCCGGCGGCGCTCGAGGAGAAGGGCGTGGAGGGGTCGGCGCTCCTCCGATTCGTCGTGGATTCCACCGGCTTGGTCGACCTCTCCACGGTGCAGGTCCGCCGTTCGACGCATCCGCTGTTCTCCTCGGCGGTGACGTCGGTGTTGCCGGACATGCGCTTCCGTCCCGCGATGGCCGGCAACAAGCCGGTGCGGCAGCTCGTGGAGCAGGAATTCAAGTTCCGGTTGAATCGCCCGCCTGAGCCCCCCGCGCCCCCGGCGACGAAGAAGCCCCGGGCCTGACGCGCGGGACGCGTCCACCGAAGACGGGAAGAGGCGGCGTGCCACTCGGCACGCCGCCTCTTTCGTTCCCGCGATCGTGCGGTCGCTACTCGTAGCGGAGCGCGACGATCGGATCCATGCCCGCGGCGCGGCGCGCCGGGTACACACCGAAGACGACGCCGACGAATGCCGAGAATCCGAACGCGATGGCGACCGATGACGCGCCGACCTCGGTGTTCCATCCCATCGTCTTCGTGAAGACCATCGCGCCGCCCGCACCGACGATGATGCCCAGCATGCCGCCGAGGAGGCAGAGCACGACGGCCTCGATGAGGAACTGGAAGAGGATGTTGAGCTTCGTCGCGCCGAGCGCCTTGCGGATGCCGATCTCCCGCGTGCGCTCGGTGACGGAGACGAGCATGATGTTCATGATGCCGATGCCGCCGACGAGGAGCGACACGGCGGCGATGCCGGCGAGCAGGAGGCTGAACACCTGCGTCGTCTCGCCGAGCGTGTTCAGGAAATCGGCCTGGTTGCGGATCTGGAAGTCATCGTCCTTGCCGGGGCGCAGGCGATGCTCGCGGCGCAGGATCTTCTGGATGTCGGCCATCGTCTCGGGGATCTCCTCCTCCGACGGCGCGAGCACACTGATGGCGCGGATGCGGTTGTTGCCGAGCACGCGGAAGCGCGCCGTGGTGATCGGGATCAGGATCTGGTCGTCGGGGTTCTGGAACGCGTTCGTCTGTCCCTTCGACTTGTAGACCCCGACGACGGTGAACTGGATGCCGCGGATGCGGATCGTCTCGCCGAGCATGGCTTCGGGCGTCTGGAGTCCGAGGTTCTCGACGACGGCCGGTCCGACGACGGCGACCCGCTGCCGCGTCTGGTCCTCGGCGTTGGTGAAGAATCGCCCGACCTGCATCTCGTACTTGCGGACCTCGGGGTAGTTCGACGTGACGCCGACGATCTGCGTGCTCGTGTTCTTGTTGAGGTACTGCACCTGCAGCTGTCCCGACATCTCCGGCTGCACGGCGGCGATGTGCTCGCCGCGATCCTTGAGGGCGGTGGCATCGTCGATGATCAGTCGTGCGCCGCCGCCGCCGGTGCGCACGCCGCCGAACATGGCCTGGCCGGGCATGACGGTCAGCAACGTCGTGCCGAGGGCGGCGATGCGATCGTTCACCTGTTTCTGTGCGCCCTTGCCGAGGGCGACCACGGCGATGACCGCCGCCACGCCGATGACGATGCCGAGCATCGTGAGCAGCGAGCGCAGCTTGTTCGCGCGGAGGGCGCCGAGCGCGACGCGGATCGTCTCGCCGAACAGCATGCCTCAGCCCCCTCGTCCGCCGCGCCCGCCGCCGGGGCCGCCGAGCGGGCTTCCGGTCATCGACTTCATGCGGTCCTGCATCTCCTGTCGCTTGGCCTGCAGCGCGGCGGCGCTCATCATGGCGACCTTGTCGCCTTCGACGAGGCCGTCGAGCACTTCGGTGTAGTCGTAGTTCGCGACGCCGAGCCGGATGACCCTCGGCTCCCACGTGGTGCCCTTCTGCACGAACACGAGGCCGGTGCGGGTGCGCTGCCGTCCGCCGCCGCCCATGCCGCCAGCGCCCATCCCGCCGCCCTGCGTGCTGTTCTTGCTGGCCGGGAAGTTCGACATGCCCGCGCCACCGCGGCTCGCGCCCTGCGTGGCGCCACCGCGCGCGGCCATCGCGCCCTGCGCGCCCGCCGGCGCAGTCTGGCCGCCCATCCCGCCCCGCCCACCGCCGTTGCGGAAGCGGCAGGCCCGCGCGACCTGCGGATCGAGACCGAGCTCCTTGTACACGGCCTCGCTCTCGGCGCGCACCGCCTGACGGTCGGCGTTCGGGTCGCGCATCTTCGCCGAGATCTCCTCGAGCTTCTTCGCGGCCGCCGGCTTCTGCTTCATCGCGTCGTCGACCTTCTTGCAGTCGGCGTCGGTGACCTGCGGCATGTTGAAGCCGCCGCGCCCGCCGAAACCGCCGCGCTGCTGCGGGTCACCGCCCCCCTGGAACGCGAAGTCGAGCTCGCCACGCGATTGCTGTGTCGCGCCGCCGGGACCTCCCGGTCCGCCGGGGCCGGCCTGCGTCGATCCGCCGGCGCCGCCCTGCCCACCGCGGCCGTTGCCGCCACCCATCGCGGCGCGCAGCTGCGCCTGCACGCTGTCGGGGTTGAGCCCGAGCAGCGCCGCCGCCTGCCGCGCCTCGCGCGTGGAGCGGATCGCGTCGTTCGGCACCGCGATGGCACCCAGCCGTTCGTCGGTGAGCACCTGCACCTCGCCGTTCATGCCGGGCTTCAGGAGGCCGTCGCTGTTGTCGAGCGAGACGAGCACCGGGAACATCGTGACGTTCTGCTGCACGGTCGCCTGCGGCTCGATCTTCTCGACCGTGCCGCGGAAGGGACGGTCGGGGAACGCGTCGACGGTGACCTGCGACTGCTGCCCCGCCTGCACCATGCCGATGTCGGTCTCGTTCACGAGGGCGCGCGATCGGACCTTCGTGAGGTCGGCCATCGTGACGATCACCGTGCCGCCGTTCACCGACGTGCCGCCGGCCTGGATGACCTGGCCGAGCGAGACGGGCTTCGTGATGACGGTGCCCTCGGTGGTGGCGACGACCTTGGCGTCGATGAGCGCCTGCTTGGCGAGGTCGAGGTTCTGCTGGTTGCGCTGCAGCGACGCGTTGGCGTTCGCGAACGCCGTCTGCGCCGACTCGAGGTCGGGACGCGTGATGATGCGCTCGGCGAACAGCTGTTCCTGGCGCTTGAGCGCGGCCTGCGCGACGTCGAAGTTCGACTTCGACGCGGCGAGGTCGGCGGCGGCCTGCTTGTACTGGATCGTGATGTTCGTGGTGTCGATCTGCACGATGAGGTCGCCGGGGCGCACGTAGGTGCCGATCTCGACCGGCATCTTCATGACCTGGCCCGACGCGGTCTTCGACTTCACCTCGATGATGTTGATCGGCTCGATGATCCCCGTCGCCTCGGCCGTGACGATGATGTCGCGCCGTTGGATGGTGGCCGTCGGGATCACGGCGGCCTTCGTGTCGGCCTTGCCGCAGGCCGCGGCCACGGTGGCAAGGGCAACGAGCAGGAACGTGCGGTTCACGGCGGACTCCGTCAGGAGGCGAGAGATCGAGTGCGGGTGCGTCGTCACGGAGGTCACCGCAGGTCGCGGCCGACGAGGGCCTCGACCTGGGCCTTCGCGGTGCGTGCGTCGAAGCGCGCCTGGATGAGCGCGGCGCGGGCGGCGTCGAGCGTCGACTCCGACGTGAGCACGTCGAGCAACGTCGAGGCACCGAGGTTGTAGCGCTGCTTCTGCACGCGGAGGTCCTCGTCGGCCGAGGCGATCGTGACGAGCTGGATCGCGACGCGCTCCTGCGCGGTGCGCAGCGTGCCGATGAGTTGGGTGAGCTGCTGCTGCTGGCCGAGGCGCACGTCCTTGTACGTCGCTTCGGCGTTGTCCTCGTTCACCCGCGCGACGGTGAGGTTCTGCTCACGCGAGTAGTTGTTGAAGAGCGGGTACGAGAAGTTGAAGCTCAGGTTGGTGCTCGACGAGGTCGGACCGCCGCCCCACGTGAAGCGGTCGTTCGAGTTGTTCAGGTTGTCGCGGAACGCGGCCGTGAGGGTCGGCAGGTAGGGCGTGCTCGCGGCCTGGTGGGCCGATCGCGCGGCGGCCAACTGGGCCGCGGCCTGGCGCACGGAGGGCCCCTCGTCGGCGTAACGCGCGAGCGCCACGCTGTCGATGACGACGTTGCCGATGTCGGCCGTGTCGGCGGCGACGGCGGTGACCTGCGTCGTGGAACCGATGAGGCGCGTCAGCGAGGCGTTGGCGACGCGGACGTTGTTCTGCGCCGTGAGGATCGAGAGGCGGGCGTTGGCGACCTGGATGGCGGCGCGGAGCGAATCCGACCGCGTCGCCGTGCCGGCGACCACCTTGAGCTGCGCGACCTTGAGATTCTCCACCGCCTGCTCGAGCTGGCGGTTGGCGGCCGACTCCGACTCGCGCGCGGCGAGCACGGCGTAGTACTGCTGCTTGACGTTGAGGGCGACGTTGTAGCGCGCGTTCACCTCGTTGGCGACGAACGCGTCGACGTTGGCGTTGGCGGCCTTGTAGTTGTACCAGCGCTGCCCGCCGTCGAAGAGCTGCAGGTTCATGCTGTAGCCCTTCGAGTAGTTCCAGGCGTCGCCCTTGAACGGCACGAGAGCGCCCTGGAAGAACGTCGTGCCCCCCGACTGGGCCGCCGTGCCGGTGAGGTTGAGGCTTGGGATGTATTGCGAGAGCGCGAAGCGCACCCCGGCGTCGCCCGTGCGGAGCGCGTTGCGCGCCTGCACCGTCGACGGGGCATTCTGCTGCGCGAGCCGCACCGCTTCGTCGAGCGAGACCGCGCGCGGCTCGCCCGTCTGGGCCACGGCGAGGGCCGGAACGAGCGCGAGCCCGGCGGAAAGACGGCGGAAACCAACCTTCATTTCTTCTCCTGGCGCAGCGCCTGCTGGCGCTCGCGCTGCATCTGGTCGTAGATGGCCTGCTGCTGCGGCGTCAACAACTTCGCGATCCGCTGCCGCGCTTCGCTGCTCACGGAATCGAGCGCGGGGCGGAGCGGCGCGAGGATCGAGTCCTGCCGGTGGTTGCGGTCGTCGTAGATGCGCGACGCCGAGTCGCGCTGCGCGGGCGAGAGGCCGAGCCGGTCGAACACGCGCTTGCGCATCGCCATCTGGTCCCACCACGCCGGCTGGGCGCGCACCACCAGGCGGTCGATGGAGATGCCGATCGCGGCGCCGGCGAGCGCCGCGCCCAAGTAGAATGCGAGCGCGAGGCTCTTCGTCCGGGACATGGCGTGCCTGGGCTAGTGGCCGGTGAGGATGCGGACGTTCGTCTGCTGCTCGGTCAACCGCTCGCGCGCGGCAAGCGTCGGCGCGTCGATCGTCGTCGGGTCGACCACCGTCTCGTACTCGGCGCGCGCCATCTGCGTCTGCGTACGGAGCAACAGCGTACCGGCGACGATCACGGCGATGCCCGCGGCGACGAGGCCCACGCGCAGCCATGCGGCCGGCACGGCCCACCACGCGTCCCCGTCCTCCGACGCCAACCGGTCGAGGATCCGGCGCTCGAGGAAGCTCCAATACGCCGTATCCGACGGTGGCGCGTAGATCGCGCGCAGCGTCTGGGTCAGCTCGTCGTCGCGCACGAGCTCGAGGTTGCGGATGTCGTCCGTCATAGTTCGCTCCTCACTGATCCGAGCACGGCACGCAGGGCCGAGCGCGCGTAATGCAGGTCCGACCGGGCCGTCCCCTCGGGAATTCCGAGCATCCGGCCGATCTCCGCGTGCCGAAAACCTTCCACGTCATGCAACACGATCACGGCGCGCTGCCGCGCCGGCAGCTGCCCCAGCGCCGCCTCCAACCGGTGGCGCAGTTCGCTGCTCTCCGCCGGATCGCGGAACGGCGAAGCCACCGTCTCCGGCAACTCGTCCGCGTCGCGTACCTTGCGCCGCCGCGTGATGTCGAGCGCCGCGTTCGCGACGATCCGATGCAACCACGCGCCGAACGCCTGGTCCGGCAGGAACCGGTGGAGGGCACGGTACGCGTGCAGGAATGCTTCCTGCACCGCGTCCTCCGCGTCCTCGTGGTTCACGACGATGGCGCGAGCCACCGCGTACGCGCGTCGCTGGTGCGTGCGCACCAACTGGGAGAACGCCTCGCGTTCTCCCCGCTGGGCTGCCAGCACCAGCGCCCGTTCGTCGGACGGCAGGTCAGCCACGGCCGGAGCCATCGCTGCCTGCCACCGGCGATCCCTCTGCGGACGCGCCACGGCGGTCATGCCATTGCCTCACCAGTCACACTCCAAGTACGCGGTCTCGGGTCCGACCGTTGGGCATCGCGCCGAGGGGGGCGTCACGGCGCGACGGGGCCCGCGAGTCCCAACAGCGCCGCGCGCGCGCGCATCGCCTCGATCACGAAGGTGATGTGCGCGTCCAGATCGACCTCGAGTTCCGCGGCGCCGAGGAGCACGTCCTCCCGGTTCACGCCGCGCGCGAAGGCCTTGTCCTTCATCTTCTTCTTGACACTCGAGACCTCGAGATCGTTCACGCTCCGGGAGGGACGGACCAGCGCGCAGGCCGTCACCATGCCGCACAGCTCGTCGACGGCGAACAGCGCGCGCGCCATCCGCGTCGTCCGCGCCACGCCGGTGTAGTCGGCGTGCCCGAGGATCGCGTCGAGCACGTCCTCCGGGTAGCCGAGCGACCGGAGCAGGCGCACCCCCTCGGCCGGGTGCTCGGCATCGGCCGCGCGCTCCGCGTTCGGGAACCGCTCGTAGTCGAAGTCGTGCATCAACCCGGCGAGCCCCCAGCGCTCCACGTCCTCGCCGAACCGCTCGGCGTAGGCGCGCATGGCGCCCTCGACGGCGAGCATGTGCTTCCGCAGTGAATCGCTGGCGGTCCACTCTTCCATGAGGGCGAGCGCGTCGGCCCGCGTCGGGAGCGCGTGGGGCATGGGGACCGGGGAAAGGCGTGGATGGACCGGGCCGCTCCGCACCAGATCATCCGTCCGTGGTTCGCGACAGCAGCGGTCGGCGTCGTGGAGCGGCCGGCGGGAACCGGGAATCTAGCGCCGGCCCGTTCAGTGCGCGTCGGCCTGGGCCGTGATGCGGCCGCGGCCGGTGCGCCACAGCGCCATCAACGGGATCGCCGCCAGCAGGGCGAGCCCGCTGAGCAGGTAGATCCGCGAGAAGGCGAGGACGCTCGCCTGCGCGCCGATCGTGCGGTCGAGGATCGCGTACGCACCTTGCTTCGCGACGAACGGGTTCATGCCGTGCGCGGCGAGTCCGCGGCGGAACGTCTCGAGACGGGCGAGCGCGTCGGGGGTCGTCACCGAGAGATGCTCGGTGAGCACGGCCTTCTTCTCCTTGGTGAACCGCGAGAGCATCGTCGCCATCACGGCGATCCCCACCGAACCGCCGAGCTGCCGCATCAGGTTGAACAGTCCAGTCCCCTGCGCGAGGTCGCGCGGCGCCACCTCGGCGAGCGCGATGCTGTTGAGCGGGATGAAGATCAGCCCGAGCGCGACCCCGCGGATGACGAGCGGCCAGAACACGTCGTCCTTCCCGCTGTCGAGCGAGAGTCCGGCGAGCTGCCACATGCACACGGCGAAGAGCACGGCGCCGACCACGATCACCGGGCGCCCGTCGGGGATGACGCGCAGCTTGCGCCCGAGGATCGCCATCGTGAACGCCGAGGCGATGGCGCCCGGGAGGATCACCATGCCGGTCTGGTTCGCGGTGAAGTTGTGCAGCTGCTGCAGGAACACCGGCAGCACGAACACGCTGCCGAAGAGCGCGAAGCCGAGCAGCGCGCCCATCACCACGCCGGTCGCGAGTTGCCGGTCGCGCAGGATGTGGAAGTCGATCACCGGCTCGTCGGTGCTCAATTCGTGCAGCACGAGCCAGACGAACGAGACGAGCGAGACGATGCCGAGCGACGTCACGAACGGCGACTCGAACCAGTCGTACCGCTCACCGCGTTCGAGCATCCACTGCAGCGAGCCGACGGCCACCGTCATGAGGCCGATGCCGAGCCAGTCGACCTTCTCGGCGCGCTCCTGGTGGATGGAATCGCGCACGTACGACCAGGTGAGCACGGCCGCGACGATGCCGAGGGGCAGGTTGATGTAGAAGATCCAGGGCCAGTTCCAGTTGTCGACGATGAAGCCGCCGAGCGTGGGGCCGAGCGTCGGGCCGACCATCACCCCCACGCCGAACATCGCCTGCCCGATGCCCACCTCGTGGGGCGGGAACGCCTCCCACAACGTGGACTGCGCGGTGGAGAGCAGGGCGCCGCCGCCGATCCCCTGCACGACGCGCCACAGCACGAGTCCCTGGAGCGTCGTCGCGGCGCCGCAGAACATCGAGGCGACGATGAACAGCAGGATCGACCCCGTGAGGTAGCGGCGCCGGCCGAAATAGGCCGACAGCCACGACGACATCGGGATGACGATGACGTTCGCGATGATGTACCCGACGCTCACCCACGAGATCTCGTCGAGCGTCGCGCCGAGGTTCCCCATCATGTGCGGGATGGCGACGTTCACGATCGACGTGTCGACGAGCTCGAGCGTCGCCGCGAGTGTCACGGCGATGGCGATGAGGTACTTGTAGCGGTATCGGTCGGCGTCGTCGACCGCCGCCGCGGTCGACGCGGCGGAAAGCACGGCGGTGGCCATCAGCGGATCACTGCGTGGCGATGTGCACGGTGACGCTCATCCCCGGACGCAGCGGACGCCCGGCGCCGCACCCCTTCGTCACCTGCACCCGCACCGGCACGCGCTGCACGACCTTCGTGAAGTTGCCGGTCGAGTTGTCGGGGGGCAGCAGCGCGAACCGCGCGCCCGTCGCCGCGCTCAGGCTCTCCACCTTCCCCTCGGCGTCGCAGCCGGGGTAGGAATCGACCTCGATCGCCGCGATCTGGCCGACCTTCACGTCGGCGAGCTGCGTCTCCTTCAGGTTGGCGCTGATGTACACGCTCGTGTCGGCGACGATCGTGAGCAGCGGCTGTCCCGGCTGCACGAGTTGCCCGACCTCGACCTGCTTGCGGCTCACCGACCCGGTCACCGGCGCCACGACGTGCGTGTACGAGAGCTGCAGCGCGGCGTTCTCCCTGGCGGCGCGGGCGCCGGCGAGGCGCGCCTGCGCGAGCTTCTCCCCGGCCTGCGCGCCGGCGAGCTGCGCCGTCGCGGCGGCGGCCTGCCGCTCCGCGGCCACGAGCGCGGCGTTCGCCTGGTCGAACGCCGCCTGCGACGCGTCGAGCTGCTGCCGCGACACGATCTGCTTCGCCACGAGTTCCTTCATGCGGGCGAGGTCGGCCGACGCCTTCGCCTGCGCGGCCCGCGCCGACTGGATCTGCGCGTCGATCACGAGCCGCTGGCTCTGCGCGCCGCTCACCGCGGCCTGCGCCTGGCCGGCGCCGCCCTTGTCGCCCGCCGCCGCGGCCGCCGCGGCGAGCTCCGCCTCGGCCTGCGCGAGACGCACCTGGTACTCGCTGCTGTCGATCTGCACGAGCAGGTCGCCGCTCTTCACGAGCTGGTTCTCGACGGGACGCACCGCCGTCACGAAGCCGCCGACCTTGGCGAGCACGGGCACGATCGTGCCGTCGACCTGCGCGTTGTCGGTGGTGACGTGCACCCGGTTGTAGAGGATCGTCTTGCCGCCCCAGAGGAGGGCGGCGATGGCCGCGACGGCGAGCACGGGAAGCGCCTTGTTGCGCGAGCCGCCGGCGGCGGGCGTATCGGGATTCATCGGGGAAGCCATGGGGTCTATGGTCTCAGCGAAGGGAGGAGTCGGGTCAGGGAAGTTCGGTGACGGTGCCCTGCGCGCGGCCGAGCGAGACCCGCGCGGCCTGCAACGCGGCGCGGGCGTCCACGACCTGCGCGCGCGCGGCGTTCAGCGCGAGTGACGCGGTGATCGCGTCGGCGTTGCCCGACACGCCCGCGCGGAAGCGGTCGCGGGCCTGCGCCAGTTCCTGCTCGGCGAGCGTGAAGCGCTCGTCGGCCGCCGCGAGTTGCTCGCGCGCGGCGTCGAGGTCGAGCAGCGCGGCGCGCACGTCGGCCGCCGCCTGCTGCGCGAGGTCGCGACGACGCACGTCGAGCTCGCGCAGCGCGGCACGCTGTTCGTCCATGCGCCCGTCGCGGCGGAAGCCGTCGAACACCGGCACGCTCAGCTCGATGCCCCAGTTGTACGTGCTCAACAAGTGCTGCGTCGCCTTGCCCGTCGAACCCTGGTCGGCGAACAGCGAGAGCGCGGGGAGCACCTCGGCGCGGATCGCGTCGAGCTGCCGCTCCGCGGCCGTCGTCTGGTCGCCGATCGCGAGCAGGTCGCTCCGCGTGCGCGTCGCGCGCGCCACCGCGTCGGCCTCGGCCGGCGGCGTCACGGCGATCGGGAGCGCGAAGAGCGAATCGGTGAGCGTCACCGGCGTGCCCAGCGGGAGTCCGAGCGCGCGCGTGAGGTCGAGCGTCGCGCGGCTGCGCTCGGCGCGCGCCGCGATGAGCTGGCTGTGCATCACCGAGAGCTGCGACTGCGCGCGCGTCACGTCGAGCGCGATCCCCGTGCCCGCCGTGACCTGCTCGCGCGCGATCGCCAGCAACTCGGCGGCGAGCGACGAGTCGGCGAGGCGCGCGCCGACCTGCGCGTCGGCCCGCAACGCGCGGACGTACAGCGTGGCCGCCGCGGCGGCGGCCTGCTGCGACGCGATGCCGGCATCGGTGCCGACCGCCGTGACGACGGCCTTCGCGGCGCGCAGGCGGGCGAACGAGCCGGGGTCGTAGATGTTCTGCCGCACGACGCCGCGCAGGTCCCAGGTCTTCACCGGACCGAGCACCTGGCCGTTGGGATCGAACAGCGAGCGCCCGGTCGCCGGGTCGTCGAACGAGATGCCGAAGCTCGCGCTGTTGAACGTGTGCTCGTTGTCGAGCGCCACCGCCGAGACGTTGGGGAGGAACTCGGCGCGCCGCTGGCGCACCCGCGCCTCGGCCTGGGCGATGCGCTGCCGGGCGGCCTGCGGCGCGGCGTTCCGCTCGGCGGCGAGCCGCGCGGCGCCGCCGAGCGAGAGGGCGATGGGCTCCTGCGCGACGGCGGCGGTCCCGGCGAGGAACGCGAGCGCGACGGCGCTTCGGAGGACGGCGGATGTGGTCATCATAGGGCGGCGTGGGACGGTGCGCAGGGGCGAAGGGCGTGAAGGACGAAGTCGACGATGTCGTCGATGCGGTCGGCGCGCGGCCGCACCGCGGAGAGCGTCTCGGGCATCGGCGCCTCGGACCAGAGGACGTGGGTCAGCAGGATCGCCTTGATCATCGAGATCGCGACGACGGGCTCGATCGTGCGGAACTCGCCGCTGGCGACCCCGCGGCGCAGGATGTCGCCGAGGACGTGGTTCGACTTGGCGATCGCCTCGTCGAAGTAGAAGGCGGCGAGGTCGGGATACTTGGGGAGTTCGGTGAGCACGAGCCGCACCCAGCCAGCGGTGCCGGGACGCTCGAAGCGCGCCCAGTGGACGCGGAGATAGCGCTCGATCTGGTCCGCCGCGTTCCCGCCGGTCACCTCGCGCTCGAGCTCGGCGATCGCGGGGACGAGCAGCTGGCGCACGACCTCACGGAAGAGCTCTTCCTTGCTCTGGAAGTAGAGGTAGATCGTGCCCTTCGAGACGCCGGCGTGCGTGGCGATCTCCTCGAGCTTCGCGCCGGCGATCCCGTACTCGCCGAACACCTCGATGGCGGCGAGCAGGATCTGTCGCGGCCGCTCCTCGGGGAGTCGCCGCCATCTCGGGTCGTGGGGATGGATTTCGGGCTCGGACATTTATATGACTGAACGGTCAGTCACTTGTAAGGGTTTCAAAAAGCGGGGTTTATCCCGCGGCCTACAAATAACCGTTCGTTCAGTAAGTTGTCAAGCGGTGTCGCGTGCGACCGGCAGATCGAAGATGAACTCGCTCCCCTGGTCCGGCTCCGACTCGACCCGCACGCGCGACCCGAGCAGTTCGGCGGCGCGTTGCGCGATGGGGAGGCCGATGCCGCTCCCGGAGTGGGTCTCGGGCTCGAGTCGCTCGAAGAGGCCGAAGATGCGCGCGTGGTAGTCGCGCAGGATCCCGATCCCCTCGTCGCGCACGACGATCTGCACGCGGCCGTCGGCGGGGCGCGTGCCGATGTAGACGCTCGGCGCCTTCCCGGGCTTGCTGAACGCGATCGCGTTGTCGACGAGCTGCGTGAGCACCCATTCGACGAGGCGGGGGTCGCCGATCACCGCCGGCATCGGCGACTGCACGGTGACGGTGGCGTTCGTGGCGGCGAGCCGCGGCGCCAGCTCGCGCAGGACGCGCCGCACCACGTCCTCGAGCGGCACGCGCTCGTGGGCGGCCTCGTAGCCGACGAGTTCGGCGTAGGTGCGCAGGTCGGACACGATGCGACTCATCCGTGAGGCACCGTGCGACAGGCGGTCGATCGCGTCGCGCCGCTCCGTCGTGAATCCCTCCGCGTTCCGCGCCACGGTCGACGCGGCGGCCTGCACGTCGTGGAGCGGCGCCTGCATGCGTTCGGAGGCGGCGAAGAGGAGCTGCTCGAGCTGCCGGTTCGCGACGTCGAGTTGGAGTGCCCGCTCGGCGAGCAGCCGGTCGGACTCGTGCCGTTGGAGCGCGGCGCGCAGCGAGCGGCGCCACGCGAGGAAGAAGAGCACCATGGCGATGGCGAAGCCGGCGCTCAGCGTGAACTCCGACACCAGCTCGGTGAGTTCGGCGCGCCCCTCGCGCCCGACGAGGAGACTGCGTTCGTTCGCGAGCAGCAGGTTCAGCTCGTTCCGCAGGTTGCGCGCGTCGGCGTCGGTGGGGAGGAGTTCGGAGCGGTCGGTCGCCCCCCGCGAGACGTCCTCGATGGACGCCGCCATGCGGTCGAGGCGCCGGGCCGCCGCGCGCGTGAGCGCCTGCACCCGCTCCTGGGTCTCCGGCGGCGACGTCTCGGTGAAGAGCGTGAGGTCGTCGAGCAAGTCTTCGGCGTGGTCGCGCGCCGACTTGTACTGATAGACGAAGCTGCTGTCGTTCGAGAGCGAGAAGCCGCGGCGCGCCGAGCCGGCCTTGGTCAGTTCGCCGTCGATGCCGGTGATGGTGTTCAGCACCTCGCTCGATCGGATCACGAGCGCCGCCTCGTTGCGCAGTCGCCGGATCGCCGCGAACGCCACGAGTCCGGCCGCGCCGAGGATCGCCAGTCCGAGGACGAAGAATCGCCACGCGGTCGGAGGGAACTCGGTCGAACTCGCGAAGAGGCGGCGCGGCGACGATGCCATGGCGGAGAACATATCGCGCGCGCTGCCGATGCGCAGCGCGCGCTCAGCGGCGTAGTGTGGCGGGGTCGTCGGGAGCGGAGGCCGGGGGCGCGCCTTCGCCCGGCGCCTCGTCCGGCGCGCGGGCGGGGCGCGACGGTCGTTCGTCGAGGAGGGCGCGCAGGGCCGGCGTCTGGAGGTCGTCGAACTGTCCGGAACGCGTGCTCCACACGTAGAGCGCGACGAACACGGCGACCAGCGCGAGCGCGAGGGGGATGAGCACGAACAGGACGCTCATGACGTGGCGCCGGTGAACGTCCGGCCGTGCCAGGCGGCGAGCACGACGGTGAGCGAGCTCAGCGGCATGAGGATGGCGGCGATGAGCGGGTCCATCACGCCGGCGATGGCGAGCGAGGCGGCGACGAGGTTGTAGAACAGCGAGAAGCCGATGCCGACGCGGATGAGCCGCATCGTGCGTCGCGCGCCGGTCTGCAGCTCGAGGAGGGGAGCGAGTCCGGCGCGGGCGAGGAAGACGTCGGCCGCGGCCAGGCACGCTTCGGCGCCGCCGCGCACGCCGATCCCTACCGTCGCCGCGGCGATCGCGGCCGCGTCGTTGACGCCGTCGCCGACCATGACGACGGGCCCTTCGCGCGACGCGGCTTCGACGACGGCGCGCTTCTCCTCCGGGGTCGCGCCGCCGCGGAACGCCGATTCGGGGATGCCGAGGGCGCGCGCCGTGGCGGCGACGACGCGCGGGTCGTCGCCGCTGAGGATCGAGACGTGCCACCCGTCGGCGCGCATCGCGTCGATGGCCGCGCGCGTGCCGGCGCGCAACGGATCGCCGAGGCCGGCGCGCGCCACGACGGCGCCATCGACGGCGACGAACACCGGGGTCAGCGCGTCGTCGAGTGGCGCGGCGAACCGCGGGGCCGTCACGCCGTGCGCGCCGTTCGCCGCGACGAACGCGGCGCTGCCGACGACGACGTGACGCCCACCGACCGTCCCCGCGATGCCCCCGCCGATCACCTCGCGCACGTCGTTCGCGACGGGCGCGTCCGCATCCCAGGCGCGCGCGAACGCCGCGGCGACGGGATGGCGCGAGTGCCGTTCGAGGGCGAGCACGAGCGCGCGCACGCTGTCGGCGCCGTCCCACGCGACGAGCGCCATGCGCCCCTCGGTGAGCGTCCCCGTCTTGTCGAGGATGAGCCGCCCGGGGCGCGCGAGATGCTCGAGCGCGTCGCCCCCTTTCACGAGGATCCCCTGCCGCGCCGCGCGGCCGATCGCCACGGTGATGGCGAGCGGCGTCGCGAGCGCGAGCGCGCACGGGCAGGTCACGACGAGCATCGCGATGGCGTTGTCGACGGCGGCGGTACTGTCCCTGCGGAGCCACAGGGCGAACGTCACGGCCGCGAGGCCGACGACGACGGCGATGAAGCCGCCCGCCATGCGGTCGGCCACGCGCACGACGGGGGCGCGGCGGCGGGCGCTCTCCTCGACGTCCTTGAGGATGCGGCCGAGCCGGCTCTGCTCGCCGGCGACGGTGACGCGCACGCGCAGTGGCGCGCCGAGGTTCACGGTGCCGGCGAACACGGAAGCCCCCACGGCGACGGCGACGGGGCGCGACTCGCCGGTGAGGAGCGAGAGGTCCATCGACGACGCGCCGCTCGTGACGACGCCGTCGGCGGCGAGCGTGTCGCCGGCGCGCACGTCGAGCAGGGCGCCGGGGAGCACCGCCTGGGTCGGCACGTCGTGCACGTCGTCGCCCTCGACGACGCGTGCCGTCGAGGGCGCGAGCGAGAAGAGCAGTTCGGCGGAGTCGGCCGCGGCGCGCTGCGCGCGCTGTTGCAGGAAGCGGCCGACGAGGAGGAGGAAGATCAGCGTCGCGACGCCGTCGAAGTAGATCGGGCCGGCGTCGCGGACGGTGTTCCACGCGCCGCGTCCGTACCCGACGCCGATCGCGAGGGCGATCGGGACATCCATGTGGAGCGCCCGATGGCGGATCGCCCCCCACGCGCTGACGAAGAAGACGCGCCCGGGCCAGAGCACGGCGGGGGTGGTGAGCAGGAAGCTCCACCAGCGGAAATAGCGCTGGAACTGCGGATCCATGCCGCCGAACCACCCGGCGTAGATGGCGAGCGCGATCATCATCACGTTGGCGGCGATCGCCCCGGCGATGCCGATGCGAACGAGCGCCGCGCGGTCCTCGGCGCGGCGCAGTGTGTCGGCCTTGCCCCCGCGGTAGGGATGGGGCGGATAGCCGAGTTCGTCGAGGAAGCGCGCGATGCGCGACAGGGGAGTCTTCGCCGGATCCCACACCAGGTGCGCGAGCGCGCGGCCGACGTCGAGATCGGCGCGCAGCACGCCGGGGATGGCGAGCGGCACCTTCTCGACGAGCCACACGCAACTCGCGCAGTGCACCCGCTCGAGATAGAGGTCGCATTCGACGAGGCCGCCGGTGACGGGCCGCACGTAGAGCGCGTGGAACGCGTCGTGGTCGAACTCCTCGAACGAGCGTCCCGACGCGAGCACCGGTCCCTCGCGCCGTTCGGCGAACGCGTAGTAGTCCTCGAGCCCGTGCTCGTGGATGATCGACCACGCCGTGCGGCAGCCCGAGCAGCAGAACTGGCGCGGCGCCGCCGGCTCGAGGAATCCCTCGGGCACGGGGAGCGCGCAGTGCGCGCAGGCGGCGGCGCGCGCGGCGGCGGGGCCGGCGCTCAGCGCGCCGGCGCTAAGGCTGGTGGCCATCGGCGTGGGAGGCGTGCGCGCCCGCGTGATCGTGCGCCATCGGCGGACCGAACTTGCCGACGACGGTGAGGAGTCCGATCACCATCATCGCCGCGGCGGTGATGGCGGGCATGCGCCGGTGCAGCGGGCCGAGCGCGCGCTGCGCCCCCAGTCCGAGCGCGGCCATCGCGGGAAGCGTGCCGAGCCAGAACGCTGACATGACGAACGCGCCGAGCGGCGCGGTGCCGGCGGCGGCGGACGTGGCGACGAACGCGTAGAGCCATCCGCACGGGAGGAGCGGCGTCAGGATGCCGAGGGCGAGGCCCCGCTGCAGCGGCGGACGGTCGCGCACGGCGCGCATCGCGGCGGCGAGCGCGGCGCGCACGAACGCCGGCACGGCGAGCTGTGGCACCCGGACGCCGGAAGCGGCGAGCGCGCTCGCGCCCCCCCACACGATCATGAGCGCGCCGGCGACGATCGCCGCCGGACGCGCGAAACCGGCGATCTGCCCGGCGCGGTCGAATCCCGCGCCCGCCATGCCGGCGAGCGCGCCGAGCGACGCGTACGAGAGCAGTCGTCCGACGTTGTAGCCGGCGGTGCCGCGCACGTCGGGCGTGCCGGTGCCGGCGACGAAGCAGGCGAGTCCGCCGCACATCCCGGCGCAGTGCGCGCTGCCGAGGAGTGCCGCGACGAAGACGGAGACCGCGAGCGCGGTCACCGGGCCGGCGGCGCGAGCCGCGGCGTGCCGGTGACGTCGACGTGCGCGTCGGCGGTGAAGTGGTCGGCGCCGCGCACGACGTCCACCTGGAACTCCCAGAGTCCGGTGCGGTCGAGCGGGAGGCGCGCGACGTAGCTCCCGTCGGCGCGGTCGGCGAGCGCCTGGGTGACGTGCCGGTCGCCGTCGAGGTTGTGGATGCCGGTCACCTGCACGCGCGCGCCGGGCAGCGGGACGCCGCTGGCGTCGGTGAGGCGGACGGTGACGTCGCCGCCATCCGCGGCGAGCGACGCGACCGAGAGCGCGGCCCGCCAGCCGAGCCGGGCGTTCGTGCCTTCCTGCGCGATGACCGTGTCGAAGGCCACGCCCTTCTGGTAATAGTCGGGCACGAGCGACACGGTGGAGTCGTGCGTCGCCGTCCAGATCATCCATCCCTGGCTCGTCGCGGTCGCGAGCAGGAGGGCGCCCACGAACCACGGCCAGTACCACCCCTTCTTCATTTGTCGCGCTCCTCGCGCTTGCCGTCGTGATCCTCAGGACCGCGCAGCAGCCAGGGGACCTCCTGCATGAACGCGGCGCCGTCGCTCACCCGGAATCGAACCTGCTTCTGCCCGTGGTGGAAGGCCTCGGCGGGGAGGATCACGAACACGCTGGTCGTCACCGTCCGGCCGTTGACGACGTTCAGCGGCAGTTCGGGGGCGATGAGGCGCGCCCCGTCGGCGTCCTCGAGGTCGACGGTGTAGCGCTGCGTCGCGCGCGATCGGTTGGCGATCTTGATGCGCACCTGGTTCACGACCGAGCCGTCGGGTTCGCGGGTGAACGGCTGTCCGATCGCGCCGAGCAGCGTGACGTCGGCCTTCGGCTTGGTCTCGAGGGCGAAGAGGAAGCCGCCGAAGAAGAGGGCGAACGCGACCGGGTAGAGCACGGTGCGCGGCCGGATGAGATGCCGCACGTGCCCGGCGAGCGACTCCTTCGACGTGTAGCGGATGAGGCCTTCGGGCTTGCCGACCTTGCGCATCACGGTGTCGCAGGCGTCGGCGCACTGGGTGCAGTGGATGCACTCCATCTGCAGGCCGTCGCGGATGTCGATGCCGGTGGGGCAGGTGAGGACGCAGGCGCCGCAATCGACGCAATCACCCGCCGCCGGCGCGAGCGGGAGCGCCTTCTTCGGCTGGCCGCGGGGCTCGCCCCGGTTCGGGTCGTACGCGACGATGAGCGACTGCTGGTCGAGCAGCACCGCCTGCCACCGGCCGTACGGGCAGGCGACGAGGCACGTCTGCTCGCGGAACCAGGTGAAGTCGAGGAACACCGCGACGGTCGTGATCGCCATGACGACGAAGGGCGTCGGATGCTCGAACGGCGACTGCATCATCCAGTGCGAGAGCTGCTCGGTGCCGACGAAATAGGCGAGGAAGGTGTTCCCGAGCACGGCCGCGAGCACGGCGTAGATCGCGTACTTCACGAGGCGGCGCGGATGGAAGTGCTCGTTCCCCTTGTCGAGCTGCCGCGACCGCGCCCATCCGCCCTCGACCAGCCGTTCGATGGGCCGGAAGAGGAACTCCATGTAGACGGTCTGCGGGCAGGCCCAGCCGCACCAGGCGCGTCCGAAGAGCGCGGTGAGCAGGAAGATGCCGATGAGGAGGCTGATGCCGAGGAGCATCAGCAGGAGCGTGTCGGTCGGGAGGAAGGTGGTGCCGAAGAGCGTGAACTCGCGCCGCGTGAGGTCGAGCAGCATCAGCGGCTTGCCGTTCAAGCGGAAGTGCGGGATGGCGAGGAAGAACAGCATCAGCCCGTACGCCACGGCGCGCCGTCGCTGCCAGAACTTCCCGCGCGACGGCTTCGGACGGATCCACCGTCGCGAGCCGTCGGCGTTGAGCGTGGCGAGGACGCGTCCGGTGGGTGCGGGGGCGGCGGTCACGGCGTCTTCGCCGGCGCGGCGGCTGGCGCGGAGGCGGCCGCGGCCGGCGTCGCGGCGACGAGCACCCCGTCAGGCGCCTTCGGATTCGCCGGATTGCTGCCGTGGAGCGAGACGACGTACGCGGTGAGGGAGTTGATCTGGTCGGGCTTGAGGATCTTCCCCCAGTTCGGCATCCCCTTGGCGAGCACGCCCTGGTCGATCGTCGTGTGGATCTCGACCGGCGTGCCGCCGTGGATCCAGTAGTCGTCGGTGAGGTTCGGGCCGATGAGACCGCCGCCGTCGGCGCGGTGGCAGCTCACGCAGTTGACCGCGAAGAGCGCCTTCCCCTTCTCGACCTCCGCCTTGTCGGCGACGATCGCGGCCATCTGTTCAGGCGTGACGGTCCCGCCGCCGGCGTCGGGGTGGGCGGCCTTGAACGCGGCCATCTCCTTCTGGTACATCGCCTCCTTCTTCGCGCCGTGGCCGATGTCGCCCGGCGCGAAGTAGTAGACCGGCACGAGGAGGATGGTCACGAGGAAGAGGAGGAGCCACCAGCGCGGCATCGGATTGTCGTACTCCTTGATGCCGTCGTACTCGTGGTCCATGATCGGGCGATCGTCGCCAGCTTTCGTCATTGGTCGGGCCTCAGGGCTCGCGCGGAGTCTGGGGAGTCAGGTCGTCGAGGGGCAGGCGGCCGGCGCGCTCGTAATACGACGAGCGCGCCGGCGAGAGCACCGCCGCCAGGACGGCGAGAAAGGCGAGGAAGAACAGGATCAACGCCACGATCGCGTAGCCGGAGAGTCCGGACGCGCCCACGACGTCGGCGATGCTGCGCACGGTCAGTTCCCTCCCGCCTTCAGCGGGGCGGGGGTGGTCGCGGCGGCGGTCGCCGCGGGAGCCGCCGCCGTCGCGGCGGGTTGGCGGATGTCGGTGCCGAGCCGCTCGAGATACGCGACGAGCGCCGTGATCTCCTTGTCGGCCAGGCCGGCGGGACCGCCGTTCTTCTCGATGTCGGCGGCGACGAGCGCCGCCTGGTCGCGCGCCATCTGGTTGGCGTGGTTGATCGCGTCGCCGTACGGCACGCCCAGCATCGCCATGGCGTCGACGCGCTTCTGGATGCCGTCGAAGTCGGTGCGGTTGGTGAGCAGGAACGGATACGACGGCATGATCGACTTCGGCGAGATCGAGCGCGGGTTCTCCATGTGGCGCACGTGCCACAGGGCGGGGTACTTGCCGCCCTCACGCGCGAGGTCGGGGCCGATGCGGCGCGACCCCCACAGGAACGGATGGTCGTACACCGACTCGCCGGGCTTGGAATAGTCGCCGTACCGCTCCGTCTCGAACCGGAAGGGTCGGATCATCTGCGAATGGCAGTTGAAGCACCCCTCGCGGATGTAGAGGTCGCGGCCGGCGAGCTCGAGCGGCGTGTACGGCTTCACGCTCGCGATCGTCGGCACGTTCGACTTGATGAGGAAGGTCGGGATGATCTCGAACAGCGACGCGACGGCGACGGCGACGAGCACCATCACGCTGAAGAAGAGCGGCATCCCCTCCCACCGGCGGTGCCAGCCGAGCCCGACGAAGCGTGCGTAGACCCCGGTGCCGGCGGGCGCATGAGGCTCCGGCGTCGAGAGATCGAGCGGCGCGGCCGTCACCACCGGCACGTCGTACGCCGCCGGACGGCGCTTCCACGTCATCACGATGTTGTAGATGAAGATGACGGTGCCGGCGAGGTACAGCGTGCCGCCGGCGACGCGCACCCAGTACATCGGCATCAACCGCATCGTCGTCTCGATGAAGTCCGGGAACTGCAACCGCCCGGTCTCGTCGAAGGCGCGCCACATGAGCCCCTGCGTGATGCCGGCGCTGTAGATCGACGCGACGTACAAGAGGATGCCGAACGTCGACACCCAGAAGTGCGTCTCGGCGAGCTTCTTGCTGAAGAGAGGGGCCTGGAAGAGCCGCGGCGCCAGCCAGTAGATCATGCCGAACGTCAGGAAGCCGTTCCAGCCGAGCGCGCCCGTGTGCACGTGGGCGATGATCCAGTCGGTGTAGTGCGCGAGACCGTTGACGGTCTTGATCGAGAGCACCGGGCCCTCGAAGGTGCTCATGCCGTATGCCGTCACGGCGAGCACGAAGAACTTCAGCACCGGCTCCTCGACGACCTTGTGCCACGCCCCGCGCAGCGTGAGCAGGCCGTTGATCATGCCCCCCCAGCTCGGCGCGATGAGCATCACCGAGAACACCATGCCGAGCGTGCTCGCCCAGTCGGGGAGCGCCGTGTAGTGCAGGTGGTGCGGACCGGCCCAGATGTAGAGGAAGACCAGCGACCAGAAGTGGAGGATCGAGAGCTTGTAGCTGAACACCGGCCGGTCGGCCGCCTTGGGCAGGAAGTAGTACATCAGGCCGAGGAACGGCGTCGTGAGGAAGAAGGCGACGGCGTTGTGCCCGTACCACCACTGCATGAAGGCGTCCTGCACCCCCGCGTAGATCGAATAGCTCTTCAGCGGTCCGACGGGGATCGCCAGGTTGTTGAAGATGTGCAGCACCGCCACCGTGATGATCGAGGCGATGAAGAACCAGATCGCCACGTAGATGTGGCGCTCGCGCCGCTTGGTGAGCGTCACGAAGTAGTTCACGGCGAAGGCGACCCACACGATGAGGATCGCGACGTCGATCGGCCACTCGAGCTCCGCGTACTCCTTGGCCTGCGTGTAGCCGAGCGGGAGCGTGATCGCGGCGGCGACGATGATCGCCTGCCATCCCCAGAAGTGGAAGTTGCTGAGCTTGTCCGACCACATGCGCGTCTTCAGCAGCCGCTGCGTGGCGTAGTAGGCGCCGCAGAACCAGGCGTTGCCGGCGAACGCGAACACGACCGCGTTCGTGTGCAGCGGGCGCAATCGCCCGAAGGCGAAGATCGGGCCGAAGTTCGCCGCCGGATAGGCGAGCTGCACGGCGATGATGAGCCCGACCAGCATGCCGACGAGCCCGAAGATGATCGTCGCGAAGAGGAACTTGCGGACGATGGCGTCGTCGTAGGAGAAGGAATCAAGACGCGCGTTCATATACGTGGAGGTCTCCGCGGAGGATTTCGCAAGAAACGCCCTTTACCGGTTACCAACAATCGGCCTCTTCCCCGCCAAACTGTCAGGGATTTTCCGACGGCGACTCCGAACCGGCCCGTAGGGCATTCAGGATGACGGCGACATCGATCGCCTCCTGGATGAGCGCGCCGACCGTCGGCGGGATGTAGCCGAGCGACGCCACCACCATCGCCGCCGCGCTCAACCCGAGCCCGGCGATGATGCTCTGTCGCGCGATGCGCGTCGCCTGCCGCCCGATGGCGATGACGTCGGCGACGCGCGTCACGTCGTCGGCGAGCAACACGATGTCGGCCGCCTCGGCGGTGATCCCCCCGCCGTGCGCCGCGAGCGCGATCCCCACCGTCGCCGCCGACAGGGCGGGGGCGTCGTTCGTGCCGTCCCCCGTCATCAGCACCTTGTGGCCTTCGGCGAGCAGGTCGTTGACGACCTGCACCTTCTGGTCGGGGAGCATGTCGCCGCGCGCCTCGGAGATGCCGAGGGTGCGCGCGATCTCGGCGACGTTGCGCTCGCGGTCGCCACTGAGGAGCAGCGTGCGGGTGACGCCCAGCGCCCGCAGCCGGGCGAAGAAGGCGGGGAGTCCCTCGCGCGTGTGGTCGGCGTAGCGGATCTCGCCGGCGGCGACGCCGTCGATGGCCACGAAGGCGCGCAGTCCCGAGCTCGCCTCGTGCAGCACGGCGAGTGCGGCGGTGGCGCTCGGCTGCTCGGAGGCGACGTAGGAGAGGGAGCCGACCGCCACGCGACGTCCGTCGACCACGCCGCTCACGCCACGGCCGGGCGCCTCGACGACGTCGCGCGGCTCCGGCACCTTCAGGCCGCGCGCTTCGGCGGCCAGCACCGTGGTGCGCGCGAGGAGGTGGCCGCTGTGGTGCTCGACCGCGGCGGCCATCGCCAGCAGGGTCGGCTCGTCGAACGGCGCGACGGCGCGCACCTCGGAGACCTCCGGATATCCGATCGTGAGCGTGCCCGTCTTGTCGAACACGGCCGCGTCGACCGACCCGATGCGCTCGAGGGCGCCGCCGGTGCGCACGACGATCTGGTGGCGCGCCGCGCGGTTGATGCCCCCGATGATCGCCACCGGCGTCGCGAGGATGAGGGGGCAGGGCGTGGCCACGACGAGCACGGCGAGCACGCGCAGCGAATCGCCGGAGAGCCACCAGGCGATGGCGCAGACGACGAGCGTGATCGGCGTGAACCAGACCGCGTACCGGTCGGCGAGGCGCTGGATGGGCGACTTGTCGGCCTGGGCGCGCCGCACGAGCTCCACGATCTTCGCGTAGAGCGAGTCGCTCGAGATCGCCGTGGCGCGCAGGCGGAACGCCGACTCCTGGTTCACCGAGCCCGAGCGGACCAGCGAGCCGGCGATCACGAACTCCGGAGAGGGCTCGCCGGTGAGGCGGGAGACCTCGATGTGCGACTGGCCGTCTTCGACGATGCCGTCGCAGGCGACCATCTCGCCCGGGCGCACGAGGAGGAGGTCGCCGACGGCGATCTGGTCGGCGTCGATGTCGACGGTGCCGTCGGCCTGCACACGGTGGGCCACGCGCGGCGCCGCGGCCTCGAGCGCGCGCACCGCCTCGGACGCTCGCCCTTCGGCGTAGGCGTCGAGTAGTTCGCCCCCCGTCTGCATCAGCACGATCACGAGGCCGGCGATCGGCTGATGGAGCACGACGGCGGTGACGATCGCGAGCATCGCGACGACGTCGGCGGCGAAACGTCCCGCGAACATGCCGCGGAGCGTGCGCCACGTGACGGGCGCGCCCGTGAGGACGAGCGCGGTCAGCCAGAAGTGGTCGGCGAGCGTGCGGTCACGGAACCAGAGCGCGCCGCCGAGGAGCAACGCGGCGCAGACCGCGAGAGGTAACCGCGCCGCAGGTTGCGTGGCGAGTCGAATGAAAAACGCCCCCCGGCCGGTCGCCGGGGGGCACGTTTCGTCGACTGCGGAAGGTGGCACGCCCGCTACCGGAGGGCGCTCGCCGTAGGCTTGGCGACTTCGTCCTTGGCGTACCGGGCGTTCGTCCAGCGCACGATGCCGTAGAGCAGGATGCCGAGCGCGATCGCGCCGACGATGAGGCCCGTGAAGGCGGCGGAGCGGTCGGACTCGTGGGTGTGGCCAGACATCGGGGGGTTCCTCTCGGGTTCGGTGGAGGGGGCGTCTACGCGACGCGCACCGTGATCATGTGGTCGTTCTGCTTGATCTTCCGCATCACGTCGAGCCCGCTCGTGATCTTGCCGAAGACGGTGTGGACGCCGTTGAGGTGCCGGGTGTTCTGCTCGCTGAGCACCATGAAGAATTGGCTGCCGCCGGTGTCCTTGCCGGCGTGGGCCATCGAGAGGGCGCCCACCTCGTGCGTGCGCGGATTGCCCTTCGTCTCGCACTTGATGGTCCATCCCGGGCCGCCCGTGCCGATGCGGCGATCGCCGGCGGGAAGGTCGCGCGAGAGCGGGTCGCCGCCCTGCACGACGAAGTCAGGGATGACGCGATGGAACTTTACGCCATCGTAGAACTTGTCGTTGGCGAGCTTCTCGAAATTCACGACGGCGATCGGGGCGTCGTTCTCGTACAGTTCGGCGACGATGGTGCCGAGGTTGGTCTCGAAGGTGGCGGTCTTTGTCATGGAAGGGCTACGGCGAGTGTACGGTTGATCGTTCACGGTTCACGATGAACCGTGCACGACCCGCGGGGCCTGGTCGGCCGCGCGGGCATCCGATGGAGCGAAAGTTAGCGCGGGCGAGTGCGGGCGGCACTACTTGCCCGTCTTCGGCCCCAGCGAGATGCCGAGCTTGTAGAAGCGCGGCACCTTGCACCCCGTCTTCACCGCGGGGGTGAACGCCCACTTCGCGACCGCCTTCTTCGCCTGCGTCACGAACCACGGGTTCGACGCCTTGAGGACCGTGAACGTCGACAGGTCGGCCTTGCCGAGGGTGTCGACGAGTACTTCGAACTCGAGCTCCATCGCGTTCCCCTTGCCGAACACGCCACGCGGATAGGGGGGCTTGAAGACGGGGGGCGCCATCTTCACCGGCGCGGGCACCTGCTCCACGTCGAGTCGCGGATTCTTCACCGCTTCGGCGACGGTGAGGTAGCAGAGGTCGCTTCCTGCGGGGACGACGGCGGTGGTGTCGGGCGCGGCGACGGGTGCCGGCGGCGGGTTTGGCGGCGACGGCGCGCACGCCACGGCGAGCGCGAGGGAGAGCGCCGCGAGGGCACCGGCCGCCGCGCCGCGCCGTGTGCCGGCGCCCGCCGACGGCGACCTCACGTGAGTGCCGACGGACAGATGTCGCGCAGCGGGCACTCGCCGCATTTCGGCTTGCGCGCGTCGCAGACGCGGCGTCCGTGCCAGATCATCACGTGGGACAGCATCGTCCATGATTGCCGGGGGAAGAGTGGGAGGAGGGCCTGCTCGACCTTCACGGCGTCGGTCTCGCGCGTGAGGCCGAAGCGGTTCGCGAGGCGGCCCACGTGCGTGTCGACGACGATCCCGTCGTTGATGCCGAAGGCGTTGCCGAGGATCACGTTCGCCGTCTTGCGGCCGACGCCGGGCAGGCGGACGAGCTCGTCCATCGTGCGCGGCACGTCACCGCCGTGCCGCTCGACGAGCGCGCGCGCCATGCCGAGGATGCTCTTCGCCTTGTTGCGGTAGAAGCCCGTGCTCCGGATGATCTCCTCGAGCTCGGCGAGGTCGGCGGCGGCGAGCGCCGCGGCGTCGGCGTAGCGGGCGAACAGTGCGGGGGTGACCATGTTCACGCGCTTGTCGGTGCATTGGGCGCTGAGGATGGTCGCGACGAGGAGTTGCAGCGGCGTGCGGAAGTCGAGTTCGCAGTGCGCGTCGGGATACGCGGCCTCGAGGCGTCGCTGGATCTCGAGCGCGTGGCGCTCGAGTGCGGCGCCGGAGAGGGCGCCCCTCGACTTCGGGCGCTTCGCGGCGCTCACCTTCGCCTTCGACGGCTTCGCGGCGCCCGCCTTGGCCTTTGAGCGCTTCGCGGCGCCGTCCTTCACCGCGGGCCGTTTCTGGTTCGCTGCCATCGGTCCCGTCCTCAGCGTGCGGCGTGGGTGCGGCGCGCGCGGGCGAAGGCGAGCACGTCCGCCGCGTTGCGCGCGTTGAGCACGTCGTTCGCGGTGAGGCCGCCCTTGCGGGCCATGTCGACCCCGAGCGAGACGTTGTCGAGGCCTTCGACCGAATGCGCGTCGGGGCCGATCTCGATGAGCGCGCCGTGACGCCGCGCGTCGCGGCCGTGCCGCCAATCGAGGTCGAGGCGGTGCGGGTCGGCGTTGAGCTCGACGGCGACGCCCGTGGCGCCGGCCTTCTCGAGCACCGCGCCCACATCGAGCGCGTACGCCTCGCGCGTGAGGAGGAGCCGCCCCGTGGGGTGTCCGAGGATGGTGACGTACGGATCGTCGAGCGCCTTGAGCACGCGCTCCGTCATCTGCGCGCCGTCCATCCCGAAGCGCGAATGGACCGACGCGATCACGTAGTCGAAGCCCTCGAGCACGTCCAACGGGTAGTCGACCCGCCCGTCGGGGAGGATGTCGGCCTCGACCCCCTTCAGCACGCGGAATCCGTCGAGCGTCGCGTTGAGCGCGTCGATCTCGTCGTGCTGCCGCGCTATGGATTCCGCGGTGAGCCCGCCCGTGTAGAACGCGGACTGCGAGTGGTCGCTGATGCCGACGTAGCCCCACCCGCGCCTCCGCCCCTCGGCGGCCAGTTCGGCGATGGTGGTGGTGCCGTCGGAGTAGTGCGAGTGGCAGTGCAGCACGCCGCGGAGCTCGCCGAGCGTGAGGAGCCGGGGGATGGCGCGCGCCTCGGCGTCCTCGACCTCGCCTCGCCCTTCGCGCAGTTCGAGGGGCACGAACTGAAGGCCGAGGACGGCGTAGAGCGCGGCCTCGTCGGCCACCGGCACGGTGGAACCCATCGCGTCGGTGAGTCCATCGGAGAGGCGGAACCGCCGGCCGGCGGCGTGCGCCGTCACTGCGGCGACGTGCGCCGCCGACCCCGTCGTGCGCCACCAGGCGACGACGAACTCGCGCTCGGGGACGCAGTGCAACGTGAGGCGCGTGCCGTCGGCGTATCGGAGGGTGACGCGGCGCGTGCCGGTGCCGAGGGCGCTGCGGACGAGCGGTCCGCGCGCGAACTGCGTGGCGACCGGCTCGGGCTCGCCGCGGCACGCGACGACGAGATCGAGGTCGCGCACGACCTCGCTGCAGCGCCGCACGTCGCCGGAGACCTCGGCGCGCACGACCGCAGGGTGCGCGCGCACCAGCGCGAGGAGCCGGTCGGCCTCGGCACGGGCGTGGGGGAGCAGGAGCGGCGTGCCCGATTCGCGCAGCGCGGCGATGCCGCGGATGACCTGCTCCGCCGTGGCGCTCCCGAAGCGGGGCAGCGCCTTGAGGCGGCCGTCGCGCGCCGCGGATTCGAGCCCCTGCAGCGAGTCGATGCCGAGCCCCTCATGGATGCGGCGGATGCGCGACGGACCGAGTCCCGGGATGCGGAGCATCTCGAAGAGCCCCTCGGGGGTGGACTCGCGCAGCCGGTCGAGGAGTTCGCATTCGCCGTCACGCTCGAGGGCGGCGACGGCCTCAGCCACCTCGGCGGCGCGCACGTCACCGCCCTGGATCTCGACGAGGGCGTGCAGTTCGGCGATGAGGGGGGCGGCGTGCGGGGCGGGCACGCCCAAAGATACGCTCAGTCTTCGACGCCCGCGAAATTCGAGAGGCGGCCGATGAGGGCGTGGAGCTGCTTCTCGGTGAGGTCGATCTCCTGGGCCGCTCCCTCGACGTCGAGCAGTCCGGCGCGCATCGAGATCGCGACCTGATTCAGGTAGCGGATCTTCGCGAGGATGTCGTCCGTCGCCTTGCGCAGCCCATGGAAGCGGCGCTTCTCCGAAAGGGCGCGCCGATGGCGTTTGATGAGCTCTTCGGGCGTGAACTGCCGCGCCTGCGCGATCACTTCCTCTTTCGTGCGTCCCGGGAGGGCCCCGCGATCGGGGAGGCCGAGGTCGTCCCACGCCTCGTCGGCGAACCAGAGCCGCCCCACGTACTCGACGCCGTCATAGCCGACGCGCACCGACACGCTGTACTTGCGCCCATCGCTCTCGATGGTCGCGATGTACGGCTGCGATACTTCGTCGTAGGAGGCCATGGTGGCGTGAGGTCGTCCGGGGAGCGTGCGCGCGTCACGTGGCAGCGGAGCTGCCGAGGAACCGCCGAAGGGCGGCCATCAACGGGGCGCGTGCTTCAACATACGGTACGTGCCCGCAGTCCTCCAGCACCACCAGCTCCGCGCGGAGGGCACGCGCGGCGGCGGTCGAAGACGCGAGCGGGATCGGATCCTCGCGGCCGTGCACGACGATGGCGCGGCTGCGAAGGGCGGCGAGGGCGGGGGCGAGGTCGAAATCGGCGAGGCTCTCCCACACCGATTGCTGCACGCGTCCGGTCACCCGGAACGGGGTGAGGTCGGTCGCCCGGCGAGGGTCGGCGAAATAGCCGGCGACGCTCAGCTCGAAGGCGCGCTGCCGGTAGGCGTCGGGGTCCCGTTCGCGCAGTCCCGACGCGGCGAGTTCGTGGCGCATCGCCGCGATGGCCGCGCCCTGCTGCCGCCGGGAGAACTCCGCCTCGAACTGGTCGCGCCAGGCGCGCGAGATCGGGGCGTGGTCGATGAGGGCGAGTCGCGCCGGCGCCGGGCCCGCGCGCCCCGCCGCGCACTCGATGGCATAGAGCATGGCGAGCAGTCCGCCCCACGAGTAGCCGAGGAGCGAGGGCGCCCCCGGTTGGAGCTCGCCGAGCAGTGCCGCGAGGTCGCCGACGTGGGTCTGCCAGGTGACCGGGGTGCGGTCGTCGCTCTTCGAGCGGCCGCCGCCGCGCTGGTCGTAGAACAGCAGGTCGTGATCGCCGGCGAGGTCGAGCAGCTGCGGCAGCAGGTAGGCGTGGTCGGCACCCGGGCCGCCGTGGAGCACGACGAGCGGCGGCGCGCCGGCGCGACCATAGCGGCACCAGTAGAGTGGCGCGTCAGTGCGGGTCGTGAAGCCGCTCTCGCGCGGGGCGGGGATGGGGAGGGGCGCCATGCGGGAATGCTAACCTAACCGTTCACGCGAAACGGCCGGCGATGCGCACGGTGTTGCAGTGCACGCGGACGGTGTCGGCGATGTCGCGGCCGTAGCCGCCGGCGATCGTGATGCACACGGGCAGCCCGATCGCCCGGCACGCCTCGAGCACCATCGTGTCGCGCCGCATGAGGCCGTCGAAGGTGAGGCGCAGACGGCCGAGCGTGTCGCCCTCGTGGGGGTCGGCGCCGGCGAGGTAGAAGACGATGTCGGCGCGGGCGCGCTCGAGCGCCGAGGGAAGGTGGCGCGCCAGCGCGTCGAGGTACGCATCGTCGCCGGTGCCGTCGTCGAGCTCGACGTCGAGCGAACCCGGCACCTTGCGGAACGGGTAGTTGCGGCCGCCGTGCATCGAGAACGTGAAGACGCGGTCGTCACCGGCGAAGATGGCGTGCGTGCCGTTCCCCTGATGGACGTCGAGGTCGACGATGGCGGCGCGCGCGGCTCGGCCGTCGTGTTGCAGCGCGCGGACGGCGACGGCGACGTCGTTGAAGGCGCAGAACCCCTCGCCGTGCGAGGGGAAGGCGTGATGCGTGCCGCCGGCGAGGTTGATGGCGACGCCGTGCGTGAGGGCCGCGCCGGCCGCTTCGAGCGTGCCACCGACGGCGCGCGCCGCCCGTTCGGCGAGCGCCGTCGACCAGGGGAATCCGAGGCGCCGTGCCGCGGCGGGGTCGAGCGTGCCCCGTTCGACGGCGTCGACCCAGGCCGCGTCGTGCACGCGCAGCAGCGCGTCGCGCGCCGCGCGCGCCGGTTCGTGCAGGCACTCGGCAGCGACCAGTCGCTCGGCGATCACCGCGTCGCGCAGCGCCGCGTACTTCGCGATCGGGAACCGGTGGCCGTCGGGGAGCGGCACCGTGAAACGGGCGCTCGTCCAAGCGTGCAGCCGTGCGGGGTGCATGCGGGAGTGTAGTGTCGGGTGGCGACTGCGCGTATGTTACCGGA
Organism: Gemmatimonadota bacterium; assembly: GCA_016194585.1. Lineage (GTDB taxonomy): Bacteria > Gemmatimonadota > Gemmatimonadetes > Gemmatimonadales > Gemmatimonadaceae > Fen-1231. The sequence continues at coordinate 83,385 of JACQBG010000043.1, forward strand.
GCGTCCGAACCGGCACCAGCGCGCTCGCGACCCCTGCCATGGACAACTCCCTCTCCCTCGCCCGCCATTTCGCCCGCCTCGTGTGGCTCCTCGCCAACGAGCCGGACGAGGTCGCCGAACAGAAGGCGCAGTTGCGGGCGACGGTCACCGTCTCCAAGGACACGCCCGCGCGATTGCTCGTGAGCGAGGGGCGCCTGGTGGTGAACGACGTCGTGCTGCCGCAGGCGCTGGCCGGCGTCGTCGATCTCGCCGACCAACTGACGGCCCACCGCGTGTCGGCGCTCGAGATCGACCAGCGGGCGAAAGCGAAGGAGCTGCTCGCCGTGGCGCGGCTGCTGGCGGCGCGAGGCGCGACGGCTGAGGAGCGGCGGGAGCTCGCGACACAGCTCGAGGGCTACGAGGGGCAGACCGTCCGGTTCATGCGTGCCGCCGCCGCCGTGCCGGAAGCCGCCGCGGCGCCCTCGACGATCGACTTCTCCCGCTTCGAGAGCGATGTGCGGGTGAAGGCGACGTTCGAACAGCTCGCGATCGCCACGGAGCCGGTGCACGCGCAGCAACTGCTCGACGAGTTGCTGTTCGTCGTCGAGCAGGCGCAGCGCGAGGGGCGCGTCGCCACCGCCGCGAGCGTCTGCACGGGGCTCCTCGACTGCGAAGCACGCGTCACCGACCCGGAGATCCGGCGGCTCTACCTCGTCGCCATGCGCCGCCTCACCAAGCCGGGCTTCCTGCAGCCGATCGCGCACCTCATCGGCGCCGACGAGGCGCATTCGGCCGACGTGATGCGCATCCTGGCGCGGTTCGGCCAGGATGGCGTGGATGCGGCGGTCGACCAGTACATCAACGCGACCTCGAAGTCCGAGCGCGCCCTCTACTGGGAAGCGTTGAGCGGCGGACTCCCCGACACGCGCGAATCGCTGCTCAAGATGCTGACGGATCCGCGCTGGTACGTCGTGCGCCAGGCGTCGCAGTTGCTGGGAGAGCTCAAGGAGGCCGACGTCGAGCGCCCGCTATCGGAGCTGCTCTCCCATCCCGATGACCGCGTGCGGCGCGGCGCCGTGCGCGCCCTGAACCGGTTCGACTCGGCGTTCGTGTTCGACGCCCTCGCCCGCGCGCTCGGCGACGGGGCGGCGAGCGTCCGGCTCGCCGCCGTCAGCGCGCTCGCGACCCGCAAGAGCGCGCGGTCGGCGCAGCTGCTCTCGCAGGCGATCGACGACGAGACGGAGACGGAGGTGCAGTTCGCCCTGCTCGCGGCGCTCGGCCGCATGGGCACGCCGGACGCGGTGCAGAAGCTCACGCGCGCCGCCGAAGCGGCGAGCGGCTTCTTCAAGTCGAAGAAGGTCGCCGCGCTGCGCGTCGCGGCGGTGCACGCACTCGCCGAGGCGCGCACGCCGACGGCGATGGCGGCGGTACAGGTCCTCCTGAACGACAAGGAGCGCGAAGTGCGCGACGCCGCGAAGGTCGCGCTCACGGCGCCGCGCAGCACCGCCGCCTGAGCGGCGGCGCGCTCAGCGCGCCGTGAAGTCCGTCGCCGGCGTCACCGCCTTGCAGGTTGCGGCGATGAGCGCCGCCGCGCGGTCGAGGTCGACCAGACTCACCATCTCGTTCGGCGAGTGCATGTAGCGGTTCGGCACCGAGAGCAGTGCGGTCGCCACCCCTTCGCGCGCGAGATGGATCGCATCGGCGTCGGTGCTCGTGTCGCGCCCCGCCGCGTGCAGGCTGTACGGGATGCGCAGCGTGTCGGCGGTGTCGCGCAGCAGGCGGAACGCGACCGGCGAGACGATCGACCCGCGGGTGAGCACGGGGCCGCCGCCGAGGCGGTGCTCGCCGAGCTCCTTCTTCTCGACCGAGGGATGGTCGGTGGCGAACGTGACGTCCACGACGACGGCCATCGCGGGATCGACGCGCCGCGCGCCGACGAGGGCGCCCCCGCCCATGTATGCGATCTCCTCCTGCGTCGTCGCGACGGCGACGACGCGCGCGTCGCCCGGATCGGCGGCGTAGCGGCGGAGCGCCTCCAGCACGACGAACGCGCCGATGCGGTCGTCGATCGAGCGCGAGACGATGCGGTCGTTGGGGAAGTCGAGCGCCGGCGCGTCGATCACTCCCGCGTCGCCGATCGAGAGCCGCGTCTCGGCCTGTGCGCGGCTGGTCGCGCCGATGTCCACCCACAGGTCGGTGAACTTCGACGCCTTCTCGCGGTCCTCGGTCTTCATGAGGTGGATGGGCTTCTTGCCGACCACGCCCGTGACCTCGCCGTCCCGGCCCGCGAAGCGGAGCCGCTGGCCGACGAGCACCTGCACGTCCCATCCGCCGATGGGGCCGATGTAAAGGAACCCCTCGTCGTCGATGTAGGTGACGATCACGCCGATCTCGTCGATGTGGCCGGCCAGCATGACGGTGGGCGCGCCGCCCGGATTCACGACGGCGATGCTGTTGCCGTGCACGTCGCCCGTCACCTCGGCGAAGGTCTTCGCCTCCTCGCGCCAGATGCGGGCCGGGGCGGATTCGAAGCCCGAGGGACCCGGGGTGTCGAGGAGGCGCTTCAGGAAGGCGACGGCGGAGGGCTTGAGCATCGGACGCGGATGTCGGATGGTGAAGGCGCTAGATTCAGGTGCACCTTCGGCTCATCGTAGCGCGCGACGTCGCCGCGCGGAAGCCATCGCATCCCGCCCGGGAGCCCCCCGTGATCCTCGTGTTCCTCGCCATCGGACTTGGCGCCGGCATCCTCTCCGGCCTCTTCGGCATCGGTGGCGGCATCGTCATCGTGCCCGCACTCGTGTTCATGGGGCGACTCCCCCTCAAGACGGCGATCGGCACGTCGCTCGGGGCGCTGCTGCTGCCGGTCGGGGCGCTCGGCCTCTACACCTACTGGCGCGCGGGGCAGCTCGACGTGAAGGCCGCGGCGTGGGTCGCGCTCGGCATGGTCGTCGGCGTGCTCATCGGCGCGCTGGCGGCGCAGTCGCTCACCGACGCGCTGCTCAAGAAGGGATTCGCCCTGCTCCTCGTGGGCGTCGCGGTGCGGCTCTGGTTCTCCCCGATCAACTGATGCCGGCCCTCGGCGCTCAGGCGCGCGGCGGCGGGAACATTACCATCGCGAGCGCGAACACGAGCAGCCCCGGCGCCGCCGCGCCCTGCACGCCGGTGAGCAGGTAGGCCGCGAGTCCGGCCAGCGCGGCGAACTCCCCCGCTGCCCACGCGAGCACCGTGAACGTCGGGCGCCGTGCGGCATCGGCGCTGCCGGACCGCACCCGCAGCGCGACGAGCGCGGCCGCCGCGATCCCCGCGGCGACGAGCGCCATCGTGCGCAGCATCGGCGAGGTGTCACCCGGCGGTGGCTCGACGAGCGCGCGCCGCCTCACCAGGTAGCTGCCGACGGCCAGCACGACGACGCCGGCGACCATGGCGGTGCGGATCAACGCCAGCGGACGGAACGGCGCCGCCATCACTTTGCCGTGTAGACGGCCTTGCCTCCGACCCACGTGCTGAGCACGTGCGTGCGCAGCACGAGCTCGGCGGGGACGCGCATGATGTCCTGATCGAGCACGACGAAGTCGGCGTACTTGCCGGGGGTGAGCGACCCAAACTCCTTCTCCTGGAACGCGGCGTACGCGGGCCAGATCGTCACCGACTTCAGCGCCTCGTCGCGCGTCATGCGCTGCTCCGGGTACCAGCCGCCGGGGGGCCAGTTCTCGGCGTCCTGCCTCGTGAAGGCGGCGTGGAACGAGATGAGCGGATTCACCTGCTCGACCGGGAAGTCGCTGCCGTTGGGGATGACGACGCCACCGTCGAGGAGCGCGCGCCACGCGTAGGCGCCGGGGAGCCGCTCGACGCCGAGCCGGCGCCCGGCCCAGTACATGTCGCTCGTCTGGTGGCTGGCCTGCATCGACGGGATGACGCCGAGTTTCGCGAAGCGCGGGATGTCGGCGTAGTTGAGGATCTGCGCGTGCTCGATGCGGAACCGGTGGTCGGCCGTCGGCACCGCCTTGAGGGCCGCCTCGTACGCGTCGAGCGTGATGCGGTTGCCCCGGTCGCCGATGGCGTGGGTGTTCACCTGGAACCCATGCCGAAGCGCCTTGGTCGCGATCTCCTGGATGAACTCGGGCGGTGAGACGAGCAGGCCGTTGTTGTGCGGGTCGTCGGAATACGGGTCGAGCAGGGCCGCGCCGCGGGACCCGAGCGCGCCGTCGGCGTAGAGCTTGATGCTGCGGATCCAGAGCGTGCCGCCGTAGAGACCGCTCTGCGGACCGCGCGCGAACCACTGGTCGAGGATGCCGGACGCGTCGCGGCCGCCACTGATCATCGCGTACATCCGGAAGTCGAGCTGCCCCGCTTTCCCCAGTTCCTCGTAGATGTCGATCACCCGGGGGCTCGCGCCGGCGTCGTGCACGCCGGTGAGTCCCCACCGCTGCGCTTCGGTGATCGCGGCGACGATCTCCTTCTTCTGTTCGTCGCGCGTGAGTTGCGGCATGACGCGGCCGATGAGTCCCTGCGCGTTGTCGACGAACACGCCGGCGGGGGCGCCGCTCGCGTCGCGCTCGATGTGGCCGCCCGTCGGATCCCTGGTCGCCGCGCTCACCTGCGCGGCGTCCATCGCCTTTCGGTTGGCGAGCAGGGCGTGGCCGTCCACGCGCTCGAGCATCACCGGATGGTCCGGCACGGCGGCGGTGAGCTTGTCGTGCGTCGGGAACCGCGTGTCGCCCCAGCGGTTCTGGTCCCAGCCGCGGCCGGTGATCCACTGCCCGGGTGGCGTGGTCTTCGCCTTTGCGACGACGCGGGCGATGATCTCGTCGTAGCTCGATGCGCCCGTGAGGTCGACGATGGCAAGCGCGGTGCCAAGTCCCGCAACGTGGCCGTGCGCGTCGACCATGCCGGGGATGACGGTGCGGCCGGCGAGGTCGATCACCCTCGTCTGCGGACCGCGCAGCGCGAGCGCGCCGCGCGTGTCGCCGACGAAGGCGACGCGGCCGCCACGCACGGCGAGCGCGTCAGCGAGCGGGTGCGCGTCGTCGACCGTGTAGATGCGCGCGTTCGTGAGGATCAGGTCGGCCGGCGCCGCCTGCTGGGCGCAGAGCGGCGCGGCGACGAGGGCGGCGGCGAGCAGGTGGAGCGGTCGCATCGAGGTCCCGGGTGTGGGGAATCGATGCAAGTTCGCCCCGTCACCGCACGCCGTCCAGCCGCCGGCTCAGGGGAGCGAGCTGCCCTCGTCGAGCCCCGCCGTGGCGCGCAGGTCGCGGAGGATCTCGATCGCCCCGGTGTGCAGCACCACGTCGCCGAGCGCACGGCCGTCCTTGAGCGTGGCGCGCGTCACGCCGACGAACTTGCCGCTCGCGGCGATCACGTCCGACAGCCGCTGTTGCGGCGCCGCCGAGAGGAAGCCGCGCACCGTGTGTCCGCCGATGAGGACGACCTCGACCGGCCGATCCTCGGTGTTGATCCCCGCCGCGGTGCCCACCTGCACGCCCTCGTCGGGCGCCGACGCCATGATCACGTGCTCGGCCTGGGCGATGATGTGCCCCGGCGGTTCGTCGAGCCGCGGGCGGCGCGCCCGCGTGAGGTTGAACCACCCGCCACGGCGCGTGTTGAAGTACTGCACCAGCGACTGCTCCTCGCCGATGTGGATGTACCCCTCGACCACCGTCGAATCGCGGAGGACGAGGTTCAGCCGGCGCGGCTGCGGCTTGAGTCGGTTGGTGATGGGAACGGTCATGAGGCGGGGCGGCTCACGTCGCGCGCTGGGGGGAGGGCGGGCATAAGGACGTACGGTGCGATGATGACCTCGTTGCATGCCGTGATGGCGGTCACGCCGCCGGCGATGCCGTCGGCCGGCCGCCACGCCGGGTCGTCCGTTCCATCGGAGGAGGTTCCCCCGTCCATTCAGACGACCCAGAGGGGGGCGAGGTTATCATTTAGCGACTTCCGGGTGTCCCTCCCGACCCGGTACCATCCGCCGAGGTACCCGTGCTCCAACTCCGTCGACTCGCCGCGGTCCCGCTCTCGATCGGCCTCGCGGCCGCTGCCTCTGCCCAGGGGCGCGAGGGGCGCGCACCGCTGCGGTCCGCTCCGATCACCGCCGTCTCGTACACGGTCGCCTTCACGGCCGCGAACGGCGTCGACCGCGCGCTCGACGTCACGATGCGCTTCACCGCGGCCGGCCGCGACCCCGTGCTCCTCTCCCTCCCGGTGTGGACGCCGGGGGCCTACGAGGTGAGCAACTACGCGCGCTACGTGTCGAAGTTCGGCGCGACCGCGCGCGGCAAGTCGCTCCACTGGGACAAGGCCGACCCCGACACCTGGCGCATCGACACCGACGGCGGGGGTGACGTGACGGTCTCGTTCCGGTTCAAGGCCGACACCCTCGACAACGCCGGGAGCTGGGCGCGCGACGAGTTCGCGCTGTTCAACGGCACCAACGTGTTCATGTACGCCGAGGGGCGTCCGCTCGACTTCCCGGCGACGGTGACGGTGCGGACGGAGCCCGCGTGGCGCGTCGAGACGGGGATGCCGCGATCGTCGGCGACGACGTGGCACGCGGCGACGTACCACGAACTCGTGGACCATCCGTTCTTCGTCGGACGGTTCGACCTCGACAGCGCGCAGGTGGACGGCGCGTGGTTACGCCTCGCCTCGTATCCGGCCGGGCTCGCGACCCCGGCGCGCCGCGCCCGGCTGTTCGACCAGCTCGCCCGGGCCATCCCGAAGGAGAGCGCCGTGTTCGGCGGCCATCCGTGGACCACGTACGACGTGATGCAGATCGCCGACTCCGGATTCGGCGGGATGAGCGCGCTCGAGCACGAGAACTCGAACGTCGCCATCGTCGGCGCGCAGCTGCTCGACGAGGACTTCGTCCCCTCGGTGTACGCGCACGAGATCTTCCACGCGTTCAACGTGAAGCGGCTGCGCCCGGCCGACATGTATCCGTATCGCTATGACGTCATGCAGCCGACGCCCTGGCTGTGGGTGAGCGAGGGGATCACCGACTACTACGCCGATCTCGCGCTCGTGCGGGGCGGGGTGGTGACGCCGCAGGAGTTCCTCGGCACGACGCAGCGGAAGATGGACCACGTGGCGCAGCTCGATCCGGTGTCGCTCGAGGACGCGTCGCTGCAGACGTGGCTCCACATGACCGACGGCACGAGCGACATCTATTACGACAAGGGGTCGCTCGCCGGACTCGCGCTCGACATCCAGATCCGCGACGCGAGCGACAACGCGGCCGGGCTCGACGACGTGATGCGCGACCTCTACCAGTCGGCGTACCGCCACGACCGCGGATTCACCGCCGACGAGTGGTGGGGCGCGGTGTCGCGTGCCGCGAACGGGATGAAGTTCGCCGACTTCGCGTCGCGGTACGTGGACGGGCGGGAGCCCTACCCGTGGACCGCGTGGCTGGCGAAGGCCGGTTGGCGCGTGACGAGCGACACGACGCGCGAGCCGCGGTTCGGGGTGAGCCTGCAGGGGGACTCGGCGGGGCTGCGCGTCATGCAGGTCGACGCCGGGGGCTCGGCCGCGGCCGCGGGGATCCAGCCCGGCGATGTATTGACGTCAATAGATGGGATCCCGGTGAGCGACCCGGCGTGGCAGGGGTGGCGCGTCAAGTTCGCGCATCAGGAGGGCGCGCCGGTCGCCATCGGCCTCCTGCGCGGCCGGCGGCCGATGCAGATCACGGCCAAGGTGAAGCTGGCCACGCTCATCGAGCAGAAGCTCGAGGCCGATCCCGCGGCGACGCCGAAGGCCAAGCGGATCCGCGAAGGGATCCTGAAGGGGGAGACGCGGCGGCCGCCGAAGTAGGAACGACGACGGCAGCGGATCGTTCATCGTCGACCGTTCACGGACAACGGTCACCGGTGAACGATCGACCGCCGAGGCTGTTCACGGCTTCAGGCGCTTGTACGCGTCGACCCGCGCCGAGTCGCGCGCTGCGGGTCCCGCCTTCACCGCCATCTCCCGTTCGATCTCGTCCATCTCCCGCGGCGCGTCGGACGTGATGCGGTCGAACCCCGCGGCAGTGACGATGTAGTCATCCTCGATGCGCACGCCGATGTTCGCGTAGCGCCGCACCGCGGGCGCGAGCCGCGCCCTGAACGCGGCGTTCGCCGGCGTGTCGGGGATGATGTCGACCGTGTTCGCGCGCACGTACGCCCCGGGCTCGATCGTGAACACGCTCCCCTCGACGAACGCGCCCCGGTCGGCGACGTCGACGTCATGCACGTCGAGCCCGATGGGATGACCGATGGCGTGCATGTAGTAGAGGCGGTACTGCGGGCACGTCGAGGCGCGCGCCGCCGTCCCGCAGTCGTAGGACGCGTCGGGCGACTCGATGAGGCCGAGCGTGGCGAGTCCCTGTTTCAGCACCGCGAGCGCCGAGTCGCCCAGCACGCGGAACGACGCGCCCGGCCGCACCTGCCGTTCGGCCGCGTCCTGCGCCTCGCGCACGATCGCGTACACGGCGCGCTGCTCGGGAGAGAAGCGGCCGTTCACCGGCACGGTGCGCGTGAGGTCGGCCGAGTAGCCGGCGTAGTACGCGGCCATGTCCATGTTCACGACCTCGCCGTCGCGCATGAACCGGTCGTCGCGGTCGTAGTGCAGCGTCGTCGAGTTGGGCCCCGATCCGACGATCGAACCGTACGACGGACCGTCGGCGCCGTTGCGGCGGAACGTGTACTCGGCGAGCGCCTGCACCTCGAACTCCGCCATCCCCGGAGCGATGGCGTGCAGCACTTCGCGGTGCGCCGCGGCGCTCACCGTCGCCGCCATGCGGATGAGCGCGAGCTCGGCGGCCGATTTCCGTCCGCGGAGCGCGAGGACTCTCGGGGTCGCATCGTCGACCTTCAGCTTCCGGTGCTTCGCCTTGACGGCGTCGAGGAACTGGTCGTCGGCGGTGCGCGGCGCCGCGGTGCCGGGCACGTCGGCGCCACCCGACGAGAAATCGCCCACCGCGTGCAGCGCACCCCCGGGCGCGAGGAGCGAATCGAGCACGCTGCGCAACGTGGCGGCGTCGCGTCCTTCCAGCCCCATGCGCGGCGCGACGCCGGCGACGCCCAGCCGCTCGCCGGTCCACACCTCGGCGGCCGGGTCCTTCGGCTGGACGAACAGCAGGCGATGCTCGACGCCGTCGCGGCGCACGAACACGAGTGCGGCGCCGGGCTCGAGGAAGCCGGTGAGATAGCGGAAGTCCTCGGCCTGCCAGAAGTTCTGGTAGTTCTCCTTCGGCTCCGGTGCGCCGAGCACGAGCGTGACGCCGTCGCCGGCGAGGGACTTCGCGAGCGCGTCGCGCCGCGCCGCGTACTCGGCCTGCGTGACCTGCGCCGTGAGTGGCACGGCGCATCCGAACGAGAGGGCGAAGCGCAGGACGCACGACGGTCGCACGGATTCCTCGGGCGGGAGTACGGAGCGCGGCATCAGGGCACGGCGCGCGCGGCACGGCGCGGGTCACCAATTGTAACCCCTCAACGCCGCCTCGCCCGCAGGCGTACCACATCGTATAGTTGGCTCCCACCCAAGCCCCAGCCACCATGCGCACTTCCACGCTTCGCCGGCTCACCGGCCTCGCGCTCGCCGTCGCGGTCGTCATCGCGCCGGCGCCGGCCGCCGCCCAAAGTCGCGTCACCTCGCCGAAGCAGTTCTTCGGGCACGACATCGGCGACGACTACTGGCTCCCGAACTACACGCAGTTCATGGCGTACTGGCAGAAGGTCGCCAAGGAGTCGCCGCGGGCGCATCTCGACACGATCGGCGTGACGGCCGAGGGACGGCCGCAACTCTCGCTGATCGTCTCGGCGCCCGAGAACATCGCCAAGCTCGAGCACTACCGGAGCATCGCGAAGCATCTCGCGTATGCCGACGTGAGCGAGGCGGAGGCGAGGCAGTTCGCCAAGGAAGGGAAGGCGGTGATGTGGATCGACGGCGGGCTGCACGCGACCGAGGTGCTCGGGTCGAACCAGCTCATCGAGACGAGCTGGCAGTTCCTCTCGCGCAACGACGAGGAGACGAACCGCATCCTCAAGGACGACATCATCGTGTTCGTCCACGCGAATCCCGACGGCATGGAACTCGTGGCCAACTGGTACATGGCCGAGAAGGACACGCTGAAGCGCAACATGAACATCCCGCGCCTGTACCAGAAGTACATCGGGCACGACGACAACCGCGACTTCTACATCGCGAACCAGAACGAGACGACGAACATGAACCGGTGGATGTACCTGACCTGGTTCCCCCAGATCATGTACAACCACCATCAGACGGGCCCGGCCGGCGCCGTGATGTTCTCGCCGCCGTTCCGCGACCCGGCGAGCTACAACTTCCACGAGTCGATCATCACCGGCATCGACGTCGTCGGCGCGGCGATCCACGCGCGCATGGAGATGGAACACAAGCCCGGGGTCGTCGACCGCTCGCTGTCGTCGTACTCCACGTGGTGGAACGGCGGCCTGCGCACGATGGCCTACTTCCACAACATGATCGGCATCCTCACGGAGACGATCGGCAATCCGACGCCGATGACGATCCCGTTCCTCGCCGAACGGCAGCTCCGCTTCGCCGACATGCCGTACCCGCTCCCGCCGCTGCAGACGTGGCACTTCCGGCAGTCCATCGACTACTCGGTGACGGCGAACAAGGCCATCCTCGACTACATGTCGCGGTACCGCGAGACGGTGCTCTGGAACATCTACCGCATGGGGCGCGACGAGATCGCGCGCGGCAACAGCGACGACTGGATCGTGACGCCGAAGATCCTCGCCGAAGCGCAGGCGAAGATGGGGGGCGGCCGCGGGGGGCGTGGCGCGGCACCGCTCGACGCGTTCGCCACCGCCGACTTCGGCCGCGGGGGCGGCGGCACGAGGGAGCAGTACGAGGAGTTCTTCCGCAAGAAGGAGAACCGCGCGCCGCGCGGGTACATCATCCCGTCGGACCAGGCCGACTTCCTCACCGCGCAGAAATTCCTCGTCGCGCTGCAGAAGGCGGGGATCCTCATCGACCGCGCGACGGCCGGCTTCACCGTCGCCGGCAAGACGTATCCCGCCGGGTCGTACGTCGTGAAGACGAACCAGGCGTTCCGCGCGCACGTGCTCGACATGTTCGAGCCGCAGGATCACCCGAACGATTTCCCGTATCCGGGCGCGCCCCCCAACCGGCCGTATGACAACGCCGGATGGACGCTCGCCATGCAGATGGGCGTGAAGTTCGACCGCGTGCTCGACGGCTTCGACGGGCCGTTCAAGCCGCTCGACCCGCTCGCCGACCGCATCAAGCCCGACCCGACGACGGTCGTCGCGAGCGGCGCCGGCTGGGTGCTCTCGCCCAAGCAGAACGACGCGTTCCATGTCGTGGCGCGGCTCTGGCAGGCGGGCGCCGACGTGTACCGGCTCAACCGGGCCGCGACGGTGAATGGCAAGACGGTCAGCGCCGGGTCGTGGTACGTGCCCGCGAACGCGAAGAGCACGCCGGTCGTGCAGCGGTCGGCGAAGGACATCGGCGTGGAGTTCACGCCGTCGGGCGACCTCTCGGCGAGCGCCGACAAGACGCCGGCGGCGCGCATCGCGCTCTGGGACCGGTACGGCGGCTCGATGCCGAGCGGTCACATCCGTTGGCTGCTCGAGCAGTACGAGATGCCGTACAAGCTCGTGTACGCCCAGGAACTCGACGCGGGAAACCTCCGCGCGAAGTACGACGTCATCATCTTCCCGGAGAACTCGATCCCGGGCACCGCGGGTGGTCGCGGTGGACGTGGTGGCGCACCGGGCGGCGGCCGCGGCGCCGCCGAGATCCCCGCGGAGTTCGCGTCGTGGGTCGGCAACGTCTCGATCGACAAGACGCTGCCGAAGATCAAGGAGTTCGTGCAGCAGGGTGGCCGCGTGGTCGCCATCGGTCCGTCGTCGATCAACATCGGCCAGCAATTCGGATTCCCGATCACGAACCACCTGGTGGAGCGCACGCCGACCGGCACGACCGGCACGCCGCTGCCGAGCGACAAGTTCTATGTACCCGGGTCGCTGCTCGAGGTGGCGTACGACACCACCGCCGACGCGGCGCGCGGACAGGACGCGCACGGCATCGTCTTCTATGACAACAGCCCGACCTTCCGGCTCGGGCCCGACGCCGCGGCCAAGGGGGTGCGTCCGGTCGCGTGGTTCGAATCGCCGTCGCCGCTCCGCAGCGGATGGGCCTGGGGGCAGAACTATCTCGACCAGGGGGTCGCGATGGCCGAAGGCACCTACGGCCAAGGGTACGTGTACATGTTCGGCCCCGAGATCACCTTCCGCGCGCAGCCCCACGCGACGTTCAAGCTGCTGTTCAACGCGATCACCGGGCCGCCGCCGGCGGCGCGCGTCGTGCCGTAGCCGTCCGAGCTCGTGAGAGCAAGCCAAAGAGCCCACACGATCGTGTGGGCTCTTTAGTTTTGTGATGGGGAGCACCGAAACAGGCGGCGCCTGTCGGTATCGTCGGCGTCCCACTCGAACCCGGTCCGACCCACATGGTGCAGTCCCGGAAGACCGTCCGCCGCTTCACGACCCGTGACTCCGCCGGCCACCCGCTGGCGCCGCTCGGGCGGCTGCTGCTCTGGTGCCCGGCGCCGCAGACGCAGGCGAAGATCGTCGCCCAGCTGCACAGCGAGGACATCGAGTATCAGATCGAGGAAGGGCAGTGCGTCGTGATCGAGCTCGAGTGGCAGGAGATGCGCGACCTCGTGATCCCGATCCGCCGCATCCTCACGCACGGCGAGAGCGACGAGCTCAAGGTGCTCTACAAGCCGGCCGGCGGCGAACTCACGACCGCCGACTTCCCCAAGGTGCAGTCGTACACGCAGTTCTCGCTCGTGAGCCAGGCCACGTGGCTCGGCGCGCTGATCAGCGAGCAGCGGTTCACGAGCGTGCTGCAGCCGATCGTCTACGCGAAGGAACCGACCCGGGTGTTCGCGCGCGAAGCGCTGCTGCGCGGCGTGAGCCGCGACGAGGCCATCGTCTATCCGAACTACCTGTTCGACGTGGCGCGTGGCTGCGGCATGCTCGTGCAGCTCGACCTCGCGGCGCGCAAGGCGGCGATCGACCGGATGGTGATGGACCAGATGTCGGAGACGCTGTTCGTGAACCTCACGCCGAGCGCGATCGACGACCCCCTCTCGAGCCTGGAGCGGACGGTCGAGATGATCGACGTGGCGAAGATCGCGCACGACCGCATCGTGTTCGAGGTGGTGGAGAGCGAGCAGACGACCGACATGCACCACCTCCGCGGGTTGCTCCGGTTCTACCGTGACGCCGGGTTCCGCGTGGCGCTGGACGATGTCGGCGCCGGGTACTCGTCGCTCAACCTGCTCCACCAGCTCCGGCCCGATTTCGTGAAGCTCGACATGGACCTGATCCGCGGCGTGCACGAGGATCCGTACAAGGCGCTCGTCGCCGAGAAGACCATCGAGATCGCGTCGACGCTGGGCATCCAGACCATCGCCGAAGGGATCGAGGTGCCGGAAGAGCTGGCGTGGGTGCAGTCGCATGGCGCGACGTACGCGCAGGGCTTCGGCATCGCGCGGCCGGGGGTGCCCACGCTCAACGGGCGGACGCCACCCGGGGTCGACGTGCCCTGGAACTGAGCGAGGAGAGCCATCCCGAGGGATGGCTCTTTTTTCAGCTTCGGGGGTATGTTGCGGCAAGGAGGAGGGGCCATGAAAAACATCCGGTTCGTGTCGCAGACCCTCGGAGCGCTCTCGCTCGTCACGGTGGGCGCCCTGCCGCTCGCCGCCCAACAGGTCGCCAAGGTGCAGCTCGCCTTCGGGTACGAGTGCGACAACAAGTTCGCCCTGCGCAACGAGGGGACGCAGGGGGTGAACGTCGACTACGCCGTGGCCGGGACGACGGAGCGCGGGACGGTCTCGGTGAAGGCCAACGAGACGGTCGAACTCGAGTCGACGTCGAACAACGACGTGCAGTTGTACGTGGACGGCAAGCTCGTCGCGACGGAGAAGAAGGGGAACCGCCCCTGCGCGGCCCCGGCCACGCAGACGGTGACGGTGCGCCATCTCGATCCGTCGACGGAAGTCGTCTACGCGCCGGCGACGACGGTGCAGCCGGTGTACGTGTCGCCCTCCGAGGTCGTGTACGTGAGTCCGTGGAGCTACGGCTACTATCCGTACTCGTCGTTCAGTCTCGGGCTCGACTTCCCGATCTTCGGCGGCTACTACGGCGGCTACGGCGGATATCGCGGCTTCGGCCACGGGATCCCGATGCGCGGACCGCGCGGCTTCGGCGGGCATCGCCGCTAGGCCGGCGCCGAGCGCGACGTGAAAGAGGCCGCGCCCGACGTCCGGGCGCGGCCTCTTCGTTGCGCACTGTCCGCGATGGGTTCAGCGCCAGAACCCCTCGACGAAGAACCAGCCCCGCGGCTCGCGCTCCCAATGGCCGGCCACCCATTCGTGCAGATGGCGGGGCGGCCGTTCCCAATGCCCGGCGACCCACTGGTAGTCGTCGTGCCACCACCGCCAGTAGCCGCTCACCCACACGTGCGCCGGCGATGGCTGCACGACGATCACCTCGACGCGCGGCACCGGCGGTTCCCGTACGACGATCACGCGCGCGCTCGCCGGCACGACGACCACGGCGCGCGGACGCGCGCGATAGACGCACCCACTGAGCGCGACCGTGGCGAACGCGACCGCGATCGCGGCGCCCCTCCCTCTCGTTGTCAGCATCGTTCCCTCCGGCGGACTGGTTCGCCCACTGTCCGTGTTCGTTGCTACACCGCCGTCGCGCGGCAGGTTCGCACGATCGTTCGCGTCGATCCGCCGCGTCATCGGCGCGCACCGAGACGGGCTGTCGCGCGCATGGAACGCCGCTAGATCCGCGTCCCCTTGCCCGCCCAGTACGGCTCGCGCATCACGCGCTTGAGCGTCTTCCCCGCCGCGCTGCGCGCGAAGTCGTCGCACACGATCACCTCGGCGAGCCGCTGGTAGCGCGCCGCGACGCGCGTGTTGGTCCACGCGCGCAACTCGTCGGCCGTCGTCGCCGCCGCCGCGCGGAGGATCACGGCGCCCACCGGCACCTCGCCCCACTTGTCGTGCGGCACGCCGAACACCGCCGCCTCGCGCACCGCGGGATGCGCCGCCAGCACTTCCTCGATGTCCTTGGGGTAGACGTTCACACCCCCCGAGATGATAAGGTCCTTCTTCCGGTCGACGAGGTAGAGGAAGCCGTCGGCGTCCGCGTATCCGAGGTCGCCCGAGTAGAGCCAGCCGTCGCGGATCGCCTCGGCGGTGAGGTCGGGCCGGCCATGATAGCCCGGCATCAGGAGCGGGCCGCGCCCCACGATCTCCCCCACCTCGCCCGGCGCGAGGTCGACGCCGTCGTCGGACACGATCCGCATCTCGTTGAAGTGCGTCGGCGTGCCGACCGACCCGAGCTTGCGGTCGTAGTCCTCGCGGTCGAGGATGGTCACGAATCCCTCGGTGAGTCCGTACAGCTCGTAGAGCGCGCCGGGCGCGAGGGCGCGCAACCGGGCCTTGTGCTCCACCGGGAGCGGCGCGCCGACGGAGCAGAGAGCCTCGATGCTCGCGAGCGCCTCCGGCGTGCACGCGGGGTCGTCGAGCATCGCCGCGATCTGCGACGGCACCATCATCACGTGCGTGACGCGCTCGCGGCGGATGGTCGCGAGGAAATCGGCCGGTTCGAACCTCGCCTTGAGGAGGTACGTCGCGCCGAGGAAGAACGCCGGGAAGTGGAGGACGAGCGCGCCGTTGAACACCAGCGAGCCCGCGTGCATCACGACGCTCTCGGGGTGCATGCGGAACGCCGACGCGAACACCGTCGCATAGGCGGCGCGGATGGCGTGCGTGTGCACGATCCCCTTGGGGAGGCCGGTGGTGCCGCTACTGTAGATGATGTTGAACGTGTCGCCGTCGGTGAGCCCGGCGTCGCCGGGCGAGGTGCCGGACGCCGCCGCGCAGAGCGCCGCGTAGCTGGCGTAGCCGGCGGCACTCTCGTCTCCCGTGAGGATCCACCGGTGCGCCGCGATCTGCGGCAACTCGCCTCGCACGTCGTCGATCACGGGGCGCACGTCGGGCGTCGCGACCAGCGCCTTCGCCCCGGAGTCGCGCACGAGGGAGAGCAACCCCGGGCCGCGCAGCAGCGGCGAGAGCGGCACGACGACGATCCCCGTGCGCGCCGCCGCCCAGTAGAGCTCCATCAACTCCATGCAGTTCGGGAGCACGATCGCCACCGCGTCTCCCTTCACGAGGCCGAGCGCGTGCAGCGCGTTGGCGAGCCGGTTCACGCGCTCGTCGAAGGCGCGCCAGGTGAGGCGCGTCTCCTCGAACACGACGCCGATGGCGTCGGGGCGATAGCGCGCATGGCGCGGAACGATCGTCGCGAGGGTCGGCATCTCAGCCGGCGCTCCCGGCGGTGTGCCGCGCGAGGAAAGGCGCGAGCGCCGCATGGAACGCCTCCGGAGCCTCCACCGGGAGCGCGTGGTGCGTGCCGGGGATCTCGACGTATTCCGCGCGCTGCATCTCGCGCACCCACGCCTGCTTGTCGGCGAGGAACGGATAGTCGTGCTCGGCGCCGATGACGAGCGTCGGCGCCGCGATCCCGCCGATCTGCTCGCGCACCGACCAACCGAGCGCCGCGAGCTGCGTGGCGATGTACGCGCCACGCTTGTTGCGCGCCATCCGCTCGATGAAGGTGCGGCGGAGCGCCTCGTGCTCGGGGTTCGGGAAGAGCTTCGGGGCGAGCATCCTGGCCATCCCGCGCGGGCCGAACACGCGGGCGACGACGCGCCGGAGCGCGATCACCACCTGCGCCGCCGCGCCCGGCATGCGCAGCGACGGTGCACTGTTGACGATGGTGAGCGTGCGCACGAGCTCCGGGGCGCGCACCGCGACGTCGAAGGCGACCGCGCCGCCGAGCGAGAGGCCCACGATGTGCGCCGGCGCGGCGCCGAGGTGCTCGAGGAGCGCCTTCACGTCGCCGGAGAACTGGCGCACGCGGAACGGACCGCTCGGATGGCGGAGGTCGCGCGAGTCGCCGCTCCCGCGGAAGTCGAGGGCGATGACGCGGTAACGCGGGGCGAACCGCTCCATCGTCAACTGCCAGTCGAGCGTGCTCGACCCGAGGCCGTGCAGAAGAAGGAGCGGTTCCCCTTCGCCGGCGACTTCGTAGTGCAGCGCGGCTTCGTCAGTGGTGAGGACGGGCATCGAGGTCTCGTGACTGGTGCGAGGGTGCGGGGCGGGTGAACGCGGGATGGAATGTGCCCTTCGGCGAAGGCTCCCGGAGAGTGCGATCCAGCCGCCTGCGGCGGCGGTCCGGGACGCATCCGAGACAAAGCCTTGACAGAAACGGGCTGCCAATACCTATTATCACACCGATTATGCGTATTGGCAAACACCGCGTCACGGCCGCCGAGGTCGCCAAGCGGGCGGGGGTCTCACAGCCCACCGTCTCGCTCATCCTGTCGCGGAACCCCAAGGCACGGGTCGCGCCGGAGACCCGCTCGCGGGTGCTCAAGATCGCCGAGGAGATCGGCTACCGGCCGAACCGGCTCGCCCAGGGACTGGTCCGCCGGCGCTCCTTCGCCCTCGGCGTGATCGTGCCGGGCTTCGACAATCCCTTCTATGTGAGTGTCCTCTCCGGCGCCGAGCGCGTCGCCGCCGAGGCGGGGTACGCCGTGCTCTTCTGCGAGGCCGGCAAGGTCGACGTGGTGCAGCATCTCGAGGCGCTGCGCGACCGGCAGATCGACGGCGTCATCATCGCGGGCATCGCCGCGACGACGCTCCCACCGCGGGCCCTCGACGACCTCAACGTCGTCCTCATCAACCAGCCCTCCGACCGGTTCCCCACCGTCGCCGGCGACTCGCTCAAGGCGGGGGAGATCGCCGCCGAGCACCTGCTCTCGCTCGGGCACCGGCGCGTCGCGTTCATCGGACCGGCGAACTCGATCCCCGCGTACCGCTTCCGCGAGCGCGGCTTCGTGCAGACGTTGCGCGCGGCCGGCGTGTCGATGCCCTCGGAGCTGCTGCGCCGTGCCGACGCGACGATCGCCGGAGGCTACACCGCGATGCGCGCCCTGCTGGCGATGCCGGACCATCCGACCGCCGTGTTCTGCGCGAACGACCTCGTCGCGCTCGGCGCGCACAAGGCGTGCGGGGCGGCCGGCGTGCAGTTGCCGCGCTACGTCTCGCTGCTCGGATGCGACGACATCGAGATGGACACGCTCGTCACCCCCGAGCTCTCGACGATCGCCGTGCCGACGCGCGAACTCGGCGCGCGCGCCGTGCGGCTGCTGCTGCGGCAGATCGAACACGAGGGGGCGAAGCCGCCGGCGTCGCAACTGCTCCCGGTGAAGCTCGTGCAGCGTGGCACGACGGGACCGGTGAACAAGCGGAACGGGGGTGCGCGATGAGCGGCGGCGGCTCGTCCGCGCGCGCGATGGCGACAGAGCGCCACGCGATCATCACGGGCACCGGCGCCGCCGTGCCGGAGCGCATCGTGACCAACGCCGAGCTCTCGGCGATCCTCGGCGAGGACATCGACCCGTTCGTGCGTGGTACGCTCGGCATCGCCGAGCGGCATGTGTGCGGAGCGCATGAGAGCACGGCGGGGCTCGCCGTAGACGCGGCGCGGCGCGCGCTCGACATGGCGGAATGCGCCGTGGCCGACGTGGACCTGCTGATCATCGCCACCGACACCCCCGAGTACATCTCCCCGCCGACGGCGAGCGTGGTGCACGGGCGGCTCGGATTGCCGACCCGCTGCGGCACGTTCGACATCAACGCCGGGTGCGCCGGCTTCGTGACGGCGCTCGATACGGCCTGGAAGTTCATCCGCGCCGACGAGCGGTACCGGCGCGTGCTCGTCGTCGGCGCGTACGCGATGAGCAAGTTCATCGATTGGAAGGACAAGAAGACGAGCACGATCTTCGCTGACGGCGCGGGAGCGGCGCTCGTCGAACGCTCCGACCGGCCCGGCGTGCTGGCGAGCGAGCTCTTCGCCGACGGATCGCTCTGCTCGGGGATGGGGGTGTTCGCGGGGGGGGCCGCCGAGCCGATCACGGCCGACGTGCTCGCGAGCGGGCACCGCAACCATCTGCGATTCGTGCAGAAGTATCCCGCCTCGGTGAACGAACAGGGGTGGCCGCGCATCGTGCGGGCGGTGCTCGAGCGTGCCGGGCATGTGCCGCGTGACGTGGACCATTGGCTGTGGACGCAGGTGAACCTCTCGACGATCAAGGTCGTGATGGAATCGCTGGGCGAGCCGATGGCGAAGGCGCACACGGTCATGCACAAGTGGGGCTACACCGGGTCGGCGTGCCTGCCGATGGCGCTCGACGACGCGGTGCGCGCGGGCAAGGTGAAGGACGGCCAGCTCATCGTATTCACCGGGTCGGGCGCGGGCCTCGCGATGGGGAGCGTCGCGATGCGGTGGCGAGGCCGCGCGTGAGCGCCGTTGCCCGGCAGGTGACGGCGTCGCCGGTCCCGCGGACGCTCCCGGTGCTCGACCGGTTCCGCGAGCTCGCCGCGACGCGCGGCGGCGACGAGGCGATGTGCACGCCGCAGGGCGAGCGGTACACGTGGCGTGAATGGCACGACGCGTCGCGCCGCTTCGCGGCGGCGCTCGTCGCGGCCGGCATCGGGCGCGGTGAGCGGGTGGCCGTGCTCGCGGCGAACCTGCCGCTCTGGCCAATCGCCGACGTCGGCGCGCTGCTCGCGGGGGTGGTGAGCGTCGGCGTGTATCCGACGAGCGCGCCGACGCAGATCCTGGAGATGCTGGCGGACTGCGAGGCGCGGCTCATCGTCGTCGACGGACCGGAGCAGCTGGCGAAGGTGATGGCGGTGCGGGATGAGTTGCCGAGGTTGGGGACGGTAGTTGTGCTTGAGGGGGAGGGGGAGGGAA